>CADAQZ010000005.1 GCA_902790175.1 uncultured Eubacteriales bacterium | reverse complement strand
GTTCACGGTCACGTAGAGCTTCTTGCCGCGAGCGTGGACCTCCCTGGCCGCGTCCGCGAGCATGTCCATCGAGAAGCCCGCCGAGCCCGCGCGCAGCTGCAACTGCGGCCCGCCCGCGTAAACCGCGTCCGCGCCGAAGCGCAGCGCCGCCCGCAGCGCCTCCATCGACCCTGCCGGGGAGAGGAGTTCGATTTGTCGCATGGATGACCTCCTGATGGGGAATGAGAGTGAGAAAAAGTGTGGAGTGTGGAGAGTGGAGTATGGAGTTAATAGTGACAGATTCGATTCGCTTGACTTCTGGCCCGATAACTTAACTATTCGCAACGTACAGATCCTTCGCTTCGCTCAGGATGACAGACTCGCGTCGTTGTCATCCTGAGCGAAGCGAAGGATCTGTACGATTGTATGAGAGTTACGCTTCGAGTGGAGTAATAGTTATAATATGGCGCCAGCCGCTTTTCAACTCCTCACTCCTCACTCTCTTCAGTCCTCGTCGTCCTCCGGGATGTACGTCACGTCGTCCCAGTCGTCCGGACGCAGGCCGATGTTCGTGCGCGCGCCCTCGATGCGGGTATTCAGGTAGGTCTCGAACAGCCAGTTGGCGTAGCTGGCCACGAGCCCCAGCCCGACCGCCACTGCCGGCACCGCCAGCGTCAGCAGCTTGATCAGCACCGAGAACGGCAGCTTCGCGATCGACAGCAGCACGGCGTTGCGGATCACGTCCTTGATCTTCAGGTCATAGGTGATCAGCATGGGGTAGGCCAGCATGCTGGCCAGCGTCCACAGTATAGCCACCAGCAGCACCATGCCCGCGGGCACCACGAACAGCATGCTCTGCTGCAGCATGCTGCTGTAGAAGCGCCAGCCGGTGAACAGTATAAACGGCATCAGCCCGTCGATCAGCGAGATCACCAGCGCCTGCTTCCAGTTGGCCTTGACCGCGTCCTTGAAGTCGCTGAGCACGAAGCTGTGCTCGTCGCGCGCCCAGTTGCGCAGCACGTAGCTGACGCCCGCGTTGAACGGCCCGGTGATCGCCACGCAGGGCACCATCACCAGCAGCCACGTGAAGAACAGGCCGTAGATCTGCTCGCCGGTCAGCGCCTGGGCACCGTTGAAGAGCGCGATGAAGTTGATGGCCGTCCACGCGATGGCCGGGATCCAGGCGATCATGTACAGCAGGTTCACGCCGAACAGCGCGCTCCAGCGCACCTTGAACACCTCCGCGAACAGCTGGCGGCGGTTCTGGGGCATGTTCTCGATCGTGTAATCGGCCTGACCCTGTTTGCCGTAGTAGTAGTTGTTCATCAAATTCCGAAGACCCATCGGTAAACCTCCCTCGCGCGTGATGCGGATATCCCCTACAGTATACACTCCGCGGGGGCCTTTTGCAATACGCTTCTATTAAAAATGACCGTATTTGGACATTCATGTTGCAATTTTGACGGGAATACGATATAATATGGTTTTGTTGGAACCAAATGCCCGTTTTGAGAGGGGGAGAGCGCCATGCGACCGACGATCATGCGCGTTTCCACCGAGACCGTCGCCGCCAACGCGAGGGCGATCCGCCGCCGCCTGCCTTCGCAGGTGAAGATGATGTGCGTGGTGAAGGCCGACGCCTACGGCCACGACGCCGTGCGCACGGCCCGCAAGCTGATCGGGGCCGGGGCGGACGCCTTTGCCGTGGCCATCGTGGAGGAGGCCGAGGCGCTGCGCGCGGCGGATATCGGCCAGATGATACTGATCCTCGGCGGGGCGTCGGAGGAATCGCTGCGCCAGGCGGTGCGCTGCGGCGCGTCGCAGGCGGTGTACACCCCCCGGATGCTGGACATATTGCAGGACGAGGCCGTCCGCGCGGGCGTGCCCGCGAAGGCGCATTTGAAGCTGGATACCGGCATGTCGCGCGTGGGCGTGCGGGGCGAGGAGGACCTGAGGGCCCTGCTGTGCTACTGGAAGCGCTGCCCGGACGTTCAGATGGAGGGCGTGTTCACCCACTTCTGCGTCGCTGACAGCGACCCGGAGTTCACGGCGCTGCAAAACCGGCGCTTCAAGGCGGGCCTGGACGTGATCCGGGACGCTGGCTTCGACCCCATCGCGCACGCCGCGGCCACCAGCGCGATGTTCAAGACGGAACTGCAATACGACATGGTGCGCCCGGGCATCGGGCTGTACGGCTCGTGCGTGCCGGAGCTGGAAGGGGAGCTGGTGAACGCCCAGACGCTGTCCACCTATCCCATCCGCATCCAGCGCATCGAGGCGGGGGACACCGTGGGCTACGGCCGCACGTTCACCGCCAAACGCGAGAGCCTGATCATGACGCTGCCGATCGGCTACGGCGACGGCTATCCCCGCATCCTCAGCAACCGCGCAAGCGTTCTGGTGTGCGGCAGGCGCGCGCCGCTGGTGGGCCGCGTGTGCATGGACATGGTGATGGCGGACGTCACCGACATCCAGGAGGTCTCCCTCGACGACGAGGTGGTGCTGCTGGGCGCGCAGGGCGACGAGCGCATCACGCCGGACGAGCTGGCGGAGCTGGCCCAGACGATCCCCTACGAGATCATGCTGGGCTTCGGCGCGCGCATCCCGGTGCAGGTGATCGACTGACGCATCTTCCGTTGGTAAAATGAGGAGTATGAATCCATGAGCACTTCTGAAATGTGGCGGACGAACGCGATAACGCTGTTTCTGATGATCTGCCTGAACCTGGGCCTGTTCTCGCTGGAGAACCGCGTGGCCTGGCTGGTGCTGGGCTTGTTGATCCTGGCGGGCGGGCTGTATCTGTCGTTTCGGCAGGGCATGGCCTACGGCCATGAGGCCTGCGGGCTGCTGGAGAGCGTGAAGCGCGCCGAGGACCCGGAGAGCCCCGCCCACGGCCAGCTGGACGAGAAGGTGATCCGGCGCGCCTGGAGCGTGCGCACGGGCGTGCGCGCCGCGCTGGTGTTCGCGCTGCCGGCGTATCTGATCGGCTGCGCGTACATCGTGTGCTCGCTTTTGAACGTCGAGGCGCTGGTGATGCCGCTGCGGCTGATCTCGTGGATCCTGGCCGCGCCCTACTGGCCGTGCGTGCTGGCCTGGACCTATACGTTTGACCGGCTGACCGGCTCGGTGGCGGCGGTGCTGATGATCTCTCCGTTCATACTGCCGGCCGCGACCTTCGCGGGCTACATGCAGGGCCCGAAGCTGTGGGCAAAATCGGAAAAAGCGATGGCCGAGGGCAAGCGCAGGGCCAAGGCAAAGTCCCGCGTGGTGCGCAAAAAGCGGGTGCCCAGGGCCCAAAAACCTGAAATTTGATATTTTTTCGAAAAACCGATTGCAAATATTGCACAATTATGATATAATTGGGGCAATATCATAGGTGGAGTTATGCGTATTATATCTGGAGAGGCCCGGGGACGCACGATTTTCGCGCCGCAGGGCTCGGATACGCGCCCCACGTCCGACAAGATCCGGGGCTCGCTGTTCAACATCATCGCCTCGCGCGTGCAGGACGCGCGGGTGCTGGATCTGTTCGGCGGCACGGGGGCGCTGGCGCTGGAGGCGCTCAGCCGCGGGGCGGAATCGGCCGTCATCGCGGACAACGCCCGCGCCGCGCAGCAGGCGATCGAGCGCAACGCCCGCAGCGTGCTCCAGGACGAATTCGACTTCCGCGCCCAGATCATTCGCTCGGATTATCGCGCCGCGATCTCCGCGCTGGAAGGCCGGATGTTCGACCTCGTGTTCCTGGACCCGCCCTATCGGATGACCGAGGCCTACGGCGACGCGCTGAAGCGGCTGTTGGCCGGGGACATGCTGGCGCCGGGGTGCCTGATCGTGCTGGAGCGCATGAAGCGCGCGAGCGTGGCGCTGCCGGAGGCGTTCAACGTGTTTGACACCCGCGACTACGGCGACACGGCGGTGGATTTTGTGGAAATGGCCGCCGCGCAGGCTTGACTGAGATATTTTCACGACTGGATTAAACCGGATACTCCGGGCAGACTAAGCTGCATCGGGCCCCGCCGGATGCGGAAAGGAAGGACTTTAGCATGGATCGCGATCAGGATAAGTTCTACGAGGATGAGGAGCTGGAAAAGCGCGAAGCCCCGCAGGCGCAGCCCAACGAAGAAGTCAACGATATGCGGTACTTCCTCGAGCTGCTCAAGCACATTCGCGCGGCGATCAGCGCCGGGACCAGCGTGCCGCTGACCGGCAAGAAGATCATCGATGCGGAAAAATGCCTGATGATTATAGACGATATGGAAAAGAACCTGCCTGACGCGGTGCAGTACGGCCTGCAGATGTACTCCGAGCAGGAGCGCATCATGAACGAGGCCGAGACCAAGGCCATGAACCGCATCAGCTCCGCCGAGATGCGCGTGAACGCCGCCCTGGAGCGCGCCCGCGAGGACGCCGAGCAGCGCGTGCTGGACGCCGAAAACGAGGCCCGCGCCATCCTGGAGGACGCGCAGGCGCGCGCCGACCACATGATCGACGAGAGCGAGATCATGCGCCAGGCCCAGGAGGAAGCCCGCATCATCAAGAACGATGCGCGGGTGGAGGCCAGCGAGCTTCGCCTGAAGGCTCAGCACGACGCCTACCAGCTGCTGGCCAGCGTGGAGGATCAGATGACCGAGGCCATGAAGAGCATCCGCCGCCGCCGCGCCGAGCTGGGCGACGAGCAGGAGTAAAGAGAATCGAACCATCATCACCGCCGGGAGGCACGCCTCCCGGCGGTGATTTATATTTTGGCTAGAATCTGTCCATACTGTAAGGTAACCCACGCTTTGCAGGAGGGCAACATGGATCGAAACGACGGCTCGAATCGACTTCACACGGACGACGCGGCGCGGATGCGGCGATTGGCGGAGCGGCTGGTTCCGGCGGGCTCTGCGCGGCTGCGCCTGGGGCGCGGCGACGCGCGGCGGCTGGAGGCGCTGCTGCGCGCGGCGGAGGCGCTGGAGGCGTCGGGCGTCGAGGACGAGGCGCTCTCGTCGCTGAACCGAGAGGCCCGCGTGATCGCCGCCTGCGCCCGACAGGCCCGCGCCGGGGCGGGGGATCGCCTGCCCGCGCGCTCGGGCAGGCCGCGCGTCGAGGCGGCGGCGTCGACGCTGCTCGAAGGGGGCGACTTTGTGCTGGACGCGGTGCGGCTGAAGGCGGCGCTCGGGGTGCTGGACGGCCTCCAGGGCCTGACCATGGCGGAGCTCTGGTCTGCGCCGGTGGCCGCGAACGTCGCCCTTTCGCGCTCTTTTGTGCGGGTGGCGGCGTCCATCGTGGGCCGCGGAGAGGCCTGCGCGCGCGCCGCGCGATGGGTGCAGAAGGGATATAGGCGCGTCGAGGACGACGCTGCCTTTGTCGAATACGCCGCCAAGCGGGCGGGCGAGGACGGCCTGCCCGGGGCGCGGGCGCGTCTGGAGGACGCTCTCGCGCGGCGCGGCCTGTCCCCGGAAGGCGTGATCCCCCAGGCGCAGGCGGCCCGCGCGCGCGACGCGCTGAGGCTCGAAAACCTTCTGGCGTCGCTTCGTGCGCTGGACGGCCTGAACTGGCAGCGCGGCTTCGAGGCGCTCTCGCAGGCAGACCGGGCGCTTCGCGGCGACCCCGCCGGCATTTACCCGCACATGGACGACGCCTCGCGCTCGGCGGTCCGCGACGCACTGGCCTACATCTCGCGGCGCGCAAGGCTACCGGAGGCCGTCGTGGCGCGGCAGGCCGTGGACGCCGCGCGGCAGGGCGAGGGGCTCCGGGCGAACGTCTGCTGGTGGCTGTGCGAGGACGAGGGGCGGCGTGCGCTGCTTGCGCGGATGAACCGAAAGAACGCGCGACTTCGGCGCATTGTGCCCGACCCGACGGGCCGCGGCGTGATGACCGCGCACGTCGGCCTCGCCGCGCTCCTTGCGGCGGGGCTTTCGCTGCTGGCGGGCCGCGCGTGGCTCGTCCTGCCCTGCGCGCTGCTCGGCTGGACGGGCGCGGGTGCGCTGATCGGCCGGTTCTACCCGAAGTTCTTTCCTCCGGCGCGGCTGCTGAAAATGGAGATGGAGCGCGTCCCCGACGACATGCGCACGCTGGTCGTGATGCCGGTGCTGCTCTCGGACGCGGCGCGCGTGGACGAGATCCTGCCCCGGCTGGAGACGCTGGGGTGCCTGGAGCGCGACGAAAACATCGAATACCTGCTGCTGGGCGACTTCGCGGACGCGCCCCGGCGCGACATGCCCGGGGACGCGGCCATCCTCGCGCGCGCGCGGGAGGGCGTCGCGGCGATGAACGCGCGGGCGGGACGGGAGAAGTACGCCTATTTGCACCGGCCGCGGACGCCGCTGGCGGCGGACGGCCTCTGGATGGGCCGCGACCGCAAGCGCGGCGCGCTGATGGACCTGAACCGGCTGTTGCTGGGCGAGGCGGGCGCGGAGTCGGCCTTCTCGGCGGAGGGCTCTGCCTGCGCGCGCCTGCGCGGGCGTTTTCGCTACGTGCTGACGTTGGACGCGGACACGCGGCTTCTGCCCGGCGAGGCGCGGCGGCTGATCGGCGCGATGGCCCACCCGCTGAACCGCCCCGGCCGGGGCCGGGGCTTCGCCGTGCTGCAGCCGCGCATGGAGCCGCTGCCCTCGGCCTGCGTGAACGGGTTTGTGCGCCTGTTCTGCGGCCCGGGCGGCCTGAACGCCTATCCCGTGTCGGTGTCGAACCTCTGGCAGGATATGACGGGCCGCGGCATCTACGCTGGCAAGGGCATCTACGACGTGGCCGCCTTCCATCGCCGCCTGGACGGGGCGCTGCCGGAGGGCCGCGTGCTGAGCCACGATTTGATCGAGGGCGCGCTGGCCGGGGCGGGCTTCGCGGGCGACGTCGCGTTCTACGACGGTTACCCGACCACGTTCTCGGCGTTTTTGCGCCGCCTGCACCGCTGGACGCGCGGCGACTGGCAGCTGCTGCCGCTGATGAAGACGGCGGGGCTGACGTCCGCGGACCGCTTTCGCATGCTGGACAACCTCGTTCGCTCGCTGCGCGCGCCGGCGTTGCTGGGGCTGCTGATCGCCGCCGTGGCGTCCGGGAACGGCGGGGCGCTGCTGGCGGCGCTGCTCATCAACTATCTGGAGCCGCTTCTGAATCCCGGCGCGAAGGGCCGCCTCTGGCGCAGGGCCACCGCGCAGCTGTCCATCCTCCCGGCGCTGGCGTGGTGTTCGCTGGACGCCGCGGGCCGCACGCTCTGGCGCGTGTACGTCTCCGGCAGGCATCTTTTGCAGTGGGTCACTGCCGCCGACGCCGAGCATGGGCGCGGCAGGGGCCGGGAGGTCGTTCTGCCGGGGCGCGTAGCGGCGCTTCTGCTGCTGCCCGGGCTACTCGCGCCGGGCTGGGGCCCGGCGGCGCTCGCGCTGACGGCGCTGTTCTGGGTCGGCCCCGGTTGGATCGGCGACATGGAGGACGAGCCCGTGGGCTTCACGGAGCCCCTCCGCGCGGACGACCGACGCCTGTTTTTGGAGATCGCCGCCGACACCTGGCGCTTCTTCGAGGCGACCGTGCCCTTAGAGGGCGGGACGATCCCGCCGGACAACGTGCAGCTGGACCCGCCCGCGGGCGCGGCGCGGCGCACGTCGCCCACCAACATCGCGCTCTACCTGCTCAGCTGCCTCTGCGCGTCGCGGCTGGGCTTCATCGGCGTGGGCGAGGCCCGTGCGCGGCTGGACGCCGCCGTCGGCGCGATCGAGCGCATGGAGAAGTGGCGCGGCCACGTCTACAACTGGGTGGACATCGACGCGCTCGTCCCGCTGAAGCCCCGCTACGTGTCCGCCGTGGACAGCGGCAACCTGGCGGCGGCGCTATTGCTGTGCGCGGGCGCAAGCGAGGCGAGCGGGGAACTCGCCGCGCGGATGCGTGCGCTGGCCGAAAGCATGGACTTCGCGGCGCTCTACGATGGCGAGCGGGAGCTGTTCGCCATCGGCTTCGACGTCGAGGCGGAGCGGATGAGCCGCTCGCACTACGACCTGCTGGCCTCCGAGGCGCGCATCCTCAGCTACGTGGCGATGATGCTGGGGCAGGTGCCCGTGCGCCACTGGGCGCGCCTGGGGCGGCCCTGCGCGCGCGTGGCGGGGCGCTGCTGCCCGCTGTCGTGGAGCGGCACGCTGTTCGAGTACCTGATGCCCGCGCTGTTCATGGACGCCCCGGCATACACGCTGCTGGGCGAGGGCCGGCGCGCGGCGGTGGCGGCTCAGATGCGCCAGGGCGCGCGGATGAAGCGGCCCTGGGGCGTGTCGGAGTGCGGGTACAGCGCCCTCGACGCCGCGCTGAACTACCAGTACCGGGCGTTCGGCCTCTCGGAGCTGGCGCTCAGCGGCGAGAGCGAGGACGGCGTCGTCGCGCCCTACGCCGCGGCGCTGACCGCGATGGTCGAGCCCCGTGCCGCCGCCGAAAACCTGCGCCGCATGGAGGCGCTCGGTTGGCGCGGGGCCTGGGGCTTCTACGAGGCCGCGGACTACCTGCGCCCCGGCGCGGACGGCGCTCCCGCGCTGGTGAAGAGCCACATGGCGCACCACCAGGGCATGGCGCTGTGCGCGCTGTGCAACGCGCTGACGGGCGATTCCCTGCGGCGCGACTTCATGGACCTGCCCGAGGCGCGGGCGCTGTCGCTATTGCTGGAGGAGCGCCCCTGCGACGCCCCGAAGCCCCGGCGAATCCCGCGCAGGAAGCCCGCCCGGGAGGCGCAGCCAAGGCTGGCCCGACGCGCCCGGGATGGAGCCGTGCCCGAAACGCACCTGCTCTTCGGCGTGGGCGCGACGGCGCTTTCTACGTCGGACGGCGCGATCCACTACAGCCGATTCGGCGTGGACGCCACGCGCTTTTCGGGCGATCTGCAGCGCCGCGCGGGCGCGGCATGCGTGCACCTGCGGGACGAGGAGACGGGCGAGTGCGCGGTGCTGGGCGGCGCGGGGAGCCGCACGTGGGTCGAGCCGGGGCTTTCGCGCAGCCTGACCCGGCTGGGCCGCGCGGAGGCGGAGATGGCGACGCTCGTCTCGCCGGAGGACGGCACGCTTGTGCGGCTTATTGAGCTGCGCAACGCGGGCGAGAGGACGCTGACGCTGTCGCTGGCGGACGTCGCGCCGCTGGCGCTGGCCTGCCCGGAGGACTACCGCGCGCACCCGGCGTTCATGAACCTGTTTGTGGAGGGCAGTTTGATTGCGGAGGGCGCGCTGCTGTTCGCGCGCCGAGGCGAGCGCGGGGAGCGATTGCCGAAGCTGACGCACCTGCTGGCGGCGGAGGGGCCGATTCGATATGAGGCGGACTGCGAGCGCGTCGTGGGCCGCGAGGGCGACAGTGCCCGTCCAGGTGGTATCCTGTGGGACTGGCCGGGAACGCTCGGCGCGACGCTGAACCCGGTCAGCGCGCTCCAGGCGACGGTCGCGCTCAGGCCCGGCCAGCGCGCGCGGCTGCACACGGCGATGGCGCTCTTGCCGCGCGAATGCTCCGCCGGGGCGTGGGCCGAGCGCTGGCGGCAGCCAGGCCACGCGGAGCGCGCGCTGACGCTCTCCGGGGCGCGGGCGCGGGCGATGCTGGGTTTCATCGGCCTGAGCGCGAGCCGCCACCACGCGCTGCAGCGCTTCGCCGCATTGATCGCGGACCCGCGCCTCGCGGCGCAGGTCCGGGGGCCGCGCCCCGGCGAGGGTCCCGTCGTCATGCGCTGCCTGTGGCCGCTGGGCATCGGCGGGGACGCGCCCATGCTGGCGTTTTTTGCGCGGGGAGAGGATGCGCTGCCCGTCGCGCGGGAGCTGATCCGCGCGCACGGGTTCTACCGGGCGGCGGGCGTGTACGTCGACCTGATCCTCGTCGACGACGGCGAGAACGGCTATCGGCGGCCCGTGCGGGACGACCTGGAGACGCTCATCGCCGCCAGCCACCTGAACGCGCTGCGGGGCGAGCGCGGCGGCGCGTGGCTGCTGGACGGCGCGCATTTGACGGACGAACAGCGGCGGGCGCTTGCGCGGTGCGCGGCGGCGGCGTTCGACGGTGGGCGGGATCTGTACGCGCAGGTCTACGCGATGCTCGCGCGCCTGGAGATGCCCCGTCGCGAGCCGCCGCGGATGATGGCGGTCGGCGCGTCCACGATGCGGCCCGCCGCGCGGCTGTCGGACAACGGCATCGGGGGATTTTTGCCCGAAGGCGGGTACGGCATCGACGTGCGCGCGGGATGCCTGCCGCCCGCGCCGTGGTGCGATATCCTGGCCAACGACGCGGCGGGGCTGCTGCTCACCGAGCGCGGCGGCGGCTGCTTCTGGCGCGGCAACAGCCGCATGGGGCGGCTCACGCCCTGGACGGGCGACGCGCTGGACGAGGGCTGGGGGCTCATGCTCTGGCTGACGGACGGGCGCGGCGCGCTCTTGCCGCTGCTGCCGGGGAAGCGGCCAGCCCTGCCCTTTCACGCGCGCTACGGCGCGGGCGCAATTTCCTATGCCTTTCAGGCGCGGCGCGCGGCGGGGGAGGTGCGCTTCTGCGTGAACGGCGAACTCCCGGAGGTGAACATCGACGTTGACCTTGAAAATACGGATATGCGTTGGGAGGACTTCCAGCTGATCGCCTGCGTGGACTGGCTGATGGGCGCGGACATCCGCGACGCCGCGGCTCTGAACACGTGGCACGCGGGCGGGGCCTGCTTCGCCAGCGGGCGCATGGAGGGCGTGGGCTGGCTGGCCGCGCCCGGGGTCGCTGCGATGTCCGGGCCGGGGCGCGCGGCGCTGCTGGGCCGCGGCGGTTTCGAGGCTCCCGAGGGGCTCGACGCGCCGGCGCGGGGCGAGGGCTGGTCGCTGCGCCTGCCGCTGAAGCTGGCGCGGGGCGAGCACGCGAGTGTCCGGCTGGTGCTGGGTTGGTCGCGGGACGTGGACGCGGCGATGGCGCGCATCATGGCGCTGCGTCCGGAGCCTGAAAAGGCGGCGAAGGAAGCGCCTCGGCTGAGCTTGGAGACGCCGGACGCGGCGCTCAACCACCTGTTCAACGACTTCCTCATCCACCAGGTGCGCGCGAGCCGCGCGCAGGGCCGGACCGGGTTCTACCAGCCCGGTGGGGCCTACGGCTTCCGCGACCAATTGCAGGACATGCTGGCGCTTTTGCACGACGAGCCCGAGAGGGTGCGGGCGCACCTGTTGCGCTGCGCGGCGAGGCAGTTCGAGGCCGGGGACGCGCTGCACTGGTGGCACGAGCCGTGCGCGGGCGTGCGCACGCGGGTGTCGGACGATATGCTGTTTCTGCCGTATGTGGCGGCGAAGTATGTGCAATACACCGGCGACGCGGGCGTGCTGGACGAGGTCGTGCCCTTCCTGGAGGACGTGGAAATCCCCGCCGGGCAGGCGGACGTGTACCTTCAAATGAAGGCCGGGACGGCGTCGGACACGCTGCACGGGCACTGCATGCGGGCGTTTCGGCGCGCCGCGAGGACCGGCGGGCACGGGCTGTTGCTGATGGGCGCGGGCGACTGGAACGACGGCATGAACCGCGTCGGCGCGGCGGGCCGGGGGGAGAGCGTGTGGCTGACGCAGTTCGCCGTGGCCTGTGCCGACGCCTATCGGCAAGTGGCGCCCGCGGAGGCGGATCGCGCGTGGCTGGAGGCGCTGGCGCGGCGGCTGCGCATCGCGCTGGAGGTGCACGGCTGGGACGGCGGGTGGTATCTGCGGGCCTACGACGACGGCGGCGCTCCGCTGGGCAGCGCGCGAAGCGACGAGTGCCGCATCGACGCGATCTGCCAGGCCTGGGCGGTGCTGGCAGGGCTGGACGCCGCCCGCTGCCGCACGGCGATGGACGCCGCGTGGGAGAACCTCGTGGACGGGGAGCGCGGGCTGATCCGGCTGCTGACGCCGCCGTTCGACGGACACGGCGCGAACCCCGGCTACATCCGCGACTACCCGGCGGGCGTGCGCGAGAACGGCGGCCAGTACACGCACGGGGCGCTGTGGCTGCTGCTGGCGCTGATTTGCATGGGCGACGGCGCGCGGGCGCACGCCGCGCTTCGGATGCTGCTGCCGCCGAACCACGCCGACACGCCTGAAAAGGTGCAAAACTATCGCGTGGAGCCCTATGTGATGGCCGCGGACGTGTACGACCGGCCGGGCATGGCGGGGCGCGGCGGCTGGACCTGGTACACCGGGGCGGCGGGTTGGATGCACGTCTGCGTGCTGGCGCTGCTGGGCTACGAGCGCCGGGGCGATCGCGTCCGGCTGGGCGCGCTGCTGGGCGACTGGCCGCGCGCGGCGGTGATCATGCCCTTCGGAAAGAGCCGCTACCGCCTCGTGTGCGACAAAAAGGCCGTCCGCGTGACACTGGACGGCAGGGCGATCGAGGATGGATTTATCGCGATGGTGGACGACGGGCGGGAGCACGAGGCCGTCTTTCCGGAGAGAGGAGAGAGGAGCGAGGAATGAGGGGTGGCGGTCGCCACCCCTCATTCCTCGCTGTTTCAGTTTTCGCTCTCCATTCTCAGGTAGGCCTTGAACAGCTCGAGATCGTCCTTGCTGGTGAGCTTGATGTTTTTGTCGGAGCCGGCGGCAAACCACAGCGTCTCGCCGAGGTCCACCATCATGGTGTTGGTGTAGGCGGAGCCGAAGATGCCGATCTGCTCCTCGAAGGCGCGGCGGTAGGCGCGAAGCAGCAGGCCGTACTTGTAGGCCTGGGGCGTGGCGACCTTGCGCAGCGTCTCGCGAGGGATGTACTCGCGGCTGGAGAACTCGTCCAGCTTGCGGAAGATCTGCTCGTTGTAGGGCGTGGAGGTGACGCCGTTGCCGTGCAGGCGGCACACGCGCAGGCAGTCCGACAGTACGCTGGAATCCACCATGGGGCGGATGCCGTCGTGGACGATGGCGATGTCGTCGTCCGAGAGTTCCTTTTCCAGATGGTAGACGCCGTTGCGTATGGACTCCTGACCCGTGGCCCCGCCGGTGGTGATCCATTTGAGTTTCGTGATGCCGTACTGGGCGGCGTACTCCTTCAGCGTCTCCTCCCAGCCCGCGAGGCACACCACTTCGATGGCGTCGATCTCCGGGTGGCGCTGGAAGCCCTCCAGCGTGTAGATGATCACGGGCTTGCCGTAGATGTGGATGAACTGCTTGGGAATGTCCATGTTCATGCGGCTGCCCACGCCGCCGGCGATGATGATCGCAACGTTCATACGCTTTTCTCCTAATCCTTTTGTTTACCCTTGGTTCCCAGCTTGCCGATGATGTATTCGCAGGCGGCGTCGGTGGCGCGGCCCGTCTCGTAGTAGCCGAAGTACTCCCGGATGGCGGCGCAGTTCGCCGCGGCCTTTTCCGGCGTCAGGACGTCGATCAGCGCCTCCAGCTCATCCTGGTTCTTCGCCAGCATAAAGGGCGCGTCGTGCATGTCGAAGTAGACGCCGCGCGAAGCCTTGTAGTCCTCCCAGTCGGGGATGTAGAACAGCGCGGGCAGGTCGCGCACGATGAAGTCCAGCGCGCAGGACGAGTAGTCCGTCAGCACCATGTCCGCCGCCAGCAAGAGCTCGGCCATGTCCTCGTACTGCGTCACATCCACGATGCGGTCCTTCTGCGCCTGAAGGTCGATGCCGCCCGTCAGGTAGTGCGTGCGGTACAGGCAGCGCCAGGTTGCGCCGGTCCTCTCCTCCAGGCGGCGCAGCGTGCGCTCCAGGTCCATCTGCTTGTCCCGGGGGATGATCTCGCCCTTGTCGCGGTAGGTCGGCGCGTACAGAAGCAGCTTCACGCCCTGGGGCACGCCCAGCTTTTCGCGCACGCGGCGGATCTCGTCCGGGTCGTTTTTCACGAGGATGTCGTTGCGCGGGGAACCGGCCTTGATGTACTCGCCCTTGTAGTGAAACGCCGTGCGGTACATCTTCTCGCCGAACGTCGAGGCCGTCAGCACCCGCGCGCAGTCCTCCTCGACGCGGCGGCCGTCGCCGGGCAGGTTCAAATCGTAGCAGATCTTCTTGATGGCGCGGTCTCCGTGCCAGGTCTGCACGTAAAACTGGCGGCCTTTCGCCAGCGTCAGATAGCGCTGCTTGGTGAAGTTGTCCACCCACACGCGCGCCGTGGCCTGCTCCAGAAAGGCCTCCTTGGTCTTGTAGAACACAGGCCGGACGTAGTCCGGCAGCGCGCCCTTCAGGCGCCTGGCGGCGTCGCGCGTGAACAGCCAGACGATCTTCGCCTCGGGCCGCAATTCGTGCAGCCGCTCGGAGATCACCCGCGGGTTGTCGCCGTAGGAGCGCCCCTGGAAGCAGCAGAAAACGACCTTGTCCGGGTCGATGCCCTTGAGGAGCCTGCCCGCGCGCACCAGCAAATAGCGGTAGGCGCTGGCCAGGTGGGTGTAGCGGTCGATGCCCATATCTATCCTCCGTGTGTCAGTTCATTCTGTCCATGATGTATTTGCACACCGCATCGGCGGCGTGGCCGGTCTCGGTGGTGCCGAAGAAGGCGTCCAGCGCCTCGCAGTTCTCGCGGGCCTTTTCGGCGTCCGTCTCGTCGATCAGCTTCTCCAGCTCCGCCTGGTCGTGCGCCACCAGGAACGGGGATTTTTCGATGTCAAAGTAGAAGCTGCGGCTCTCGCGCAGGTATTCCTCCGCGTCCGCGTGGTAGAGGAACAGCGGGCGGCGCAGCAGCGCGAAGTCCCCGCCGCAGGAGGAGTAGTCAGTGATCAGCATGTCCGTCACCAGCAACAGCTCCGCCATCTCCGGGTAGCTTCCGGCGTCGATCAGCCTTTCGTCCGCCTTCACGTTCAGCGCCGTGTTCAGGTAGTGCGCGCGGTAGAGGCAGCGCCAGGTCTCGCCCGTGGTCTTCTCCAGATGGTCGAGCGTGGCGGAGATGTCCAATACGGCGTCCTGCGCGCACCTCTCCAGCGTGTCGCGGTAGGTCGGCGCGTACATGAGCAGCTTCACGCCCACCGGGATACCCAATTTCCGGCGGATGGCCGCAGCCTCGTCCGGGTCGTTGCGCAGGAGGATGTCGTTGCGCGGGCAGCCGTCCATCAGCACCTCGCCCTCGAAGTGGAAGGCCGTGCGATAGGTGCCCTTGCCGAACTCGGAGCCCGCGATCATCATCGCGCACTGGTTTTCCATGCGCAGCACCTTGTGGTCCAGCTTTTCGTTGTCGTCGCCCACGCGCTTGAAGCCGCGGTCGCCGTGCCAGGTCTGGATGTAGAACTGCTTGCCGGGGGCGAGGTAGAGCGATTCGGTGTGGCGGAAGTTGTCCACCCAGAAGCGGGCGGTGGCCTGTTCGATCAGCCCCGCGCGGGTGATGCGGTACTGCTTTTTCACGTAGGGCGGCACCTGCACCCGGTCGATCGTTTTCGTCTGGAACAGCCACACGATCTCGGCCTCGGGGCACAGCGCGTGCAGGCGCTCGGAGATGTAGCGCGGGTTGTCGTTGTAGCTGCGGCCCTCGAAGCTGGAGAAGATCACCTTTTTGGGGTTGATGCCGTAATGGGCCTGGGCCCAGCGCATCAGCGCCGTGCGCCACGCCTTGTGAAACGGGTGCAGCAGTTCAAACAGCTTCTGGTTCTTGCGAAGGGCAACCTTGATCGTCCGCAGCGTCGACATGGCATCTTTCTCCAAATAGCATACTTCTATAAATATCATTATACGCGATGAGCCCCAAAAAAGCAAGGCGCGGGAGCAAACGCTCCCGCGAAGCATCGACCACCGGCGCTATCTGAAACTCCACACTCCACTTTCCACACTCCACTCTCCTCTATGCCGTCTTCTTCACCGCCAGCTTGTCGGACACCATCGCGATGAACTCGCCGTTGGTGGGCTTGTCCTCGCGGGCGAACACGCGATAGCCGTACATCTGGTTCACGGCATCCAGCCGCCCGCGCGTCCAGGCCACCTCAATGGCGTGGCGCATGGCGCGCTCCACCTTGCTGGCGGAGGTGTCGAAACGGCGGGCAATGCCGGGGTACAGCTCCTTGGTGATGCGGTTGATCACGTCGTGGTTCTCCAGCACCATCCGCACGGCCTCGCGCAGGTATTGATAGCCCTTGATGTGCGCGGGGATGCCCAGCGTCAGAAACAGGTTCGTGATCTGCTCGTCCACCGACTCCTCCGCGCCCTCCGCCGGGGCGCTGGTGGCCAGGATCGAGGCGGGCTGCTCGCGCGCCACCTCCAGGATGCGCTCGTAGAGCAGCTCCATGTCAAAGGGCTTCACCATGTAGTAGCTGGCCCCCAGCGCGATGGCCCGCATGATGAAGTCGTCGCGCGCCAGGCCTGTGAGCACGATCACCCGCGGCCTGAGCGCGGCGTCCATCGCCCCCAGCGCCTCCAGCGTCATGAAGCCGTCGCGCCGGGGCATGATGATGTCCATCACCAGGATCTGCGGCGCGTACTGGCGCACGGCGTCCGGGATCTCCACGCCGTCCGACACCGCCGCCACCAGCTCGATATCCCCCTTGCGCCCGAGGAAGTCCGACAGCAGCTTCAACAGGCTCAGGTTGTCGTCCGCCAGCATCACACGTATCTTGTCCATAGTTACCTTCCTTTCGCTCTGTAACGCTCTGGAAGGTATATATGCGAATAATAGTCAGGTTATGATTCAGAATTCTCGCACAGCGAGAATTCTGAATCTACCTCCACGTCCCGTACAGCCTGCCCCTTCCGCCACAGCGGGGCTCGGGCGGCGGCAGGGGCCGCGGCGGGCGCGGGCGGCAGCAATGGTCCGGTTCGCGCGGCGGACACGGTCGCGGCGGGCAGGGGCGGCAGCAGCGCTCCGGCTCGCGGCGCACGCACACAACCAGGTTGCCACATTCGTCCAGCCCCAGCAGCACTTCCGCGCGCTCCCCGGGGCGGCAGGGGTTTTCCAGCGTCACGCAGCGCTGGCAGCGCAGGCGGGACAGGTCGGGGCAGGGATCGCGCCCGCCGTCGAACACGGGCACGCGCACGCAGCCCTGCGCCTCGCAGTCGGGCCGCAGCGCGGGGTACAGCGGCATCGTCTCATAATACATATTTCACACGCCTTTCTCTCGCGGTGGGTGCACCGCGTTCATGCCGGAACGAGCCGGTCTGTATCACCACTATGCCACTGGAAAGCGATGCGTTCCTGTTGAATTTGCGCCGGTTTTGTGCTAATATGAGTGGGCTGTCACGGGAGGTTTGCCATGAAAAACGCACTGCGCACGGAACTGAAAAACGACCTGCTGGTCGTCGTCGGGCTGCTGGCGGGGGCCGCGGCCTACCGGATGTACCTGATCCCCAACCAGGTGGTGTGCGGGGGTTTCACGGGCGTGGGCCAGCTGCTGAACCACCTGACGGGCATCGGCGTGGGCACGGTGAACATTCTGCTGAACGTGCCGCTGTTTCTGATCTCGATGAAGTCGATGGGCTTTCGCTTCGGCGTGCGCTCGCTGGTGGCGATGGTGCTATTGTCGCTGCTGATCGACCACCTGCCCCTGCCCGCCGCCACAGACGACATGCTGCTGGCCGCGGTCTATGGCGGCGCGATCAGCGGCATCGGCTTCGGCCTGGTGCTGCGCGGCAGCGCCACCACCGGCGGCACCGACATGCTGGCGGCGCTTCTGCACCGGCTGGTGTCGGTGCTGAAGGTCAGCTACTGCATCTTCTTCTTCGACGGCCTGGTGATCATCGCCAGCGCATTCGCCTTCGAGCCGCAGGCCGCCATGTACGGCCTGATCAGCACCTTCATCTGCAACGTGCTGATCGACCTGGTGCTGGAGGGCCCGGACTCCGCCCACTCCTACTTCATCATCTCCGACAAGAGCGACGAGATTGCCGAGCGCGTGCTCCGGGACATGGACCGCGGCGTCACCGCGCTGGAGGCCGTGGGCATGTACAGCCACACGAAAAAGCGCGTGCTGCTGTGCGTCGTCAACCGCTTCGAGACCATCCGCCTTCGCCGCATCGTGTTCGAGATCGACCCCAAGGCCTTCGTGATCGCCAACAAGGCCAAGGAGGTCCTCGGCGAAGGGTTCAAGAGGATGTGAGGAGAGTGGAGAGTTAAAAGTGGAGAGTGGAGAATGAGGAATGGACGGCCGCTGCCGCGCGGAAATCGTAGGGGCGGCGTTGCGCCGCCCGCCTTTGTGAAAAGTTAGGAGTTAGGAGTGAGGAGTGAGGAGTTGTAGGGGCGGCGTTGCGCCGCCCGCCAGGTACAACGATTGGACTGGGGCGGGCGCCGAAACGGCGCCCCTACACTGTGTTTATACACCGCTGCTCGTTTTAGTCAGCCCCCAGCCCCTTATCCCGCGCTCAGTTTCCGAAGCACGATATGTCCTCGCCCTTCTCCCACTGGGTAGGGGCGGGTTCGCCGCCGGCGCAGACGGGGCAGGGCTTTTTGCCGGCCTCGACGGCGTTTGCGATGTGCCACTGGACGGCGTTGCGCATGCCGGAACACTTGGGGTCGAGGTGGTAGTAGGTGCCCTTCCCGGTGGCCCAGACGGTGATGTCGGCATCACGAGCGCGGCGGCCTCCTCCTCGGCGGCGGTCTCGTCCAGCACGGGCGTCAGCTTCGCCACGACTTCGTCGATGACGATGTCCTCGACCTCCGCGTCGTAGGTACAGACTGCCAGCTCCACCTTTTCGAGGTTGCCCAGCGGGACGTAGCCGTCGTAGAGGCAATCCTCACAGTAGGCCAGGACGCCGTCGGCCATCGTATCGGTCCCGCCCCAGGCGCTGCCGAGCATCAGCTCACCGTTGACGCAGACGCAGAGGGTCGGGAAGCGGTCAAAATCCACCTCGCCGTCGTTCTCCGGCACGCCCTCGTCCGGCAGCATCCAGATGTCGGCCTCGATCGTGAAGTGGGTCATGCGGAAGTTCTCGACGGTGATCGTCATGCCGTCGTAGCGGAAGGTATTCTCGGCCAGGCCGTTGTACAGGTCGTGGGACACCATGTCCGCGTTCAGCGGCAGTGCCACGCTGCGCTCGGCCACGAGGCTGGCGATGCCGGTGCTGTCCAGGCCCGCGGGGGCGAGGCCGATCTGGGGCCAACCGTCGGAACCATAGGTGATTGCGATGTGGCCCTTCGCCTCGGCGTCCTCCGCCGCCATGGCCTCCAGCACCGGCTGGAAGATGTCGAGCGCGAGCAGCGGCACACCGTCGTCCTCGTCCCAGTAGTACAGCGTGTCAGCAGTGGGGAACACCCTCTGCTGCACGATGCCGCCAGTCCAGAGGGTCATTGCCTCGGAGGTGTCGTACATGCCCCCTTCCTCGTAGAAGTCGGGCACGTACTCAAACGGCCGGTCGGTCCTGAAAAACGCGGCGCGCACATCCAGCTTCAGGTCCCTCAGCTCCAATTCGCGGGAATCGGCGAGCACGGGCAGCACAAATGTGTGCGTGACGGGGTAATCGCCGCCCATTGCCATCGCGACAAAGCTTCTGTCCAAATAGCGGCTCGACCGGTAATTCACGGGTTCGCCGTTGATGGTCGGCTCCATCAGTCCCACCAGGTAGGTGTTGCCGTCGTCCGGCACGGCGAGGGTGTAAGATAGGTACAACTCCTGCCCCTCCCAGACCACCTCGTCGATGGAGAAGCCGAAGCCGTCCGCGGCGTCGACCAGGTCCAGGTCGTTCGCGCCCGCGTCGGTCAGGTCCTGCTTCAGCCGGTTGCTGCCGATCACCGCCGCCACCGCGCCGATGGCCAGCAGCGCGACCAGCGCGGCGACGAGCAGGGCGGTCAGCTTTTTATAATGTCGATTCTCTCTCATGTCCGTATCCTCCAGCCCGCGAAGCGTCTGCTCCACGCGGTTGTGGAACGCCTGTGGGGTCGGGGGGAACGGGTCCTTCCAGCGCTTCATCGGCAGGCCTCCTCTCTCTTCAGTTCCTGTTTCAGGCGCGCGCGCCCGCGGTTCAGCTGCCACTTCACCGTGCCCTCCGGAACGCCCAGGATGCGGGCGATCTCCCGGATGCCGTAGCCCTCGATGTAGTGCAGCTCCAGCGTCACGCGCAGCTTGCGCGGCAAGGCGTCCAGCGCGTCCAATAGAGGCGTCCTGCCGGGCTCCGGCTGGGGGATGTCCTCCGTGAGCTCGGCGGGCGCGGGCGGGCGGCGGCGATAGAACGTCTTGCACTGGTTGATGAGTATGCGCATCAGCCACGTCTCGAAATACGCCTCCTGGCGCAGCGTGTCCAGCCTGTCCCATGCCCGCAGCAGCGCCTCCTGGACCGCGTCCTCGCAGTCGCTCTCCTGGGGGAGCATCGTGCGGGCGACGCGGTAGAGCCTGCGCTCGCAGGCCCGTACGCGCTGGATAAAGTCGGCTTGCAGCATTGGTGAATCCCTCCAAAGTACCGGTACGCTTATTAGACGCCGCAGACGGCGGAAAGGTTGGCTTCGCCGTCTAAAAATTGTAGAAATATCGCGCTAATTGCGCCGGGGAATCGCGTTGACAGCGCCATAGTGTAATGTTATCATTAAATACTGAATAATGTGCATCATTTTGGGGTCTTGTGGCGTCTAATAAACTGGAGTGCGCAAAAAACGCGCGACGCCGCTGAAAGGAAGCCAATGCGATGAAGAAACTGATATATTTCCTGGCGCTCTGCCTGTGCCTGAACGGTATGGCCGCCATGGCGGAAGGGGAGGCCGCGCCCCCGGACGCGCCCGTCGACCAGGTCGAGGGCGTGGAACAGGCGGAGCCCGCGGGAGAAGGTGAGCCCGAGACGCAGGCCGAGCCCGCGCAGGAGCAGGTCGCCGAACAGCCCGCGGAGCAGAGCGCCGAGCAGACGGTCGAGCAGACGGTCGAACAGACCGGTGAGCAGACGGTCGAACAGGGCGCGGAACAGACCGTCGAGCAGAGCGCCGAACAGGGCACGGAACAGACCGTCGAGCAGAGCGCCGAGCAGGGCACGGAACAGACCGGTGAACAAGCTGCCGAGCAGAAGGTCGAGCAACCCGCAGATCAGACGGTCGAGCAGGGCGCTGAACAGACCGCTGATCAAACTGTTGAACAGGCGGCGGATCAATCCGGCGAACAGTCCGGCGAACAATCCGGCGAGCAATCCGGCGAGCAGATCGACGGCGAGAACGCCGCGGCAGCGTCCGCTGAAGACGCGCCCGCCGGGGAGCAGCCCGGCGAGGAGCAGCCCGGCGAGGAACAGCCTGCCGAGGAGCAGCCCGCCGGGGATCAGCCCGCGGAGGAGACGCCCGCGGAGGCGCGCTTCGAGTCCGCTTCCGGCACGCTGGAGGACCTGCTCACGCAGGTCGAGGGCTCCGGCACGGTCTACCTGCGGGTCGATCTCGACCATCGCGTGTTCCTCGAGAGGGCGCCGCTGAAGAAACTGTCGCAGCTGACGCTCGAGCCGGACAAGGAGGTCTTCCCGGACGGCGAGAACGTCGTCTACATCGCCTCCGACGACCCCAGGGGCAACGCCGCGCCCGCGCTGATTGACCCGGCGCAGTACGCCGAGGCGGCCCCGGAGGAAGTGGCCGCGCTGTACTTCTGGGTAGACCGGAAGGGCAAGTACGACCAGCCGGAGCCCGAGCCCGAGCCCCAGCCGGAGCCCTCCGAGGCCCCCGCGCCGGTGCTGGCCGTGGCCGCGGAGCGCTACACGCCCGCCGCCTGGAGCAACGAGGTCCCCGCCTTCACGCTCTCGGGCATTCCCGAAGGCGCGAAGTACAGCTACGCCGCCATCATCTACGACGAGCGCATCGCGCCCCTCTCCGGCAACGCGTTCTCGCCGGACGCGGAGGGCCAGTACAACGTGCGTTTCGCGATGGTGGACGGCATCGGCGATATCGTCAGCCTGTCCGACAGCTACCAGATCTGGTACGACTGCACCGCGCCGGAGGGCGTGCGCGTCTGGCAGGACGAGGCCGTGAGCTTCGCGCTGCACATCCAGGCCTCCGACGCCCTCAGCGGCGTCGCGGGCGTTTCGATGGACGGCGGCGCGAACTGGGCCGACCTTGCAAACGACGAAGTGTTTACCTATGCGGGGGCGGCGGCTGAGAGCTTCTCCCCGGGCGCGATCCAGGTGAGGGACGCGGCGGGGAACGTCTGGCGCTCGCAATCCGTCATCGAGACCGTCAGCGTCGAGCCCAAGCCGGGCGGCGGCGGTGGCGGCGGCGGCGGTGGCGGCGGCGGAGGCGAGAAGAAGCCCGCCCCGTCCCACGCCAGCGGCGACGGCGAGGAGCGCGCCGACTACGAGAGCCTGGAGCTGGAGCTCCCCGCGGAGCCGATGACCCAGCTGACCGTGGGCGGCGAGGAGATGCCGCTCGAGCTGGTGCTGGATTCCGCCCCCGAGGCGGAGGCTCCCGTGGGCCAGGCGCAGCCCTTCACGGCGCATCTGCGCAGCTGGGCCCCCGCGCCGTCGGACGCGGACGCGCACGAGAACGTGCTGGCGGACACGAACCGGCCCGCGCAGGACACGCTGGTGCTGGAGGCCGAGCTCGATCCTTCGCTGGGCGACGAATTCACCTACGCCTGGCGCTTCAACGGCGAGGTGTACCGGCTGCTGGCCAACAGCGGCATCCGCTACGTGGCGCTGAAGGTGGGCGACGACGTCGCCGCCTTCCCGACGGAGGGCTTCACCGGCGGCACCAAGTACACGGAGCTGAAGATGCTGGGCGTCTCCACGCGCAAGTTTGACTACACGCTGACAATGCGGGTGAACCGCGATCCCGGCTTCGTGTCGGCGATGAGCGACAGCGACTTCTCCCGCGACTGCGACCTGTCCATCCGCGCGGTGGTGGAGAACATGGCCTACGAGCTGTCCAGCTCCACCAACAGCGTGATGTACTTCTACAATGTATACCTCGGCCCGGAGGACATGCTGAACGTGCCGTTCGGGACGTATACAGCTTGATTCGATGATGGGAGGTTTTCACATGAACAAAGGCAAGCTCCTCACCGCCGCGATGGCGGCGCTGCTGATCCTCGCGCTGGGCGCTCCGGCGCTGGCGCAGGTGACCTTCCAGGGCACCGTGATCTCCCGGGAGACCATCACGGTCAGCGCGCCGTTCGGCGGGCTGGTCGACGAGCTCTCCCTGCGCAAGGGCGACAAGATCTGCGTGGGCGATCCGGTGGCCACGATCAAGACCACGAAGGTCTACGCGGAGATGGACGGCGTCGTCAGCGGCATATTCGCCAAGGAGGGCGACCAGACCGAGGGCATCACCGAGCGCTACGGCGGCGTGATGTACCTGGAGCCCATCAACAAGTACGTCGTCTCGGCCACCACCGAGAAGGCCTACAACAGCAGCGACACCAAGTACGTGCACATCGGCGAGCGCGTGTACCTGTCCTGTACCAAGGACGGCACCCACGTGGGCACAGCGGTGGTCACGAAGGTGTCCGAGGTGGACGAGAACGGCAACACGCCCTACACGCTGGAGGTCGTGGGCGGCGAGTTTTACATGGGCGAGACCGTGGGCATCTACCGCGACAGCGCCCACTCCTCCGCCAGCCGCATCGGCCGCGGCACCATCCAGCAGAACGCCGCCGTGCCCGTAAAGGGCACCGGCAGCGTATTGAAGCTGCACGTGCAGGTGGGCGACCGCGTGGAGCGCGGCGAAGTGCTGTTTGAGACGGTGGAGGGCGTGCTGGACGGGCTCTACGCCGTGGACAACACGATCTACTCCCCGCTGGACGGCTTCGTCGCCACCGTGGAGGCCGCGCAGGGCAGCGCCGTGGAGAAGGGCGGCAAGCTGATCACGGTGTATCCCAAGGACGCGATGCAGATCGAGATGAAGGTCTCGGAGCTCGACCTGAACGAGATCCACGAGGGCGACCGCGTGTCCATCGAATTCGAGTGGGACGCGGACGGCACTTTGCAGCTGGACGGCGTCGTCTCCGGCATCTCCAGCGTCGGCGACGAGAAGGAGGAGAAGTCCTCCTCCGACGCGCAGTACAGCGCCTATGTGGACTTCACGCCCGTCGACTCGGTGCGCCTGAACATGTCCGTGATCGTGTACGTACAGGACGCGGAGGACGCCGGCGACGCCGGGGACGGGGAATAAGCGCCCGCGGCATGGCGGTCTGACAAAACCATCGACAGGAGAAAAACGCAATGAAAAAGATATGCTTTATCCTGATATTCGCGCTGGCGCTTTCGGCGCTGCCGGCGCTGGCCGCGGAGGGCGACGCCGTCTACGGCAAGGATCCGGACGGCGCCAGCCTCTACTTCAGCTACGGCTTCCCGCTGGGCGACGAGGCCTGGTTCAGCAGCGGCAGCACTGCCCTGTACTCCTGCCGGGCGGGCGACGAGGATCTGACGGAGCACACGATCGTGCTGCCGGAGCGCGAGAACGGCGCGAGCTACGGCGACGACCTGCTGACCTTCGCCGCCGACGGGCAGCTCTACGCGCTCGACCTGTTGACCAGCTACGGCGAAAACTCGCAGTTCGTCGGCGCCACGCTGTACAAGCTGACGGGCGACGGCGAGGAGCTGGCATGCGAGAAGGTGTGCGACGTGGATTGGGACGACCTGGTGGACTACTACGACCAGGATTCCTACGCCTCGCGGCCGGACGCCATCGTCGGTGTATCCGGCAAGGCGCTGCTGCGCGTCTATGACAACACGGGAACGAACTGTGCCTACGCGCTGGACCTGTCCACGGGCAGCCTGGAGCGGGTCGATGGATTGACCGACTTCTACGCCGTGACCCTCTACCGGGACGACACGCTGCTGGTGGAGCAGTACAACTACGACCAGCCGGAGGCCGCGCGCCTGGCGGTGTACGATCCCTCGGACGACAGCGTGCAGCCGCTGGGGGAGATCGCCGTGGCGCAGTACAGCCCGATGAACAGCCTCGCCTACGACGCGGCGACCGACACGATCTACTGCGCCAAGGGCGGCGAGATCTGCCCGGTGGATGTGCAAGCCGGCCAGATCGGCGCGGGCGTGACCGACATGCCCCTCGAGAACTACGGCAGCTCCGTCGCGTTCGTGCTGCCGGGCGGCTACTACGTCGCCTGCTCCGAGGGCGTGCTCGTGCGCAACCTGGACCCCGGCCAGCGCGCAGAGATCCGCCTGAAGGTGAACGACAGCGGCTGGAACGACTGCGTCAACACCGCCTACTACCGCTTCTCCAACGCCCACGGCGACGTGAGCTGCGCGCTCTCCCGCGACTGGAACGAGACCCAGAACCTGCTGGAGGGCATGATGAACCGCGACGACAGCATCGACGTCTACGTGCTGAACACGAGCACGACCATCTTCGACGCCCTGTACAAGCGCGGCTACCTGATGGAGCTGGACGGCAGCGAAAAGCTGGCGGCCTTCGCCGAGACCATGTATCCCGACATCCGCGAGGCGATCTCCACGAACGGGCGCCTGGTGGCCCTGCCGGTGTCCCTGAACAGCTGGGTGCCCGGCGTCAGCGAGAAGGCGCTGGAGGCGCTGGGCATGACGCTGGAGGACGTGCCGACCAACTGGATGGACTTTTTGGACTTCCTGGCCGGGCTGGAGGAGCCGCTCAGCGAGGGCAAGGTGCACCTGTTCTACGAGGGCTACACCACCGAGGATGCCAGGAACGACCTGTTCTACGCCATCTTCGAGGCGTACCAGCGCTACGTGAACGCCGTGGACCCCGCGATGGGCTACAACACGGACCTGCTGCGCGGGCTGCTGACGAAGCTGGAGAACATCGACTTCGCGGCGCTGGGTCTGCCCGAGCCGGTGGAGGACGATGAGAACGGCCGCTCTGTCTCCGGCAGCTACAGCGAGGACAGTATCCTGATGCAGACCGGCGTGGGCTGCACGTTCGGCAACTTCTACGGCGGCTTCACGCCGCTGTTGATGGGCCTGGACGCCGATACGCCGATGCCGCTGGTGCTGAACGCGGACGTGGCCGTCGTCAATCCCTTCACCAAGCATCCCCAGCAGGCGCTGGAGTTCATGGAGACGCTGGCGGACAGCCTGCCTGTCGGCGTGCGCTACTGCGTCGATCCCAGCCTGAATGAGGTGATCCGCGGCGCGCAGAACGAGGAGAACCTGCGCGAGGCGCAGAAGTGGGTGGACGAGACCCGGGCCCAGCTGGACGAGGCCGACGAGGTCGACCGGCAGATGCTGGAGGAGAGCCTCGCCCAGGCCGAGGAGAACCTCGCGTATTGGGAGGAGTACGGCTGGGATGTCGGCCAGAAGGAGCTGGACTGGTATCGCGGCCACGATGAGCACATCGCCCTGGCGGGCGTGGAGTGGCTCTACGCCGACGATTCCGGCGAGGCCTGGGAGCTGATCAGCCAGTACCGCGACCACCAGATCTCCCTCGACGAGATGCTCACCGGCATCGACCGGAAGGTGCAGATGATGCTGCTGGAGGGAAACTGAAACCATTGTTTACGCGCAAGAAATCCGTATGGCTGTTCCTGCTGCCGGGCGGGCTGGGGCTGATGCTGTTTTACATCGTGCCCTTCCTGGGCGGCATCTGGTACAGCCTGACCGACGGCAGCTACCGCAACGCCTTCGTCGGCCTGGCGAACTACGTCGCCATCTGGAAGAACCCCATGTTCCTGCTGGGCCTGAAGAACACCATGCAGCTTTCGCTGGTGTGCGCCCCGCTGGTGTGGGTGCTTTCGTTCGCCATCGCGTCGCTGCTGAACCGGCTGCGGCCCCGGGGGGCGTTCTTTCGCAACAGCGTGCTGCTGCCCTACCTGATGCCCTCGTCGGCGATGCTGCTGATCTGGCTGGTGGCGTTTGACTACGGCGGCGTCGTCAACCGGCTTTGGACGGCGCTGGGCCTGCAGCGCGTGATCTGGCTGCAGGGCGTGCAGCTGCGCTTCCCGATCATACTGATGTTCGTTTGGAAGAACCTGGGCTTCGCGGTGATCATCTTCCTGGCGGCGCTGCAGGCCATCCCCGAGCCCCTCTACGACTACGCCAAGCTGGAGGGCGCGGGCTTCTGGCGGCAGACGTTCGGCATCACGCTGCCGATGATCGTGCCCACGGCCTTCCTGGTCATCATACTGGAGTGGATCAACGCCTTCAAGATCTTCAAGGAGGTCTACTTCATCGGCGGCGCGTACCCGGACGAGGCCGTGTACACGCTGCAAAACTACATGAACAACATGTACGGCAAATTGAACTACCAGAACGTGACCACCGCGGCCTACAGCTTCGCGCTGATCGTGTTCGCGCTGTTTGGGGCGCTGTTTCTGACGCAGCGCAGGCTATTGAAGAGGTTGAGCGGATGACGGACCAGGAGAGAGCGTTGAAATATCGCGAACCGGGCGGCTCGAAGTGGCTGACCCGGGCGCTGCTGATGGCGCTGGCGCTGCTGATGCTGATCCCGGTGGCGGTGACGTTCCTGTATTCGTTCTTCTCGCCGGAGGAGATCAAGGCCTTCATGCAGACCCGCGGCAGCTATGACGCGGAGAAGTGGATGGAAGTGAAGCTTTCGCCGATGATGTTCTCGCTGACGCAGTACTACGAGATCCTGATCCGCGACACATCGATCCTGCGCATGTTCGTCAACTCCGCGCTCTACACGGTGCTGATCCTGCTGGGGCAGGCGGCGGTGATCCCGATGATGGCCTACGGCCTGAGCCGGTTCAAGTTCCGCGGCCGCGACGCCATCTTCTTCGGCATCATCATGCTGATGCTGCTGCCGTTCCAGGTGACGATGGTGCCGAACGTATTGACGCTGCGCAGCCTGGGGCTTCTGAACACGGTGTGGGCGGTGGTGCTGCCGATGTGGTTCGCGCCGTTTTACATCTTCCTGATCCGACAGTTCATGCTGGGCCTGCCCAACGAGCTGCTGGAGGCCGCGCAGGTGGACGGCGCGGGGCCCGTGCGCTGCTATGGCTTGATCGTGCTGCCCGTGTGCCGGCCAATCATCGGCGCGGCGGTGGCGCTGTCGTTCGCGGACTGTTGGAATTTGGTGGAGCAGCCGATGACGTATCTCAGCCAGCGGATGGATTTGCAGCCGCTGTCGGTGATGTTCAACCAGCTGGCGAGCTCGTCCAGCGGCATTGAGTTCGCCGGCGCGTCGATCTACATCCTCCCGGCGCTGTTCATCTACCTGTACTTCCTCAAGGACATCCTCGCGGGCGTGCAGCTGACGGAGTTGAAATGATTGTGGACGGGGGAGCCGCCCCCGATCCCCCCGGCAAATATGCCCGGGAAACGTGTAATAAAGAGGTCTTGCTATGAATCTCAAGAAGTTTGCCATACGGGGCATTGTGATTTTGGCGATCTGCGTGGCGCTGTGCATGTTCTTTTCCGGCACGGTGCGCACGATCACCACGCCCAAGGTGCGCCTGACCACCGCCAAGCGCGGCAAGCTGGAAGAGCGCGTGGAGCTCGCCTGCAAGCCCGCCTTCCCGGAGGTGGACGAGATCGCCTTCCCCCTCGACGACGAGAACACGCTGACCATTATCAAGGTGAACACCCGCGAGGGCTACACCGTGAAGGAGGGCGACGTGCTGGTGGAGGCGAAGGTGGCGAACTTCGAGCAGCAGCGCAAGAGCGCCCAGGAGGCCTACGACAGCGCGTCCGAGGCGCTGATGACGCTGGAGAACAAGAACCGCGGCATCCGCGTGAACAAGCGGGACGAGGCTTATGCCGACGCCTTCTTCGCGCTGCGCGACGCCCGTCGCACCGCCGTGGCGCTGGAATTGAGCATGGAGGCCCAGCTGAGCCGCGAGGGCCTGGAGCGCGTGGACGCGGGCTATCCCGAGGGGGCCAGCGACGCCCTCAGACAGATGATCGACAGCTGGCGCGAGGCCGCCGCCGCACAGAAGGCCGCACAGGCCGCACTGGACGACGCCTCCCGCTACACCGTGCCCGACGACGTGTGGAGCTACATCACCGAGCAGCGCGAGCAGCAGGAGAAGAAGGCCGAAGCCGAGGCCCAGCTGCGCAAGCTGGTGGCGCTCAACGACCAGGCCAAGACCATCGCCGCGCCGCACGACGGCTACGTGGCCGCCATCGAGGTGAAGGAGGGCGACGTGTACGACGGCTCGAAGGCGCTTCTGACGATCACGAAGGAGGGCGTCCTGCCCACGCTGCGGGCGGATACCTCCAACCTGACGCGCGTCGTGTCCGAGGGCATGACCGCCTCGCTGAACCCCGACAGCTACGACGCCATCGATACGCAGGTCGTGGCCGTGGGTACCGATGCCGACGGCAAGAAGTACGCCGACATCCAGCTGACGGAGCAGCTGATCAAGGCGCGCGGCAGCGTGTTCTCGATGATGCAGGAGGAGACCACGATGACGCTGATCTACCGCGCCCGCGAGGCCACCAGCCTCCTGCCCACCAGCGCCGTGCGCGGCAGCGGCGACGACCGCTACGTGTACGTCACCGAGCAGAACACCGCCGCGTTCGGCGGCAACACGCTGCGCATCCACAAGATGGAGGTCGGCGTGGCGGGCGAGTACGGCGGCACGACCTCCATTAAGGAGGACATCAGCTATTATACGATCGCCTACGGCGAGGACCGCGCCATCGGCGACGGCGACGCCGTGATGGAATATCTGAAATAGCGGGAGGCGCGCATGAAGAAGGAAAGAAGGCGCAGGCTGCCCTGGGTGCTGATGCTCCTGGGCGTGGCGATGGCGCTCGGCGCGCTGGCGATGCTGCTTCAGACCCCGAACGCGCTGCAATACTGCGCCGCCGCCCCCGCGCCCGGCGAGAAGGGCGAGGCCTACGCCAAGCTGGCGAAGGAAGGCCAAAAGCTGGGCGAGGGCATGAAGGACGCGCTGGCCTGGACGGCCGTGGGCGGCGTGGTACAGAGCGCGGCCGTGTCGGCGGGGGACCATTCCGCCAGCGCGGCGCTCTGGGCCATCAGCGAGGGCTGGCTGGAGGTCTACCCGCGCTTCCTCACGCAGGGGCGGCGCATCGGCGAGAGCGAATTGCAGGACGGCGCTCGGGTGGCCATGCTGGACGAGGAGCTGGCCTTCAAGCTGTTCGGCGAGGAGTTGCCGCCGGATGCGACCGTGAAGCTGAACGATGCGGAATTTCGCGTCGTGGGCGCGGTGCGCCACGCCGGGAGCCTGCTGGGCGGGCGCGGCGTGGGCGACGGCGAATTGTACGACATCTACGTGCCGCTGCTGGCGGCGGGGGCCTGTGAGATCCAGCTGGACGCCGTGACGCTGTCGGCGGTGCCGAACTCGAACGGCGGGGGCGCGTCTCAGCTGTTTGAGGACGCGGCGGGCCAGTGGCAGCCGGGCGGCACGATGATCGATCTGAAAAAGGAGGCCATGCGGCGCACGATATTGCCGCGGGTGATCTTGCTCGTGGTGGGCCTCTACGCGCTCGTGGGCCTGTTCAGGCGCATGACCGCGATCGCGGCAAAGTGGATCGAGCGCTTCCGCGGCGCGCTGCGCCAGAGCTACTTCAAGGCGCTGATCCCGCGGCTCGTCGGGCTTGTCTTCCAGATCCTGCTGGGCTACGGCGTGCTGATCGGCCTGACGTACCTGCTGCTCTTGTTCTCGGCGCAGCCGTTGTACGTGTTCACGGAATGGGTGCCGGAGAACATCGTGGCGTGGTCGTCGATCACCAAGGTGTTCTGGAGCCTGACCGGCGACGCGGCGCGGCTGGTGCGCGTGAGCACCCGCGAGCTGCGCGTGGTGGAGTTCTGGGGCGGCATCCTGCGCTGGGGTGTGATCCTTGCGCTGCTCGGCGCGGCGCTGCGGGGGAGAGTGAAGAGTGAAGAGTGAAGAGTGGAGAGTTGAGAGTTGAGTGTGGAGTGTGGAGTGTGGAGAGTGGAGTTGAAAGAGTGAGGAGTGAGGAGTGAGGAGCTGATGGCGGCTGCCGCATCTTGCCTCCCCTGTGTAAGGGGAGGTGGCCCGAAGGGCCGGAGGGGTTGTAGGGGCGGCGTTGCGCCGCCCGCCAGAGCCTTCCCCTTTAGGGGAGGGTGCCGAACGAAGTGAGGCGGGAGAGGTCGTTCACCATTCCCGCAGGGACGGCGTTGCGCCGCGGGGCGCGGTCCCACCGCCCGCCCATGTGCATACAAAAAGATCCTTCGCTGCGCTCAGGATGACAACGACGTGTCAGACGTCAATCGTGTCATCCTGAGCGAAGCGAAGGATCTTTTCTTAGGGTCAAACCCGGGGCATTACCCCGCCGTGGGGGCATCCGCGAGGGGCGCGTCCTCAAACACTTCGGAAAGCGCGGCCGCGGGCTCGGGCAGGGCTTTCTCGCTCTCGCCGTAGATCAGCGTGGGCTTCTCACCGTTGAGCACGGCCTCCCTGGTGATGATGCACTTGCGCACGTTCTCCAGCGACGGCAGCTCGTACATCGTGTCCAGCATCACGCCCTCGATGATGGCGCGCAGGCCGCGCGCGCCGCTCTTGCGGCCCAGCGCCTGCTGGGCGATGGCCTGCAGCGCGTCGGGGGTGAACTCCAGCTCCACATCGTCGAACGACAAGAGCTTTGCGTACTGGCGCACCAGCGCGTTCTTCGGCTCGGTGAGGATCTTCACCAGTGCCTCCTCGTCCAGGCTGTTCAGCGTCACCAGCACCGGCAGCCTGCCGATGAACTCCGGGATCAGGCCGAAGCGCAGCAGGTCCTCCGGGCGCACCTGGGACATGATCTCGGCGTTGGTCTGGTCGTTCTTGCCCTTGACCTCCGCGCCGAAGCCCATCACCTTCTTGCCGATGCGGCTCTCGACGATCTTCTCGATGCCGTCGAACGCGCCGCCGCAGATGAACAGTATGTTGCTGGTGTCGATCTGGATGAACTCCTGCAGCGGGTGCTTGCGGCCGCCCTGCGGGGGAACGGACGCGATGGTGCCCTCCAGGATCTTCAAAAGCGCCTGCTGCACGCCCTCGCCGGACACATCGCGCGTGATGGACGGGTTCTCGCTCTTGCGGGCGATCTTGTCGATCTCATCGATGTAGATGATGCCGCGCTGCGCCAGCTCCACGTCGAAGTCGGCGTTCTGGATCAGGCGGAGCAGTATATTCTCCACGTCCTCGCCCACGTAGCCGGCCTCGGTCAGGCTGGTGGCGTCGCCGATGGCGAAGGGCACGTTCAATATCTTGGCCAGCGTCTGGGCCAGATAGGTCTTGCCGCAGCCGGTGGGGCCGAGCATGACGATGTTGCTCTTTTGCAGCTCCACGTCGCTCTTCTTGTTGCCCATGCAGCGGATGCGCTTGTAGTGGTTGTACACGGCCACGGACAGCGCCTTCTTGGCCTGCTCCTGGCCCACCACATACTGATCCAGGATCTCCTTGATCTCCTGGGGCTTCTTGATGTCGGGCTCGCCGGTGCTGGTGATCGACTCCACGTCGTCGGACACGATCTCGTTGCACAACAGCACGCACTCATTGCAGATGTAGGTGTTGTTGGGGCCGGAGATCATGCGGCGCACATGGTCCGCGGTCTTGCCGCAGAACGAGCAGCGCACCTGCTTCTTGAAAGAATCCTTGCTGTTTGCCATGGCTTATCTCCTCGGGGCGATGATCTCGTCGATCAGCCCGTAGTCCTTCGCCTGCTCGGCGGTCATGAAGTGATCGCGGTCGGTGTCCTTCTCGATGGTCTTGAGCGACTTGCCGGTGTTCTTCGCCAGCAATTCGTTCATCGTCTTCTTGATGCGAAGGATCTGGTCGGCCTGGATCTGGATGTCGGTGGCCTGGCCCTTCGCGCCGCCCAGCGGCTGGTGGATCATGATCTCGGCGTGGGGCAGGGCCTTGCGCTTGCCCTTCGCGCCCGCCGCCAGCAGGAACGCGCCCATCGAGGCGGCCAGGCCCACGCACAGCGTGGACACCTCGCACTTCAGGTACTGCATCGTGTCGTAGATCGCCATGCCCGCGGACACCGCGCCGCCGGGGCTGTTGATGTAGAGCATGATGTCGGCGTCCGGGTCCTCCATCTCGAGGAAGAGCATCTGCGCGACGACGGTGTTGGCCACGTCGTCGTCGATCTCGCCGCCCAGGAAGATGATGCGGTCCTTCAGCAGGCGCGAGTAGATATCGTAGGAGCGTTCGCCGCGGTTGGTCTGTTCAATGACATAGGGCACCAGGTTCATGGGCACAACCCCCTTTTTCAATGAGGAATTTGGAATGAGGAATGAGGAAAGAAAAATCCCGTTTCTCATTAGTATGTGGCCGGTTTGGCCGATTATTCGGAATGAAGGGAATGAGGAATCGGAAGCGGATGGCCCGGGCAAAATCCAGCGAAGGAACGCTGCCGGGCAATCTCAATTCCTAATTCCTCATTTCTCATTCCTAATTCGGAACAATGTCGCTGTACGACGTTATTCCGCGTTCGCCTTCAGGAAGTCGATGGTCTTGCGCACGGCGGCGGCCTCGGCGAAGTACTCCTTGTCGCCGTCGGACAGCATCTTCTTGAAGTCCTCGAGGCTCTTCTTGTTCTGCTCGGCGTACTTGGAAATCTCTTCGTCGGTCTCCTCGTCGGTGGCCTCGATGTTCTCGGCCTTCTTCACGGCCTCGATCACCAGCTGGCCCAGCACGCGCTCCTCGGCCTGGGGCTTGTACATGTCGCGCACCTGCTCACGGGTCTGGCCGGTGTACTTGAAGTAGTCGTCCAGCTTCATGCCCTGGTAGGCCATGCGCATCTCCATGTCGCGCAGCATGTTGTCGATCTGCTCGTCGATCATCGCGGCGGGGATGTCCACCTTCGCGTTCTCGCAGACCTTCTCCAGCACCTCGTTCTCAAACGCGGCCTCGGCGCGCTCGTCGGCGGCCTTCTCCAGGTTCGCGCGGATCTCGGCCTTGTACTCCTCGACGTTGTTGGCGGTCTCGGACACCTCGGTCACGAAGTCGTCGTCCAGCGCGGGCATTTCTTTCTCACGGATGCCGTTGATCTTCACCTTGAACACCACGGGCTTGCCCGCCAGCTCCTCGGCGTGATACTGCTCGGGGAAGGTGACGTTCACTTCCACTTCCTCGCCCACCTTGTGGCCCACCAGCTGGTCCTCGAAGCCGGGGATGAAGCTGCCGGAGCCCAGGATGAGCTCGTGGCCCTGCGCGGTGCCGCCGTCAAACTGCTCGTCGCCGTTGAAGCCGGCGTAGTCGATGTTCACCTGGTCGTCCAGCTTGGCGGGGCGATCCTCGATCTCCACCCAGCGGGCGGAGCGGTCGCGCGCGCGCTCGATCTCGGCGTTCACGTCGTCGTCGGTCACCTCGTCCACGGTCTTCACCAGGCCCAGGTGCTTGTACTCGCCCAGCTCCACGTCGGGGCGCACGAACACCTCGACGGTGAACTTGAGCTCCTTGCCGCGGCCGATCTGCTCCACGTCCAGTTCCGGACGGTCGACGACCTGCACGTCGTGCTCCTTCAGCGCGGCCTGATACAGCTCGGGGAAGATGGCGTCGAAGGCCTCTTCATAGAACACGCCCTCGCCGTAGTGGTTCTCGATCACCTTCATCGGGGCCTTGCCCTTGCGGAAGCCGGGGATGTTGATGCGGCCCTTCATCTTGTTATAAGCCTTCTTCAGGCCCTCCTCGAACTTCTCCGGCTCGACGACGAAGCCGAGCTTCACCTTGTTGGAAGAGAGCTTTTCAAAAGTCGTGGTCATGTTATTCCTCCTGGTTTTTTTGCTTCTATATATTTACAACGCAAACCTCAGTTTATCACAGCGCGGCGCCGATTGCAACAAAGATAGGTAAATTTCACTTTAGAATATTGTACTCCGGCGGGCGGATATGTTAAACTTTCCCGGCGCTTCTTGACATCGCGGCCCCGAATTGCTATAATCAACTTTGGCTTTTGAAAGCTCTGTGCCATAGACAGCGAGTGCGTAAGCATGATTACCTTCGGGTTTCTCGCCGAGGCGCAATGGTTGGATTCACACCGCCCTTGCGTCTTGCGCAAGGGTTTTTAAATTGCCGTCAGCGGCCGCGGAAGGCGGTCGACTTTCGGACGGAATGCGAGGTGTAAGAAAATGTCCAAGAATTTAGAGATCAAGAAGGGCGTCGTGGCCGACATCAAGGCGAAGTTTGAGAAGGCCCAGTCCGCCATCCTGGTCGACTATCGCGGCCTGAACGTGGCGGAAGTCACCGAGCTGCGCAACCAGCTTCGCAAGGCGGGCGTTGAGTATGCGGTTCTGAAGAACACGATGATCAACCTGGCCGTCAAGGATATGAACCTTGACGACATGAAGCCCCACCTGGAGGGCCCCACGGCCGTGGCCTTCGGCTACGAGGACGCCGTGGCCCCGGCGAAGATCCTGTCGGAGTTCGCCAAGAAGAACAAGAACGTCACCATCAAGTGCGGCATGTGCGATGGCGCGTACATCGACGAGAAGGGCGTGCAGGCGCTGGCCAACACTCCCAGCCGCGAGGTTCTCATCGCGAAGATCATGGGCAGCATGATGAGCTCTGTGTCCAAGTTCGTCTACGCGCTGGAGGCCATTCGCAAGAAGCAGGCCGGCGAGGCTTGATCGCCGCCTGACCCCAACATCGATCCACAGAATAATTTAGGAGGATATAATCATGGCTAACAATGCTGAAATCATCTCCGCGATCGAGAGCATGACGATCCTGGAGCTGGCCGATCTGGTCAAGGAAATGGAAGAGAAGTTTGGCGTGTCTGCCGCGGCTCCCGTGGTCGTGGGCGGCGCGGTCGCCGGCGGCGAGGCCGCTGCGGCTGAGGAAGAGAAGACCGAGTTCGACGTGATCCTGAAGTCTGCCGGCGCGAAGAAGCTGAACGTCATCAAGATCGTCCGCGAAGTCAAGCCCGGCCTGGGCCTGAAGGAAGCCAAGGACCTGGTGGACGGCGCTCCCTCCACCCTGGCCGAGGGCGTCACCAAGGAAGCGGCCGAAGAGCTCAAGAAGAAGTTCGAGGAAGCCGGCGCCGAGATCGAGGTCAAGTAATTTCGACGCGCTCAAAAAGACCATGCGCGCACAGCGCATGGTCTTTTTGAGGAGCCTTGTATAATTGTAAAATTTAGCCGTGAACGCCAATAGCCCTTGCATTTGGCGCAAAGCTATTTTATAATGTATCAGTCTGCCCCGGATGTGGGCTGCTGTTGTCGTCGGCATTTTTGCCGCGGGCGCATCGGCAGCCGCATGTGGTATGCGGGTGCCGAAAAAACACATGGGGAGGTGTCAAGCATGGCATCGGATAAGCGAATCAAGGTGACGCTGGCGTGCAGCGAGTGCAAGCAGCGCAATTACAATACCATGAAGAACAAGAAGAACGATCCCGATCGTCTGGAGATGAACAAGTACTGCCGCTTCTGCAAGAAGCACACCAGCCACAAGGAGACCAAGTAATCCCGGCCTTCCCCTGTGGATGCCACAGTTAGCGAGGAGTTGTAAGCATGGCAAAGGAAGAGAACAAGAATACCAAGCCCGGCTTCGTGCAGCGCATCGTCAATTTCTTCAAGGGCATCGGCCGCAGCTTCAAGAACATGTTCCACGAGCTGAAGAAGGTCTCCTGGCCCACCAAGAAGGAGCTGCTGAACTATTCCGTCGTGGTATTCGTATTCATGATCGTCATGGGCGTGATCATCGGCGTGTTCGATCTGGGCGCCGGCGCTCTGATCAAGCTGATCACCGGCTGATCGTCAGGAGTCGAATATGTCTGAAAATGCGGATATCAAATGGTATGTAGTGCATACCTATTCCGGCTATGAAAACAAGGTGCGCGACAGCCTGCTCAAGGCCGTGGAGAACAACGGCATGCAGGACAAGATCGTCGATGTTCGCATACCGGTGGAAGAAGCCGTAGAGATCAAGAACAACAAGCGCCGCACGGTGCAGCGCAAGCTGCTGCCCAGCTACGTGATCGTCAAGATGGAAATGACGAACGAGACGTGGTACGTGGTTCGCAATACCCGCGGCGTGACCGGCTTTGTGGGCTCCGGCAACAAGCCGACGCCCCTTTCCGAGAGCGACTTCGCCACCATCTTCGATGCCGTGCCGCAGACGCGGCTGGACATCGTGGTGGGCGACAACGTCCGCATCCTCACGGGCCTGTTCGAGAACTTCACCGGCAAGGTGACGGCCATCGACCCGAAGACCCAGGTGCTGACCGTGACCGTGCCGATGCTCAAGCGGGAGACCACCGTGGAGCTGGCCTACGACGAAGTCGTGCGGGAGGAGTAAGCTCCCGCCGCCCTGCCCGGCAGGGCTTTGTACCGGCTGAACCCCGCTGCGGGTTTCAGTGGAGTGGGAGGGATGCGAAGGCACCCCGCTTCACCACATACATGTTAAGGAGGATACCCAAATGGCAAAGAAAGTTACCGCGCTTATCAAGCTGCAGGTGCCTGCCGGCAAGGCGACGCCCGCCCCGCCCATCGGCCCCGCGCTCGGTCAGCATGGCGTGAACATCCCCGGCTTCTGCAAGGAGTTCAACGATCGCACCGGCAAGCAGGCCGGCCTGATCATCCCGGTGGTCATCACCGTGTATCAGGATCGCTCCTTCACCTTCATCACCAAGACGCCCCCGGCGGCCGTCCTGATCAAGAAGGCCTGCGGCATCGAGCATGCTTCCGGCCGCCCCAATCGGGACAAGGTCGCGAACATCACCAAGGCCCAGATCAAAGAGATCGCCGAGCTGAAGATGCCCGATCTGAACGCCGCGTCCCTCGAGGCCGCGATGAGCATGATCGCCGGCACCGCGCGCTCCATGGGCGTCGTGGTGGTTGACTAACGAGCCGCAATACCGTGGGAGGATTTTTCAATCCGATTGACCACAAGGAGGATGTATAAGCTGATCGACCGCACCAAGCAGTATGACCCCGAGGAGGCCATCGCGCTGGTCAAGCAGACCGCCAAGGCCAAGTTCGATGAGACCGTGGAGATCTCCGTCCGCCTGGGCGTCGATCCCCGCCACGCCGACCAGCAGGTCCGCGGCGCCGTGGTTCTGCCCAACGGCACCGGCAAGACCGTTCGCGTGCTGGTGATCTGCAAGGCCGACAAGGCCGCCGAGGCCGAGGCCGCCGGCGCGGATTACGTGGGCGCTGAGGACATGGTCGCCAAGATCCAGGGCGGCTGGTTCGACTTCGACGTGGTCGTGGCCACCCCCGACATGATGGGCCAGGTTGGCCGCCTGGGCCGCGTGCTGGGCCCCAAGGGCCTGATGCCTTCCCCGAAGGCCGGCACCGTGACCATGAACGTGGCGCAGGCCATCAGCGATATCAAAGCCGGTAAGGTCGAGTATCGCGTGGACAAGACCGCCATCATCCACTGCCCCGTGGGCAAGGCGTCCTTCGACGAGCAGAAGCTGGTCGAGAACCTGCGCGTGCTGATGGAGGCCATCATCAAGGCCAAGCCCTCGGCCACCAAGGGAACCTACATCCGCTCTGCCGTGATCTCCACCACCATGGGCCCCGGCATCAAGCTGAATTCCCTGAAGTTCTGATCGCGTCTGTGATCGTGCCGCGCACCCTTTGGGTGCGCGGTTCTGATATACCGTATGGTTTATAGGGGTTTTGCCATGAAACTGCGCAAGAGGGTCGCCCTGATACTGGCGATGCTGATGGCATGTATGACGCTGCCCGCCCTGGAACAGTCGGCGCGGGCCGCCTACGACATGCCCTACTATATCAAGGCCGACCTGACCAACCAGATCGTCACCATCTACAGCACCAAGACAGACAACGTCGTTCGGCAGATGCTGTGCTCGTCGGGCCTGGAGAACGCCACGCCCCACGGCACGTTCTACCTGCCCAAGAAGCAGGAGGCGCAGGAGCGCGAGCTGTGGTACTACTTCCGCTCCTACGACTGCTACGCCCACTACGCCACGCGCATCTTCAAGGGCGTGCTGTTCCACTCCATCCCCTGCAAGCTGATGGACGACGCCACGATCAGCGCCTCCGGCGTGGCGGCGCTGGGCAAGGAAGCCTCGCACGGCTGCCTGCGGCTGCGCTGGCAGGATGCGGAGTTCATCGCCAAGTGCTGCGAGCCGGGCACCCGCGTGAAGATCTACACCAGCAAGAAGGAGGACGAGAACACGCGCACGCTGCTGCTGCGCTCGTCCTATACGAATGAAAACGGCAAGTCCTACGACTACTTCTGCGCCAAGACCAAGGAGGAGGGTGTGCTGGGCAGCGGCGCCAAGGGCAGCCAGGTGCGCGATCTGCAGACACGCCTGCGCGACCTGGGCATCTACAGCGCCGGGATCGACGGCCGTTACGGCGGCGCGACCATCAACGCCGTGCGCGACGCGCAGCAGCTGATGGGCGTGGAGGAGACCGGGCTGGCGACCGAGGAGTTCTTGCAGGTGATCTACTCCGACGAGGCGCCTACGGCCACCAACGTGACGCTCCAGGAGGGCATGAGCGGCCCCGTGGTGCGCAACGTGCAGAAGCAGCTGACGGACCTCAAGCTCTACGACAGCGCCATCGACGGCGTGTTCGACGTGGACGTGCTCAGCGCCGTCAAGCAGTTCCAGAGCGCCTACGCCTATCCCACCGACGGCGTGCTGATCCCCGAGATGCAGAAGGCGCTGGAGTACGAGGCGGGGAAGGTGCGCGGCCTGTTCGGCGAGGGCGGCTGCGAGCTTGCGACCGAGGAAGGCACGCTGACGATGGCGCGCACGAACATCAGCGCGTCCATCCGCCTGCGCGCCGAGCCCAACTCCGGTTCCCAGGCGCTCACCAGCCTGACGCCCTCCAACGTGGTGATCGCGCTGGACCGCGTGAAGGGCTGGGGCCACGTACAGCGCCGCACCAACGTGGGCTATGTGCGCGACGACTTCCTGGAGTACTACAACCAGGACGTGTCCTCGCTGACCTACAGCGCGGGCGACGAACAGAGCTACACCATCGGCTACACCACCAAGGAGTACCTGGCGGGCGTCTCGATGCCGTGGGAGGTGTTCGCGGCGTACCTGGCCACCGACGGCGGCCTGGAGAACTACGAGGGCACGACCACCTACGCCCGCGTGACCACGGACGGACCCGGCGTGACGCTGAACCTGCGCGAGCAGGCTAATACGGACAGCGCCATCCTCGCCGAGCTCCCCTGCGACACCCAGCTGCGCGTGCTGTTGCGCGGCAAGGAGTGGTCCTTCGTGGAGTACGAGGGCCGCAACGGGTTCCTCCTGAACCAGTACCTGACGTTCTGGGGCGGCGAGCCCGTGGAGGAGGAGGCGGCCGAATCGACCGTGCAGGCGGACAACTCCGTGCTGCCTGCGGTGGTGAAGGCGCGCGACGGCAAGAAGGCCCCGGTCTTCGACGTGGACTCCGAGGACGCCGCCGTGCTGGGTCACCTGGAGAACGGCGTGCGCGTCGAGGTCATCGAGACCGTGGACGGCTGGAGCCACATCCGCCTCGAGGGCCACGAGGGCTACATGAAGGACGCGGACCTGCAATTCCTGTTGGCGGAAGAGACCGTGACCTGACACAACAACCGACCCCCCGGCAAAAGCCGGGGGGTCGATTTTTATATTACGCCCTGTGATGTTTCAGTATGTGCTCGTAGGCGTCCCGCATGATCTTGCGGTCGCGCTCGTAGGTCAGCGTCGCGGCGGCCTTCTCGACGGGCAGCCAGAAGGCCTCGGCGATCTCCTCGGGCTGGGGGGTGATGCTCTCCTCGGCCGTCGTCGCGGCGAAGATCACCACCAGCTTCTGGGTGTCCGGGCGGATGTTGTAGCGGTTCTCCGCGCGGAAGCGCCGGTCCACCCGCACCTTCAGGCCGGTCTCCTCCAAAATTTCCCGCTCGGCGGTCTGGCTCTCGGTTTCGCCCGGCTCCACGTGGCCCTTGGGGAAGGAGATGTGCCGCCCCTTGGTGTGTCGGATCAGCAGCACGTTCCAGCCGTCCTCGCCCTGTCTGAAAATCACGGCGCCGCAGGATTTTTCATATCTCATGGCAGCCTCCGTTGTCGTTTCATTAGTAGGTGCGGCTCACAGCCGTTCCAGCGCGGCGGCCATGTCCTCCAGCCACGGGGCCAGCAGCATTTCCACATTGCCGGTGTCGCAAGCGGCGGCGATGGCCGGGTCGATGGGCAGGCGGGCGATGTTCTCCACGCCGTAGCGCTCGGCGATCTCCTCCACGTGGCTCTCGCCGAAGATGCGGTGCTCCTTGCCGCACTGGTCGCACACGAAGTAGCTCATGTTCTCCACGATGCCCAGCACGGGGATGTTCATCATGGTGGCCATGTTGGCGGCCTTTTCCACGATCATGCCCACCAGCTCCTGGGGGCTGGTGACGATCAGTATGCCGTCCAGCGGCAGCGACTGGAACACCGTCAGCGGCACGTCGCCCGTTCCCGGAGGCATGTCGACGAACATGAAGTCCACGTCGCCCCACATCACGTCGGTCCAGAACTGCTTGACGGTCCCGGCGATGACGGGGCCGCGCCAGACGACGGGGTCGGTCTCGTTGTTCAGAAGCAGGTTCAGCGACACCAGCTTTACGCCCGTGGAGCTGACGGCGGGGTAGATGCCCTCGTCGGAGCCCATCAGCTGGCTCTTGACGCCAAAGACCTTGGGGATGGACGGGCCGGTCACGTCCGCGTCGAGGATCGCGACGCTGTGGCCGCGGCGGCGCATCAGCGCGCTCATCAGGCTGGTGACCAGGCTCTTGCCGACGCCGCCCTTGCCGCTGACCACGCCGATGACCTTCTTCACGTGGCTGTTCGGGTTGGCGGGTGCGGAGAAATCGGGCTGCTGGTCGGCGTTGCGGCTGGGACAATCCACGCCGCACGTGCTGCAATCGTGGGTACAGTTCTCGCTCATGGACAAACATCTCCAATTTGAAGTGATATTGAAACTATCATAGCGCAAAACGTCGCTTTCGTCAAGCCCTCGCGTTGAATCCGCGGCTTGCCGCTGGATGCGCGTCGGACTTTTTACTTGACAGAGCGATTCAAAGTGAGTATAATAAGTTATACAAATCATACTTATTATACAGAGAGGGTGGACAGCATGAATACTCCGAAGGGAAAATACGCCTGGACGGCCACGGTGGGGGAGAAGGGGCAGATTGTGATCCCCAAGCAGGCGCGCGAAGTGTTTGGCATCAAGCCGGGCGACACGCTGATCCTGCTGGGCGACGAGGAGCGCGGCATCGCCATCCCGCCCAAGGCGGCCTTTGCCGAGTGGTACAGCAAGGCATTTTCCGAGAATAGCGAGGGCTGACCGATGAAGAGAGTCGCTGTATTTTGCATTCCCGCGCACGGCCACACCAATCCGATGCTGGCGGTGGTGCGGGAGCTGGTCGCGCGGGGCGATGAGGTGCGCTTCTATTCCTTTGGCGATTTTCGGGAGAAGATCGAGCGCACGGGCGCCGCGTTTGTGAGCTGCGACGGGTATCTTCCGGAGCTGAGCGCGAAGGAGGAAGAGAACCTGAAAAAGGTCTCCACCACGGAGATGGCCATTCAGGACATCCGGATCACAGCCGCGATGGACGCATTTCTGCAGGGCGAGTTCACGGCCTTCAAGCCGGACGTCGTCTACACGGATTCCGTGTGCTTCTGGGGAAAGCTGAACGCCTGGAAATACGACGTTCCGATGGTCGTCTCCACGAGCACCTTCGCGTTCAACCAGGTGTCCTCTACATATATGAAGAATTCGCCTGCGGAGATCGCCGGGCTGATCCTTGGCCTGCCGAGGGTCTCCGGGGAGCTGAACAAGCTGAAGGCCCGCGGCTACAAGATAAAGGGACTGTTCTCCCTCATTCTAAGCGACAACCAGACGGATTCCATCGTCTATACCTCAAGGCGCTTCCAGCCCTGTGTGGAGAGCTTTTCCGACCACTACATCTTTGTGGGGCCTTCGCTGCTGACCGATCAAAAGCCGAACAAGGCGCACGAACGCCCGCTCGTGTATATATCGCTCGGCACGGTCATCAACGATCGCCCGGACTTTTACGGCAAGTGCATCGAGGCGCTCCGGGGAGAGAACGTGGACGTGATCCTGTCGTGCGGAAAGTCGGTGGACAGAGCGAGCCTCGGGGAAATCCCGGAAAACGTCAGGATTTATGAGTGCGTCGATCAGCTGGATGTCCTCTCAAGGGCGAATGTATTCATCACGCACTGTGGCATGAACAGCGTTTCGGAGAGCCTCTACATGGCGACGCCGATGGTCTTGTTTCCTCAGACGAACGAACAGCAGGCGGTCGCGCGAAGGGTGCGCGAGATGGGCGCGGGAATCGACCTGAAGGACGATTCGGTTGCTGGGATCCGGGACGCGGTCCGGAAGATTTTGGATACGCCGTCCTATCGAAACGCGGCGCGGGAATGCTGCGACGATTTCCGGAAGTGCCCGGGCGTGAAGGGGGCGGCGGACTTCATCGAGAGCGCCCCGCACGCCTCCGACGGCGTGGACGTCATCCGAGACCTGAACCGGGTCAATCTCGGCTTGCAGGTCGGCTACAGCCTCTTTACGATCCTCCTGGCGGGCATTCTCTTTCGGTTCATCAACGCGAAGTACCTGTGGATCTACGTCGTGCTGGCGATCGTCCTGTCCACGCCGGTCAACAAGATGCTGCAAAAGGCGGCCTATAAGCGTCTGGTGAGGAAAAAACTGAAATAACAAGGGATTCGAAAAAGAAATCTGCGATTTGCATCGGTGCGGCCCGGAAGGTAACACAAAGGCAATGTTGGTCTGCTATAATGCGCAATACCACATTCGTTTCACGATGGATTCGATTCGGGCTTGCCCGGGGAGATACACGCCATGCGCCTTCGCAACAAGCACTATGAAATCGACATGCTTAACGGCCCGGTGATGCCGAAGCTGCTCAGCTTTGCGCTGCCGCTGATGCTGTCCAGCATGCTGCAGCTTACCTTCAACGCCGCGGACGTGATCGTGGTCGGGCGCTTCGAGGGCGACGCCGCGCTGGCAGCGGTGGGCGCGCCGGGGCCGCTGATCAATTTGCTGGTGAACCTGTTTCTGGGGCTGTCGGTGGGCGCGAACGTGGTGGTGGCCCAGTGCCGGGGCGCGGGGGACTACCAGCAGACGCGCGACGCGGTGCACACGTCGGTGGCGATGAGCCTGATCAGCGGCGTGCTGGTCGGCGTCGTGGGCTTTATCCTGGCGGGCACGTTCCTGGGCCTGATGAACACGCCCGGAGAGGTGCTGCCCCTGGCGACGGCCTACATGCGCATCTACTTCCTGGGCATGCCGGCGAACATGCTCTACAACTTCGGCGCGGCGATCCTGCGCGCCGTGGGCGACACGCGCCGCCCGCTGGCCTACCTGACCATCGCGGGCGTGGCGAACGTGCTCTTGAACCTGCTGTTCGTGATCGCGTTCGGCATGGGCGTGTCCGGCGTGGCGCTGGCCACGATCATCTCGCAGATCATCTCGGCGGTGCTGGTGCTGCTGTGCCTGATGCGCAGCGACGGGGCCATCAAGCTGGAGCTTAGAAAGCTGCGGCTGGACATGGCCAAGGTGGGGCAGATCGCGAAGGTCGGCCTGCCGGCGGGCCTGCAGGGCATCGTGTTCTCCATCTCCAACGTGCTGATCCAGTCCACCGTCAACAGCTTCGGCAAGACCGTCGTGGCGGGCAACACCACCGCCAGCAATCTGGAGGGCTACATCTACGTGGCCATGAACAGCATTTACCAGGGCGCCATCACCTTCACCGGCCAGAACGTGGGCGCGCGGCGCTACGAGCGGATCGCCCGCGTGGCGCGCGATTCGCTGATGGCGGTGTTCGCCATCGGCGCGGTGATGGGCGGGCTGCTGATGCTGTTCAAGGGGACGCTGTTTCACATCTACACCGACGATGACGCCGTCGTGGCCGCGGCGGGCATGCGCACGGGCATCATCGCGCCGACCTACTTCATGTGCGGCATGATGGACACGGCTGTGGGCCTGCTGCGCGGCATGGGCAGCTCCGTCATGCCGATGGTGGTGTCCATCGTGGGCGTGTGCGTGCTGCGCGTGATCTGGATCCTCGGCATCTTCCCGCTGAACCCCACGCTGACGATGCTGTACGTCTCCTATCCGATCTCCTGGACCATCACGTTCATCGTGCACATGGTGTGCTATTTCAGGGTGAAAAAGAAGAAGTACGGGGTGTAAAACAAACGCGGCGGCGGCCATTCGGCCGCCGCCGCGTCTATTCGTTTAGCCTGTTTCGACCGGGCAGTGCGCGTGCGCCTTCACCTCGTCCCAGGGCACGGTGTAGCCCGCGCCGTGCGAGCAGAACACGGAGTCTGGCGTGTCGTCCGCCAGCGGGTTGTAGTGCGCCGCGGCGATCACGGCCTCGGCGTCGCGGCAGGGCGCGTAGTGGTCCAGCCGGTAGCTGAGCAGGCCGCGGCCGCGGGTGGCGGCGAGGAAGTCGGCGTTGTAGGCGGCGAAGGATGCGAACGCGGCCTCGCCGGTCAGCGTGAAGGCGTCGCCCTCCATCTGCGGCGGGTCCAGCTGCGCGTGCATCCGCGTCAGATCGCCCATCACCCTGCCGTAGCTGTCCTGCGGCGCGCGCAGCGAAAAGCGGCAAATCGGCTCCAGCAGCACGCTTTCGGCGTACATCAGCGCGTTGCGGATGGCGCGGTAGGTGCTCTGGCGAAAGTCGCCGCCCTCGGTGTGTTTCAGGTGCGCGCGGCCGTGCAGCAGCTGCACGACGACGTCCGTCAGCGGCGCGCCGGTGAGCACGCCCTTGTGGGCCTTCTCGAACACGTGCGTCTCGATCAGCCGCTGCCAGTTCAGCGCCAGCTCGTCCACGTGGCACAGCGATTCAAACCGCACGCCGCTGCCCCGCGGGCCGGGCGCGAGCCGCAGCTGCACCTCCGCGTAGTGGCGCAGCGGCTCGTAGTGCCCCACGCCGACGGCGGGCGCGGCGATGGTCTCCATGTACAGTACGCGCAGCGGGCCGAACTCGATTTCGAGGTCGAAGCGGTCCAGCGCCAGCTGCTGGAGCACCTCCAGCTGGATCGCGCCCATCACGCGCAGCTCGACGCTCCCGGCGGCCTCGTTGTAGGCGACGCCCAGCGACGGGTCCTCGTCCTCCAGCTGCCGGAGCGCCTCCAACACGCGGTTCGCGGGCGCGTCGCACAGCACGCTGGCGGTCATCATCGGCTCGGTGTGGAATGCGTTGCGCCTTCCGGCGTCCGCGCCGATGTAGTCCCCGGGGCGGACGCCGGAAAGGCCCGCGGCGGCGCAGAGCATGCCCGCCTCGGCGCGCGGCAAGGGCGTGAACTTCGCGCCGCTGTACAGCCGCAGCTCGTTCAGCTTGGCGCTGCCGCCGGGCACGGCGACGGCTTCCCGCGCGGCCACGCCGCCGGAGAGCACCTTGAAGAAGCAAAGGCGGTTGCCCTGCGCGTCGCGGCGGACCTTGTAGACGAGGGCGGAGAAGGGGGCGTCAGCGCCTGTAGGGACGCCATAGGTGGCGTTCGCGGGGGAAAGATTCTTCGACTGCGCGCCGCCTGCGGCGACGCTCCGCTCAGAATGACAGGATGCCGCATCGGGTGTCATCCCGAACGAAGCGACGTCGCCCGTAGGGACGCCATAATTGGCGTCCGCATCCTGTGTCATCCTGAGCGAAGCGACGTCGCCCGTAGGGACGCCATAATTGGCGCCCGCATCTGTTGTCATCCTGAGCGAAGCGAAGGATCTTTCTCCTCCCGCCAGCGCCGCCAGCGCGTCCAGCAGCGCGGCCACGCCGACATCGTTGAGCGCCGAGCCGCGCCATACGGGGAACAGCGCGCGACCTTTCACCTGCGCGCGCAGCGCGTCCAGCCACGCCCCGCGGTCGTACTCCCCGGCGATGAAGCGCTCCAGCAGCGCCTCGTCGCGCTCGCAGGCGGCCTCGATCAATCCCGCGGGCAATTCGCCGCCATCCCAGCCCGCCGCGTCGACGACGTCCGCGCTCAGCCGCTTTTTCAGCTGCGCGAGCACCGCGTCCGCGTCGCAGGCGGGCCGGTCGGTCTTGTTGATGAACAGCAGCGTGGGCACGTTGTAGGCTTCCAGCAGCCCCCAGAGCGTTTCCGTGTGGCTCTGGATGCCCTCCGCGCCGTTGACGACCAGCACGGCCATGTCGAGGATCGACAGCGCGCGCTCCATCTCGGCGGAAAAGTCCGCGTGGCCGGGGGTGTCCACCCAGAAGAAGCGCGTGCCGCCGCGCTCGAACACCGCCTGGTCGGAGAAGATGGTGATGCCGCGCCGCCTCTCCAGCGGATGCGCGTCCAGCAGCGTGTCCCCGTGATCCACGCGTCCCGCCGCGCGCAGCACGCCGGCGTGGCAGAGCAGATGCTCGGAGAGCGTGGTCTTGCCCGCGTCCACGTGGGCGAGTATGCCGACGACGCGGTTCATCCCCGCGCGGCCTCCGCCCGCTTGAGCACGCGCCACAGGTTGAGCCCGGCGAGGTCCCGCAGCGTGTCCTCACTGTAGCCGCGGCGGCGCAGCGCGTCCAGCGCGTTGGGGAACTCGCCGGGGTGGGCGAGGCCCTCCGGCCAGTGCTCGATGCCGTCGAAGTCCGAGCCGAAGCCCACGACCTTCTCCGCGCCCATCTCCATCAGCGCGTCCACGTGGCGCACGACGTCGTCCAGCGTGGCGTGCGCGTCCTCGCGCAGGAAGTCGCTGTAGAAGTTCACGCCGATGAAGCCGCCGCGCTCCACGATGGCGCGCACCTGCTCTTTCCTCAGGTTGCGGGGTACGTCGCAAAGCCAGCGGCAGTCGGAGTGGCTGGCGATCGGCGGCAGCGCCGCGCGCTCGCAAACGTCCCAGAAGCCCGCCTCGTTCAGGTGGGACACGTCCGGCAGTATGCCCTCGCGGTCCATGGCCCTGAGCAGCTCGAACCCAAAAGGCTTCAGGCCGCCGTCGGGGCCCTCGGCCGCGGGGTGGCCGATCTCGTTTTCAAAGTTCCAGGTCAGCGCGATCATCCTGAGGCGCAGGCGCTGCTGGAACTCCTCCAGCCGCGCGAGCGACCCCTCGAACATCTCGCCGCCCTCGCAGGAGAAGACGCCCGTGGGCACTTCCGGCGGGGCGTCGGGCAGGTCGCCGGTCAAGATCGGCACGCCGGCCTGCTCCACGGCCTTCAGCATGGCCAGGGCGTCGGCGCGGGGATGGCCGGCGGGGGCGGGACCGTGCTTGCCGCAGAACAGCGCGTAGGTCTGAAGCCCCACGCCGCCCTGCTTAAGACGCGCGGGCGTGACCACGCAGTCCGCGGGCTTGGTGCCCTCGATGGCGATGGCGTAGAGCGTGTCGCAGTGGGCGTCGGCGATGAACATACAAATCGCGTCCTTTCAAGGTGGATTTCATCCAACGCAATGATAGCACAGCGCCGCCGAAAAAGCAAACCCCCGCGCCCTGGAAACACCGGTGAGTGGTGAAGGGTACAAAAATGTGTTTGCAAACGGCCGGGAAATGGTCTATACTGTTCTAAAATGGATCAATATTGATCGGCGAGGAGGCTGACCCTATGGCGGACAAGACCACCAGCGTGCAGATCGTGCTGCCGCAGCACTGCAACGGATACGAGCGCCCGCGCCTGTTCGGCGGGCAGATCATGGCCTGGATCGACGTCGTGGGGGCCGTGGCCGCGCGCCGCTACACCCACAGCGCCGTTACCACCGTGTGCGTGGACAACCTGAACTTCCTCAACCCCGCGTTCCTGAACGACACCGTGGTGCAGGAGGCGGTCGTCACGTGGACGGGCCGCACGTCGCTGGAGGTGCGCGTGGACAGCTACGTGGAGCGCCTGGACGGCGGCCGTGAGCGCGTGAATCGGGCGTACCTGGTGTTCGTGGCGCTGGATGAGAACGACAAGCCTAGGCCCGTGCCGCCCTTCACGCCCGAGACTGCCGAGGAGCGCCGGGAGTACGAGGCCGCCGAGGCGCGGCGGAGGATACGGCTGGAGAGATGAGCGCGTCGATGCGACCATTTCCGGTTTGGAATGATCCTTGCGTTTCTCCATATCCTATGGTATGATAGGGGTGAAAGGGGGGTGTGGTCATGTGCGATAAAAACGAAGCCCTGTCCATTCTTGGCGAGGTTTACGAGCGCTGTTCTGCAATCCTGCCGATCAGCGATGCCTATCTGTATGGCTCCTATGCGCGCGGCGACTATCGCCCGTATTCGGACGTGGATATCATGCTCATATCAACCCTTCCGGACAAGGAAATCCGGGCGCGGAACATGCGGATCTCCGAGATCGTTGGGGATATGTGCATCGACCACGACGTGACGATTTCCGTGAGCGTTCGCTCCAAGGATCAATTCAAACCCCAATCCCTGCCGTATCACAGGAACATTGTAACGGAGGGAATCCGATACAACGTTGGAGGCGTCAGCGCATGACCATCGAAGAGAGACGGGATCTGTCGAGGGCGCGCCTGGATCGCGCCTGCGATTGCCTGAAAACAGCGCGAGCCAATCGCGACATCGGCGATTATCGCGCTGCCGCCAATCGCTCTTACTATGCCGTCTTCCACGCTATGCGAGCCGTCCTCGCGCTGGAGGAAGTCGATATGAGCAAACACAGCGGAGCGCTATCTGAAAACCGAGATCCTGGACAGAAGGTTGTCTACGATCATTACACAGGCCTTTGAAGTGCGAAACGCCAGCGACTACGACGATTTCTACATCGTGGCAAGGGAAGATGTTGACCGTCAGATCGACAACGCCGCCATATTCATACGAGACATAGCGAAATACATGGTTTCGCAAGGCGTAACAGTCCCGATAGATTGGAAAGAAAAAGGAGCCGACGCATAGCGACGGCTCCTTAACATTTGTCCTTTTACTCCAGCGGCTTCATCGTGGGGAACAGCAGCACATCCCTTATAGAATCGCTGCCGGTGAGGAGCATGACGAGGCGATCGACGCCGAAGCCGAGGCCGCCGGTGGGGGGCATGCCGTACTCGAGGGCGTTGACGAAGTCGTAGTCCACCTGGGCGCGGCTGGTGGGGTCGAGGGCCTTGCGGGTGGCGACCTGCTTCTCGAAGCGCTCGCGCTGGTCCAGCGGGTCGTTCAGCTCCGAGAAGGCGTTGCCGAACTCGGTGGCGTTGATGAAGTATTCGAAGCGCTCGGTGAAGGCCGGGTCGTCGGGCTTGCGCTTGGCCAGCGGGCTGATCTCCACGGGATAGTCGTAGATGAACGTGGGCTGGATCAGCTTGTCCTCGACGAAGGCGTCGAAGAACTCGGCCAGGATCGCGCCTTTGGTGGGCACCTCGGGCAGCTCCACGTGGTGGGCCTTGGCGGCGGCGACGGCGTCCTCGTCCGTCTTCCAGTCGGCGAAGTCCACGCCGCTGTACTTCTTCACGGCCTCGATCATCGTCAGGCGCTCCCAGTGGCCGATGTCGATGTCGTGGCCCTGGTAGGGCACGACCAGCGACCCGCAGACCTTCTGCGTCACGGTCTTCATCATGTCCTCGACGAGGTCCATCATCCCATGGAAGTCGGTGTAGGCCTCATAGAGCTCGATGGTGGTGAACTCGGGGTTGTGCTTGGTGTCCATGCCCTCGTTGCGGAAGATGCGGCCCACCTCATAGACGCGGTCCAGCCCGCCGACGATCAGGCGCTTCAGGTAGAGCTCCGTCTCGATGCGCAGCACCATGTCCATGTCCAGCGTGTTGTGGTGGGTGTAGAACGGGCGGGCGGAGGCGCCGATCTCAAACGGCGTGAGGATGGGCGTGTCCACCTCCAGGTAGCCGCGATTGTCCAGGAACGCGCGCAGCTCGCGCAGGATGAGGCTGCGCTTGACGAACGTGTCCTTCACCTCGGGGTTCACGATCAGGTCCACGTAGCGCTGGCGATATCGGGTGTCGGTGTCCGTCAGACCGTGGAACTTCTCCGGCAGCGGGTGCAGGCTCTTGGTTAGCAGCGTGAGCTTCTCGGTGTGCACGGAGATCTCGCCGGTCTTGGTGGTGAACACATGGCCCTGAACGCCGATGATGTCGCCGATGTCGAGGGCCTTGAAGTCCTTGTAGGCGTCCTCGCCGATGTCGTCGCGCTTGACGTAGATCTGCATCGTGCCGTCCGGGTCCTGGATGCGCGCGAAGCTGGCCTTGCCCATGATGTGCTTGCCGAGGATGCGGCCCGCGATGCGCACAGTCTGCTCCGCCAGCGCGTCGTAGTCGGCGCGGATCTGGCCGGAGGTGTGGGTGCGGTCATAGGTGGTGATCTCGTAGGGGTTGCGGCCCTCCTCGATCAGCGCGTTCAGCTTGTTCAGGCGAATGGTGTCCTGCTCGGTGTAGCCCGCGGGGGCCTGGTAGACGTGAGCCATATCGGTGTACTCCTCACTAAAAAAGTATCAGCGCTTGCGGATCGCCAGGACCTTCAGCCTCACGACGCCGCCGGGGGTGTTGGCCTCGACGATGTCGCCGACCTTCGCGCCGGTGCCCTTGCCATCGGTGTCGCACAGGGCGATGCCGATGGGGGACTCGTTGGAGATGTAGAGCTTGGAGGGATCGGCCTCGGTGAAGCCCACGAGCGTATACTCGTCCTCCTCGTTGTACTCCATGTCCAGCACGCGCACGACGGTGCCCAGCGCGGCGGCGGTGGTGTCCACCACGCTGTCGTCCACGAACGTGGCGGTGCGCAGCTCGGCCTCGATGCGGGCGATGTTGCCGTAGACCTCGGCCTCCTTGGCCTTGGCCGCGTCATACTCGGCGTTCTCGCTGAGATCGCCGAAGCCGCGGGCCACCTGGATCTCCTCGGCCACGCGCTTCTTTTCCTCGTTCAACTGGGCCAGCTGTTCCTCCAGCTTTTTCTTATCTGTAAATGTGAGTATGCGACTTTCTGCCATGATGACTGCCTCCTGGGTGATGGTGCGATATACGAATTTAGCCGAATAAAAAGACCCTGCGCCCATTGCGACAGTGTCTGCTTATTCGGACCGTGGCTATTATACATCAAAGGGGCATGGATGTCAACCGGCAAAATGCGCAATTTTTCAGGATATTAATATGAGGACGAAGCCGGGCGCAAGCGATGATGAATTGCGCGACAAATTGCGGTAAATTCACGATATTGTCACGTTTTAGCCGCGCTTTCGACGGGAATGCGGTTGCAGAAGATACGCATTATCGGTATAATAACGTGAATATGTTTCATAATTGCCGGAAACGGCGCATACAATGAAGATATACAGGAAGGCAGGTACGATTCAATTGGCCAGCAGATATCCTTCTGATTACGACGGCCGCGGCCGCGTGGAGCCGGGCATCAGCCGCTCCAGCCGGGGCGGTGCGTCCCCCAGGGGCAGCGCGCCCTCCCGGGGCAATGTGCCCCCTCGCAGCAGCGCGTCCTCAAGGGGCAGTGCGCCCTCCAGAAGCGGCGCGCCGCGCGGCGCGTCCGCCCGCCCGGGCTATTCCGGGTCCCGGGCATCCTCGCAGCGCTACGCCCAGAGGCCGCCCCAGCGCTCCGGCGCGCAGCCCCGCAGGACGGGCGGCAGTCGGCGCAGGCAGCCCAGCCGCGGGCCGGCCGCCATCGCGGCGCTGGCCGTGGTGCTGCTGGTGGCGCTGGTGCTGATCATTGCCAAGCCCTTCGGACGCCGCGCCAACGATCCCGTCACGGACGGCCCCGCCGTGCCGGCGGTGAACCCGGTGGTGGAGGCGACGCTCGATCCGCTGGTGAACGCGCCCGAGACCGCCGTGGAGCAGGTCCCTCAGTACGACAACCTCCAGGACAAGCTGGCGGATTCGGAGTACAACGTGGGCAGCCTCTCCGCCGAGCAGATGGCGCAGGTCAGCGACCTGCGCATGAACACCAGCCTGCCCGAGGAGTGGCTGAACATACTGCTGCTGGGCACCGACGAGCGCACGCTCAGTGAGAGCGCCCGCACCGACAGCATGATCATCTGCTCCATCAACCGCAACACCGGCGAGGTGAAGCTGTCCTCAATCATGCGCGATCTGGCCATCGAGTTCACCGACATCGGCGAGTGGAACGGCACCTACCGCATCAACGCCGCCAACTACTTCGGCGGGCCGAAGCTGGCCATGCGCACGATCAACGAGAAGTTCGGCATGAACATCCAGTACTACGTGATGGTCAACTTCTTCGGCTTCCAGAAGATCGCGCAGCGCCTGGGCGGCGTGGAAATGGACATCACCAAGGAAGAGATGGACAAGATCAACATCATGATCGTCCAGCAGGCCAAGGCCGCCTACAACGAGGGCATCGACGAGAGCGACCAGGAGAACGTGTACCTGGAGACCTACGGCGAGAACACCCACCTGAACGGCCGCCAGACGCTGGCCTACGCCCGCATCCGAAAGCTGACCGGCGGCGACGCCATGCGCACCGAGCGCCAGCGCAAGGTGCTGCAGAAGCTGATGGAGAAGCTGAAGGGGCTGGACGCCATCCAGCTCGCCACGCTGGCCACGGAGATGTTCGGCCAGGTGAAGACGAACCTGCCGCTGGACGACATCGTGAAGATCGCGCTGCAGGTGACCGGCAGCGGCCTGGGCGACATCAAGTCCATCCACCTGCCGATGAACGGCACCTACAAGGAGGAGACGCGCAAGGAGCAGTCGATGCTGTACGACTGCGACTTCAACGCCAACGCGATCCAGCTGTACAATTTCATCTACGAATGATATAAAGATCCTTCGACTGCGCCCCGCGCGCGGGGCTCCGCTCAGGATGACAGGTGATTGTCTGTTGTCATCCTGCCAAGGCTTCGCTTTGGATGACAGATCATCGTCCGTTGTCATCCTGAGCGAAGCCTTGCAGAGCAAGGCGAAGTCGAAGGATCTTTTATAATCCCACCACCAGCCGCAGCCACCGGGGCAGCGGCCTTTTTTCGTGCCACGCGCATACCAGCAGCGGCACGGCCAGACCGGCGGCCAGCATCAGAAGCGACGTTATGATCCACGGCCAGCGCGCGGCGTAGCCCAGCACCTCGATGAGGTTCTGCGCGCACATCGAGAGGATATAGACGCAGTAGGTCTTGCCGCGGAAGAACGCGGTGAGCGCGTCGTCGCGTTCGCAGCGGCCCGCGCAGGCCAGCAGCGCCGCCGCGCCCAGCATCTGCATAAACGTCGCCATCGTCAGGCCGGGGAAGACCAGCGTCAGCGCGAAGGCGATCAGCCCCGCCAGCCCTGCCGCCAGTCCCGCCGCGCCGCGCAGCGGCGGCGCGTCGCCCCGGGTCACGGACAGCGCGTAGCCGATCGCGTACCAGGCAAGGTACAGCCTGAGCTCGTTCAGGCACATAAGCGTCGGCAGCTTCACCGGCAGCGCCGACAGGATCAGCAGCGCCGCGAGGGTGATGGCGCGCGGCGTTCTCGCCCGCAGTGCGCGATCCAGCAGCGGCGCAAGCGCCGCCATCAGCATCAGCGCGGGCAAAAACCACAGGTGGGGCGTGACGCCCTGGCCGTGGGGGTCGAGAAACGACATCAGCAGCCACAGCGGCGTGATCTTCGCCTTCACGCCCATCGCCAGCGCCGCGACGTAGCGCGGGGCCAGCATCAGAAGGTTCACGCACAGCCAGGGCGTCAGCAGCCGCAGCGCACGCTTTTTCATGTACGCGCCGTACCCGTCCCGCCGCCAGCGCGGCGCGAACAGGCCGCTGGCGAGGAAGAAGCACACCAGTGCCGGGTACTGTATGCCGTTCAGCAGGTTCAAGAGCCAGCCGGGGCCGTCGTAGCCGTGGGGCACGCAGTGGTGCAGCACCACCAGCAGCATGCCGATCACCTGCGTGCGCTCCACCCAGAGCACGCGCTTATTCGTCGGTTTCATAGGTCATCTCCGTCGTATGGAATGGCTCTATTATACGGGATTTGGGCGACTTTTGCAACGGTTGTACGAAACGCATTTCTCCATTGAACCGCGGCGCGATGTGTGGTATAATTATACTGGAGGCTGATGTATGTACAACCATGTGAAGCGAATCCTGGATTTCGCGCTCTCCGCACTGGCGATGGCGGTCCTCTCGCCGCTGATGCTGGCGCTGGCGGTGATCATCAAGGTCACGTCGCCGGGGCCGGTGTTCTTTCGCCAAAAGCGGGTGGGGAGGAACAAGACCCACTTCATGATCTATAAATTCCGCACCATGCGCACCGACGCGCCCAAGGACATGCCCACCCATATGCTGCAGAACCCGGAGGCGTTCATCACGCCCATCGGCCGGTTCCTGCGCAAGTCCAGCCTGGACGAGCTGCCGCAGCTGATCAACATCTTCAAGGGCGAGATGGCGGTGGTGGGGCCGCGACCGGCGCTGTGGAACCAGTACGACCTGATCGCCGAGCGCGACAAGTACGGCGCGAACGCGCTGCGCCCGGGGCTGACGGGCTGGGCCCAGATCAACGGGCGCGACGAGCTGCCCATCGACGTGAAGGCGCGCCTGGACGGCGAGTACGTGCGGCGCATGAACTTTGCGTTTGACGTGCGCTGCGTCGTGGGCACGGTGTTCAGCGTCGCGCGGGCCGAGGGCGTCGTGGAGGGCGCGCAAAACCGAAAGGGAGATTCCAAAAAGAAATGAAACACGCTTGGCTGACCGTCGATCTGGAGGAATGGTATCACCTCGATTACCTGAAAGGCTACCCCTGCCGCGAGAGCGGCGTGCGGGTGCTGCCCCGGATCTTCGATTTTCTGGACATGCTGGACGAGGAGGGCGTGAAGGTCACGTTCTTCTGCGTGGCGGAGATCGCCAAAGAGAACGCGGGCATCCTGCGCGAGATCCTGCGCCGGGGCCACGCGCTGGGCTGCCACGGGCTGGACCACGAGCTGCTGACGAACAAGGATCTGGAGCAGTTTGAGGAGGAGACGCGCGCGGCGAAGGCGACGATCGAGGCCGCCGCCGGCGCGCCCGTCACCGGCTATCGCGCGCCCTGCTTCACGATGGAGCGCGACAAGCTGGAGGCGATCCGCGCGCTGGGCTTCACCTATGACAGCAGCAAGATCCGCTTCGCGCAGCATCCGCTGTACCGCAACCTGGACCTGGCGGGCTTCGAGCAGCCGGAGGATTTGGTGTACCGCGAGGGCGACTTCACCGAGTACGAGATCCCGACGCTGGAGATATTCGGCTACTCCATCCCCATCTCCGGCGGCGGCTACCTGCGCCTGTTCCCGTTCTGGCTGCTCAAAATCCTGCTTTCGCTGTACGCGAAGAAGCACGAGAACTTCACGATCTACGCGCATCCGTTCGAGCTGACGGACATGCCGCTGCCGCTGCCGCAGGGCCTGGGCCGCGTGACGCGCTTTCGCTGCCTGGTGGGCCGGAAGCGGAACCTGAAGAAGCTGAGAAAGGTCATCCGCTGGCTGAAGAAGCGCGGCGCGCGCTTCACGACGCTGGAGGACGACAGAAGGGAGCGTGGCCTGGCGTGACGCACGCGATACTGCTCACCGGGGCTTCCGGTATGCTGGGCCGCCGCGCGGCGCTGGCGCTGTGCGAGTGCGGGCACAGGGTGATCGGCGTGGACGTCGCTAAGGCGGCGTTCGCGCACCCGAACTACACCCACGCGACGTGCGACCTGACCGATCCCATCGCCGTCGAGGCGCTGTTCGACGCGCATCCGGCGGACCGGGTGATCCACCTGGCCGCGCTGGCGCACGTGACCGGCGAGGCGGACCTGAGCTGGAACCGCTACTTCATGCTGAATGTGCTGGCGAGCCAGCACGTGTTCGAGGGCGCGGCGAAGCGCGGCATCCCCGTGTTCTTCGCCAGCACCGTGGACGTGTACGGCATCCCGGACGGTCCGATCACCGAGGCGACGCGGCCCGCGCCCGTGGGCGGCTACGCGCGCTCGAAGCGCGAGGCCGAGCGTCGGCTCGCAGCGCTGATGGGTGAGACGCCGTACTTCATCGCGCGCTTCGCGCCGGTCTACACCGACGAGGACCAGCACGACATCCGAAAGCGCTACTACCTCAAGTACCCGAAGGTCGCCTTCGTGGTGGGGAAGGGCATCGACTACGCCTTTTTGAACATCGAGCGCGTGGAGGCGATCCTCTGCGAGTGGGCGGGCCGGGAGAATACGCCGCGGGGCGTCGTGAACTTCACGGACGATAGGCCGTTCAACTCCCGCCGCATGGTGAAGGACGAGAAGCGCTGGGGACGGGCGAAGATCGCGCTGCATGTGCCCCGCTGGATGGGGAAGTGCGCGCTGGCGTTTTCCAAGCTCTGCCCGCCGGGGCTTCGGCTGAACGTGAACAAGATCCTCAATCCCTATCGCTTTGAGGGCGGCGCGGCGGCGCGCTTCTTCGAAGGCGGCGGGGGCGAGCCGTTCGTTCCGGACCCCGCGGACCTGCGCGGCGTGCGGGTGCTGTTGCTGGAGGGCTTCGCGCGGCAGAACATGGCGCTGATGCCTGCGCTGAAGGCGCTGGGCTGCCACCTGACCACCTATAACGCCAGCAAGCTGGACGTGGGCTACGCCTCGAAGTACCCGGACGTGAAGCTGATCCGCTTCTGGGACCGCGAGAACGCGGACGCCTCGTTCGCGGCGCTGATGGACGTGCTCCGGGAGGGCCACTACGATGTGGTGATCCCGATGACGGACTTCTCCGCTACGCTGCTTTCGGACCACATCGACGAGGTGCGCGCGCTGGCGTATCCGGCGGTGAACGAGCCGGAGGTGTTCAGGCGCGCCGCGGACAAGCAGGAGACGATGCGCGCCTGCGACGCGGCGGGCGTGCCCTGCCCGCACACGCTCTACGACATGACCTGCGCCGACGACATCCTCGCCGCGGGCATGCCGTTCCCGTTCATCATCAAGCCCCGCGTGGGCTACGGCTCCATCGGCTTTCACGTGATCCGCGACGAGGCGCAGCTGCGCGCGGTGTTTGACGGCGCCGTGGCGCGCTTTGGCCCGATGGTGGTGCAGGACTACGTTCCCCAGACGGGCACGCAGTACAAGTGCGAGGTGTTTTTGGACGCCGACGGCCAGCCGAAGAGCGCGTGCGTGTTCGACAAGACGCGCTGGTATCCGGTGGACGGCGGCAGCACCTGCTGCTCGACCAGCGTGAAGCGGCCCGACATCGCCGCAGACTCGATCAGATTGCTTCAGAGCATCGGCTGGCGCGGCTATGGCGACGTGGACCTGATCGAGGACCCGCGCGACGGCGTCTGCCGCGTGATGGAGATCAACCCGCGCATCACCGCCAGCGTGAAGGTGTGCTTCGCCGCGGGCGTGGATTTCGCGCGGCAGGTGGTGGAGCTGGGCACGGGCCAGCCCGTGACCGCCTACGACGACTACCGCGAGGGCGTCCGCCTGCGCTACATGCATACGGACCTGCTCTGGTTCTTGCAGTCGCCCAACCGCTTCAACACGAAGCCCGGCTGGTTCGACTTCCGCCGCACCACCGACCAGATCTTCAACCCCCGCGACCCCTGGCCCTGGTTCACGTACACGATACAAGGCTTCCGGAAGCGCAAGGCGGAGATGGAGAAGAGGAAACGATGAGAGTTGAGAGTGGAGAGTGAAGAGTGAAGAGTGAAGAGTGAAGAGTGGAGATAAGAGTGTGCTGGCTATTCGCTAAACTCTAAACTCTGAACTCTAAACTCTCTGGACTGGATATTGAAATGAGAGGACGTTATGTATGGCTGATGTCACCGCCATCGTGCTGACGAAGAACGAGGAGAAGAACATCGAGCGCTGCCTGAACTCGATCCGCGGGCTGTGCCGCCGGATGGTGGTGGTGGACTGCGGCAGCACCGACACAACCGTCGCGCTGGCCGAGGCCTGCGGGGCCCAGGTGCTCTACCACGAGTTTGAATACTACGCCCGCCAGTTCAACTGGGGCCTGGACAACGGCAAGATCGACACGAAGTGGGTCATCCGCATCGATGCCGACGAGCAGTTCCCGCCCGAGCTGTGCGCGGAGATCGAGCGCGAAATGGCGCGGCACGACGCCGACGACGTGAACGGCTTTACGCTGGAAGCCACCTACTTCTTCCTGGGCCGCGCGCTGACGCACGGCAGCAAGAAGCGCAAGCTGATGGTGTTCAAGAGGGGCATCGGCCGCATCGAGGACCGCCGCCGCGACGCGCACACGATCCTCTCCCGCGGCGAGAGCATCGCGCTCAAGAACCGCTTTCTGCACTACGATTTCAAGGACCTGGACAACTTCATCGGCCGCTACAACTGGTACGCCACCCGCGAGGCCATGGACTACATGGACTGGAAGCGGGGCAGGAAGGACGCCAGCGTGAACGACGCGCGGATCGAGGGCAAGCGCAAGAAGAAGTACGGCGTGTACTACAAATTTCCGAAGTTTTTGCGGGCGCTGCTGTGGTTCAATTTCAACTACTTCCTGCGCGGCGGCTTCCTGGACGGCAAGGAGGGCTTCATCTACCACGTGCTCTCCTCGTTCTGGTATCGCTTCGTGGTGGACGCGAAGATCTACGAGTACGAGCACGGGAAGGAATTTGAGAAGCTGAGCGCATATTGACCGCCCGTGATGAACTGCCAATCCCGCGAATAACCTGTCTTATGCTTGTGCGAAACGGAGGGGGAACCGCCCATGAACATCATCGAGATATTGAAGGCCGCGCTGTTCGGCGTGGTGGAGGGCGTGGCGGAGTGGCTGCCCGTGTCCAGCACCGGCCACATGCTGATCCTGAACGAGATCATGCCGCTGAACGTGTCGGAGCAGTTTTACGGCCTGTACGAGGTGGTCATCCAGCTGGGCGCGATCATGGCTGTGCTGGCGGTGTTCTGGGACAGGATCTGGCCGTTCGGCCGCCGGAACAACCCCGAGCCCGCCGCGCGCAGCGGCCCGCTGGCGTGGGTGAAGATGGACAAGATCCGGCTGTGGCTGAAGATCGCGCTGGCCTGCGTGCCCGCGGCGATGGTGGGCCTCTTGTTTGACGACGTGTTCGACCGGCTGTTTCACAACTACGTGTGCGTGAGCGTGGCGCTGATCGTGTTCGGCGTGGCGTTCATACTGGTGGAGAATCTGCGCGCGGGCCATCGCCCCGCCATCCGCAGCCTGGACGCGCTGGACGCGCGCACCGTGGCGCTGATCGGCCTGTTCCAGCTGCTGGCCGCCATATTTCCCGGCACGTCCCGCTCCGGGGCCACGATCGTCGGCGCGCTGATGCTGGGCGTCTCCCGCGCCGTGGCGGTGGAGTTCACGTTCTACCTCGCCATCCCGGTGATGTTCGGCGCGAGCCTGTTGAAGCTGGTGAAGTACGACGCGCTGATCACGCGGGGCGAGTTCGTGCTGCTGGCCGTGGGCATGCTGACGGCCTACCTCGTCTCGGCGGTGGTGGTTCGACGGCTGATCGACTACATCAAGAAGCACGATTTCAAGTCCTTCGGCTGGTATCGCATCGCGCTGGGCATCGTGGTGCTGGTGTTCTTTACGCTGAGGATGCGGGGATAAGGAGGCCGTATGCCGACCTGGACCAACGAACAGCTCCGCGCCATCGAGGCACGCGGCGGCAATATACTGCTCAGCGCGGCGGCGGGCTCCGGCAAGACCACCGTGCTGGTGGAGCGCGTGCTGCGGCTGGTGGCGAACGAGGGCGCGGACCTGGACCGCATGCTGGTGGTCACGTTCACGCGCGCGGCCGCCTCGGACATGCGCGCGAAGCTGTCGCGCCAGCTGGGCGAGCGCGCCGCCGCGGGCGACGCGCGCTGCCGCGACCAGCTGCTGAAGCTGGACCGGGCGTCCATCTCCACGCTCCATGCCTTCTGCGCGGAGTTTTTGCGCGTGAACTTTGAATCCGCCGGGGTCGACCCGGCGTTTCGCGTGCTGGACGACGCCGTGAACGCCCGCCTGCTGGACGAGGCGATGACCCAGGCGCTGGAGGAGGCCTACGAGGCCGGCGGCGAGGCGCTGCTGGCGCTGGACTACGGCCGCGGCCCCGCGGGCGTGCGGGCGGCGGCGGAGCTGCTGCTGGAGAGCATGCAGGACCGGCCCGACCCCGAGGCGTGGCTCGCGGACGCCGCGCGCGTGGACGACGCGGCGCTGGGCCGCTGGCAGGAGGAGCTGATCGAGGATGCCCGCCGCGCCGTGCGCACGGCGCTGGTGCACCTGAAGCAGGCGCTGTCGATGCCCGGCTGCCCCGCGAACTATTCTTCAGCTATCGCAAAGGACGTCGCGGCGCTGGAGGAGATGCTCGCGCTCGAGGGCTACGACGCGCTCTACCGCGCGCTGTCCGGCTTCAAGGCCGCCCACGCCACGGGCGGACGCCGGGATTCGGCGGTGGACGAGGACGCGCTGGAGGCGGTCAAGCAGCTGCGCGCCGCCGCAAAGGACGCGCTGGCCAAGCCCGCCATCGTCCAGCTGCGCCTGGACGTGGCCCGCGAGGACGCGCGAAAGCTGGGCGGGCAGATCGAGACGCTGGCCAATATCGCGCGGCGGGCGTCTCAGCTCTACGAGGCGGGCAAGGCGGAGCAGTCCGGCCTGACCTATTCCGACCTGGAGCGCCGCACGCTGTGCGCGCTGCAAAAGCCGGACGTCGCCCGGACGATGCGCGAGCGCTTCGACTACGTCTTCGTGGACGAGTACCAGGACACCTCCGACATGCAGGAGGCGCTGGTGCGCGCGCTGTGCCGGGGCGACAACCTGTTCATGGTCGGCGACGTGAAGCAGTCCATCTACCGCTTCCGGCTGGCCGAGCCGCGCCTGTTCCTGGAGAAGTACGCGGCCTACGGGCGGGGCGAGGGCGGCGCGCTTCTGCCGCTGACGCGCAACTTCCGATCTCGCCGGGGGATACTGGACTTCGTGAACCTCGTGTTTGAGCGCTGTATGACCGGCGGGCCTTCGGAGATCGCCTACGACGCCCTGGCGCGGCTGAACCCGGGCGATGCGGATGCGCCGGAGGGCGACGCGCCGGACGTGTCCATCAAGCTGATCGACGCGGACGCCGAGGCCGGGGACGGCGCGGATAACGCCGAGGCGGAGATCGCGCGGATGCAGGCCATGGAGCGCGAGGGCGCGCTGATCGCTGCGGAGATCAGGAGGATGATGGCGGCGGACGCGACCCTGCGCTACCGCGACTTCGCCATCCTCACGCGCAGCCGGGCCGCGGCCTTCACGGCGATGACGCCGGTGCTGCTATCGCAGGGCATCCCCGCCTACGCCGACGGCCAGACGGGCTACTTTGAGTCGGTGGAGATCAGCTGGACGCTGTCGATGCTGCGGCTGGTGGCGAACGCGCGCAGCGACCTGGAGCTGATCGCGATGCTGCGCTCCCCGGCGGTGGGCCTGACGGCCGATGAGCTGGCGCAGATCCGCATCCAATGCCGGGACGGGGCCTATGTGGACGCCGCGGCCAGGTACGCCGACGAGGCGGACGACGACCTCGCGAGGCGGCTGCGCGCGTTCTTTGACCAGCTGGCGCTCTGGCGGCTGAAGGCCGGAAGCCTGAGCCTGGGCGACCTCGTGCGGCTGATTTTGGACGAAAGCGGCTTCTACACCTACGCCGGGGCCCTGCCCGGCGGCGCGCAGCGGCAGGCCAATTTGGACCAGTTCGTGTCCAGCGCCGCGGGCTTTGACGGCGCGTTCTCCGGCTCGCTGACCCGCTTTTTACAGTACACCGAGCACATGCGCCAGAAGGGCGACGGCGACGTCGCGCACCTGCTGGGCGAGAACGACGACGTGGTGCGGATGATGTCCGTGCACAAGAGCAAGGGGCTGGAGTTCCGCGTGGTGTTCGGGGCGCAGCTGGCGCGCAGGTACCGCATCGAGAAGAGCAACGCCCCGCTGGTGACGCACCGGGAGCTGGGCGTGGGCATGAGCTACTTCGACCCGGACCTGCGCACCCGCAGGCTGTCGCTGCCGCAGGCGGCCATCATGGCGCGCCAGCGGCGCGAGGACGCCGCCGAGGAGATGCGCATACTCTACGTGATGCTGACCCGCGCGAAGGAGAAGCTGGTGCTCGTGGGCACGGTCAAGGGTGCGGAGCGCGCGATGAAGCGCTGGCAGGCGCTGGCCGCCGCGCCGTTCGCGTCCCAGAGCCACCTGGACCTGATCCTGTCGGCCCGCTGTGCCGCCGAGCGCGAGGGCCTGCCCACGCGCGCCGATTTGGAGATCATCCCGGCAGGGAAGATCCGCGCGGACGCGCTGGAGGGCGAGAGCGCGGCGCGGCGGCTGTTTGACGACATCATGGCGGACCCCGCCAAGTACGCCGACGCGCGGCTGGACGCGCAGCTCTCCTGGCGCTATCCCAACCCGCTGGACGCGAAAAAGCCCCTGAAGCTGACGGCCTCTGGGCTGCTTCGGGAGCTGGAGGGGCCGGAGGAGCTGCCCGCGCTGATGGAGCGACCGGCATTTTTATCGGAGGACGCGCGGCGCATGACCGGCGCGGAGCGCGGCACGGCGTACCACCGCTGCATGCAGCTGCTGGACCTGGACGCCCTTGCGGGGCTTACAGGGCGGGAACTCAAGGCGGCTGTGGCGCGGCAGCTGGACGACTGCGCCGACCGCAGGCTGCTGATGGACGGGCAGCGCGAGGCGGTGGACGCGGCGCGGCTTGCGCGGTTTTTGGAGAGCGACGTGGGGCTTCGCCTGCGCGGCGCGAAGGAGGTCCATCGCGAGTGGCCCTTCAACGCCAAGCTGCCCGCCGAGAACGCCCTCACGCCCGAGGAAGCCGAGCGCTTCGGCGGCGGCGACCTGCTGGTGCAGGGCACGATCGACTGCTGCTTCGTCGAGAACGGCGCGTGGGTGCTGCTGGACTACAAGACCGATCGCACCGACGACATGGACGCCCTGCGCGCGCACTACGCGCGGCAGCTTGGCGTCTACGCCCTCGCGCTCGAGCGCGTCACCGGCATGAAGGTGAAGCAGCGCCTGCTGTGCCTGCTTTCGAGCGGGGGAACGCTGGAGGTGTAGCGGCTGACGCCGCAGTTCAGATACAAACGAAATCCTTACTATAGACCGAACAGAGGGAACGAGCGATGGCAAAGACAGGAAGGGCGAAATCGAGATCCCGCGCGAACCAGCTGTGGCCGGTGGCGCTGGTGGGCGTCTTGGCGCTGGGCGTGGGGCTGCTGCTGGACCGCAGCGGACTGGGCAGGCTGAACGCCGTGACGTCCGATGCGACGGCGGCGCTGCGCATCAGCGAGGTGCAGAACAACAACGTGTTCACGCTGTCGACGGACAGCGGCGGGACCCCGGCGTGGATCGAGATCGAAAACACCGGCGCGCAGCCGGTCTCGCTGCACGGCGTGGGCCTGGCGCGCGGCGACAAGCCGAACAAGGAATTCGTGTTCCCGGACATCGCGCTGGGCGCGGGCGAGTTCGCGCTGGTGTACGCCGATGGGCGCGACAAGGCCAGCCTCACCGGCGCGCAGCACGCCCCGTACAGCCTGCCGTCGTCGGGCGGCGTGACGCTCTACCTGTTTGACGCCGCGCAGAACCTCCTGGACAGCGTCGAGCCCCCGGCGATGAACGCCGACGAGTCCTATTGCCACGGCGCGGACGGCGCGTGGTCGGTCAGCCTGCGGGCCACGCCCGGCGCGAAAAACGACGTCGTCCTGGATCGCGGCATGTCCGTCTACGACGGCGACGTGGTGATCAGCGAGGTCATGGATAACAACTGCACCGCCTTTCCCGATGAAAACGGCGACTGCGGGGATTATATTGAGCTCCACAACCGCTCGGACCGCGACGCGCGGCTGTCGGGCTGGTTCCTCTCCGACAACGTAGAGAAGCCCGCCAAGTGGGCGCTGCCGGACATCGCGCTGCCCGCGGGCGGCTACCTGGCCATCCACTGCGACGGCGAGGGCCGCGCGGACGATCCGGCGCACCTGCACGCGCCGTTCAAGCTGTCCGAGGGCGAGACGGTGCTGTTGACCGACGACGAGGGCCGCACGAACAGCATCCTGACGCTGCCGCCGCTGGCCAGCGGACAGGCGTATTCGCTCGTGGGGAGTGTGGCAGAAGCCGCGCAGGCGAACGGCGGCGCGTGGACGACGGACATCGGCCCGACGCCGAACATGGAGAACACCGCCGAGGCCGCGCTGGCCGTCGACGCGCAGGCGCGCGCGCAGCGCCGGTCGAAGGTGATCCTCAACGAAGCGATGGCCCTGCCCGAGAAGGAGACCTACGACTGGCTGGAGTTGTACAACGCCTCGCCCGAGGCCGTCGACCTGTCCGGTTACGGCCTGTCCGACCGCCCCGACAAGCCGCGCAAGTGGCAGTTTCCCGAGGGCACGACGATCGCGCCCGACGGCTATTTGAGCGTGTTCCTGGTCGGCACGGAGGGTGGCAGCGCCGGCGATTACCTCACCGCGCCGTTCGCGCTTTCCAACGAGGGCGGCTACACGCTCACGCTGTCCGACCCTGCGGGCGGCATCCTCGACGCCATGTACGTGCCGCAGCAGTACAGCGGCGTGTCCTACGGCAGAAGCACGGGCGGCGAGTGCGGATACTTTGCGAACGCGACGCCGCTGGCCCCCAACGACGCGCAGACCGTGCACGGGCACGCGGACGTGCCGAAGTATTCGGTGATGGGCGGCGTGTACGAGAGCGGCCAGAGCTTCGAGGTGGCGCTGACGGCCGACCCCGGCGCGCGCATCTACTACACGCTGGATTGCAGCGATCCCTCTGAGGCGTCCACCCTCTACGACGGCACGCCGATCCCGGTGAGCGCCACCACCATCCTGCGCACGCGCGTGTACTGCGACGGCTGCCTGCCGTCGTTCATGGACTGCCAGAGCTATCTGTTCGACGTGCAGTCCGCCAGCGAAGCGCCGTATGTCGTCTCGCTGGTGTCCGACCCCGTCGGCCTGTACAGCGACGAGACCGGCATCATGGCCATGGGGCTGCATCCCGCGGCGGAATTCCCATACGGCAACTACGGCCACGGCGCGAACTTCTGGATGGACTGGGAGCGCGAGGCGCACGTCGAGCTGTTCACCAACGAAGGCACCGCCATCTCGCAGGAGTGCGGCATCAAGCTGCATGGCCGCAACACCCGGGCATACGAAATCAAGTCGTTCAAGGTGATGGCGAAGGCCAAGTACGGCAAAAAAATGTTCAGTTGGCCGATCTTCCACGATCGCCCGTGGGATGAGTACGAGGCGTTCGTATTGCGCTACGCCGGGCAGGATTACCGCTACGCCTTCATGCGCGACGTGGTGCTGACCTCGATGGCTGCGAACACCTCCGTGATGTACATGGAGGCCGAGGAGGCCCTCGTCTACCTGAACGGGAAATACTACAGCACCATGTACATCCGCGAGAACATCAGCCCGTTCTCGCTGGCGCGGCGCGAGGGCTGGAACGGCCAGGAGGGCGCGCTCGACCTGGTGAAGGCCGGCAACGTGGTGATGCAGGGCTCGGACGAGCTGTATGTGCAGCTGAAGGAGTGGCTGGGCAGCCACGACACCTCCACCCAGGAGGCCTACGACGTGATCGACCGCGCCGTGGACATCGACAACTTCCTGGATTACGCGGTATTGCAGATCGTCATCGGCACGCCGGACACCATCAACGTCAAGCGCTATCGCAACCCGCTGGCGGACGGCAAGTGGCGCTGGGTGCTGTACGACGTGGACCGCGGCATGCGCGACAACGTCAACGGCTTCGAGAACCTGGCGCAGGGCACCAACCGCGCGCTGTTCCAGGCCTGCATGAACAACCCGACCCTCCGCGACCGCTTCATCGACAAGCTGAACACCGCGCTGTCGACCTACCTGTCGTCCCAGAACATGTCGGACGCCGTCAACGAGCAGTTCCAGCGCATCAAGCCGCTGATGCCGCAGTATCTGGAGATGATCGGCATCAGCAAGGACGGCTACGCCTCGCGCGTGCGCGCGCTGGTGACGCGGATCAACCAGCGGCCGGCGCAAGTGCTGGAGCAATGCGCCGCCTACCTAAACCTCTCCGAGGACGAGATGCGCGCGCGCTTTGCCGACGCCTATGCCGCGATTGAGGAATGACACCGCGCCTTGACGCCCGTGAGGCGCAAAGAGATCCCCGACGCCGGTTCGGCGTCGGGGACCTCTTTGTGGTTTTTTTCGGGGCGGACGCGATCTATGCCCGGTTGCACAGGTGCTCCATCGCCTTGACGTAGCCCTCGAAGCCCAGGCCTGTGAACCGCGCCTGGCAGGCCATGCCGGCGTAGGACACGCGGCGGAAGTCCTCGCGGGCGTCCACGTCGGTCAGGTGTACCTCGACGGCGGGCAGCTGCACGGCCTTCAGCGCGTCGAGGATCGCGACGGACGTGTGGGTGTAGGCGGCGGGGTTGATGACGATGCCGTCCGTGCCGTCCGAATAGGCCGCCTGGATGCGATCCACGATCGCGCCCTCGTGGTTGGACTGGAAGATGTCCGCCTCGCAGCCGAGCCTCTCGGCGGTCTCGCGGATCACGCGGCACAGGGCGTCATAGTCCTGGTCGCCGTAGAGGTGCTTCTCCCGGATGCCCAGCATGTTCAGGTTCGGCCCGTTAACGATCAACAGCTTCATGGAAGACCTCCTTTGCCCGCTTCACCGCGCCCTCGAGCGCGGCGTTGTTGTCGATGGCGGCGTCCGCGGCGGCGCGGTACAGCGGCTCGCGAATCTTCTGCATCGCCCGCAGCGCCTCCCGCGACGTGGACAGCGGCCGCCCGTCCATGCCCAGCGCGTCGATATTGCGCTCGATGCGCAGCACCACGCCGTTCTGGCGCATGGCGCGCACGTTGTCCTCCCGCAGCACGGCCCCGCCGCCGGTGGCCACGACCTGGCCCTTCTCCCGGCACACGTCCGCGATCACCCGCGCCTCCAGCGCCCGGAAGGCGGCTTCGCCGTCCTCCGCGAAGATGCGGGGGATGGGCTTTCCCGCGCGGCGCTCGATCTCGGTGTCGCAATCGACGAACGGGCGGCCCATCGCCTGCGCCAGCGCGCTGCCGACGCGGGTCTTGCCGCAGCCCGGCATGCCGATGAGCACGGCGTTCAGCGCCTCGCCGCGCAGCTTTGCGTAGATGCGCGCCGTTTGGACTTCGGGGATCGACCTGCCCGTGAACAGCTCCGCCGCCTCGCGCGCCTGGGCCACCAGCATGTACAGCCCGCCCGCGCAGGGGAGGCCCCGCGCCATGGCGTCCAGCACCAGGGTGGTCTTATCCGGGTTGTAGATCACGTCCAGCACGCCCGTGAGCGCCGGGAGCCTGGCGATGTCCGCCGGACGCGCGCCGTTGTCGGGGTACATGCCCACCGGCGTCGTGTTCACGAGCACCTGCGCGTCGGCGTGGTCGCGGTACAGCGCGTCGTAGTCCACCGGTCCCTTCCGCGACACCACGACGATCTCGCGCGCGCCCAGCCGCCTGCAGGCCGCACGGGCCGTCAGCGACGTGCCGCCGCTGCCGAGGACGACGGCCTTCTTCCCGGCGATCTCCACGCCCGAGCGCCTCGCCAGCGCGATGAAGCCGCCGATGTCGGTGTTGTGGCCGTAGAGGCTGCCGTCCGCGCGGCGCACGACGGTGTTCACGCTGCCCACCTCGCGGGCGGTGTCCGACAGTTCGTCGCACAGCTCGAGCGCCAGCTTCTTGTAGGGGATGGTGACGTTCAGGCCCTTGAAATCCCGGCGGCGCATGAGATCGACAAACGCCGCCTCGTCCATCTCGCAGAGCCGGTAGTCGTAGTCGCCCAGCTGGGCGTGGATGGGCACGGAATAGCTGTGGCCCAGCTTCGCGCCGATCAGGCCGTACTCCATGCGCCTCACCCCTTCTGTTTGCGCATCCTGCGGCGCAGGCGCTTGCGGTTCAAGTGGGCGAGGGCCCCGCTGCCTATGACCGTCACGACGCTCAGCGCGAACAGGAACCACTTGAACGGCTCCTTCAAAAACAGCGACCATGCCGGGAACATCCAGTCCGCCATCAGCGCCAGCAGGCCCAGCGCGCAGACGATGGCGGCGACGCCCGGCAGCCGTGCGGCCAGACCGCCCCGGGGCTTCTTCTTTTTGCGCGCCATGAGGCGCTGCCTGCGCGCGAACTCCACGTGCCAGTTGACGATCGCCAGCAGGCACGCGCCCAGCAGCACGCCCTTCGTCAGGCCGTTGTCGATGAAGTTCATGCTGGGGTTGATCTGGTCGATGACGAACAGCGCCAGGATCACGTTGGCCAGCAGTATGGCCGCGTGGGGCAACGCCGGCAGTATCTTTTTCAGCATCGCGCCGCCCTCCTAATCCTGTACTTCGTCCACGACGACGATGAAGTCGCTGGAGCTGCGCCCGCCGTCGGAGGGCCGGTTCCACATCTCGTCGCCCTTTGCCAGCAGCGAGGTCTGCCCGCCGTCGAGGTTGTAGGCGGCGGCGCAGCCCAGGCTCTCCATGACCCAGGACAGGTCGTCCAGCTTCACGCCCCGGCTCTCCTCCAGTCGCCCGTCCACCACCACGAAGCAGTAGTGCCCCGGCTCGAAGTAGCCGAACGCAGAGCGCGGGTGGCGCTTCTGCATGCGCTTGTCGGCGTTGAAGTTGTCCCGGGCGCTGCCGTCGGGGTTCAACAGGCTCGGCCCAAAGTGCCAGACCTGGTAGGCGCCCTTCTGCATGACGGCCATCGCGTCGAAGTCCTCCGGCGGGATGATCTCAAACGAGCCGTCCCAGTAGAGCACGGCCACCTCGCGGATGTTCTTCTTGTCGCGGTACAGCGTGCCGTTGCGCACGACCACGCCGATGTCGCGCGAGCCGTAGTAATCGCCGTTCATCGTGACCACGCTGTTCACGCGCCGCGCCACCTTCGTGATCCACTCCTTGTAGCCGCGGCCGTAGGTGTCCTCGCCGAACACGGTCCGCAGGCAGGAGATGTCCGCCACGTAGATGTCCACGAAGTAGACCCTCGACTTCAGTTCGTCGAAGTACTTTTTGCTGAACGTGATGTTCAGGTTGGCGCTCTTGTAGATGTAATCGGTCTCGATGACCTCGCCGTCGGTGAACTTGTCCGAAAACTTGTTGCGAAAGCTGCCCACGGGCTCCTCGGTGGGCTCGGGCGTGGGCTCTGGCGTCATTTCGGGCTGCGCGGCCTCCCCGGCGGGCCCGGCGACGGCGGGCGATTGTTCAGGCGTGGGCGAGGGCACGGCGGTGGCGACCACTTCCCGCTTGATGTTCGCGCGGGACGACACCACGCCCATGTCCTGCTGCGCGCTGGGCAGCACGTGGTGGGGCAGCGCGTACAGCACCAGGGCGATGCCCAGCGCCGCCGCGTGGCCCAGCGCCAGCAGCCAGCCGGGCTTGGGCCGCTTGCCCAGCTGCCGCTTCAGCCAGCCGCCTTTGGCGCGCCGACTGCGGCCGCTACCTGCTCTCGGCATATCGAAGGACCTCTCTTCGGCGGTAATTGGAATGATTTGCCACATCCATGGCAGTCACCATTATAGTACAACGCGCCGCCCGATTGCCAGCGTTGCGCGGGCCTTTAACGGGAAATTATCGTTTTCGACAATCCTATTGCTCGTCGTAGCAGCCCAGGAACGTGAAGCGCTCGCAATGGCCCTCCAGCTCGCCCAGCAGCCGCGCCACGTCCGCGTCGCGCACGGAGGCGGCCATGTCGAAGAAGAAGCGGAACTCGAATTCCCGCCCGGGGATGGGCCGGCTCTCCAGCTTCAGCAGGTTCACGCCCGCGATGGCGAGCCGCGACACCACGGCGTTCAGCGCGCCGGGCTCGTGGGCGAGGTTCAGCATCAGCGAGATCTTCCGCGCGCCGGGGTAGACCTCCGGATGGCGGGAGATGCAGATGAAGCGGGTAAAGTTGTTCGCCTGGTCGCTCACGTCGTCCCGCACGATCTCCAGCCCGTAGAGCTCGGCGCAGGGGCGGCTGGCGATCGCGGCCAGGTCGTCGCGGTCGCTGCCAGCGACGAACTCGGCGGCGACGGCGGTGTTGCGCATCGGCGTGGCCGTGATCTCCGGGTGCTCGTCAAAGAAGCGCGAGCACTGGCGCAGGGCCTGCTCGTGGGAGACGACCTCCCTGATCGGCGCGTCGGACGCGCCGCGCCTGCGCATCAGCCGGTGGTCGACGCGCAGCCGGTGCGCCCCGACAATGTAGAAGCGGTGCTTCTCCATCAGGTCGTACACCTGCGTGACCGACCCGGCGGTGCTGTTCTCCACAGGCAATATGCCGTAGCGGCACATGCCCTTCTCCACGGCGCTGAACACGCCCTCGAAGCTGTCAAAGTAGAGGATGTCCGGGTAGGGGAACAGGCGCTCGCAGGCCTGCTGGGCATACGCGCCCTCCGCGCCCTGGCACGCCACCAGCGCGTGCTCCGGTAGGCGCTTGCCTTCCGTCTCGGCCACGGCACGCGCGAGCTCCTTCACCAGCGGGCTCTGCTGCCCGAACAGCGAGGCCTGGCAGCTTCGGCTCAGGTCGAAGATCTGGCTGTACAGCGCGCGCACGTAGGGGGCGTACGCGTCCCCGGCCTTTGCCGTCAGCCGGTTCACGATGGCGCGCTCGCGGGCGTGGTCGCGGATGGGCATGCCGACCTGCTGCTTGGCCTCGGCCACGGCGCGGGCGCAGTCCATGCGTTTGGCGAACAGGGCGGTCAGCTCGTCGTCGATGGCGTCGATTTCGCGGCGAATGTCATTTAATTCCATGATAATTCTCCTTCCAGCATCATATCCAGCGCGACGCACGCCACGACGGCCTCCACGACGGGCACGGCGCGGGGCACGACGCAGGGATCGTGGCGGCCCTGGACGGTCAGCTCCGCGTTTTCCATCCGGCCCAGCGACACCGAGCGCTGCATGAGCGCGATCGAGGGCGTGGGCTTGAACGCGGCGCGGACCACCAGCGGCATGCCGGTGGTGATGCCGCCCAGCGCCCCGCCGCAATGGTTGGTCTCAGTGACGACGCGGCCGTTCTCCACCCGGAAGGCATCGTTATTGGCGCTGCCGCGCAGGCTGGCGGCGGCGAAGCCCGCGCCGAACTCCACGCCCTTCACGGCGGGGATGCCGAACAGCGCCCTTGCCATGCGGTTCTCCACGCCGTCGAACATGCCGTCGCCGAGGCCCGCGGGCAGGCCCGTGGCGAAGCACTCCACCACGCCGCCCACGGAGTCGCCCGCGTCCCGCGCCGCGCGGATGGCGTCAGCCATGTGCCGCGCGGCGTCGGCGTCCAGGCAGGGCAGGCCCTCCCCGGCGATGGCGTCCAACGGGGGATGGGCGAGGTCGCAGGGCGCATCCTCGATGCCGGCGATGCTCTTGATCCGCGCCTGCACGCGCACGCCGCGCGCCTTAAGCAGTTGCATGGCCAGCGCCCCGGCGAAGCACAGCGGCGCGGTGAGCCGCCCGGAGAACTGCCCGCCGCCCCGGATGTCGTTGTGGCCGCCAAACTTCACGGCGGCGGCATAGTCGGCGTGGCCGGGCCGCGGCACGTCGCGCAGGGCGTCGTAGTCCTTGCTGCGGGCGTCGGCGTTCTCGATTATGGCGGTCAGCGGCGCGCCGCAGGTCTCGCCGCGCTCGTTGAGCCCCGCGATGATCTTCGGCGCGTCCGTCTCGCGGCGCGGGGTGGACAGGTCGTCCTTCCCGGGCGCGCGGCGCGCCATGAACGCGGAAATCGCCTCCATGTCCGGCGCGATCCCGGCGGGGACGCCCTCGATCACCGCGCCGATCATCGGCGAATGGCTCTGGCCGAATACGGTCACGCGGAATTTACTGCCCAGTGTGTTCGACATGGACCCGACCTCCCAAATTGGCGTAGTCCCGGAAGAAGTCCGGGTAGGATTTTTCGACGGCCTCGGCCCCGAGGATGCGCACGGGGCGGTCGGCGGTGGCGGCGGCGACGGCGGCGGCCATCACGATGCGGTGGTCGTTCGCGCCGTCTACGGTGCGCGTCTCGTCGGCGCAGGGCTCGGGCGCGCCGCCCTCGACGACGAGCCCGTCGCCGGTGATCTTCACACGATGGCCCAGCGCCTCGAGCATCGCGGCGGTGGTCGCCAGCCGGTCGCTCTCCTTCAGGCGCAGTCGCGCTGCGCCGGTGATCTCGGTGATCTGCGGGAGCGACGCCGCGGCGACGGCCAGCGCGGGCACCAGGTCCGGCACGTTCCCGGCGTCGATGAGGGATTGGCCGAGCAGCCGGACCACGGCCCGGTCGCCCTGCGCGCTGGCGGGATCGAGGCCCTCCACGCGGATGTCCGCCCCGAGGGCGTTCGCCGCGTGCCAGAAGGCCGCCGCGGACCAGTCGCCCTCCGCCTCGACCGCCCCGGGGGAATGGTAGCGCTGGCCGCCGGGGATCTTCCAGCTGCTGTCCGTGGATTCGGTGGCGATGCCAAAAAGCCGGAGCGCCTCCAGCGTCATGGCCACGTAGGACGCCGACTGCAGCGGCGTCGTGAGCGCGATCTCGCTGTCCTCGCCCAGCAGCGGCAGCGCGAACAGCAGCCCCGTGACGTACTGGCTGGACACATCCCCTGGCAGCGTCCAGCGCCCGCCCGATATCGGCCCGCACAGGCGCATCGGCAAGAGGTCATTGTCGATCCGCGCGCCGTGCGCGCGCAGCGCGTCCGTCAGCGGCGCGTTGGGGCGCAGCGGCAGCCGACCGTGGCCGAGCACCCGGGTGTCGCCGCCCAGCGCGCAGGCCACCGGCAGCAGAAAGCGCAGCGTGGAGCCGCTCTCGCCGCAGTCCAGCTCAGCGTTTGCTTCATACTTTTTCGGTATGGGAACAACCTCAATCACGTCCCCGTCCCGCGCGATGCCCGCGCCCAGCGCCGCGAGGCAATTCAGCGTGGCCTCGATGTCGCGGTTCAGGGCGCTGACGCGCACGGCGGTGGGAGCGTCGGCCAGCGCGGCGGCGATCAGCAGGCGGTGGGCGGCGGACTTCGACGCCGGGACGCGCACCGTGCCCGCCAGCTTCGCGGGCGTGATGAGGACGTTCATAGCTCCAGTGTCTCCTGCATGTCGAGCGCGACCTCGAAGCAGCGCGGCAGGTCGATCACGGGGATCTTTTTACGGACGCACTTGCCGACGGCCTCCGGCAGCACCAGCGTGATATGATCGCCCGAGCGCTTCTTGTCGGAAAGCGCGGCCCGGGCCAACGCCTGAGCGTCGAAGTCGCAGCGCGTGGGCAGGCCGTTGGCCTTGAGGCACGCGGCCAGTCGCCGGATCATGGCCTCCGAGCAGCCCGCGACGGCGGCGGCCATCAGCATGCCGACGCCTACGGCCTGGCCGTGCAGCAGCTTCAGCCCGGAGCAGACCTCGATGGCGTGGCCGAACGTGTGCCCGAGGTTCAAGAAGGCGCGGTCGCCGCGGTCGAACTCGTCCCCGGCCACTACGTCGCGCTTGTAGGTCACGCAGCGCGCGACGACTTCGTCGATTTGTTCCAGCCAGTCCCCGCTTGCGAGGAGGCCAAACAGCGCCTCGTCGTTGAGCACGCCGCACTTGATCGCCTCCGCCGCACCGTTGGACAGCTGCAGCGCGGGCAGGTCCCGCAGCACGTCGGTGTCGGTGATCACCAGGCTTGGCTGGTGGAACGCGCCGACCATGTTCTTGCCGAAGGGCATGTCCACGGCGGTCTTGCCGCCCACGGACGAATCCACCGCCGCCAGCAGCGTGGTGGGGATCTGCACGAAGCGGATGCCCCGGCAGAAGATCGCCGCGGCGAAGCCCGCCATGTCGCCGGTCACGCCGCCGCCCAGCGCCACGACCAAATCGCTCCTGGACAGTCCCGCCTCGCCCATGGCGTCCAGGATGTCCGCGAGCGTGTCCAGGTTCTTGTGGGCCTCCCCGGCGGGGAAGGCGAAGCGCCGCGCGTCAAAACCGGCGTAGCGGAAGCTGATCTGCGCGCGGTCGCCGTACAGGTCGTCCACCGTGTCGTCGGACACGATCAGGCAGCGGCAGGGCCTGACGACCTTCGCGGTCAGCTCGCCGCACTTGTCGATCAGTCCCTCGCCGATCAGGACGTCGTATGCGGCCGAGGTGTTCACGTGGATGGTGCGCATGGGAAACCTCCTTGGTTCAGTGAGGAGTTAGGAGTTAGGAGTGAGGAGTTGATAGCGGCTGCCGCGTCCTGGCTCCCCTGTGTAAGGGGAGCTGTCGCCTCAGGCGACTGAGGGGTTGTCCGGTATCGCGCGCATTGGCATGATGATCCTTCAACAGATAACTCAGAGCGCGATCTCCATGTATCTTCGGTACGTCGTGAATCCCACGGCTTCGTAGAAGGCCAGTGCGCCTTCGTTGAAGGTCCACATGTCCAGGTCGATGCGCCTGAAACCGCGCTCGCGGGCGTCTTTTTTCATGTAATCCACCAGCGCCGTGGCGACGCCCCGGCGGCGATGTGCCGCGTCCACGCCGAATTCCTCGACGTGGTAGTAGTCCAGCGGCAGCGTGTAGGGGCCTTCGGGACGGTGGACGTACTGCACCGTGGCGAAGCCCGCCACCTCGCCGCCCTCCAGCGCCACCAGCACGTCGGAGCCTTCGGACTCAAACTGCTCGTACACGTGCCGCTGCAATTCCTCGTTGAAGCCCGGCCTGAAGTGCGCGGGACGCCCCGCGACGTGCAGGTCGTTCACCTGCCGGCGCAGTTCGTTCACGCGCGCCAGCTCCTCCCGCTTCGCGGGGCGAACGATGATTTCGGACATGGTAAGACCTCCTTTCCAAAGCCTTCCCCTCAAGGAGAAGCCTTTTGGGCTGCCTCAGTCGAGTGCCTCTTTCGCAATTCGGCCCTCGCGCAGTACGGGCAGCAGCTTTTCGGGGTCGCCCGCGGCGAGCGCGTCGCGGTACTCGTTGAGGCGCATGATCAGATCGTCCAGCGCGGGCAGCAGCAGGTCGTTGTTCTCCAAAAACAGCTCCGTCCACATGACCTCGTTCATCCGCGCGACGCGCGTCATGTCCATAAACGAGCCCGCCGAGAAGCCCTTGTGCTGCGCGGACAGCGGGTTTTTCACGTACGCGCCGGAGACGATGTGGGCCAGCTGGCTGGTGTAGGCGATCATCTGGTCGTGGGCCTCGGGCGTGCAGAAGCGCACCAGCTTGAAACCCATCTCGAGGAAGAACGCCTTGGCCGCCTCGCGCGCTTCGATGGAGGCCTCCGGCGGGGGGCAGAGGATCATGGAGGCATTTTCAAACAGGTTTGCCCGCGCGGCGGCGAAGCCGGAGAACTCGCGGCCCGCCATCGGGTGCCCGCCGATGTAGGTCCAGCCGCGCGCCTGCACCAGCGGGGCGACCTGGTCGAACACGCAGCGCTTCACGCCCGCGCAGTCGATCACCAGCGCGCCCTCGCCGAAGCGGTCCGCATGCGCGGTGATCCAGTCGGCACACAGTTGGGGGAAGAGGCTCACCAGCACGATGTCGCAGCCGGGCAGCAGCTCGTCCGTCAGTTCGTCGTGGATGGCCTCCACCGCCTTCGCCCGCAGCATCACCTCCGGGTCGATGTCGTAGCCGAACACGGTGTGGTCGGTGTGGCGGCGGATGCTCATGGCCAGCGACCCGCCGATCAGGCCCAGGCCGATGATGGCGATCTTCATATCTCTGTCCTCCTGGATTGAATAAACGTTCAAAGAGGGATTAGGGATTAGGGAATAGGGATTAGGAAATGCTGCTGACGCGAAGAGCTTCAGAATGGATGGGACAGAATGCGCGGCAGCCACTATTTCTAATCCCTGATCCCTGATCCCTAATCTCTGATCTCACCGCACCGCATACGGCAATACGTTCCGGATCCCCGTGGCCAGGTCGTCGAACTGCTCGGGGGTGAGGCTCTGCTTGCCGTCGCAGAGGGCGTGGGGCGGGTCGTTGTGCACCTCGATGATCAGCCCGTCGGCCCCGGCCACGGCGGCCGCCATGGCCATCGACTTGACCAGGTAGGCGTGGCCCGTGCCGTGGCTGGGGTCCACCACCACCGGCAGGTGCGTCAGCCGCCGCAGCACCGGCACGGCGGACAGGTCCAGCGTGTTGCGGGTGTAGGTCTCGAAGGTGCGGATGCCGCGCTCGCAGAGGATCACGTTCGGGTTGCCGCCCGCCATGATGTACTCGGCGCTCATCAACAGCTCCTCCAGCGTGTTCGCCAGGCCGCGCTTCAAGAGGATCGTCTTGCGCGTCTGGCCCAGCTCCTTCAGAAGTTCAAAGTTCTGCATGTTGCGCGCGCCGACCTGCACCACGTCCACGTCCTCGAAAAGCGGCAGGTGGGCGGCCTCCATGATCTCCGTCACGATGGGCAGCCCGGTGGCCTTCTTGGCCTCGGAGAGCAGCTCCAGCCCCTTCTCGTGCAGGCCCTGGAAAGCGTAGGGGCTGGTGCGCGGCTTGAACGCGCCGCCGCGGAGCAGCCCCGCGCCGCTCTTCTTCACGGCCTGCGCCACGGCGATGATCTGCTCGCGGCTCTCCACGCTGCAGGGCCCCGCGATGATCTGGAAGTTGCCGCCGCCGATCTTCACGCCGCCGCAATCCACTACGCTGTCGTCCTCATGGAACTTGCGGTTGGCGCTCTTGAAGGGCTCCTGGATGCGCTTGACGCTCTCCACGATGTCCAGGGAGCCTATCAGGTCCATGTCCACGCGGCTGGTGTCGCCGATCAGGCCGATGATGGTCTGGTGCTGGCCCTTGGAGATGTGCAGGTCAAAGCCGATGCCCTCCAGCCAGTTGGTCAGGTTCTTCACCTGCTTTTCGTTCACCTTGTCCTTGAGCAGTATGATCATGTTTCCAGCTTCCTCTCCGAGATGATTGAAATGATGGTTGAAATAAACATCGGCCCCGCAGCGAGTTTCACTGCAGGGCCGTTACAAGTTAGACTTGAATCAGGTGTACAGCAAAGCTCTCTATCCGCAAGTGCCGATAAAGTAAAAGTAGTAATAGCTGTACGCGCTGCGATTCACGATTTCATCCTCCGATGTGGCGGTGCTTTAGTTGGGTAAATTATAAAGCGGCCGCCGGGGTTTGTCAATGGGTGTCGGAAATCTTAACGGGGGAGGGGGAGGCGACGAGGGGAGGGAATAGGGAGTAGGGAGTAGGGAGTAGGGATTAGGAATAGCGGCTGCCTCGCGGCAGCCTTGGCTCCCCTGTGTAAGGGGAGCTGTCAGCGTAGCTGACTGAGGGGTTGTTTTTCTTTTACTGAGTAACAACCCCTCCGGCCCTGACGGGCCACCTCCCCTTGCACAGGGGAGGCTTTTGGAGGCAGCAACTTCACTCTAAACTCTCAACTCTTTCTTTATCCTTTCCGCCACGGTCTGTGCCGCCTTGCCGGTCTCGCGGCAGCCGAAGAAGTCCAGCACGGCCTTGCAGTTGGCGGGGCCGTCGATGGGCTTGGAGAGCAGGTCCAGCAGCTCGTCCTGCGTGTGGGCTACGATCAGCGGGGATTTCTCCGGGTCGAAGTAGAGCCCTCGCTCGGCGTTGTAGTCGCCGAGGTCCGGCATGTAGAAGATCACGGGGCGATTAAGCAGCATGAAGTCGCCGCCGATGGAGGAGTAGTCGGTGATCAGCAGATCGGAGATCAGCAGCAGCTCGGAGGGCTCCGGCCAGGCGCTGACGTCCATCTGCGCGTCGGAGCGGATGCCGCGCGAATCGATGTGGCCGCGCGTGATGCACACCCAATTCTCGCCGGTTTGCGCCTCCAGCGCTTCGCGCACCTTCTCCAGGCTCAGCGGCGCGTCCTGCACGGAGCCGCTGGTGCCGGTGCGGAACGTCGGCGCGTACATCAATACGCGCGCTTCTTCGGCGATGCCCAGCGCCTCGCGCGTTCTGCGCGCTACGTCCGGCGGGTTTTTGAGGAGCAGGTCGTTGCGCGGGCAGCCGCAGTCCAGTATCTCGCCCTTCACGGCAAAGCCGCTTCTGAACACACCCGTGCCGAAGTCGGAGCCGGACACGGCCACGTCGATGCGCTTGCTCTCCGCCAGGAAGTAGCGGTTCTTCGGCTCCAGGTCGAGCCGCACCTTCTTGAAACCGCGGTCGCCGTGCCAGGTCTGCACGTACAGCTGGTCGGGGAACTTGCGCATCCAGATCTTCATGCCCGCGTTGGTGACGATCGCCTTCGCGGTGGCCATCTCCCGCAGCGTCTTCAGCCCCGAGCGCGGCACCTTCTGCACGTAGTCCGGGATGTCCGGCGACGCCATGCCCTTGCCGCTGAGCCGGAACACCAGCTTGGCTTCCGGCATGATCGCGTGCAGCGCCTCGGCCACGGCGCGGGGATTGTCGTTGTACAGCTTGCCGTCGTAGCTGGAGAAGAACACCTTGTCCTTTTCCACGCCGTAGAGCGCGTGGCAAAGCATCATCCAGCCGCTGAACAGGGGATAGGGCGCCTTTTTCAGCGCGTTCAGCACCGTGAACAGCGCCTTGTTGCGCTTGAGCCGCGCCTTCAGCGAGAGCTTCGACGCGCCCTGGACGCACTTTTCGGGGTCGGGGGCGTCCTTTGGCACCGGGATCACGTAGAGCCCGCGCCGACCTTCGTGCACGGAATCGATGCAGATCATGTCGCCCGCGCGGTTCCAGCGGGGGTGCAGGTCGCAGCGGCAGTCGCCCACGTAGCGCAGCGGCGAGAACACGCGGGCCACGCGCTGGGCCAGGTTGCGCTCATCCGAGCAGATATACACCGAGGCCAGCCGCTTGCGGTTGGGATACGTGTCGGTCACGACGCGCGCGCCGTCCGGGGAATAGCTGCAATGGCCGTCCGTGCGCAGCTGGGGCCAGAGCTCGCGGTACTCGCGGCTCTTGTCCTTCATCAGATAGTAGTGGTCGCCGGTGGCGCGCTTGCGCAGGAAGGACAGGATTTCCCGATCATTTTTCCAGTAGCTGTGCGAGGCGAAGCCGTCGTCGCTGAGGTTGTAGAGCTCCGTGCCGTCGCAGTTCGCGGTCACGAGCCGCGTGTGCTTGCGGCCCTTCAAAAACCAGCGGTGCAGCACCATGAACCGGCTGCCGTCCGGGCAGATCATCAGGTGGTTCACCTTGTGCGCCGCGCCCTGCATCGTGGGGTCGGGCTCGAACGCGGCGAAGTCCGTATACTTCAAAAGCGGCGTCACCCGGCCGTCGGAGAGCTCCATTCGCCAGATACAGGGCGCGTCCGGGCAGAGCTGATCCGCGGTGGCGTCCGGCAGGTTGGCGTAGCCGTAGCCGGGGCGCATGCGGTGCAGGCGGGAGAAGTCCAGCGACAGCGCGAACGTGCCGTCGCGCGCCACGTCGTACACCGGCAGGGGCAGCACGCGGTCCTCGCGCTTTTCGGCGGTGTCGTAGACCACGGAGCAGTACACGCCGGCCCGGAAGTCGTTGAAGAGGATGTAGCGGCTGAAGTCCGGCCCGAGCCACTGGGCCATGCAGCCCTGCTGCACGTTCCAGGCGTGCGCCCGGGCGATGACCTCGACGCGGTTGCCCTCGGCGGTGTCGATCACCACCAGCTCCGCCGCCTCGGCGGGGGCGACGGACTTCCACGTGCGCTTCGCCTTCAGCGCGATCATGCGCCGGTCCGCGGCGTCCCAGGGCGACTTGTCGTAGTAGCCGAAGTAGTATTCATAGCCGTCGTCCGGCGTCACCCGGCGCACGTCGCCGTCGTATTTGATTTTCTCGTCGGAGAGGGCGTAGCCGACGTACTGGTACGCGCGCTTGCCCGCCTTCTTCACGAAGGGGAACGGCTCCAGCACCCGCTTGGCCAGGTTTTCGATCTCGTACAGTCCCATGGCGCGCCTTTCTGAATGATGGTATAGGATGAGGTGTCACAAATCCTGCTTTATTGTTATCATAAGCGTTCCGGCCTGAAAAGTCAACCGACAGGGGAGGAACGGTGCGCTTCTCTCGCGCGAACGTTAACCGTTTGCGCGGATTTCCCACACAATTTACTTGACTTATTCGCCCGCCTGCCTATAATTAGATTGTCTAACTAAGTATCGACAGCGTTGTGACGACCGGTGAGGGCAGGGGGCCTGGAAGCATGGACGCGCTGGGAAACGAGCTGAACCGGCTGCTGGTGGACACCTATCGCGCCGCCGGGAAGATCGAGCAGGTGATGCTGGCCGACCTGTCCGGCGGCAAGCTGAGCATGTCGGAGATGCGGGCCATCGAGTGCGTGGGCGCGGGCCGCTTGAAAGGGCGCACCGTCACGGAGATCTCGCAGCAGCTGGACATCACGCTGCCGTCGGTGACGGCCATGATGAAGCGGCTGGAGCAGAAGGGCTACGTCACGCGCCAGCGCGGCCTGAAGGACGCCCGGCAGGTGCACATCCGCCTGACCGACGACGGCTTCCACGCCTACATCGGCTACCTCTACGCGCAGCGCAAGATGATCAACGCCGTGCGCAGCGCCGTGGAGGACGAGGACGTGGCCGTGGTGATCCGCTCGCTGAACTGCCTCAATAACTTCTTCACCGAAAAGCTGAAGGAGCTGGGATAAGAGCAAATGGGTTGACCGAGGAGGGATTTCCTTGAAAATTCTGGGTACCGGCAGCGCGCTGCCCGCGAAGGTCGTGAAAAACGACGACCTTACGGCATTCCTGGACACCAACGACGAGTGGATCTCCACCCGCACGGGCATCCGGGAGCGCAGGCTGCTGACCACCGAGACGCTGCAGGAGCTGGCCGAGCGCGCCGCCAGGGCCGCGATGGAGAGCGCCGGCGTCTCGCCGGAGGAGATCGACTTCGTGCTGGTGAGCACCGTGCAGGCGGAAACGCTCAGCCCCGCGCTGGCCTGCGACATCCAGAGCGCGCTGGGCCTGAAGTGCATGGGCATGGACATCAACGCGGGCTGCACCGGCTTCATCGCGGCGCTGTCCGTGGCCGAGGGCCTGATCGCGTCCGGGCGGGCGAAGAAGCTGCTGGTCGTCAGCGCCGAGGCGCTCTCGCGCTTTGCCGACTGGACGGACCGCTCCACCTGCGTGCTGTTCGGCGACGCCGCCGGGGCCGCCGTGGTGGGCGAGGGCGCGGGCGTGAAGGACATCCGCTTCGCCAGCGAGCCGCGCCGCGACGTGCTCTGCGCGTCCACCCCGCCGGGCAACAGCCCCTTCGCCGTGGACCCCAAGCCCGCCCAGTATCTGAAGATGCAGGGCCAGGAGGTCTACAAGTTCGCGGTGTCCCACTCCTTCAAGGACATCAGGGAGATGCTGGCCTGCCACGACCTGCAGCCGGAGGACGTCGACTTCTACGTGCTGCACCAGGCCAACATGCGCATCCTGGAGGCCGTCCGCACCCGCCTGAAGGTGGACGCGGCGCGCTTCCCCCACAACATCGAGCGCACGGGCAACACGTCCTCGGCCACCGTTCCGGTGCTGCTGGACGAGCTGTATCGCGCCGGAAAGCTGAAACCGGGCTGCCGCGTGATCCTCAACGCCTTCGGCGCGGGATTGTGCACGGGTACGGCGCTGATCGACTTTTAACGGTTGTCGGCGTGACCGCATGAGCGATCCCGCCGAAGCGCGCGACGGCGGCTTTGCCGCCCGTCCGCTAACCGTGAACAGCGCCTGCGGCATGAACATACATCGAACAAAAACAGGAGGAAATGACAATGAACAACGTGTTTGAGAAGATCGTGGAGACCATCGTGGACGCCAAGGGCATCGACGCCGCTTCCGTGAAGCCGGAGAGCACCTTCAAGGACCTGAACGTGGATTCCCTGGACATCGCCGAGATGGTGATGACGCTGGAGGATGAGTTCGGCATCACGATCGAGCTGGAAGAGGGCATCGCCACCGTGCAGGACCTGGTGAACCTGATCAACGAAAGGATCGCGGGCTAAGATGCTGAAATCCAGAGTTTGCGAGGCCATCGGCATCCGCTATCCGATCTTCCAGGGCGGCATGGCCTGGGTCTCGGACGCGAAGCTGGCGGCGGCGGTCTCGAACGCGGGCGGGCTGGGCATCATCTCGGCCATGAACGCGGACGAGAACTACGTGCGCGACCAGATCCACCTGTGCCGGACGCTCACCGACAAGCCCTTCGGCGTGAACATCATGTTGATGAGCCCCCACGTGGAGGCCGTGTCGAATCTGGTGATCGAGGAGAAGGTTCCCGTGGTCACCACCGGCGCGGGCCTCCCCGGCAAGTACATGCCCGCCTGGATCGAGGCGGGGATCAAGGTGGTGCCCGTCGTGCCCAGCGTGGCGATCGCCCGGCGCGTGGAGCGCGGCGGCGCGATGGCCGTGATCGCCGAGGGCACCGAGTCCGGCGGCCACGTGGGCGAATTGACCACGATGGCGCTGGTGCCGCAGGTAGTGGACGCGGTGTCGATTCCCGTGCTGGCCGCGGGCGGCATCGCCGACGGCCGCGGCATGGCGGCGGCGTTCATGCTGGGCGCGGAGGGCGTGCAGTGCGGCACGCGCTTCCTGTCGGCCAATGAGTGCGGCATCCACGAGAACTACAAGCAGAAGGTCATCGCCGCGCGCGACATCGACACCCAGGTGACCGGCCGCAGGCTGGGCCACCCCGTGCGCGCGCTGCGCAACCCGTTCGTCAATAAGTTCGCTGAGATGGAGCGCGACCCCGCCGTCACCGACGAGCAGCTGGCCGCGTTCGGCACCGGCGCCGTGCGCAAAGCCGCCGTCGAGGGCGACGTGCAGGGCGGCTCGTTCCTGGCCGGGCAGATCGCCGCGCTCGTCAAGCGCGAGCAGCCCGCGCAGGAGATCGTCGATGAGATGATGAACGAGTGCGAGGCGATACTCATCAAGGCGGCGGAGAGGATTGTGGAATAGACGACCTCTTCCGTCACGGCTTCGCCGTGCCACCTTCCCCTAAAGGGGAAGGCATTCATGTCGCCGATAGCTTCTTCAGAAGCCTTCCCCTTCAGGGGAAGGTGGCCGAACGCAGTGAGGTCGGAAGAGGTCGTTCTCCTTTCGGCCATTGACAATATCGGAGGTATCCTATGCTGAACAACAAAGTGGCCCTCGTCACCGGCGGAGCGCGGGGCATCGGCAAGGCCATCGCCGTGAAGCTGGCCTCGCAGGGCGCGGACATCGCGATCCTCGACGCGGGCAGCCCGGAGGTGTCCGAGCAGACCGCGCAGGAGCTCCGCGAGCTGGGCGTCAGGGCCTATGCTTCGCAATGCGACATCACCGACTACGACCAGGTGACGGCCGCCGTTGCGCAGGTGAAGGAAGCGCTGGGCGGCGTGGACATCCTGGTGAACAACGCGGGCATCACCCGCGACAAGCTGGCGCTGCGCATGTCCCCGGAGGACTTCGACGCGGTGCTGTCCGTGAACCTGAAGGGCACGTTTTTGATGATCAAGGCGCTGTATGCCGACTTCATGAAGAAGCGCGCGGGCCGCATCATCAACATCGCCTCCATCTCCGGCCTGATGGGCAACGCGGGCCAGGCGAACTACTCCGCGTCCAAGGCGGGCGTGGTGGGCCTGACCAAGACCATCGCGCGCGAGCTGGCCAGCCGCGGCGTCACCTGCAACGCCATCGCGCCGGGCTTCATCGAGACGCCCATGACCGCGAGCATGAACCAGGACGCGCTGCAGGAGGCCATGAAGAGCATCCCGCTGCGCCGCATGGGCAAGCCCGAGGACGTGGCCGCGGCGGCGGCGTTCCTCGCCAGCGACGACGCCGGATACATCACCGGCACCGTCATCAACGTGGACGGCGGATTCTTTATGCGCTGACGCGCGGCAAAGGGGGAGCAAGCTCCCCCTCCGCTGTTATCCCAAAAGTTTGTGAAGAGGTTTTTTATGAATAGAGTTGTTGTAACCGGCGCGGGCGTCGTTTCCCCGGTGGGCATCGGCGCGGAGGCTTTTTTTGAGAACCTGGTAAAGGGCGTCTGCGGCATTGCGCCGATCACCGCCTTCGACACCGAGGGCTACAAGGTGAAACTGGCGGCCGAGGTGAAGGGCTTTGACCCCGAGGCCGCGGGCATCGACCGCGCGCAGTCCAAGCGCATGGACCTGTACGCCCAGTACGCCATGGCGGCGGCCATCCAGGCCGTGTCCATGAGCGGCATCGAGGGCCAGGTGGCGCCCGAGCGCTTCGGCGTGTACGTGGGCAGCGGCATCGGCGGCATCCAGACCTTCACCCAGGAGACGGAGAAGATGCTCAGCCGCGGCCCCGGCCGCGTGTCGCCGTTCTTCGTGCCGATGATGATCGGCAACATGGCGGCGGGCAATATCGCCATCCGCTTTGGCGCCCAGGGCCCGTGCCTGCCCGTGGTCACGGCCTGCGCCACCGGCACGCACGCCATCGGCGAGGCATTCCATGCGATCAAGTACGGCCTGGCGGACGCGATCATCGCGGGCGGTGCGGAGGCGGCCGTCACGCCGCTGGCGGTGGCCGGGTTTACCAACATGAAGGCGCTGAGCGAAAGCACCGATCCGAACGCGGCGTCGCTGCCGTTCGATTCGCGGCGCGGCGGCTTCGTGATCGGCGAGGGCAGCGGCATCGTGGTGCTCGAGGCGTATGAGCACGCCATGGCCCGCGGCGCGCACATCCTCGCGGAAATCTGCGGCTACGGCAACACCTGCGACGCCTACCACATCACCGCCCCCCAGGCCGAGGGCATCGGCGCGGCGAACGCGATCAAGCTGGCGCTGGACGAGGCCAACTGGCGCGGCGAGCAGCTGTACATCAACGCCCACGGCACCGGCACGCCGATGAACGACCGCGTGGAGACGCTGGCCATCAAGCGGGCGCTGGGCGAGGACGCCGCGCGCGCGGCGCTGATCAGCTCCACGAAGTCGATGACCGGGCACATGCTCGGCGCGGCTGGCGGCGTGGAAGCCATCGCGTGCGCGATGGCGCTGGAGAAGGGCGTCGTGCCGCCCACGATCCACCTCAATTCGCCCGACCCCGAGTGCGACCTGAACTACGTGCCGGGCGCCGCCGTGAAGGCGGACGTCGAAGTGGCCGTGTCCTCGTCGCTCGGCTTCGGCGGGCACAACGCGGTGATCGCGATGAGGAAAGCTAGATAAAATGGGAAACGACCTCTTTCGCCCCCTGACGGGGGCACCTTCCCCTGAAGGGGAAGGCTTTTGGAGAGCATTGGAGCCTTAGCCTTCCCCTTTAGGGGAAAGTGGCCGAGCAAAGCGAGGCCGGAAGAGGTCGTTTTCTAATATGATGGAGGTCATTCCCATGGCTATAGAAAGACTGGATCGTGAGGGCATCGCGAAGGTCCTGCCCCACCGCGAGGACATGGCGCTGCTGGACGAGGCGGCGCTTATGGAGGACGGCAGCGCCGAGGGCAAGTACACCGTCCGCGGCGACGAGTTCTTCCTGCGTGGCCACTTCCCGGGCAACCCCGTCGTGCCGGGGGTCATCCAGTGCGAGATCATCGCGCAGGCCTCCTGCATGCTGATGAAGGACGCTATTCCCGGCAGCACGCCCTACTACGCGGGCATCAACGGCGTGCGCTTCCGCCACCCGGTGCGCCCTGGCGACACGATCACCGTGCGCTCCGAGCTGGTGCGCAGCAAGGGCGCGCTCTACGTGGTCAAGGGCGAGGCCACCGTGGACGGCGCGGTCTGCGCGTCGGGGGAGTTCATGTTCATGATCGCGAAGTGAGAAAGCGCGCGAAAGCGGGCGGCAATGCCGCCCGCTTTCGCGTATAATGCTATCTTACAACTCAAACGCCACGAAGTCGCTCATCGTGTAGTCGCCGAAGATGTCGTTCACCAGGAAGCAGAACTGCATCACCATCGGCTCGTCCTCGTCGTCCCATTCCCCGGCGAGCGACACGTAGTTGACGGTCATGCCGTCGCGCCATGTGATGGGGTCGCCCTCGAACTCGCCCTCCTCGAAGTCCTCGTCGGAGTCAGATTCGCCCACGTACATCGTGTACACGGGCACGATCTCGTCGCCGTCCTCGAGCTTCGTGGTCTGGCGAATGGGCAGGCCGTTGTCGTCGTATCCGGCGTTCGCGCCGATGACGCGGCCCTCGTCGCTTCCGGCGGGGAACACCACCACCAGGTACGTGTACTCGCCGTTCAGCTTCACCGGGATCAGGCTCCGGCAGCTGTTCTCGGTGCGCGCCTGGTCGTAGAGGGGCACCAGCTGGTCGCCGAACATGGGCCAGCTGCCGTCAAACAGGCTCGTCACCGTGCCGTCCTTCCAGTCGATCAGGTTGTTGCGGGAGAGGCCCAGGTCCACGTAGCAGTCCATCTCGTCGTCGCTCATGTCCCAGAGCATCATGCCCTCGACGTAGTCCAGGTTCTCCAGATCCTGCTCGGAGAGCTGGATGGAGAAGCCGTACTCGCCCTCCTGGATCGTGTAGCTCTCGCCCCAGTCGTCGCCGGTCAGCCAATCGGGGTCCCACTGGCAGCCGTCCGCGCCGCACGCGGTCTGCCCGGTGATCATCTGCACGGGCGTCAGCTCGGAGAAGTTGTAGTCCGTGCCGGTCAGCCGTCCCACGTAGTTGTCCAGGAAGGCCATCCAGTTGGGCACGCAGTGGGACACGTCCATGCCCTCGCGGTAGTCCGAAAAATCCTCCGGCGTGTCCTCGGGGATCAGCAGCGCCAGGCCGCTGCACGGCTCTAGGTTGTCCGTCTGGCGGTTGCACACGACGCAGTCGCCCAGCAGCCGCCGCACGTCCGAGGCCGCGCCCGGGTCGACGGAGGCGAAGGCCTCCACCGCGGCGTCCATGTCCACCATGTCCCAGCTGCCGTCGCAGAACGAGCCGAACGTGTACAGGCGGCTGCGCCCGCGGCGCAGCGAGGCCAGCTGGCCGCCGTCCACCGCCGAATCCAGCGCGGCGGCAAATTCCTCCATGCGCGATTGCAGCGGGCTGAAGCGGCTGAGGTCCACGGCGCTGAGCGTGTAGGGCTCGTCGGGGTTGTAGGCGTCGTTGTCGTCCATGAAGCTGTCCACGATCATTTTACAGAGCGCCTCGCTGCCGATGCCGGGGTCCTCGTCCAGCGCCTTCAGCCAGGGCGTGTAGTACCAGCCGATGCCGGGCTCCACCTCTTCGCTGGCCACGAAGTAGTCGATGCTGTGCCTGGCCAGCAGCGCCGTCAGCTCGTAGCTGGCCATCATGCAGGCGTCGCAGCCGAACACGTCGATGTGCCAGCCGGGCACGGATTCGTCCAACGCCTCCAGCGCCTCGCGGATCTCGACCATCGTCAGCCCGTCTTCGTCCTCCAGCTGGTCAAAGCAGATGCCGCCCTCCGGCCCGCTGCCGTGGTTCCAGAGGACGAACACGGTGCGCTCGGCGGGATACTCCGTCAGGCCGAACTCCAAAAAGTCCAGCAGGCTCTCGGCGCTGCCCATCGAGGCCTGGCCCACGTCGTCCACGCTCTCAAAGCCGCCCTCGGAGATCACGACGAGGTTGCGCGTGCCGCCCTCCAGGTCCTCGTCGTCCCACTTCTCGGCGCCGCCGGCCAGCACGACCACGTTCGTATTTTCGCCGGTCTCGGCCTCGGCCATCTCGTACAGGTCGATGCAGCCCGCCTCCTGCAGGTCCGAGCCGCACATGTACACCAACACCGTCGTGGCGGCGTCGGCCAGCGCGAACGTCCCGGCTATCATCAGCGCCGCCGCGATCAGCAGCGCGATCGTCAGCTTCTTCATGGGAAAAACCCCCTTGCGCGTTCATTGAGTACATTATACAACAGAACGGTTGCGCCCATCAAGCACAACCGTTGGAATCGCCATTGAGGAGCCCCCTCTCAGGCGCTTCGCGCCAGCTCTCCCTCACGGGGGCGAGCCAAGGAGAAAACGGCGCATCGCCTTTTCCTGTCAGAGGAGGCGTCCAACCTCCATACCTTGCCTCGCCCCCGTGAGGGGGAGAGGTGTCTGCGCAGCAGACGGAGAGGGGGTATCCTCGAATTTCTACTCTTCCTGCAATATCCGCGCCAAAAACTCCCGTGTTCTCGGGTGCTTGGGCTGGGTGAAGATGGCCTCGGGCACGTCGCTCTCGACGATCACGCCGCCGTCCATGAACACCACGCGGTCGCACACGTCGCGGGCGAAGCCCATTTCGTGGGTGACCACCAGCATCGTCAGGCCCGACGACGCCAAATCCTTCATGACGGCGAGCACCTCGCCCACCATTTCGGGGTCCAGCGCGCTGGTCGGCTCGTCAAACAGCAATACGTCCGGGTTCATCGACAGGGCGCGGGCGATGGCCACGCGCTGCTTCTGGCCGCCGGAGAGCTGGCGGGGCTTGGCTTTCACGTACACGTCCATGCCCACCCTGCGCAGGTACTCCATCGCGATCTTTTCCGCCTCGGCGCGGCTGCGCTTCAACACCTTCATCTGCCCGACGATGCAGTTCTCCAGCGCAGTCATGTTGGCAAACAGGTTGAACTGCTGGAACACCATGCCCACGTGCGCGCGGTACATCTGCAGGTTGAAGCCCTCGCCGCGGATGGATTTTCCGTGGTAGAGGATCTCGCCGCCGGTGGGCTTTTCCAGCAGGTTGATGCAGCGCAGCAGCGTGCTCTTGCCGGAGCCGGAGGCGCCGATGATGGACACGACCTCGCCCTTGTGCACGGAAAAGTCCACGTCGCGCAGCACCTCGTGATCGCCGAAGAACTTGCTCAGGTGCCGAACCTCAATGATGCGCTCAGCCATGCTGCTCGCCCTCCTTCCCGATCAGCTCCACGTCCGGAACGGTCTGCGAGCCGTGGATGGCGTAGTTCTCGGGGCCGTCCATCTTCTTCTCCAGCCAGCGCAAAAAGCGCGTGACGGTGAAGGTCATCACGAAGTAGATGCAGGACGTGATGAAGAACACCTCGAAGTACTTGAAGTAGGTGCCCGCCGCGGACTTCGACACGAAGAACAGCTCCGTGACGGAGATGACGTTCAGCACGGAGGTATCCTTGATGTTGACCACGAACTCGTTGCCCAGCGCGGGCAGTATGTTGCGGATGGCCTGCGGCAGCACCACGTGCAGCATGCTCTGGCCGTAGGTCATGCCGATGGCGAGCGCGGCCTCCTGCTGGCCGGGGTCCACGGACTGGATGCCGCCGCGCACGATCTCGGCCAGGTACGCGCCGGTGTTGATCGACACGATCACGTAGCCCGCCAGCAGGTAGGGCAGCGTGACGTGGAACACGGCGGAGATGCCGTAGAAGATGACCATGGCCTGCACGATCATCGGCGTGGAGCGGAACACTTCGATATAGACGCCCAGCAGCGCCCGCGCGAGCTTCAGCAGCCAGTAGCGCACCGCGCCGCCCTCCTTCTCGCAGGGCATGGCGCGCACATAGCCCACGCCCAGGCCGAGGACGAAGCCCGTCAGTGTGCCCGTCAGCGCGATCAGCAGCGTGGTGCCCGCGCCCTTCAGGAACAGGCCGCCGTAGGTCTTGAGGAAGAAGAACACCCATTCAAAGAAGCCGGATTGGGCGGTTGGCATTGACGATCATACCTTTCGTATGAGAATGAGGGATAAAAGTTTAGAGTGGAGAGTGAAGAGTGGAGTTTTGGAGGAAATCCTGCCGGATTTATTTGATTCAAAGAGAACGGCGATCTGACGGCCTCCCTTTTTAAATCAAAACAAATTCGCAAGAATTTGCACCACAACTCCACTCTCAACTCTCAACTCTTCACTCTTACTCGGCGCTCACCGGCTGGCGAGGATCTCGTTGATGGCGTCGATCAGCTCGGGCTGGCCCTGCTTGAGAGCGACGGCGATGGAAGTGTCCTCCTCGCTGGCCACGAAGCCGGGCGTAACGAAGGTCAGATCGGCATTGGAGGCGCAGGCGGAAACCGCGCCGGGACGCTCGGAGATGTAGCCGTCGATGGCGCCGGAGGTCAGGGCGGTAATCATGGCCGGGAAGGTCTCCATCGAGGGCATCTGGTTCACGCCCTCCAGCTGGCTGACCACGGTCTCGTGGAAGGTGTTGAGCTGGGCGGTGATCTTCGCGCCCGCGAAGTCAGAAAGCGACTGGGCATTGGCGAAATCGCCGTCGGCGCGCACAACCACGACCAGGTCGCTGTTGTAGTAGGCGTCGGTGAAGTCCACGGTCACCTTGCGCTCGGCGGTGGGGGACATGCCGGCGATGACGGCGTCGATCTGGTCGCTGTTCAGCGCGGGGATCAGGCCGTCCCACGCGATCTTCTTGATGACGAGCTCCTTGCCCAGGCCCTCGGCGATGCGCTTGGCGATCTCCACGTCGTAGCCGCCGGCGAAGCCCATGCCGCCGTCGATCGGCACGCTGTTGTCGTCCTCATCCACCTGGGTCCAGTTGAACGGGGGATAGTCGCACTCCATGCCAACGCGGAACTGGCCTTCCGCGACGGCGCAGGCGCTGAGCAGCATGAGCATGGCCAGCAGGACGGTGATGATTCTCTTCATGGTGATTCCTCCTCAAAATGATATAAAATGCGCGACCGACGCTTTGCTCCGGTCACGCAACAGTCGCCCGAGGCCGGGCCTGTGTGAGATCAGAGATAGCGCTCCACGAGCAAAGCTCGCGACAGTGAACCGCGTGTTCCGCGATTCCCCAACCCGGCGCGCCTCCAAGCGGGCCGGATTTCGGCGAGGCCCCCTTTCGCGCCGCGTCCGCGCCCTTGGAGGGGCTGTTCGGCGTTACTGATGGGCTCCCGCGCCTCTATCGATCCACCATTTTACTTCATTATATTGGTGACGCGATAAATGTCAAGGGCAGTTATGTAAAATAGCGTTATTTTGGCTATTGTATTCAACCCGGCGTTGTGCTATAATCAGATAAGATTATTATTCTCGGCGGGTTTGCCCGCGCGCGATTCGGAGGCAGCGTGTCCAGGAACCGGTATGTGGGCGACTATCGCCTGGTGGAGAGTATCGACGGCCGGGGCCGTATCCGAACGGATTACGAGTACATCGGCGCGATCTACACCTACACCGGGGGCGCAAAGGACGCGCGGCGGCTCTTGAAGCGGGCGCTGGCGGCCTGCGCCGCGGGATGGCTGGCCTACGCGGGCGCGCTGATCCCCGTCTCCGCGGCCATGCGCACGCTCTGGGTGGCGCTGCCGTTCGCGTTCGAGGCGCTGCCGCTGGGGCTGACGGTCGCCGCGCTCGTGCGGGCGCTGCGCGCCGGGGACAGGCTGGAGCACCGCCACGCCGACCAGTTGGCAAACCGCTGCCCGGCCTGCTCGTTCTTAACCGTGCTGCTCGCCGGCATCGCGCTGGCTGGGGAGGGCGTGAACCTGCTCCGGGGCGTCGGGATGTTGCCGGGCGACATCGCGTTCGGCGTCTGCGCCGCGCTGCTGCTGGCCGTGGGCCTGCACAACCACCGGCTCTGGAAGCAGGTGAAGTGCGAGAAAGAAGATTCTTGACGCTATGCTAAGCCTTCGGCAACAGCCACACTCAGAATGACAGCCCGCTTTCTTTGTCATCCTGAGCGGAGCGTCAGCGGAGTCGAAGGATCTTAAAACTGTATTATTACGCATCTATGCGTATAATAATATCATCAAGGGAGGAATCATTACCATGAACAAACTGAACAGGCTTCTTGCGCTCGTTCTCGCGCTGATCCTGGCCTGCGCCATGAGCTTTGGCGTCGTGGCCGAGGAAGCGGCCGAGGAGAGGACTGAGGGCACGCTGGTGTACTCCACTGCCACCCTCGGCCAGAAGTTCAGCCCCTTCTTCTACACCACCGCTTACGATGGCGAAGTGGTCGACCTGATCTGCGGTACGTCCGCCGACCTGCTGGCGGAGGATCGCGGCGGCGCCGTTATCAACAACGGCATCGACGGCACCAAGGTCGCCTACAACGGCACCGAGTATGAATACAAGGGCTTGGGCAACGTCGAAGTCGTGCAGAACGACGACGGCTCCGTCGACTATAACCTGACCATGCGCGACGACATCGTCTTCTCCGACGGCGAGCCCGCCACGATCGACGACGTCATCTTCGGCATCTACGTCGAGTGCGACCCCACCTACGACGGCTCCGAAACGCTGTACGCGCTGCCGATCGAGGGCATGGAGGAATACCGCAGTGGCATGGACAGCCGCGGCAACAAGATCTTCGCCGATGGCGAGGGCGACGGCTATGTGGCCAACGACCTCTACACCGAGGAGCAGTACAACGAATTCTGGAAGTTCTACAATGAGGAAGCCGGCGCGGCCTTCGCGCAGGAGATCGTGGACTACTGCATCTCCAACGGCTACAACGCCCCCGAAGATCCCGTGGCCGCCTGCGCCGCGAACTGGGGCTTCGAGCTGGCCGAGGACGCCACCACCTACGATTTCTGGGATGCCATCGTGGCCGCCTATGACAGCGTAGAGGAGGCCGAGGCCACCGAGACTGCCGGCTCCAACCGCCTGCAGCTGACCATCGCCGCACTGGGCGCCGACTATGAGGTGGGCGTGCAGACCGGCGAGGGCGCGCCGAACATCGCGGGTATCATCCGCACCGGCGACTACAGCATGACCGTGCACATGACCGAGTACGACGCGACCGCCATCTACAACGTGGACTTCAAGGTCGCTCCCATGCACTACTACGGCGACAAGGCCCTGTACGACTACGACAACAACCAGTTCGGCTTCGTCAAGGGCGACCTGTCCGGCGTGAAGGCAAAGAACTCCGCCCCCATGGGCGCCGGCGCCTACATCTTCGAGGGCTACGCCAACGGCGTGGTCACCCTCAAGGCCAACCCCACCTACTACAAGGGCGAGCCGAAAGTCAAGACCCTGCTGATCCAGGAGTCCGTGGACTCTGACTACGTGCCCGGCATCGTGACCGGCCAGTTCGACGTGAACCAGCCCTCCATCAGCGAGGACACCGTCAAGGCCATCCAGAGCGCCAACAGCAACGGCGAGCTGGTGGGCGACACCATCACCACCGTGCTGGTGGACTATCGCGGCTACGGCTACATCGGCATCAACGCCGACCTCGTGAACATCGGCGGCGAGCCCGGCTCCGACGCCTCCAAGGCGCTGCGCAAGGGCTTTATGACCCTGTTCGCCATCTATCGCGACACCGTCATCAAGTCCTACTACGGCGATCGCGCCTCCGTCATCCAGTATCCCATTTCCAACACCTCCTGGGCCGCGCCCAAGCCGGCGGACGAGGGCTATCGCAACGCCTACTCCGTGGACGTGGACGGCAACCCGATCTACGACGACTCCATGAGCGAGGAGCAGCGCTACGAGGCCGCCAGGCAGGCCGCCATCGGCTACTTCAAGGCCGCGGGCTTCACCTTCGACGAGGAGGCCGGCAAGTTCACCGACGTGGCCGACACCTATGAGATTATGATCCCCGGCGACGGCCAGCAGGACCATCCCGCCTACGGCGTGGCCGTGGCCGCCAGCAACGTGCTGGCCGAGCTGGGCATCACCCTGCAGGTGAACGACGTCGGCACCAGCGTGTGGAACAACGCCCTCGAGGGCAACACCGCCATGATGTGGGCCGCCGCGTGGCAGGCGTCCGTCGACCCGGATATGACCCAGGTCTATTCCAGCGAGAACGCGCACGGCAACGGCACCAACTCCAACCACTACTCCGTGGACGATCCCGACCTCGACGCCCTGATCAAGGCCGGCCGCAGCAGCGCCGATACCGAGGAGCGCAAGAGCATCTACAAGGATGCCATGGAGATCATCATGGACTGGGGCTGCGAGCTGCCCACCTACCAGCGCAAGGATTGCACCACCTTCTCCACCGAGCGCGTGGACATCGACACCATTCCGCAGGACATGACCCCCTACTGGAAGTGGTATTACGAAATCTCGACCCTGGCCGTGAAGTAAGGCTGGGTCAGCGATCAAGAAAAATAAAAAAGATCCTTCGACTCCGCTGGCGCTTCGCTCAGGATGACAGGATTCGTGTCATTCTGAGCGAAGGCGCAACCGAAGTCGCTGCCATAGGCTTAGCGCAGCGTTAAGGATCTTCCCATCCTGCATGAATGGAGGGGCAACCCTCCGTTCATGCAGTTGGTTGTATTTTTGAATCACTGGGGAGCGCGGCTGAACGGGCCGGGCGACCTCAACAGAAAGTGGGAAGCACGATGCTGAAGTATACGGTCAAGCGCCTGCTCTACAGCGTTTTGATACTGTTCTTCGTCATGTTCATCATCTACACACTGATGTACAACATGCCGTCCGGCTATGTGGAGACCAAGGCGCGCGAGCTGGCGTCCCGCCCGGGCGCCACCAAGAGCTACGCCGAGTGGCTGGAGGATCTGAACGCGCAGTACGGCATGGACAAGGGCGTGCTCGGCGGCTACTTCGTGTGGCTGGGCAACGCCGTCAGGGGCAACTGGGGCGACAGCTGGGCCTGGACCATCCCCGTCACGCAGGAGTTCCACAACACGGTGTGGTACAGCTTTGCGCTGGGCTTTGCGTCCTTTATCTTTGAAATCCTCATCGCCATACCGCTGGGCATAACGGCGGCCCGGAAGCAGTACAGCTTCACGGATTATTTCACCACCGTGGTGGCCATGGTGTGCATATCGATGCCCACCTTCTTCGTCGCGACGGTGCTCAAGTACGTGCTCTCGGTCAAGCTGGGCTGGTTTGACCTGTCGGGCATGCAGGGCCGAGACTACATGACCCTGTCTCAATTCGGAAAATTCCTGGATGTGGCCAAGCACTTTGTGATGCCGCTGATCACGCTGGTGATCATCTCGATCGGCGGCCTGATGCGCTACACCCGTACCAATATGCTGGAAGTATTGAACGCCGACTACATCCGCACCGCCCGCGCCAAGGGCGTGCCGGAGAAGAAGGTCATCAACTACCACGCCTTCCGCAACACCTTCATCCCGCTGGTGACGATGCTGGGCGGCACGCTGCCGGGCCTGTTCTCCGGCGCGCTGATCACGGAGACGCTGTTCTCCATCCGCGGCATCGGCTACGCCTCGTATACCTCCATGACCCAGGCGGACATCCCGTTCATCATGTTCTACCTGGCGTTCATATCGATCCTCACGCTGCTGGGCAACCTGATCAGCGACCTGCTGTACGCCGCGGTCGATCCGCGCGTGCGGCTGAGCTAGAAGGGGGGCGAGCGCGTGAATCATTCCTACAACCTGAACGAGGCCCTGAAGGCCCGCGCGGCCGCGCAGCAGGCGCAGAAGCGCGAAAGCGGCGAAGTCAAGCTGGACGACCTGTCCCGCGTGAAGGTGCTCTCCCCGGGGCGGCAGGTGTTCAAGCGGTTCATCCGCAACCGGCTGGCGGTGTTCGGCTCCATCATGCTGATATTGATGTTCCTGTTCTCATTCCTCGGCCCGGTGTTCTATCCCTACGGCCAGAAACAGATCTTCTACAAGTATGAGCCCCGCAACGTCGACTACGGCATGGTGAAGGAGAACACCGCCTACACCGGCTACGACTTGGACGGCGGCGCGGGCGTGGAGCGCAGCGTCAACAACAAGATGAACTCGATCATCAAGAAGATGGTCGCGGGGGACGTGCAGGCGCAGCCCGTCATCGGCGAGGAGCGCGGCTATCTGGTCGAAAAGCTGGCCGACGACGTGTACCGGGCCTCCGCCTCCGAGTTTGAAGAGGTCTGCACCGTCGGTAGCGGCGAGGCCGTCGTCGGCACCTACAGCATGGTGGGCAAGAAGCTGGAGAACGCCAAGAACCCCGCCGAGGGGCTGGAGGACGCGATCAAGGCAGCCATCGCGAATGACCCCAAGGGCGGCGCGTTCGAGCTGGACGGCGTCACCTACACCTATACCCGCGGCAAGGCCAAGAGCTATGAGATCACCGCGGCCTACGACGGCATCCAGTACGCCGGGGAGGCGATGGACGCGGGCTTTGAGGACGCGCTGAACGCCGCGATGCAGGCGGAGGGCGGCTTCGAGTACGACGGCGGCTTCTACGCGGCCGTGAAGCAGGGCGACGGCGCGAAGGTCTACCGCCTGTCGGACCTGGCGCCCGCGAAGCTCTACAGCCGCCTGAGCGTCAGCACCTTCGAGGTGGGCCGGAAGATCTCCAGGGAGTTGAACCTGGCCGCGCTGCTGGCCACCGCCGGGGACGGCGCCTTCGAGGCAGAGGGCCGGAAGTGGACCATCGCCCGCGAGGACCTCGAGTGGATCATCCGCGACGAGGCGGGCGAGGAGTTCATGGAGCTCACGCCCTACGCCGTGCGCCGCTACAACGGCGACGACACGATGGAGTACGGCCTGAAGAAGGCGCTGATGGAGAAGGCCCTGCAGATGGACCGCGACGGCGAGAAGGCCGGCACGATCACCTACGGCCTGCCGATGCAGACCGACACCGGCGAATACGTGACGGACGAGGAAGGCAACCTCAGCTATCAGGACACTGAACTCAAGCTGAGCCGCCGCGACACCGGCGAGTTCGTCGTGAACTGCCAGCAGGTGATCTACGTGATCAACATGTTCGACGGCCCCAGCAGGGAGCACTGGCTGGGCACCGACGGCGACGGCTTCGACGTGTTCTCCCGCATCATGTACGGCGGCCGCGTGTCGCTGATGGTCGGCTTCGTGGTCGTGTTCCTGGAGACCTTCCTGGGCGTCATCATGGGCGGCCTGTCCGGCTACTACGGCGGCTGGGTGGACATGCTCATCATGCGCCTGGTGGACATCTTCTACTGCCTGCCGTCGATGCCGATCATGATCATCCTCGGCGCGTTGATGGACGCCATGCGCATGGATACCTACATCCGCCTGCTGATCATGATGGCGGCGCTGGGCATCATGGGCTGGGCCGGCGTGGCGCGCCTGGTGCGCGGCCAGATATTGATGCTGCGCGAGCAGGAGTTCATGGTGGCCACCGAGGCCACCGGCATCCGCGTCAAGGACCGCATCTTCCACCACCTCGTGCCCAACATCATGCCCCAGCTGATCGTGCAGGCCACGATGGGCATGGGCGGCGTCATCCTCACGGAGTCCACGCTGTCGTTCCTCGGCCTGGGCGTGAAGCACCCGCTGGCCACGTGGGGCACCATCATCAACTCCGTCTCGTCGGCCTCGGCCATGCAGCACTACGCCTTCATCTGGATCCCGGTCGGCCTGCTGATCTGCGTGACGGTCATAGCGTTCAACTTTGTCGGCGACGGTCTGCGCGATGCGTATGACCCGAAGGCCAAGCGATAAGGAGGTGCCGGACATGGCGAGTGAAAAGAAAAAAAGCACCTACATCTCCGGCCGGGAGTCGCGCCGCATCTCGCGCTTCAACCGCCGGGTGACGCGCAGGCTGGAGAAGGAGCGCGCCGACGCTAACAAGGACCCGAAGCTCTACACCACGCAGATGAAAGACCCCAACAACGTGGTGGAGTTCGACAACGTGTGCACCTACTTCTTCACCGACGTGGGCGTGGTGAAGGCCGTGGACGGCGTCAGCTACGAGATCCCCGTGGGAAAGACCGTGGGCGTGGTGGGCGAGTCCGGCTGCGGCAAGTCCGTCACCAGCCTGTCGCTGATGCAGCTGCTGCAGCGCCCCACCGGCCAGACCGTGGGCGGCGAGATCCGCTTCAACCTGGGCGACGGCTCGGCCTACAACATCGTCAACACCCCCAACGCCATCATGGAGAAGATCCGCGGCAACCGCATCTCCATGATCTTCCAGGAGCCCATGACCGCGCTGAACCCGGTGTTCCGCATCGGCCAGCAGGTGGACGAGGTGACGCAGCTGCACCACCCGGAGATGTCGAAGGAGGACGTGAAGGCGCGCACGCTGCAGATGCTGGAGCTGGTGGGCATCGCCAACAAGGAGGGCGTGTACGACATGTACCCGCACGAGCTGTCTGGCGGCATGCGCCAGCGCGTCTGCATCGCCATCGCCCTGGCCTGCTCGCCCTCGCTGATCATCGCGGACGAGCCCACCACGGCGCTGGACGTGACCATCCAGGCCCAGATCCTGGACCTCTTGCAGAACCTGAAGGACAAGCTGAATTCCTCCATCATGCTCATCACCCACGACCTGGGCGTCGTGGCGGGCATGGCGGACTACGTGGTGGTCATGTACGCCGGGCGCGTGGTGGAAAAGGGCACCACCGACGACATCTACCACCATCCCTCGCACCCGTACACCATCGGCCTGATGAAGTCGAAGCCCGTCGTGGGCAAGAAGGTCGAGGAGCTCTACAACATCCCCGGCAACGTGCCCAACCCCGTGGAAATGCCGAACTACTGCTATTTCCGCGACCGGTGCGAAATGCAGTGCGAGCGCTGCAAGGGCGAGTATCCGCCGGAGATCCGCATCAGCGACACCCACATCGTGACCTGCTATCGCTACATGGACGAGGGCGAGGTCGTGGGCCATCCGAAATCCGTGGACGTGGAGGCGCTTTGATATGCAGGAAATGAACAACCCAACCGCCCGGCGGGACGAGTACCTGCTCGAGGTGAACAACCTGGTCAAGTGGTTCCCCATCAAGTCCAGCTTCTTCAAGCGCACCATCGGCAATGTGAAGGCCGTGGACGGCGTCAGCTTAAAGATCCGCCGCGGCGAGACCATGGGCCTGGTGGGCGAGTCCGGCTGCGGCAAGTCCACCTGCGGGCGCACGATCCTGCGCCTGCAGGAGAAGACCTCCGGCGAGGTGCTGATGGGCGGGCAGGATATATTCGCCCTGAACAAGGACCAGCTGCGCAAGCTGCGCCCGCGGATGCAGATCGTGTTCCAGGACCCGTACTCCTCCCTGTCGCCGCGCCTGCCCATCGGCGAGATCATCGGCGAGGCCGTGCGCGAGCACGGCATCGTGCCGCCGAACGAGTTTGACGACTACATCACCCGCGTGATGGACGTCTGCGGCCTGCCGCCCTACTACAAGGACCGCTATCCGCACGAGTTCTCCGGCGGCCAGCGCCAGCGCATCTGCATCGCCCGCGCCCTGGCCCTCAGCCCGGACTTCATCGTCTGCGACGAGCCGGTCTCGGCGCTGGACGTGTCCATCCAGGCGCAGATCATCAATCTGCTGAAGCGCCTGCAAGCGGACTTCGGCCTGACCTACCTGTTCATCTCGCACGACCTGTCCGTCGTGGAGCACATCTCCGACACGGTGGGCGTGATGTACCTGGGCAACATGGTGGAGTACGCGGCGACGGAAAAGATATTCGCCAATCCGCTGAACCCCTACACGCAGGCGCTGTTCTCCGCGATCCCGATCCCGGACCCGGACGCCCACATCCACCGCATCATACTGGAGGGCAGCATCCCCAGCCCCGCGAACCCGCCCAGCGGCTGCAAGTTCCACACGCGCTGCTCGCACTGCATGGAGGTGTGCAAGTACGCCGCCCCGGAGTGGCTGGAGGTGGAGGAGGGCCACTGGTGCGCCTGCCACCTGTACGATAATGCCGACGCCAAGGCGCGCGCCGACGAGGCCGTGCGCAAGGCCAGGAGCGGCGAAGCCGCCGGAAAGGCCGTCTGAGCGTGGCGCGGCAGAAGAGGCCCCGGCTGCCCGAGGGCGACGACGGCAAGACCATCGCGAACATGGACGTGGAGGGCATGCCGTGGTATCTGGAGAAGCGCAATCCGGCCCAGCCGGGCAAGGAACCGCTGACGCCCGAGCAGCTGCGCGCCTACCGCTGGGCCGCCGTGAAGGCGGGCCTGGCTGTGGCGCTGGTGTTCGGCGCGGTGTTCGCGCTGTTCATCGCGTTCTGCGATTTTGTGTGGTTTAAATGACGAGAAAGGAAGAGGTCATATGAGAATAGCGATCGGCAACGACCACGGCGCCGTGGACATGAAGAACCACGTGGCCGGGTGGCTGAAGGACAACGGCTACGAGGTCGTCAACTTCGGCACGGATTCGACGGAAAGCACCGACTATCCCATCTACGCTGAGCGCGTCGCGAAGGCCGTCGTGTCCGGCGACTGCGACAAGGGCATCCTCATCTGCGGCACGGGCATCGGCATCTCCATCTCGGCCAACAAGATCCACGGCGTGCGCTGCGCGCTGTGCTCCGAGCCCGTCAGCGCGGCGCTATCGCGCCAGCACAACGATGCGAACATCCTCGCGATGGGCGCGCGCACCATCGGCCCGGTGATGGCCGAGGAGATCGTGCGCACCTTCCTGACCGAGCAGTTCGAGGGCGGCCGCCACGCCATCCGCGTGGGCAAGATCATGGCCCTGGACCGGGGAGAGACGCTGGAGTGAGCGATGAAAAAGCGCCGCGACGGTAAAACCGTCGCGGCGCTTTTTCATCGCTTGCTCACATAGTCCTTTCTCAAAATCGCGTACAACTCCACGTCCACGTACCGGCCCTTGTTGAACAGCCGCTGGCGCAGCAGGCCCTCGCGCACCATGCCGCACTTGCGCATCACCGCGCCGCTGGCGGGATTCGTGGTCTCGTGCTGGGCCTCGATGCGGTTGAGGTTCATGCTGCCGAAGCCGTGCGCGATCACGGCCTTCAGCGCCTCGGTCATGATGCCGCGGCCCCAGAAGTCCCGGCTGAGGGAGTAGCCCACCTCGGCGGCGGAGTTGTCGGTCTGGATCCACATGAAGCCGATCGTGCCGATGATCCGGCCGGTCTCCTTCCACTCGATGCCCCAGCTGGCGGGCTCGTGGTTGCGGTAGCGGCGCAGCATGTAGCGCAGGTAGGCTCGGCTGTCGCCGACGGAGCGATGCGCGTCCCACAGCACGTGGCGCGCCACCTCCGCGTCGCGGCTGTAGCGGTAGATGTCGTTCGCGTCCCGCATCTGAAGCCGCCGCAGCATAAGCCGCGGGGTCTCCAGCTCGGGCATGTAGGTGTAGCTGTCGGTATAGATCATGGTTTATCCGTTCACGACCTTTTCCGCCAGCAGCACGGCGCAAATGGTCTTGCTGTCGGTCACTTTGCCGCGCGCGATCATCGAGACCAGCTCCGCCATCGGCACCTTTATGACGTTCAGGAACTCATCCTCGTCCGGGTGGCTCTGCCCGGCGGACAGCTCGCGCGCCAGGTAGAGCGAGATGCACTCGTCGCTGAACCCGGGCGTGGTCACGATGTCGGAAAGATGCGTCCAGCTGGCGGCCTGCAGCCCGGTCTCCTCGGCCAGCTCGCGCTTGGCGGCCTCCAGCCGGTCCTCGCCCTTGTAGTCCAGCTTCCCGGCGGGCACCTCCAGCAAAATCTGGTCGATGGGCGCGCGGAACTGCTTGACCAGCCACACGTTGCCCTCGCCGTCCACGGGCACCACCGCCGAGGCCCCCACGTGGCGGGCGATCTCCCGCGCGGCCAGCTTGCCGTTGGGCAGGCGGTTGGTGATGTGGTCGATGTGCAATATCAGCCCGTCGAACACGCGCTTGCTGTCCACGGTCGTCTCCATGATATTGGCGTCGTCATATGCTTTCATGGGATGCGTCCCTCCTGATGTGAATAGATGATAATTCGCCGCGGCGGCAGAAAATCCTGCCTCCACGGCTTGTTTTTTGAGGCGTTCTATAGTATAATCAAGGTACCACCTGATATGAAAAGGAGTGGATGACCCATGATTCGAGTGATTCTGGGCGGCAAGGGCAGCGGAAAGACCAAGCGGCTGATCGACATCACCAACGACGCCCTCAAGACAGAGCACGGCAATATCATCTTCATCGACGATGACAAGCGCTATATGTACGACCTGCGCCATGAGATTCGCTTCGTGGACGCCAGCGAGTATCCGGCGGCCTACAAGTGCACCGCCAACGAGTTCCTGGCCTTCGTGTGCGGCATGATGTCCGCCGATTTTGACCTCTCCCTGATCGCCGTGGACGCCTTCAAGAAGCTGGTCAAGACCCCGCTGGACGATCTGGAGATGGAGCAGTTCTTTGAAAAGCTGGAGAAGGTCTCCGGCGCGCACAACTGCAGCTTCGTGCTGTCCATCAGCGCTCCCGAGGAAGAGGTGCCGGAGTACATCCGGAAGTATACGGTTTGAACAAGCGTAGAAGGGCCCCGGCCTGGACGCGCTGGGCCGTGGCTTTGGTGGGCCTGGCGGCGGCGGTGCTGGCGATCGCGCTGGCGGCGCAGCTGTTCAGCGGCTCGCTGAAGCTGCTGCGCACGGGCGGCCCCACCGAGCGCGACCCGCAGTTCGCCGAGGAGGCGACGCGCGAGACCCGGCCTCCGGAGATGGGCGAGAATGGCGCGGCCGTCGATCTGAGCGAGGACCCGTCGCTGGGCTGGGTCTACGAAAACGAGACCCCCGTGGACAAGACCGCCGAGGAGCTCTCGCGCGAGGCCGAGGCAGGGGAGTGACCCCCTCTCAGTCAGCTCTCCATGCGGATCGACCTTGAAATCTGATTATGAAAAACCCCCGTTTTGCATACGATGCATGTGAAACGGGGGTTTTTCCATGTCAAAAGGCGGAAACTGGAGGGCGGCGCTGGCGGCGCTGGCGGCGTCCGCGGCCACGGGCTGCGGCTCCGGGCGGGCGCTGGTGATCTTCTTCGGGCAGCTGGGCTGGGCGTCCTGGCCGGGCATCGCGCTGGCGTCGGCGGCGTTCGGGCTGATGGCGGGCCTCGTCGCGAGGCTGTGCGCCCGCGCCGGGGCGGATTACTTCGCGGCGCTGTGCCGTCGGAGCCTGGGTCGGGGCTGTGCGCACGTCGTGGGCGTGTTCCACGCGCTGATGCTCGCGGCGGTGGCGGTGGTGGCGCTGACGAACGCGGGCGAGGCGGGCGCGCTGACGCTGCCGGTCAAGCGCGGCTTCCTGTGGGGGATGGGCCTCGCGCTGGCGCTGGCGGCGCTGCTGTGCCTGTGGGAGCGCCAGGCGCTGCCCTGGGCGGGGCTTATTATACTGGCTGTGGGCGCGGCCTTCTGCGCGGCGCTGGCGATCGATCCGCGTCCGCCGCGCCTGTACCTGCGGGGCGACGTCGTGCCTGCGCTGGCGGGCAGCCTGCCCGCGGCGGCGGGACTGGCGCTGTGCTATGCGGCGCTGAACGGCTGCGTGGCGGCGGACGCCGTCTGCCGGTGCTCGGACGGATCGGCGCGTCCGGTGCGCACGGGCCTTCTCAGCGGCGCGGGAATGGCCCTGACGCTGGCCCTGGGCAACGCCATGCTCGCCCGCGGCGGGCCGATGCTGCTGGCGCTGGCGGCGCCCGCGGTGCCCCTCGCGGCCCGCTGGGGGCTTGTCGGCTTCTGGCTGTGCGCCTCTCTCGCGTTCTTCTGCAACGTGCTGACGCTCTCGGCGGCGATGGGTGGACTGATGGGCTGGCTCGGCCGATGAGCGCGGCGAAAAACCGTGTTAAATGTTGAAAACAGGCCGTGAAAACCGTTGACGCGCCGGGGAAAATTGGGTATAATACAACTTGTGTCAATACGCTCACTAGCCCCGGGCAATGGCATGATTGCGAAGGTACTGACCACACCTGGCGCAAAAGCATTGATTCAATGGACAGGCGAATCGCCCCGCGATTCGCGGCCGGAGGCGCTCCGGCGATCGAAATTGGAGGGAAATTACACGTGAGTACTTATATGGCGAATCCCCAGAACGTCGAGCGTAAGTGGTACGTCATCGACGCGGAGGGCATGGTTCTCGGCCGCCTGGCTTCCCAGGTCGCTTCCATGCTGCGCGGCAAGCATAAGCCCACCTTTACGCCCCACTGTGACTGCGGCGACTATATCATCGTTGTCAACACCGATAAGCTGGTGCTGACCGGCAAGAAGCTGGACAACAAGGTTTATCGCTATCATACCGGCTATCCGGGCGGCTTGAAGGAGATCACCTACCGCAAGCTGATGGCGAAGAAGAGCGAGTTCGCGTTCCGCGAGGCGGTGCGCCGCATGCTGCCCAAGGGCCCCCTGGGCTACGCGATGGCGAAGAAGCTGTTTGTGTACGCCGGCCCCGAGCACAACCATCAGGCCTTTCCATGCTGTCGGCAGAAGGAAAAAGGCGATCGCCCGCGTTCGTCTGATCCCCGGTGAGGGCAACATCACCATCAACAAGCGCAACCTGGAGGAGTACTTCGGCTACGAGACCCTCAAGACCGTCGTGCGCCAGCCCCTGGTTCTGACCGAGACCCTCGGCAAGTGGGACGTCGTCGTGAACTGCAAGGGCGGCGGCTTCACCGGGCAGGCCGGCGCGATCCGTCACGGCATCGCCCGCGCGCTGGTGAAGGCCGACGAGGATCTGAAGCCCGCCATCAAGAAGGCCGGCTATCTGACCCGCGACCCGCGCATGAAGGAGCGCAAGAAGTACGGCCTGAAGGCCGCCCGTCGCGCGCCCCAGTTCTCCAAGCGCTAAACGCTGGACAAATTATCACCCCGATGCTTCAAAGCACCGGGGTTTTCATTTTTGGCGAGTGCTATCGAGAGAAACCGGAGCGATATAATGCAACGCTTTACGCGCGGCGCACGCTGTTTTGCGAGAGGAGGTACAGGCAGTACTGGTTCATGCTGATGCCCTCTTTTTTCGACTGCATGGCCAGCTGGCGGTGCAGCGATTTGGGGATGCGGAGCTTGAACTGGCCGGAGTAATCCTCGTCGGTGGCGGGGGAGGGGATGGGATAGCCGTCCTCCAGGGCGGCCTCGAACCACGCCCGCTTGGCGTCCTCGCCGTTGGCCAGTGCCGCTTCGATGGTATCGCCGGTGGACAGGCAGCCCCGCAGCTCCGGATAGGAGATGACAAAACCGCCTTCTTCGGCGTCGGGGACGATCTCAATTCTGTACGGTAGGGCCATGTATTCGTCAATCGTCTTCATGCTGCTTCTCCTCGCTTTCTATAGCGTCGCGAACCATCTCCACATAGACGCGTTTGATGGGCTCGTGCCTCGGAATGGTGATCGGCGCGCAGCCCGCCTTCCGAAAGGTGTAGTGGCTGCTGCCGCGCCGGGGTTGGCTCATAGTATATCCATATGCCCGAAGTATCTTTCCGAGTTCATCAAAGCGCATGTCGTTGGACAGCTTTTGAAGTCGGGCAATCAGTTTATCCCATGACGACATCCGTCTCACCTCACCAGCATTATACCATGGTGTCATATGTGGTGTCAAGCATATGGCATAAAGTTGCGGAGCGCTGTTCAGCGCTCCGCAAAATCACGGTCGGCTTTATTTCAGTATATCCCCGTAGATCTCCCGGAAGCGGGAGGGGGTGCAGTTCTTGGCGTCGCGGAAGACGCGGTTGAACGTAGCCACGCTGCCAAAGCCGGCGCTCATGGCGATCTCCTGGATGGGCTGGCGCGAGTGGATCAGCAGATCCTCGGCCATGCTGATGCGCTTGTGGCGCAGGTACTCCGAGAAGGAGAGCCCCAGCTGCTGCTTGAACACGCGCGAGAAATAGCACTTGGAGAAGCCGGTGAAGTTGCTCACGTCGGTCAGCGTGATGTCGCGCATGTAGTTCTGGTCGATGTACAGCCGCGCGCTGTCCACGATCTCCGGGTCGATGCGCTGGCTCTTTTCGTCGTAGCGGGTCATCTCGCGGGTCATGTTGAACTGGCCCAGCCGCGCGTACATCTGCAGCAGGTTTGCGTAGCACAGCGAGTTCCACAGGAACTCCCGGCGCTCGTAGCAGCTGACGACCTGCATCAGCAGCGCGCGGATGGACTCCTGCGACTCCGACTGGCCCGTCAGGTAGATGGGCGTCTTGAGCAGGCCCTCGATCAGCTGCATGTCGCGCATGCCGAAGATGTGGTCCGGCTCGAACAGCAGCAGGTACCGCGAGCTGCCCTCGTGCATGAACAGGCTGTGCACCGTGTTGGGCGGTACGATCAGCACCTCGTTGGACTGCACGCGATAGGTGTTGTCCGCGACGGTGTAGATCACCTCGCCGGTGACGGGCAGTATGATTTCCACCGCCGAATGGAAGTGGCTCTCGTAATGAGAAGGCGTTTCGGAGTACCACACGCGAAGGGAGGAATGCTCGATGTAGGTGACGTATTCCTGGTTGCCCTTGAGGATCCTGAATCCGTCCGGGAAACGGCTTCGCGACATGGCCTCGGAAGGCGCTTTGTTTTGCATATTCGCACCTCCGGGAGATCGTCCGGGTGTAGGTGTGTGGGGGGAAGAGAAACTCCTTCGGTCGGCTTAGCCCTTCACGCTGCCCAGCACCATGCCGGTGACGAAGTAGCGCTGCAGGAACGGATAGACCACCAGGATCGGCAGCGTGGAGATGACCGTGATGGCGCAGCGGATGGTGACCGGCGTGGTCTTGGAGGCGGCGGTGTTCGCCAGCGCGTCGACGGAGGCCTGGGCGGCGTTGGCGCTCTGCTGCGTGGTGGCCAGCTTCATCTTCAGCAGGTATTGCAGGCTATGCAGCTGGGTCTTGCTGCCGTTGTACAGGTGGGTGTCAAACCAGCTGTTCCAGCTGCCCACGGCCACGAACAGCGCCACCGTCGCCAGAACCGGCTTGCACAGCGGGAAGATGATCTGCCAGAAGATGCGGATGTCGCCCGCGCCGTCGATGCGCGCGGATTCCACCAGTGCCTCCGGCAGGCCCGCGATGTAGGTGCGGATGACGATCATGTTGAAGCAGGAGAACATCGTGGGGATGATGTACACCCAGTAGGACTTTTGCAGGTGCAGCACCTTGGTGATCAGCAGGTAGTTCGGAATCAGACCGGCGTTGATGTACATCGTCAGCACCAGCATCGTGGTGATCACCTTGCGCAGCACGTACTCCCTGCGGGTGAGCGCGTAGGAGAGCATGCTGGTCCAGAACAGGTTGAGCAGTGTGATGATCACGGTCTTGCTGGCCGAGATCCACGCAGCCTGATACACGGCGGGGTCGGAAAGGATGGACTGGTAGCTCTTGGTGCTCCACACGCGGGGCCAGAGGGTGATGCCGGCCTTCAGAGCATCGGTGCCGTCGTTGAGGGAGTAGGCCACGGTATTGACGACGGGGTAGAGGGTGACGAACATCAGCAGTACCAGTATGATGGTGTTGACGATGGGGAACACGACGTCATAGTGCTTGCGGACCTTGATGTCCTTGTAATTCGCGGTAGTCATGTCTGTGTCCCTCCCTTAAACCAACGTCTCTTCGCCGAGGCGCTTGGCGATGAAGTTGGCCCCGACGAGCAGTATGATGGCGACCACGCTCTTGAAGATGCCGGCGGCGGTGGCGACGCCGAAGTCCATCATCTGGGTGCCGTACTCCAGCACGAAGATGTCGATCGTGCGGGAATAGGCGGCGGTCAGGCCGTTGCCCAGCAGGTATTGGATCTCAAATCCGGCCTCCATCAGGTGGCCGATGTTCATGATCAGAAGGATGACGAACGTCGACTTGATGCCCGGCAGCGTCACGTGCAGGATGCGCTGGAAGCGGCCCGCGCCGTCGATGGAGGCGGCCTCGTAGAGGGCGGGGTCGATGCTGGTCATGGCGGAGATGTAGATGATGGTGCCCCAGCCGACCTCCTTCCAGACGTTGATGATGCCGACCAGCCACCAGAAGTGCTTGCCCTCGCCGAGCCAGAACACGGGTTCCTTGACGATGTGCAGGGCGACGAGCAGGTCGTTGACGGGGCCGTTGGAGGCGAATATGTTTTGCGCCATGGCCACGACGATGACCATCGACAGGAAGTGGGGCAGGTAGGTGACGGTCTGCACCGTCTTCTTGAAGGTCTTTTGCCGCACCTCGTTGAGCAGCACCGCCAGCAGCACCGCGGACACCGTGCCGAACACGAGGTTGATGACGCTCATGGCCAGCGTGTTGCGGATAGCCTGGAAGAAGTCCGGGCGGCTGAACAGCCACTTGAAGTTGTTGAGGCCGATCCAGGGCGTGATGCCCTTGGCGACCAGCTTGCGGTTGCCGTAGTCCTTGAAGGCGTTGACCCAGCCCCACATGGGGAAGTAGTTGAACAGCAGCACATACAGGAAGATCGGCACCGACATCAGCATCAGCTGCCACTGGCTGAGCAGCTTGGAGAAGGTGCTCTTTTTCTTCGGGCTGTAGTGCCGGTTTTGGCCCTGCACAGAGTTGGTCATGGCAATTCCCCCGATTCGTTCGTATTTGTTTTCGGTTTTTCAAATTCTGGGTTGAGGTGTCACGCTCCCTCAACCCACAATTTGAAAAACCAAGGGGAGAGAGAATCTCTCTCCCCTTGACGGGAAGCTTAATTATTCGCCATAGTAGGCGGCAACCAGCTTCAGGATCTCTTCATGCATGAAGTTGCTGTAGACTTCGCAGGAAGGATTGATGGCTTCCACGAAAGCATCCCACTTGGCATCGAACTCGCCTTCGGGCGCCATGATGACCTGCGGCAGCTGGGTATCCTGGATGTTCAGGAAGTCGTTGTAGTCCTTCTCGATGGGGGACTTGTCGATCTGCCAGGCTTCGCCGTAGGGCGCCAGCTCGATCGGCGGGTTCACGAAGTCGCCGAACTTGCTGTAGCCGTAGGCGCTCAGGAACTCCTTGTCATAGTCGTTCATCAGGCCGAACACGATCTCGGGCTGGCTGCCGGGCTCCCAGCAGTTGCCGGCGGTGACGACCTGATCGCCCACCTGGATGTCCTCCATGATGTAGCCCTGACGCTTCGGGCTGCTGTTCCAGATGGCCTGGGCCTTGTTGTGGCGCTGCCACTCGATGTCCTGCGTGTTGGCGTTCTGCTCGGTGGTCATGATCAGGCGGCCATCCTCGATGGAGTAGTCCTCGCCCTCGACGCCCCAGTTCAGCAGGAGCGCCCAGTCGGGATCAAGCATGCGCTCCCACATGGCGATGATGCGCTCGGGGCACTTGCAACTGACAGAGATGCCGGCGCCGCGGTCCAGGTTCGGCAGGGAGCCGTTCACGTAGTGCTCCTCGATGGTCCAGCCTTCGGGCATATCCTCGGCGGGCACGTCGTCCTCGTCGTAGATCAGGCCCAGGGCCACGTAGGTGTTCGCATACTTCTTGTCGGTCAGCAGCGCGTTGGTGGCGTCGCCGAAGTCCCAGGTCTGGTCGAACATGCCCAGCACGATGCCGGTGGACAGCTGAGCGATGTACTGGTCATAGGTCATGACGAAGGTGTCGGGGCTGATGATGCCCTTCTGGAACTCCTCGTTCAGCTTCTTGTAGTAGGGCTTGGCATAGGGCTGGTTGATGAAGGTCGTGGTGGCGTAGTCTTCGCTGTTGATGTCCACCAGCACCTCGCCGTCGTTCGGGCGGCCCATCAGGTGCTGCACGGGGTTGATCATGCAGAAGCGGCGCCAGTCCTCGGTGAGGATGTCAAAGCCGATGTAGGGGGTGCCGTCCTCGTTGGTGGGATTCTCGGCGATGAAGGCCTCGATCAGGTCGAAGTACTCGTCGAGGGTCTTGATCTGGGGATAGCCCGCCCAGGCCAGGACCTGCTTCTGGATGAAGAACGCGGGGCCGTTGACGCTGTTGACGATCTGGTCGCCTTCGCCCAGGCCGTAGTTGGGGATGATGTACATCACGTCTTCGCCGGTGTCCTCATCCTTGGTGATGATGCGGTTCTTCTGGGGCTCGATGTGCGCCCAGATGTTCGGGGTGTCCTCGGGATTGACGTAGTCCAGCAGGTTGATCAGTACGCCGCTGCTGATCAGGATCTTGTCGGCGCTGTTGCCGCCGTCGAACAGGTCGGGCAGGTCGTCGGGATCCTGGCACATCATGCCCAGCTTCTCGTCGAGGTCGCCGGCCAGGAATTCCATCTCGAAGGTGATGCCGAATTCCTCTTCGATCTTCTTGTAGATCTTGTTGTCCGGGTAGGGCTGGTCACCCGGAGCGCCGTAGAAGTAGGTCAGGGTGATGGGCTCCTGGTCCTCCGCCACGGCGAAGGGAACCAGCAGGGAACCCAGCAGGCACAGCATGAGCAGTACGGACAGCAGTTTCCTCATTGGTTTATCCTCCCTTAAGAAAATTCTGAGCATATGTGCTCTTCGCATTCTATTATAACAGCCCTGTAACAGCAAATCAACAATCGCCGGGCACTTTTTTGCTCAGTGATTGTTGATTTGGTACTCATTATTTGCTTTCGCCTCAAAAATAAATTTGAGGAATGGTTACACCGTGGCAAAATGCAACCAAAATAATTCCGTTTCTTAACCGATTCGGCCCATATTTGGTCAAAATCAGGCTTCAATCGGTGCGTTGAGCGCGACTTCACCTCTCATTTTTTGCAGATACTCGGTGGGCAGAAGGCCCGTCTCGCGCACAAATGCGCGGCGAAACGTGCGCATGTTCTCAAAACCGCAGCCGTAGCACACGGCGGTGAGCGTGGTGGTGGGGTCGCGCAGCAGCGATTCGGCCTTGTCGATGCGGATGGCGTTCACAAACCGGCGGAAGTTCACGTGGAACTGCTGCGAGAACAGGTGCGACAGGTGGCTTTCGCTGATGCCCAGGCCGCGCGCCGTGCTGGAGAGCGTGATGCTCTCACAGGCGTGGTCGTAGATGTACTTGATCACGCGGTCGGCCAGCCCGCGCTCGTTCAGCGTGTCGGCGGGGCGGTATTCCAGCGCGCCCACCAGGTGCGCCAGCAGCAGGTGCAGGTACGCCAGGCGCATCGTGGTGCCCTCCTGCTCGCGCCCCTTCATGCCGGCCAGCCTGTCCAGCGCGAAGCGCGCATCCTCCGACAGCTGCGACGCGCGCAGGATCGGGCTCACGGGCAGCTGCTTGTGGAAGATGGCGCTGTACTCCTCGATGCTGTCCGCCTGGAAGAACACCACCAGCCCGCTGCAATCGGTGGTGAGCTGCTCAAAGCTGTGCGGCACCAGCGGGAAGGTGATGGCGAGGTCTCCGGCGTGGATGGTGCAGGGCTTGCCGTCGATGATCATGTCGCAGGTGCCCGTATAGAGGTAGGAAACCTCCAGCGTCTCGTGCACGTGCAGCGGGAAGGGAGACTGCGTCATGTCGCCGACGAACAGGTTTCCCAGATGCGTCTGATAGAACGCCTTCATGCCGATCACCCCGTGGATGCAATTATTGTCCCTTACATTATAACTAATGTCCCTTTGTTTGTTAAGACTGTCGAAAGAAAAAGGCGGATATTGTCTCCAATTTTTCGGAATTTGTCCCTTCATGAGTGTTTTTCTTCGATTTTGGCCCGCCAGGCGCGCCGCATTTTTTGCCTTGCCATTTGCCGTCCGTGCAGGTATAATGAATAGGAAGGTTAAGTGCGCGTCGTAGGCGTGCGGCGCGCGATGAAACAGCGAAAGGAAGTGTCCCGTGGCACAGCTGGTCAACGAGGTCCGCCGCGAGCTGGCGGAGCGCATCATCCCCTTCTGGAAGGGCCTGCGCGACGATGTCAATGGGGGCTATATCGGCCGGGTGGACTTTGACCTGACCCGCCGCCCCGACGCCGACAAGGGCTGCATCCTCAACAGCCGCATCCTCTGGTTCTTTTCCGAGGCGTCCGTGACCCTCGGCGATGCGTGTTTGCTGAACGAGGCGAGGCACGCCTACGAGATGCTGCGGCGCATGACCGACGACATGAACGGCGGCGTCTACTGGGCGCTGCGCGCGGGCGGCGGCGTGGCCGACGGCACCAAGCACACCTACAACCAGGCCTTCGCCATCTACGCGCTGGCCGCCTACTACCGCGCCACCGGCGATAGAGAGGCGCTGGAGCGGGCGCGGGCGCTTTTCGACGTGGTGGAGACGCGCTGCCGGGACGACGGCGGCTACCTGGAGGCCTTCACCGCCGACTGGCGGCCCGGGAGCAACGAGAAGCTGAGCGAGAACGGCGTGATGGCGTCGCGCACGATGAACACGCTGTTGCACGTGCTGGAGGGCTACACCGGCCTGTACGAGGCCGACCCGACCGACGCGGTGCGCGCGCGGCTGTACGACATCCTGGACACGCTCGAAAAGCGGATCTGGAACCCCGAGAAGCGCCGCCAGGAGGTGTTCTTCGATGCGGACTACCGCAGCCTGATCGACCTGCACTCCTTCGGCCACGACATCGAGACCAGCTGGCTGGCGGACCATACGCTCGACGCGCTGGGCGACGCGGCGCTGACGGCGCGGCTGCGGCCCATACTGCTGGCGATGGCGGATGAAACCTGGAATGTCGCCCTCACCGACCGCGGCTTTTTGAACGAGTGCGAGCGGGGGAAGGTGGACGCGCGGCGCGTCTGGTGGGTGCAGGCGGAGGCGCTGGTCGGCTTTTTGAACGCCTGGGAGCGCACCGGCGAGGCGCGCTATGCCGAGGCCGTGCGGAGCCAGTGGCGCTACATCCGCGATGTACTGATCGACCCGCGCCCCGGCTCGGAGTGGTACTGGTTCGTGAACGCGGACGGCACGCCCGGGAAGGAGCCCATCGTGGAGCCCTGGAAGTGCCCGTACCACAACGGCCGCATGGCGATGGAGGTCATCCGGAGGAATCCCAATATAGAAGTATAAATATACATCCCGAATTTCAAGGAGGTTTTACTGATGGCTGAGATTTTGCGTGAGGGGAACGTCTGGCACCTGAGGAACGAATGGATCAGTTACGCGCTGTGCGAGATGCCCGGCGGGGTGCTGGCCCACCTGTACGCCGGGCCGCGGCTGGAGAAGCTGAACCCGGCGAGCCTGATGCGCCGCGCCGGCATACAGATGGAGGGCTTCTCGATCCAGGAACTGGCGCTGGACCGCCTGCCCCGCGAATATCCCTCGTTCGGGCTGGGCGACATGCGCGAGGGCGCGCTGACGGTCGTCGCCCCCGACGGCACCCGCGCCGTGGACCTGCGGCTGGAGGACGCCCGCGTCCTTCCCGAAAAACCGGCGCTGGAGGGCCTGCCCGCCACGCGCGGCGAGGGCTGCGCAGCCGTGCAGTTTGCGCTGCGCGACGCGCACACGGGCCTGGAGGTACAGTTGAACTACGCGATCTACGACGACTGTCCCGCCGTGGTGCGCAGCGCGCGGCTGATCAACCGCGGCGACGCGCCGATGACGGTGGAGCGCGCGTACAGCCTGTGCCTGGACGTGCCCGACGCCGACTGGGACCTGGTCACGCTCTCGGGCAGCTGGGCGCGGGAGCGCTCGATCCGCCGCCGGGCGCTGGTGCAGGGCTTCCAGGGCATCTCCAGCCAGCGCGGCGCTTCCAGCCTGCAGGCCTCGCCCTTCATGGCGCTGGCCCGCAGGGGCGCGGACGAGGCTTGCGGCGAGGTGATCGGCATGGCGCTGATCTACAGCGGCAACTTCATCGCCCAGGCCGAGGTCGATCACAACGGCGGCGCGCGGCTGCTGCTGGGCATCAACGACCGCGACTTCACGTGGCGGCTCGATCCCGGCGAGTCCTTCCAGACCCCGGAGGCCGCGATGGTGCTCTCCTCCGAGGGCCTCGGCGGCATGAGCCGCGGCTTCCACGCGCTGTGGGAGAAGCACCTGCTGCCCGCGCGCTGGGTGAACCGCGACCGGCCTGTGTTGCTGAACAGCTGGGAAGCCTCCTACTTCGACTTCGACGAAAACAAGCTGGCGGGCATCGCGCAGGCCGCCGCGGACGCGGGCGTGAGCCTGTTCGTGATGGACGACGGCTGGTTCGGCCACCGCGACGACGACACCACCTCGCTGGGCGACTGGCAGCCCGACCGCAACAAGCTGCCGAGCGGCCTGAAGGCGCTGGGCGATCGCGTGCGCGCGATGGGCCTGCAGTTCGGCATCTGGATGGAGCCGGAGATGGTCTCCCCGGACAGCGACCTGTTCTGCGCGCACCCCGACTGGTGCCAGCACATTCCCGGCCGCGAGCACATCACGGCCCGCCACCAGCTGATACTGGACCTGAGCCGCGCGGACGTGCGCGAGTTCGTGTACCAGTCCGTGGCGGACACGCTGCACGAGAGCGGGGCCTCCTACCTGAAATGGGACATGAACCGCAACTTCTCCAACATCGGCTCCGCCGCCCTGCCGGCCGACCGCCAGGGCGAGGTTCCGCACCGCTACATCCTCGGCCTGTACGAGGTGATGGACAAGCTGACGGCGGATTTCCCGGACGTGCTGTTCGAGGGCTGCGCCTCCGGCGGCGGGCGCTTTGACGCCGGCATGCTCTACTACGTGCCGCAGTTCTGGTGCTCGGACGACACCGACGCGCTGTGCCGCTGTGAGATCCAGTACGGCACCACGCTGGTGTTCCCACCGTCCACGATGGGCTGCCACGTCAGCGCCGTGCCGAACCACCAGACCATGCGCACCGTGCCGCTGCAGACCCGCTTCGCCGTGGCACTGGGTGGCTGCTTCGGCTACGAGCTGGACCCGCGCGCCCTGACCGACGACGAGCGCAGGACCCTGCGCGAGCAGACCGCCTTCGCCGAGCGCACGCAGGCGCTGCGGCTCTACGGTGCGTTCTACCGGCTGGCTTCGCCCTTCGAGGGCAACGAGACGGCCTGGATGAGCGTCTCACAGGATAAAAATGAGGCGATCTTCACGTTCGTCAGGGATCGCGCGATGCCCAACACGCTGCCGCCGCTGACGAAGCTGCGCGGGCTGGACGCGGCGAAGCGCTATAAGATCGTCGAAACCGGCGAGGTGTACGGCGGCGACGAGCTGATGAACGTCGGCCTGTGCTGCCCGATCCCCGTGTACGGCTCCGGCGACGCCTGGGCTGCCCTGTACACGCTGAAGGCGGTGGACGAGGCATGATGCGCTACGATCCCCGCGGCGCGGCCTGCCTGCGCCTGGGCCGCTTCGATCCAAATGAAAAGACCTGCGAGCTGTGGTGGTCCGGCTCCGGCGTGCGCACGCGCTTCGACGGGCGGCGGCTGGAGCTGGAGGCTACCGCCTGCGACGACGAGCATACGGCGTTTGTCCTGGTGACGGTGGACGGCGCGCCTGTCACCCGATTCGTACTGCGCCCCGGCACGCACCGCTACGACCTGCTGGGCGGCATGGAGGCGGGCGTTGCGCACGAGATCGACATCCTGCGCGACACCCAGCCCGTGGACAGCAACGCCACGCGGGTGGTGTTCGACGCACTGTGGGCCGACGGAACGCTGTCCGCGCCCGCGCCGAGGCCGCGGCTGATCGAGTTCATCGGCGACAGCCTGACCGTGGGGGAGGGGACCGTCGGCCCCAGGGACGCGATGGAGTGGCGCATGCTGTGGATCTCCAACCAGTTCGCGTTCCCGGCGCTGGTTTCAGAAGCGCTGAACGCCGACCGGCGCGTGGTGGCGCTGGGCGGCTGGGGCGCGTACCTCTCCTACGACGCGAACCCCGAGCACGCCATCGGCCGCATCTACGGCAAGCTCTGCGGCATCGTCCCGGCGGCGAACATCGACTATGACTTCGCCGCCCAGCGCAGGGCCGACGCCGTGGTGATCAACCTCGGCACCAACGACGGCGGAGCCATCGGCGACATGGAAGGCCCCGAGCGCGAGGCGGCGCTGGCGGCGCTGGAGGAGAGCGCCGTGCGGCTGCTGACGGACGCGCGCGCGCACAACCCGGACGCGCCGATCCTCTGGGCCTACGGCATGTGCGGCGACGGCATGGCCACCCCGCTGCAAAGGGCCGTGGACAGGCGCGTCGCCGCCGGGGATGTGAACGTACGCTACCTGGCGCTGGATGACTGCGACGGCGACGTCGGCAGCCGCATGCACCCGAGCCGGAGCGCCCATATCCGCGCCGCCGAGCAGATTGCCGGGGCGCTGGAGAAAATGCTATAGAAAATGAGGAATTAGGAATGAGGAATGAGGAATTAAAGACTGCCGTTCCCTTTCCGCAGGGGCGGTGATGCGCCGCCCGCCCCGCCTCCCCTCTCCGCCCCTGCGGGGCAAGGTTCTTATCTCTTGGCTCGCCCCCGTGAGGGGGAGAGCTGGCGCGTCAGCGCCTGAGAGGGGGCACCCAAAATCCATCACCACAAAGGAGGCCTCACCGTGACCTACCACGACCTGAACGCGCGCTACGAAGCGCTGATCGCCCGCAAAAACGCCGTCGACGAGACGCGCTACAACGGCATCTACGAGCGCTGGGTGAACCCGGTGCTGACCCGCGAGCACATCCCGCCCTTCTGGATGTACGACCCAAACCCCGAAACCAACCCCCACATGATGCAGCGCCTGGGCGTGAACGCCGTGATGAACAGCGGTGCGATCCTGCTGGACGGCAAGTTCACACTGGTGGCCCGCGTGGAGGGCATGGACCGCAAGAGCTTCTTCGCCGTGGCCCAGTCCGACACGGGCGTGGACGGCTTCCGCTTCTGGGACGAGCCCATCGTACTGCCGGACACCTGCCCCGGCGAGACGAACGTCTACGACATGCGCCTGACCCGCCACGAGGACGGCTGGATCTACGGCGTGTTCTGCTCCGAGAGCAAGGACGAGGAGAACGCCGACCTCTCCGCGGCGGTGGCGGCGGCGGGCATCGTGCGCACGAAGGATCTGAAGACCTGGGAGCGCCTCGACAACCTCGTCACGCTGCGCTCGCCCCAGCAGCGCAACGTCTGCCTGCACCCGGAGTTCGTCAGCGGCCAGTACGCCTTCTACACCCGGCCCATGGACGACTTCATCGAGACCGGCTCCGGCGGCGGCATCGGCTTCGGCCTGTGCCCGGACATCGCGCACGCCGTGATTGACGAGGAGAAGATGACCTCCGTGCGCCGCTACCACACGATCACCGAGGCCAAGAACGGCGCGGGCGCGACGCCCATCAAGACCGACCGCGGCTGGATCCACATCGCCCACGGCGTGCGCAACACCGCGGCGGGCCTGCGCTACGTGATCTATGCCTTTGCCACGGCGCTGGACGATCCTTCCCGCGTGATCGCCGAGCCCGGCGGCTTCCTGATCGCCCCGTACGGCCATGAGCGCGTGGGCGACGTGAGCAACGTGGTGTTCACCAACGGCGCGATCGCCGCGCCCGACGGGAGGGTGTACATCTACTACGCCTCCAGCGACACCCGCATGCACGTGGCCACCACCGACCTGGACCGCCTGACGGACTATGTATTCAACACGCCCGCCGACCCGCTGCGCAGCCCCGACTGCGTGCGCCAGCGCGTGGACTTCATCCGCAAGAATCTCGCCTACCTGAGGAAGTGAAAGAAATGAACATCGAAAGCACCTATCGCCGATGGCTGGAGCGGGCGGACGCCTCGCTGCAGGACGAGCTTCGGGCCATGGACCCCGCCGCCGTGGAGGACGCCTTCTACTGCGAATTGGCGTTCGGCACCGGCGGGCTTCGCGGCGTGCTGGGCGCGGGCACGAACCGCATGAACCTGCACACCGTCGCGAAGGCCTCGCAGGGGCTGGCGGACTACGTGAACGCCCGCTTCCCGCGGGAGAAGCGCCGCATCGCCGTCAGCTACGATTCGCGCATCCTCTCTGAAGAATTCGCCCGCACCGCCGCGGGCGTGTTCGCCGCCAACGGCATCCGCGCGATGATCTACCCGCAACTGATGCCCACGCCCTGCCTGTCCTACGCCGTGCGGGCGCTGGACTGCGCGGCGGGCGTGATGGTCACGGCCTCGCACAACCCGGCCAAGTACAACGGCTACAAGGTCTACGGCCCGGACGGCTGCCAGATCACCAACGAGGCCGCCGCCGAGATCCTCGCCGCCATCGACCGGCTGGACGTGTTCGACGACCCGAAACGCACCGACTTCGACCGGGCCCTCGCGGACGGCGACATCGCGTGGATTGGCGAGGACGTGTACACCGCCTTTATCGAGGAAGTGAAGAAGCAGTCGCTGCTGGGCGGCGAAAAAGTGGATCGGTCCGCGGCCATCGTCTATACGCCGCTGAATGGCACGGGCCTGAGGCCGGTGCTGCGCGCGCTCACGGAGAGCGGCTTTGAAAACGTGACCGTCGTCAAGGAGCAGGAGCAGCCGGACGGCCGCTTCCCGACTTGCCCGTTCCCGAACCCCGAGATCGAGGAGGCCATGCGGTTGGGGCTGGCGTACGCCCGGCGGCTGGACGCCGACCTGCTGCTGGCCACTGACCCGGACTGCGACCGCTGCGGCATCGCCGTGAAGGACGGCGGCGACTACCGGCTGCTCTCCGGCAACGAGACGGGCATGCTGCTGTTGGACTACGTCTGCCAGCGCCGCCTCGCGCTGGGCCTCATGCCGGATCGGCCCGTGCTGGTCAAGACCATCGTCACCTCCGACATGGCCGATCGCATCGCAAAGAAGTACGGCGTTGAGACTGTGAACGTGCTGACCGGCTTCAAGTACATCGGCGAGACCATCGCCCGGCTCGAGGCCGAGGGCTGCGCCGACCGGTACATCTTCGGCTTCGAAGAGAGCTACGGCTACCTGACCGGCACCTACGTGCGCGACAAGGACGCCGTAGACGCCGCGTTCATGATCGCGGAGATGTTCGCGTGGTACAAAGCGCGCGGCGTCGGCCTGATGCAGCGCCTGAACGAGCTCTATGCCGAGTTTGGCTACTGCCTGAACACGCTGCACAGCTACCAGTTCGAGGGCTCCGCCGGGTTTGCGCGGATGCAGGCCATCATGGCCGACCTGCGCGCGGGCGTTCCCTCGCTGGGCGGCAGGAAGGTCGAGAAGCTGCTGGACTACGCGCCGGGGCTGGACGGCCTGCCGAAGTCGAACGTGTTGAAGTTCGTGCTCGACGGCGCGACCGTGGTGGCGCGGCCCTCCGGCACCGAGCCGAAGCTGAAGGTCTACGCCTCCGTCACCGCCCCCGACCGCGCCGCCGCCGCGGAGCAGGAAGCCGCATTGGTTGCGGATCTCGAAAGGATTATCCGTGGGGAGAGGGATTAGGAATTAGGAATGAGGAATGAGGAATTGATAGCGGCTGCCGCGCCTTGGCTCCCCTGTGTAAGGGGAGCTGTCGCCGCAGACGACTGAGGGGTTGTCCCGTCCCCTCCCAATCATTTAACGCCCGCCGCAATTGTCATTGGCGGGCGTTTGTGATACAATAATCCATGCCAATCGAACCATCATCTGGGGGCGAAACGCTTGCCTTACCTGTACGAAACCCACATGCACACCTGCCAGGGCAGCGCCTGCGGCGTGTCCACCGGCGCGGAACAGGCCCGCTTCTACAAGGAGCAGGGCTATACCGGCATCATCATCACCGACCACTTCACCGGCGGCAACACCGCCGTGCCGCGCGACCTGCCGTGGCGCGAGCGCATGGATCAGTTCTGCTCGGGCTACGAGGACGCGCTGATCGAGGGCCAGAAGATCGGCCTGGACGTGTTCTTCGCCTGGGAGCAGAACTACGAGGGCGACGAGTACCTGGTCTACGGCCCGGACAAGGCCTGGCTGATCGCGCACCCGGACGTGGAGCACTGGAGCCGCCGCAAGCAGCTGGAGGAGATCCACCGCGCGGGCGGCGCGGTGATCCAGGCGCACCCCTTCCGCCACCGCGACTACATCAAGTACATCCTGCTGGGGCTCAAGTACTGCGACGGCATCGAGGTGGCCAACACCGGCAACACCGCCGACTGCGACGCCTGCGCGCTGCGCTACGCCCAGACCTACGACCTGTGGACGACCGCGGGCTCCGACAACCACAACAACCAGCGGATGGACCCGGCGATGCTGATGGGCGTCGAGACCGACGCGCGCCTCACCAGCGCGATGGACTTCGCGCGCCTGATTCGCACCCGCGGCGCGATGCGCCCCGCGGTGCCGGCCGGGCGATTTGATGTGGACGTCGCAACGGCCCCGCGCCTTTTGACCTACTGGGTGGACGAGGAGAATCCCGATATGCACCGCATCCCCACCGGCAGGGACTTCCTGCGCGAGTGAACCAATCAAGGTCGCCCCGTTGCGACGGGGAGGCTTTTATGGTAAGATATATCCATCAATTCACGGAGGCGAAGCCCATGAATACCATCATCACCATCAGCCGCGAATACGGCGCGGGCGGCACCAGCATCGGCCGCCGCGTGGCCCAGGAGCTGGGCATCGTGATCTACGACCGCGACATCATCCGCGACACCGTGGTCCAGACCGGTCTGGACGCCGGCGTCGTCGAACACGAGGAGGAGGAGATCTCCCGCGGGGACGCCTTCCTGCGCGCGATCACTCCCGCCGCCTACTTTGACCGCCGCGAGGCCATCCGCGAGATCGAGCGCGGCGTGATCCTCGGCTTTGCCCGCAAGGGCCCCTGCGTGCTGCTGGGGCGCTGCGCGGACATCCTTCTCGAGGAGAACGAGATCGACTGCCTCAAGGTGTTCCTCTACGCCGACGACCTGCACCGCGCCGCGCGGGTGAGCGAGATCATCGGCAGCAAGGACCCCACCGAGATCCAGAAGGCCATGAAGCGCACCGACCGCGCCCGCCGCAGCTACTACCAGCAGTTCACCGGCCGCAGGTGGGGCGACTGCGCGAACTACAACCTGATGATCGACACCGGCCTCTTCGGCTACGACGCCAGCGCGAAGATCATCTGCGAGGCCGCCCGGTCGATGGACAAATGACCGAAAAAGCTGTGGATTAATGAACAATTAACAGCGCACGCCCCTCAATTGACACGTCTTGATCATGTACTTTTGGGGCGCGATGTGTTATAATAATCCGAGGTGTCAACCGACCCAATACGACAATATGGAGGAAATCAATCATGAAGAAACTGTTTGCGATTCTGATGGCCCTGTGCATGCTGCTGTCCTGCGCCGCGCTGGCGGAGGGCGTCGAGGAAGTCAACTGGTCCGACATCGAGGCCACCCTGGCCGAGGCGGGCGTCAATGGCGAGTTCGTGAACTTTGACGAGATCGCTGTGAAGATCTGGATCCCCGAGGGCCTGGAACCCGTCGAGCTGACCGATGAAGACCGCGAGGCGGGCTACATCGGCTACTTCCAGAACGAAGAGGCTCAGCTGGCTGTGGTGTACGCGAATGTCGACGGCATGTCCATCGAGGACTATGCGGCCCAGCTGGCGGAGATGGACGGCATCCAGGAGATCGCGATGCTGAACATCAACGGTCTGCCGGGCGTTCGCTATCAGATGACTGAGAACGACTCCCTGAACATCGCCTTCGCCACTGAGGCTGGCTACATCCTCGAGGTCACCATGGCCCCGCTGTCTGCGGATGGCGCGGCGGTTGTGTGGGGCATCGTGGGTGCTTCCATCCAGGCTGAATAATCGATTTGACCCAAAAAGCCCGCCGCTCCTTGCGGCGGGCTTTTGCATGCCCTTCCCGGAAAGTCTTGTCTTGCGGCGCGAACTGTGCTATAATCTTCCCGTGCGCGGTAGTGGCGGAATCGGCAGACGCCTCAGACTTAAAATCTGATACCCCCTGGGTGTGCGGGTTCAAGTCCCGCCTACCGCACCAAACCAACAAAATCCGAACCTTTTGCCGATTGGCGGGGGTTCGGGTTTGTTTTATATTTCACATAATGGCATGAAGGCGAAGGATGCGCAACCCTTTGCCTTCATGCTATTATGATTATTCTTTCTATGCTGAAAAACCACGTTGCCTTATCATGTTATTTTTATATCGTGACAAATATCTATTGACAATTATTCAGAAATCATGTATAATGGTATTAAGCTGGAAAGAGGGCATTCTTTTTTCAAGAGTAATCGTTATTTATTTACCGTGACAAGAAGGTGATTGTGTGAGACTGGGAGAGGTCGCTTCTGTGCGTAGCGGGCTGGTGCTCAAGCGAAAAGAAGCAAAGCCGAATCAACCATCCATCGTATATCGAGCGCTGAACCTTCGTTCGATCATTCCCAACGGCTATCTGGATGCTGCACAGCTGGATTCATTCAGCGCCTCCGAAGTGTTGAGTTCGGATTATCTGACGCATGAGGGCGATATCGTCATCCGGCTTACCGCGCCATATACCGCAATACTGATCGATAAGCCAACAGCCGGTATCATAATCACCTCCAACTTCGTTGTGATTCGCGTGGATTCCAAGCTCATGCTCCCCAGCTATCTGGCATGGCTGTTGAATACCCCAAAGCAGAAGAAGCAAATCTACGAGAGCGCGACGGGCAATATGCTCAGCGCGATCAACGCAAGATACTATGCAAACCTCGATGTCATACTGCTCCCTGTTGAAGGCCAACGCAAGATCGCCGATCTCAATCAGCTTGCCCAACGAGAAGCATACTTGTTGCGCCGACTGGCCGAGGAAAAAGAAAAATACAACGCAGAAATGATCGACGCTGCACAAAGGAATATGAGGAGGAACCATAAGCCATGACCACTCGAAACGATATTGAGAGAGTACTCTGGAGCGCCTGTGACAGTTTCCGCGGCAAAATCGACAGTTCCCGCTACAAGGACTATATACTCTCCATGCTCTTTGTGAAGTTCCTGAGCGACGTCTCCAAGGAGAAGCGCGCCCACTATCTGGAACAATACGACGGCGACGAACGCCGCGTGGAACGGGCCATGAGCCGCGAGCGCTTCACCATGGATGCCGATTCCACCTTTGATTATCTCTACGAACATCGCACCGACAATGAAATCGGCCAGAAGATCAACGTTGCGCTGTCCCACATTGAAGAGCGCAACAGCGCCAAGCTGCGCAATGTGTTTCGCGCCATCGACTTCAACTCTCAGGTGGACTTCGGCGACGTCAAGGCCAAAAATGCTACGCTGCGCAACCTGCTGGAAGATTTCCACGGCCTTGATCTCCGTCCAAGCCAGTTGGGCTCTGCGGACATCATAGGCGACGCCTATGAATACATGATCGCCAATTTTGCCTCCGACGCCGGCAAGAAGGGCGGTGAGTTCTTCACGCCCAGCCAGGTTTCCGAGCTGGTGGCCCAACTGGTCAAGCCCCGGGAGAACGATCGCATTTACGACCCAACCTGCGGCAGCGGCGGTCTGTTGCTGAAAGCCTATCGAAAGGTTCCCAGCGGCAAGGTGGCCATCTACGGACAGGAGTTGAACGCGCAGACCTGGGCGCTGTGTACGATGAACATGTTCCTGCACGGCGTGGACGACGCCCGCATCTGGCAGGGCGACACCCTTTCAAACCCACAGAACATCGAAGACGACGCGCTGATGAAGTTTCAGTGCGTGGTAGCCAATCCGCCTTTCAGCCTGGACAAGTGGGACAGCGGCTTTCTGTCCGACGCGGCAGTGGACGCGAAAGGCAAGAAACAGGAGAAGATGAAGGCGGAGCTGGACCCCTGGAAGCGCTTCGACTGGGGCGTGCCGCCGGCCTCAAAAGGCGACTACGCCTTCGTGCTGCACATGCTGAGCAGCCTGGACGCCGAAAGCGGGCGCATGGCCATCGTACTGCCCCACGGCGTGCTGTTCCGCGGAGCCAGCGAGGGCAAGATTCGCCGCCAGTTGGTGGAACTCAACCTGCTGGACGCGGTCATCGGCCTGCCTGCAAACCTGTTCTACGGCACCGGCATCCCCGCCTGCATACTGGTATTCAAAAAGAACCGCACCCGCCGGGACGTGCTGTTCATCGACGCCTCCGGCGAGGGCAACTACGAGAAGGACAAGAACCAGAACCGCCTCCGCGACAGCGACATCGCCCGCATCGTCAGCGCCTACGAGGCGCGCGAGGACCGGGAGAAGTTCAGCCACGTCGCCACCTTCGACGAGATCAAGGAGAACGACTTCAACCTGAACATTCCCCGCTATGTGGACACCTCCGAGGAAGAAGAGCAGATCGACCTCGAGGAGGTCAAGCGCAACATCGCCGGCATCGAGGCGGAGCTCAAGGACGTACAGGCACAGATGGCGAAGTACATGGAGGAGTTGGGATTATGAGCAATGACCTTGTCGATGCGGGCAGGATTCGATTTATCATAGTGAAAAGGGCGATACCTGGGCGGATGCCTGATTTGCCGAGGATACCTTCCGGATGACGCATTGCACCAACTCAGATGTGAAAAAGAGATCGTGCAATATATAACCTTAAACACTGAGCGACCATAAAAAGGAGGAATTACAATGTCTCTACCTACCAGCTACATGACCGGAAGCTTTACTAAGATTCCCCAGTATTTTGACGCAATGCTCACCGCGAAAGCGCCTGAAAAATTCACAGTTAAATTCATGTCGGATTTAAACTTTACAAGCTCAAATGACAGACAATTTGTTAATGTGCTTAAAGCTATTGGTTTCCTTGATGATTCTGGAACCCCCACTGAACGCTATTTCAAGTTTCTTGATCAGAGCTATTCAAAGCTTATGGTCGCTGAAGGAATAAGAGAAGCCTATGCTGATTTGTTTGCGCTTAATACATCTGCTCAAACATTGTCAAAAGCAGAGGTTGAGGGCAAATTCAAGACATTAACGAATGGTTCCAAGGAACCTGCTACCATAGGGCACATGGCTAGTACTTTTATAAACCTTTGTGCATATGCTGATTGGAGCAACCCAGCTACATCGCCTATTTCCACCCAAGAACCTTCTGCCGAGCAGGAAGTAGCACAGGTCGATAGCCGAGAATCAGTAAGTGTTTCCAAAGGTTTCGACTTAAACTATGATATTCATATCCATCTTCCTGCCACACGAGACCAGGCTGTCTATGATGCGCTTTTTGCCAGCCTCGCAAAGCATCTACCAATCAAGTAAAGGAGAATGTAAATGAGCACTGATGTGTATTCTTTCGCATTTCGAGGGCTATTAGCCGAAGAGGCACTTGATAAGGCGGGACGAAAAAAGTATTCTACAGAAGAAGCATACTTCTCAGAAGACCTTGCTAAAATTCTTCATTTTGATGAGATAGACGAGAAATATGTGCGACAATCAAAAACCATGTTGACCGTCTTTGCAACAATAACAGCTTTTGAAAACGCAACTCGTGAATTTGTGTATTCTGTTCTTCAAGATCATTATAAAACAGAATGGTGGATCAAAGGGGTTCAAAAATCAATTCGAGATAAGGCGGAATCCCGAAAAGCAGAAGAGGCAAAGGTTAAGTGGCATGTCAGTAGGGGTGATGCCATGATGTCATATCTTGAGTTCGGGGATCTCACTAAGATTATGCTTTCTGCGGATAATTGGAAACTGTTTGAGCCCTATGTTGATTCGCAAGATTGGGTTCGTGGATTGTTTGATGATATAGAAAAATCAAGAAATGTAATCATGCACAGTGGCGTACTTGACGAGCACGATATAATGCGTGTCGGTTTGAATATACGGGACTGGCTCCATCAAATCAACGCATAATAAGGATAAGATACCAATGAAAAAGCGGATAAATACAGGCTTGCAATCAACTATGTCTCAATGGTCTGATTATCGCATGGATGAAATCTATACGGAGCGCAAGGAGCCTGGAGAGGTAGGGCTGCCTGTGCTTTCCGTATCGATTCATACGGGCGTGTCGGATGGGGAGTTGGACGAGGAAGAGCTGGGCAAGAAGGTCAAGCGGATCGCGGACAAGACGCAGTATAGAAAGGCGAAGACGGGCGACCTGGTTTTCAACATGATGCGCGCATGGCAAGGCGCGATTGGCGTGGTGAAAACGGACGGCATGGTCAGCCCGGCGTATATCGTGGCGAAGCCCAACGACAAAGTCTGGCCTCTGTTCATGGATTATTATATGAAGACGCCCCGGATGATCGAAACCATCCATCGGCAGTCCTACGGTGTCACAGACTTTCGTCTGCGCCTGTATTGGGATTCGTTTGCGCCGATTCGCTGTACGCTGCCGCCGATTGAGGAACAGCTCAGGATTGCTGAGATTCTCGCCACGCAGGACAGGGTCATTGAGTTGTATGGCCGGAAGATCGAGGAGCTGCAAAGGTTCAAAAATGGTGCGCTGAGCAAAATGTTCCCTAAGCCCGGACACAGCACGCCAGAGATTCGCTTTCCGGGATTTACTGACGCTTGGGAACAGCGTAAGTTGGGAGAAATATGCCAAGTGACTATGGGGCAGTCTCCAGACGGTTCTACATATAGTGAGACACCTTCCGATTACATTCTTGTTCAAGGAAATGCCGACCTGAAGAACGGATGGGTCTTTCCAAGAATTTGGACGACACAAAAAACGAAATCCGCAGAAGCTGGCGACTTGATTATGAGTGTTCGTGCTCCAGCCGGAGCTATAGGAAAAACCTCTTACAATGTGGTGTTGGGGCGTGGTGTAGCTGGCATAAAAGGAAACGAGTTTATATACCAGTCTCTTGTCAAAATGGATTCGGATGGTTACTGGAAAAAGCTTGCAGCAGGGTCAACGTTTGAGTCGATTAACTCAGATGTAGTGAATGGCGCAGAACTTGTTGTACCACAAGACAAAGCTGAACAAGATAGAATCGGTGGGTACTTCGCTTCTCTCGACCACTTTATCACCCTTCATCAGCGTAAGCGCAATGAAGAAATCCGAAAAAAGAAAGCCCTGATGCTGTTGTTGCTGACGGGGATTGTGAGGGTAAAAGGATGAATGAACAGGAATTCTTTGAAAAGCTGCAACACGAAGCAATATTACAAAGTTGGAAGAATGCTATAGACCACAATCCATACTGTTCGATAGAGCAGAAGGAGTATTACAAGCAGAGGCTTGATATAGCTGCGCAACAAGCAGATCAGTTTTTGGACTTGATGAAGTTGCTTCATCAAATGGGGTTATTGCCATGAATCCTGATATCCTGCTTGAAAAGAACATCTCCCAGCAGCCTGCCATTGACCTGCTGCAATCGCTGGGGTATGTCTACCTCTCTCCCGCTGACTGCGCGAAACAACGAGGGAGCCGTTATCATGTGCTGCTGCGGGACATCCTGCGGGGGCAGCTGCGGCGGCTGAACCGCTACAGCTACGCGGGGGCGGAGAACGAGTTTTCCGCGGCGAACATCGAGCGCGCCATGGAGGATCTGGACGAGCCGCTGACCGACGGGCTGGTGCGCGCCAGCGAGAAGATATACGACGCGCTGATGTTGGGGCGAAGTTACCCGGAGACCGTCGGGGACGGGAAGATGCTCAGCTTCAACCTGAAATACATCGACTGGGAGCGCCCGGAGAACAACCTCTACCACGTGACCGAGGAATTCCCGGTGGAGAGCCTTGACAGGCAGCACGACGCGCGGCCTGACCTCGTGCTGTTCATCAACGGCATTCCCTTCGCCGTGATCGAGTGCAAGGCGCCGCACATTCCCATCGAGCAGGCCGTGGAGCAGAGCATCCGCAACCAGACGAAGGAATACATCCCACAGCTCTACAAGTTCGCGCAGATCGTGGTGGCTATCAACAAGAACGCCGTGAAGTACGCCACCACCGGCACGCCCAAGAAGTTTTGGAGCGTCTGGAAGGAGCAGGACAAGGCGTTCATGGAAGAACAGCTGAAACAGCACGTCACGGGGCGCATGCCGACCGAGCAGGATCGGGCCCTGATCTCCCTGTTCAGCCTGAACCGCGCCATGACGCTGATGCGCTACTTCATCCTGTTCGACGCCAACGTCAAGAAGATCTGCCGCTATCAGCAGTTCTTCGCCATTCAGGAAATCATCCATACCATCAGCCAGCCGGACGAGCGCGGCAACCGGCAGAGCGGCGTCATTTGGCACACCCAGGGCAGCGGCAAGAGCCTGACCATGGTCATGCTGGCGAAGTACATCCTGATGGAGCTGGCCCCGTGCCATCCGAAGGTCATACTCGTCACCGATCGGAAGGAGCTGGACGGACAAATCGCGGCGACCTTTGCCCATACGCGCCTGAACCCCGCTCGGGCCTCCACCGGCAAGCATCTGGTGGAGCTGCTCGGCAGCGACAAGGCGGATATCGTCACAACGATCATCAATAAGTTCAACATCGCCGAGCGCCAGGAGGCGAAGAATGATTCGCGGGACGTCTTTATTCTGGTGGACGAGAGCCACCGCTCCAATTACGGACTGATGGCCACCCGCATGCGCGCGGTCTTCCCCAACGCCTGCTACATCGGCTTCACCGGCACGCCGCTGATGAAGTCGGAAAAGAACACCGTGGCGCGATTCGGGCGGCTAATCCACAAGTACACCATACAGAACGGCGTGGACGACGGCGCGATCGTGCCGCTGATCTACGAGGGACGGTTCGTGGACCAGAATGTGGATGAGGCCAACATCGACCTGTGGTTTGAACAGACCACCCGGCGCCTGACCCCTGCGCAGAAGGAGGACCTTGCGCGCAAGTGGAGCAGCATTCGCCGGTTGACCTCCACGGATGCGCGCATCAAGCGGATCGCACTGGACATCAACAATCACTTCGTCGAGGGGTTCAAGGCCACGGGCTTCAAGGCCATGCTGGCGACGAATTACAAGCGGGACGCTGTTCGCTATCTGGAATGCTTTGAAGCCTTCGGCGATCTGGAGTGCGCCGTGGTGATCTCGCCGCCAGATCTGCGGGAAGGCGCGGACGACATCGACGAGGGCAGCGACGACAAGGTGCTGGCCTTCTGGAACAGGATGATGCAGCGCTATGGCGATGCGGACCGCTATGAAGAAGCCATCAAGAACAAGTTCTGCGACGGCGAAATCGACATACTCATCGTGTGCAGCAAGCTGCTCACGGGCTTTGACGCGCCGATCTGCCAAGTACTCTATATTGATAAGGAATTGAAGGAACACGGCCTGCTCCAGGCCATTGCGCGCACAAATAGGCTCTGCGAGGGCAAGGACTATGGCCTGATCGTGGATTATCGCGGTCTGATTCAAAAGCTGGATACCGCCATGGATATGTACAGCGGCGCAGGGCTTGAAAACTTCGAAGGCGGCGATCTGAAGGGCGTGGTCGTGGACGTCATGTCCGCGGTTGGAACGCTGAGAGACGCCTACTCGCGGTTGATCGATCTGTTTGCACCCGTGGCGGACATCGGCGACAGTGAAGCTGCGGAAGTATTCCTTGCGGACGATAAGGCGCGGGAATCCTTCTACAATCTGCTGTGTGCCTTCGGCAAGGCGCTGAATATCGTACTGAATTCCCAGCCGGCTTACTCCGCTGTGCCGAGGGATGAGTTGAAGCGCTATCAGGACACCTTTGTGTTCTTCTCCAAGGTGCGCCGCAGCGTGAAGATACGCTATTGTGACGCCATTGACAACCGCGAATATGAACCGCTGATGCAGAACCTGCTGGACACGCACCTGTCCGTGGCGGGATTACGGCAGCTCACAGACCCGATCGACATCCTGAACAAGGATGATTTCGAGAAAGCGCTGGCGGAGCTGGGCAGCCTTCGCGCCAAGGCAGACGCCATCTCCAGTCGGTTGAGTAAGAGCATCAGTGAAAAGTATGACGAGAATCCCGCTTACTATGACAGCTTCTCCAAGCGTATCAAGCAGGCGCTGAATGAGTATCGGGAGAAGGTCATCACCGAAGCGGAGTATCTCGCCAAGATGCAGTCCATCATGGAGGATTACCATGCGGGCCGCAGCACGGTCAGCTATCCCTCGTCGATCAGCAACGATGTACACGCGCAGGCATTCTACGGCGTGATTGCAGCAATCTTTGACGCTGCCGAAGGGGTTGAGGTCTCTGCAGACTTTGCCGCCGAAATGGCTATAGCCATCACAAGGATCGTCGAAAAGCACAGCCAGGTCGATTGGACGAATAATAAGACAATTCACGATCGCATTTCACAGGACATTGATGATTTATTCTATACGTATGAAAAACAGCGTGGATTGAAGCTTTCGTTTGATGTGATCGACAAGATCATTGAGAATGTCAAGACCGTGGCGCTCAGGAGGTTCTGATGGCTGCACAATATGAAAGCGAGCAGCGAATTGTTTGCTGCGACGGAACAGAAATTTCCTATCGTTTGGATTGGAAGGATGTCAAAAATCTCAATCTTCGCATCCGGGCTGACGGTTCCGTCATTGTTTCAGCGAACCGTGCCGTGCCTGCGGCAAGAGTCGATGAATTTGTCAGCAGCAAATCAGACTACGTTTTATCGGCCGTAAAGAGATTTGGCGAGATGGAGCAATATCGGCCTCGCCCCAAGGCGTACGTCAGCGGTGAAACCTTCAATATCCTTGGCCGCGGCCTCCGTCTTGCAGTCACCCAGGGGAAGAGAAATGAAGTGACATCGGACGGCGTTTACCTTCGCTTGAGCGTAAAAAACCCGGACGATTACCAGATGCGGGAGCATATCGTCAAACGATATTTGGATAAGCAGTGCAGAGAGGTTTTCAGAGAGATTCTGGAAACGTGCTATCCTGTTTTTCGCAAATACAGTGTTCCCATGCCCAGCCTTCGAATAAGGGACATGGAAACGCGCTGGGGATCGTGTTCGTCCAAAAGAGGCGTGATCACACTGAACAAACGGCTTCTTGTCGCGCCAAGACATTGCATTGAGTATGTCGTCACCCATGAGCTATGCCATTTGGTTCATCCCAACCATTCCAAACGGTTCTATGAGTTTCTGACGATGCTCATGCCGGATTGGCGCGAACGGAAAAAGATACTGGATCAATACACCATGTATACATAAATGGCAGAGAAAGTTTTTCTTGACAGCCGTAAATAGATTTGGTATAATCGACATATAATGAAGGTGGTGGTTGCCACCTTGGGCTGGTCGCAAGACCCTGGTCCACCGAGCGGCGGGGAATTTCCCCGCCATTTTCTTTACTAAGGAGTCTGGGTTATGAGCGAGAGATGCTTAAGCGTTTTCATCGATGAATCCGGCGATTTTGGCCATTATGAGGCACATTCTCCATACTACATCGTTTCTATGGTATTACACAATCAAAGCGTGGATATTCAAGAGAATATCGATTCATTTGAAGCACATCTGATAAACCTTGGCTATCCACACCATGCCATTCACACCGGACCGCTCATCAGGCGCGAAAAGGATTATAAAGATGACCTGGTGGAAGATCGTAAACGCCTCTATAATGCTCTATTTCACTTTGCTCGCAGACTTGATATACAATACACTTGCGCGATAGTTAGAAAGTCTGAGTGTCCGGATGTCGTTTCATTGACGCAGAAGCTCTCTAAGTCACTGTTATCCATCCTGCGTGATAAGGCCGAATTCTGGAACGGCTTTGATCGTATTATTGTATATTACGACAATGGACAGATTGAATTGACCAAAGTGTTGACTGGTGTGTTCAGCACGCTTTCCGCCTTTGTGGAATTCCGAAAGGTGAAACCGGAAGACTACAAATTGTTCCAAGTGGCGGATTTGATATGTACAACAGAATTGCTTGAGGAGAAATCCGCATTAACACATTCGGAGAGAGAATTCTTCGGCAGCAAGAGGGATTTCAAGAAGAATTACTTGAAGCCGATCAAGAAGAAAGAATTGTAGATTTTCCAAGGAAAAATGAGTCAATCAACTACATCAGTTATCTCTATAAAACCACAAGGCAAAGGATGTGCAGTCCTTCGCCATTAAAACGCTCATGTAGTGATCGACTGTCTTTTTCTATCTATGTTTTCTTTTGCTCGCAGGGCCTTCCATTCAGCAAATTCCCTCTGCCCCTCTTCGCTGTGATAGTACGCGACGATGTCGGGCAGCAGACATCGGGCGATTGCCTCTATGGTGTGCTCCGGGATATTCGTATGGTTGACGAGTTTCTTTCTCCGACCCAAAGTGTTCCTCCGTGAGAATTAAAGTATAGATCGAAACAATACACCTCCTGATCATATGCCGACAGCCTGAATCTGTGTAACAGGGTCGGCGGTTTTTTTCCTGTCCGAATCAAACGGATGGATTCCTGCGACACGATTTCACTGCCTGACATAACCTGTGGATTTGCCATATTCTGTTATCAATCTCTCTTGCCTCGTTTCCATCCTGATCATCTCCTGCGCCTCCCGCGCCGCCAGCATCTCCGGCAGCTTGTTGTCCAGCCTGTCCTCGATGCGATTGGCGACGCGAACCTCATGCCGCAGGCTGGCGAGGGCGGCCTTGTACTTTTTCAGTTCCTCGTCCAGCTCCGCCATGCGCAAGGGATTTGCTTTGGCTTGCACCGTTCGCCGCTCCCGGTAGATCGGCTCCCGCCGCCGCACGATCTCGTCGATGATGCATTGCAGATCATCCCTCCGGGCGCGCAGCTCCTCCCGGCTGGTGACGTTGTACTTCTCCTGGAAGCGCAGGTCCTCGTCGTACTGCTCCAGTTTTCGTATCTCCGCCCGCAACACCGGGGCGTAGCGCAGATGCTGCCGATCCATGAGCCGCCGCATCTGTTGGGTGACGTTGTAGTAGTCCGCCTGCGTGCCGATGAATTTGCCGAGGGAATCATCGGGCGGGTACTTGATGTATTTGGGCGGTATATACTCGTCAACGAAATGACGGGTGCTCCGTACCTTGCGCTCGATCTCTTCCCGGCTGTATTCCGCGCCCAGCGAGCGCAGCCGGATAAACCGCTTCATCCCCGGCGCTCTCAACGCGACGTTCTTCTCCGTGATCTTGACCTCATAGCCTATCCACCTCATCGCCGGGGCGAAATCCGCCCAGCACATACACTCAATAAGCGCTCGGTCGATGTCCGCCCGTACCATATCGCGGCAGCTCGGCTTCCCCTGCGCCCTGCACCGCGCTTCATCCTTCGTGGTTTTGACTTTAGTGTAATCGCCCTCGATCACCGACAGTCCCCAAGCCCGGCACTGTTCGTCGCACAACTCGCGGATGCGTTCCAGATATTCGCCCCTCGCGGCGTGGTACTTCCTGCCGTCGATGTAGGACACCGAATTGAAGATCATGTGGACGTGGATGTGGGCTCTGTCGGTGTGCACCGCCGCTACGCCCTCGTATCGGTTGCCGAGATACTTCTCGATGAACTCCATGCCGAACCTCAGCGCGTCCTCCGGCACAATCTCCCCCGGCGCAAAGGACTGGATGATGTGGTAGCCCTGCCGCTTGTCCAACTTGCCGAAGCGCCGCTTGGTGTCCATCATGTCTTGATAGGCCATGTCGGGAATCGTGTTGATGCCTGCGCACAACAGGCCGCTCTCCGTCTTGGCAGGATTCATGATGTACCGCAACCGGTTGCCGAGGCCGGAGTGGATGACCTTCATGCCGTTAAACGCCATGTGCGATCATCTCCCGGACTTCATTCACAAGTTCATAGATGCGACGGACACACAGCGCCGCTTCCTCCATCGCCTTCGTCGGCTCCCTCGCCTTCGCGTTCACGGCACGGGCGATCTGGTTGACATTGTTGCACAGACCGGACAGGTCCGCTTTCAACTGGTGGACTTCCGCTGGTATGGCTGGGGCTACGGGTTGGAGCATCATGCGTTGCCGCGCATATTGGCTGACGGAAAGCCCTGCCGCTGTCGCGTTCGCACGGATCGCTGCCAGCTCGCTGTCGGTGACGCGGATATTGAGTTTGTTCGTTCTGTTCTCCTTGCTGTCGGTGGTGAATCACCTTCCTTGTGCAGTATCGTTGTAACCTTCCCTCCTTCCAGAGCATTGCTTGTTTCTGCGTCGCGAGAGCGACGCGCATCATCGGGCGGTGAGCCGGATGACTCTGTCTGCCCGATGCTGGGCAGACGGGATTTGCGGGAGCAAATCTTGACTGCCTGGGGCTTGGGGGCACCCCGACGAGCAGCATTTGGCATACAATCCGGGAGGATTGTATGTACAAATGCGTTGCTCGCAGGAGCTCCGTCAAACCTGTGTGCCCCATTGAGGCCAATGAAGCATTGCTGAGGGAATCCCCCGTACCCTGCCTACCTCCGCCTGCGCCGGGGCTGCCCGTACTCGACGAAATTGGCGTAGCCGACGACGGAAATCGCGTCGCCTGCCGTGTCAATCAAGCCGTATCGTTGCAGCGATTCCAACCCGCTTTTCACCACTGCGGCGTCCATGCGCGTCAGACTGGCGATCATCTCCGCGTCGTATGGAATGCCGTCCGCGACGAATAACGCGCCGCTTCGGTTCGACCTGGCGGCGAATTCCAGCAGCATGATGTACAGCAGAATGACGCTCATGCCGTTCTTTTGCCCGTACAGTATGCGCACCTTGTCGTCGTCAAAGAAGCCGATGGGCAGCCTGATTGCGCACGGCTTGCGTAATTCAACGGGTACAGAAATTGCCTCTTTCCGCCGGTTATCGTTCGTAATACTGTTGCTCCTGATGTCCTTTTCTATGGTTCTACCCTCCATATTGCTTATTCTTTTTGTCCGCTCCAGGTACTGTTCCTACGCCCTTTTCCTGACCGCGTTGACTGCGCCGAGCGCCCGGTACCCGCACAAAAAAGGCGGTGCGTGCTCATATCTTCGCACACTGTTGGACGTCCGCGCCATATCGCTCCCCGATAGACGGACGCTATTCAGTTGTCATTCGCTTCCCATGAAGCGCGCCCTTTCTTCCACAAAGGGCTTGTATTGGATGTCTGAATTTGGTATAGTATATTCCATAACACGCCGTTGTTACAATACTTTTCAGCCAAAAACGCTGACCAATATAAAATGCCAACAAAATGAGACTTTTATATTGTCCTTTAATAGCATGGATTGTGAGGTGAAATAGATGCTCGACTGGAACGATCCGGACGTCATGAAACGGTATCAAACAGCACTGAACGCCTACAAACGATACAAAAGGCTTGCGGACAAGTCGAACTATAAACGATACATTTCCTTTGATATAGCGAAGAAGCGGATGCATATCGTGCCCGTGGATTCAGACAACGACGCGGAAAGCTACCCCATCGGGAAACTGCTGCTGGACTTTGTGAACCTGGATTTGACCGATTACCAGCGGGAATTGGAGCGCGTCCGGCAACTATTGGACGAGCCGGACGCATACCTTGAGTACAGCTATTTCAACAGAGGTCTTGCGTATATTGACGATAAAGGGAACGACGCGGAGTACGCAAAGGCGCTGTGTCTGGACCGATTGGTGAAGGAGTACCAGCATCTTCATCCATACTTTCTCGTGTACGATTCGACCTATATGACGCTTCAGGTGTACGACTGTATTGACCGAATGAATGCAGAGTTGAACTTGATTGCGGTGCAAGAGGAGATCAAGAAGTGCATTGATTTGTACCTGAACGAACAGGTTGACGCGCCGTATGCGCTACTCACGGCCACGCAAAGATACCTCTTGCACTACCGTACGGCGACACGAATGCCTTTCTTTACAGGCCAAAGCACGTTGTATGTGCGCATTCCCGGTGAAAGCATCATCAGTAAGCCGTTCCTTTCGCACGCGGAAATGGCGTATTTGGAGGCCACAATTCCCGGCTGCTTTGACGCTTCCGCTTCGTATCCAGAGATCGGCCCGGCAGAGATCAGACGCGCCAAGCGGGACGATCTGATCATCGAAGAAGGCTATTCCGTGCAGACTGTACGCGACATGGCGATGCTGGAGCTGTCGCGGATGGTGATGCTGAATATGCGCGTCCGGCGTTGCGAGTTCTGCGGCAAGCTGTTTTCACCGAAGGGCAACCACGATACAAAGTTCTGCACAAATATCCCGGATGGCTACAACAAGCCCTGTCAGGTGCTCGGCTCCAACCGCGCCTATGCCGCGAAGATGCGCGGCAAAAACGCGGACGCCGAGTACCGCAAGGTCTACAAGCGCCTGCACCAGCGCAAGCAAAAGGGCGCGATGACGGAGAAGGCATTCCGGGAATGGCAGGGCAACGCGCAGTATTGGCTGCAAAAGTGCAGGGATGGGGAAATCACGCAGGGCGAATTCAGAGACAGGATCGTGCAGAAATAATGGTATTCTAAAAAGCCGAAAATAAAAACAAAAGCCATAAAACAACACCATCAGGTCTTGACAAAATGATGCGTCACCGCTATAATACGCTTTACCACGCTAAAGTGTGAAGTAGGAGGTGCTAAAATGGATATGACGTATCATCGCGTAGGGGATCATCTGTATCCCGATTTGGTACTGAGATTGGAGGAATTGGAGAAACCTGTACATCTTGGCAAGTACGGACAACTGCGCAAGCAGTATCTCCAGGAGAATCGGCAGGGAACCTATGCGGAACTGCTGGTGAACGGCAAGCTGTACGCGCATCTGTCAGAGATCGACGAATCTGCCCGCGATATGCTTGACCGACTGATGGCGCAGATAGCAAAGGCAGAAGGCGTGACGGAGACTTTGAAGGCGCGAGATCAGTTGCTCTGGGTTCAAAGGATGAACAGCATCCGGCACAGGGCGGCGGAGATCGTGCTCCATAATCTGATATATGTGTAGATTATTAAATAAACAAATCAGCAGGCAACACATAATATGCGTTGATATATAACGCGAAACGGTGTATAATTCAGGCATAAACGATATGGAGGCGCTGCATGGAAACTGTCGCAGAAAGGCTGAGAACCCTTCGGGGGACGGTGAATCTCTCCCAGGCCAGGCTGGCGCAGGCGCTGGGATTGAAGCAATCCGCGGTCAACCGATACGAGAACGATCAGTCCGACCCGTCCTTTGAGACGCTGCTGAAATACGCGGATTTCTTCGACGTGTCGATGGACTACATCTTCGGCCGCACGGATGCCCCGCAAGGGAGAATGTTTGCTAACCAGCCCAAACTGGAACAGGGATATCCGGAGATGGAGCAGTTCATAGAGATGTGCTTTGATCCCAAGTCGCCGATGAGTCAACGATTGAAGGAAACCATGCTGAGACTGATGAAGGAGAATGACGCATGAAGGCCGTGATCTACGCCCGCTACTCCTCGGACAACCAGCGCGAGGAGAGCATTGAAGGCCAACTGCGCGAGTGCATGGCTTTTGCGCAGAAGAACGACATCACCGTGCTGCGCAATTACATCGACCGAGCCTTCTCCGCCAAGACGGACAATCGCCCCGCGTTTCAGGAGATGATCCGGGACAGCGCGAAAAAGCTGTTTGACGTCATCATTGTCTGGAAGCTGGACCGCTTTGCGCGCAACCGCTACGACAGCGCCCGCTACAAGGCGGCGCTGAAGAAAAACGGCGTGAAGGTCGTCTCTGCCACGGAAGTGATCTCGGATGGCGCGGAGGGCATCATCCTGGAATCCGTGCTGGAAGGATACGCGGAATACTATTCCGCCGATCTGTCCGAGAAGGTCATCCGGGGGATGACAGAGAACGCCTTGAAGGGCAAGTTCAACGGCGGTACGCTGCCCATCGGCTATGCCGTCGATGAGGAGCATCATCTGCAAATCGACCCGTTGACCGCGCCGTTCATCCTGGAGGCGTACAAGCGCTACGCGGAAGGCGCGACCATGACGCAGATACGGGATTGGCTGAACGAGCAAGGCGTGAGGAGCAGGCGCGGCATGCCCATGAACTACAACAACGTCCAGCTCCTGCTGCACAATCGGCGCTACATGGGCGAGTTCAAATTCCGCGACATCGTCATTCCCACCGGCATCCCGCCCATCGTGCCCAGGGAGTTGTTCGAGAGGGTACAGGAGAAGATGGCGAAGAACAAGAAGGCCCCGGCCCGTCACAAGGCCGAGGACGACTACCTGCTGACGACCAAGCTGTTTTGCGGCTACTGCGGCTCGTACCTGTGCGGCGAGGCCGGCACCAGCCACGCAGGCAAGGTCTACCACTATTACAAGTGCGTCAGCGCGAAGAAGCACCGGGGCTGCCACAAGAAGCCTGTGCGCAAGGATTGGCTGGAGGATCTGGTCGTCAACGAGACCATGAAGATGTTGAACGACGACCGGGTGATCGAGGCCGTCGTGTCGATGGTGATGGACCTGCAGGATCGCGAGAACACCACGCTTCCTCTGTTGAAGCAGCAGCTGCGTGAGGCGGAAACCGGCATACAGAATATGCTGAACGCCATTCAACAGGGCATCCTCACCAAGTCCACCAAATCCCGCCTGGAGGCGTTGGAAGCCGCCAAGGAGGATTTGGAGAACAGGATCGCCTGTGAGAAGCTGGAAAAGCCGCGAGTTCCGGCGGAGTTCGTCACGTTCTGGCTGGAGCGCTTCCGCAAGCTGGATGTCAGCAGGAGGGAGCATCGTCAGATACTGATCGACAGCTTTATCAACGCTATCTACCTCTACGACGACAAGTTGGTGCTGACCTTCAACTATAGGGACGGCACGAAGGCGATCACCTTAGACGAGGCCAAAGAGGCCGTGGAGAAGAACGTAAAAGGTTCGGGTTTGGATTGCTCTGCTGCACCACACCAAAAGGTCCGGAAACGCTTTGTTTCCGGGCCTTTCTCGTGCGTGTATGAAAAGGCGCTTGGAGCGCAAGACAGCCGCCTTTCGAGCCCCTGCCCCTGATAAACAAGGAAGCCACCCCTGTGGGGGTGGCTTTGGTACACCATCAGGGGCTCGAACCCTGGACACCCTGATTAAGAGTCAGGTGCTCTACCAACTGAGCTAATGGTGCATGGAGCGGTAGACGAGACTCGGACTCGCGACCTCCACCTTGGCAAGGTGGCGCTCTACCAACTGAGCTACTACCGCATAAAGCGATAAAAATTTGGAGCGGGTGATGGGAATCGAACCCACGTAGCCAGCTTGGAAGGCTGGAACTCTACCATTGAGTTACACCCGCATGCTTCAATGGGATGTTGGAGCGGTAGACGAGACTCGGACTCGCGACCTCCACCTTGGCAAGGTGGCGCTCTACCAACTGAGCTACTACCGCGCGTTCAGCCAGCGGCTGAGTGGTGCGGGCGAAGGGACTTGAACCCATACGCCGTCTGGCACCAGAACCTAAATCTGGCGCGTCTGCCAATTCCGCCACGCCCGCACAATCGGGATGCGCGCTCGCCCCGAGGGCCATGGAGACGCGACAACCAACGCCCATTATTATACCTCGCGCGGGAACGTTTGTCAATATCGAATTTTGGGGTTTTTTCAGTCTTCGCCGAACGCCTCGGCGAAGACTTCGTCGATCAGCGGGATGCTGTCGTGCACAAAATCGCGCACGTAGGGCACGGTGACGAAGCGCACGGGGTCGTGGCGCGGGCATTCGCCGCGATAGGCGTTGAGGATGATGTCGCGCCAGGCGCTGAATTCATGGGCGGTGAGCAGCGGATGGTCCGCGGGGGTGTCCGCGCGCTCGATCATGTCCAGCATATCCGCGATGCGCGGCGTCTGGTCGCGCAGGGCGAAGTCGGTTACGAACGTGTCGTTGTAGTAGCGCGGGATGTCCAGCTTGCCGTCCGGCATAAGCCCCGGCAGGCGCTCCTTGTAGCGCGGCACCCACTGGGCGTCGGTGAGCACGTGCACGCCGTAGCCCACGTCGAAGGGGCTGCGGTGCGCGCGCCAGTAGTCCACCACGTCCTGCCGGTGCAGTACGCCCCAGTTGTTCAGGTGGATCTCGTTCTTGTGGGACTTGTCGCCGCCGTCGCGCACGTGGATGGCGTCGGGCGAGATCGCGCCATAGTAATACCCGGGGCAGTCCAGGTATTGCGGATGCTCCTGGGCCCACAGGTCCGCCACGAGAAGGTGCACCATCGTCAGCGCCATTTTCACGCCCCATTTACCGTTATGCTGTGTTTATTCTACGCGAACGCGCGGGATTTGTCAAATCGTGTCGTTACCCTTGTTTAACCGGAATAGCGCTTGACGGGCGGCGGAAAAGGGGCTATAATGGTTTTGACAACAGAAGAAGCCTTATCCAGAGCGGCGGAGGGACAGGCCCGATGATGCCCGGCAACCGGTTCGCGGCGGCGAACGAGGTGCCAATTCCTGCGGGCGGCGAAGGCCGCGCCGAAAGATGAGGCGAGACGGATCTTGTATCAGCTCGCCCAAAGGCGGGCTGTTGATCTTTTCAAAGGAGAAAATGCCATGAGACACTTTTTTACTTCTGAATCCGTGACCGAGGGCCATCCGGACAAGATCTGCGACCAGATCTCCGACGCCGTGCTGGACGCGATACTGGCCCAGGACCCCGACGCCCACGTGGCCTGCGAGTGCGCCGCCACCACCGGCATGGTGCTGGTGATGGGGGAGATCACCACCAGCGCCTACGTGCCCATCGACAAGATCGCCCGCGACAAGGTGGTGGAGATCGGCTACGACCGCGCCAAGTACGGCTTCGACGGCACCAGCTGCGCCGTGCTCGTGAGCGTGGACGAGCAGAGCCCGGACATCGCGCGGGGCGTGGTGCGCGAGCACGAAGACCAGGGCGCGGGCGACCAGGGCATGATGTTCGGCTACGCCTGCGACGAGACGGCGGAGTACATGCCGCTGGCCATTTCGCTGGCCCACGCGCTGACGCGGCGGCTGGCGGCCGTGCGCAAGGACGGCACGCTGCCCTACCTGCGCCCGGACGGCAAAAGCCAGGTGACGATCGAGTACGACGACGACAGGGCCGTGCGCATCGACGCGGTGGTGCTCTCCACCCAGCACGCGCCGAACGTCGACCAGGAGCACATCTTCGCCGACCTGATGGAGCACGTGGTGAAGCCCGTGCTGCCCGGCGAACTGCTGGACGAGAACACCAAGTACTTCGTCAACCCCACCGGGCGCTTCGTGATCGGCGGCCCCCAGGGCGATTCCGGCCTGACCGGCCGCAAGATCATTGTGGACACCTACGGCGGCTACGCCCACCACGGCGGCGGTGCGTTCTCCGGCAAGGACCCCAGCAAGGTGGACCGCAGCGCCGCCTACGCCATGCGCCACGTGGCCAAGAACCTGGTGGCCGCGGGCCTGGCGCGCAAGTGCGAGGTGGGCGTGGCCTACGCCATCGGCGTGGCCAAGCCCGTGTCCGTGTTCGTGGACAGCTACGGCACCGGCGCGCTGGACGACGCGCGGCTGGCCGAGATCGTGAACGCGGAGTTCGACCTACGCCCCGCCGCCATCATCCGCGACCTGGACCTCAAGCGGCCCATCTACGCCCAGACCGCCAGTTACGGCCACTTTGGCCGCCCCGACCTCGACCTGCCCTGGGAGCGGCTGGACAAGGTCGAGGCGCTGAGGAAGTACCTGGGGTGAGAGAAGAGTTGAGAGTGGAGAGTGAAGAGTGGAGAGTGGAGAGAGTAAGGAGTTAGGAGTTAGGAGTTAGGAGTTAGGAGTTAGGAGTTAGGAGTGAGGAGTTAATGGCGGCTGCCGCGCGTTCTCTCTGTAGGGGCGGCGATGCGCCGCCCGCCCCCGCCCTTGCCTCCCCTGTGTAAGGGGAGGTGGCCCGCAGGGCCAGAGGGGTTGTAAAAAGATCCTTCGCTTCGCTCAGGATGACACCGGCGAAAAGCCTGTCATTCTGAGCAGAGCGAAGGATCTTTCTGTCTCGCTATCCCGTCTTCTATTCCTCGTCCTCGTCCTCGAAAGCCTCGTCGTCGTCGAAGTCGTCGGACTCGAAGATCTTGATCAGGGTCTCGGCCAGTGCCTCGTCGATGGGCACGAACTCCTCCTGATCCTCGCCCACCGGGCGGACCTCCATGATGAACACCTCCACGGGTTCATCCTCGTCGCCTTCCTCGTCGTCCTCCACATACTCGGTCAGCAGCGCGTATTCCTTGCCCTCGTAGGCCAGGTAATCCAGGACCTCCATGGTCAGCTCGTTGCCGGCGTCGTCCTCGAATACGACAAGATCCCTCTCCTCGTCCATGTTCATCACGGCCTCCTTCATTCAAGACTGCGGTCATCCGCGCATCCATTATAGCGGATGCGCGGCAAAAGCGCAAGGGGGGGCGTCAGTCTTCGATGGCGTAGGTGATGGTCACGGTGGCGGTCACCTGCTGGCGCGAGGGCAGCACCTGAGTGCCCGCGCCCATGCCGGCGTCCTTGGTGACGGCGTAGGCGTTGCGCTCGTCGTAATAGGTCAGGTCGGCGTTGTCGACGATCTCCACGATCGCGCCCAGCTTCACGCCCGCGGCGTCCGCGAGCACGGCGGCCTTCTTCCCGGCGCTCTCGACGGCCAGCTGCAGGGCCTGCGTGCCGGCCTCGGCGGTGTTGGCGGCGCTGAAGTCCACGTAGTCGAGGCTGTTGGCCCCGGCGTCGAACGCGATGTCGATGTACGTGCCCACGTTGTCCGGGTCGCTGACGACGATGTTCAGTGTGTTGTAGGCGGTGTAGCCTGAGATGTATTCGTCGCCGTTTTCGTCGTAGTTGTAGTTCGCGTAGACGCCGATGCCGCTGCTGGATATCGCGCCGTCCTCGATGCCGGCCTCGCGCAGCGCGGCGATCATCGCGTCCATCTTCTCGTTCACCAGACCCTGCGCGCGCTTCACCTCCGGGGCCATCTCGCGCACGCCGAGGCTGACCGTCGCGCGGTCGGCGTCCACCGTCACCACGCCTGTGCCCTGCACCTTCAGGGTGCGCTGTCCGTCGCCCGCGGCCTCCGCCAGGGCGCATCCCGCCAGCATCATCGCCAGCGCCATCAGGATTGCCAATGCCTTTTTCATGTCTCTTGCCTTCCTTCCGAATTGTTTGTCGGCACCATGGAAAACCCCCACCGACATCTATTCGACGGGGATCCTCGCGAAAAAGTTGCCATTTTTGGATCATTCGTCCGTATTTTCGATCACCAGCAGCACCAGCACGCGGCCTTCGCCGGTCAACTGGGGCGGCTCGGCGGGATTTGCGGAGTCGTCCACCTTCGAGACGGCCTCGAAGAACTCCGCCGCGCTGCCCGCGTCCAGCTCCACGTACACGTTCGCGCCGCCGTCCTCGAGCGCCTGCACGTCTGCGACGCCCTCGAACTCGCCCGCCAGCTCTGTGACCAGCGTGCAGGCGACGTCCACGCTGCGGGATTGGATCGTGTACTCGCAGGCGGGGGAGCGCTGCGCCAGCGCCGCGCACTGCGGGGCCGCGGCCTTATCGACGTCCTCGAAGGCGTCGACATCCTCGAAGGCGTCCTCCTCCGATTCGGCGGCGTCAGATTCTTCATAAGCCTCGTCGGCGTCGCCGGGAGCGTTCGCCTCCGGCTCGGCCGCGTCGGCCGCCTCGGCCTCCATGGCCGCGAAGCTGCCGAACGGCATCGCCTTCCTGGCGCCGTCGGTCTCGACCACGGCGGGCGCTTCGGCGGCCTCGTAGGCCGCTTCACTCGCGACTTCGACCTCCGCCGCGCTGTCCACTTCCACGGCCTCGGCCGGCTGCGCGGCTTCGATTTCCGCCGCGCCACCCGCGGCGACGGCCTCGTTGGCTTCGTTGGTCGTCGCGCGCGCCTCCGCGGCCTCGCCGGCCTCGTCCTCCGCCGCCATCTCCTGCACGACCTCGGGGGCCGCCAGCAGCTGCGCCGCGTCGCGCTTGGGGGCCAGCGAGCCGTTCAGCGCCAGGCCCACGCCCACCAGCACCACCACCGCCGCGGCAGCGGATCCAATCCAGCGCGTGAACCTGCGCTGACGATCGGCCTTCGCGGCCTGCTTGATCGCGCCGCGCCACCTGGCCTGCGCCGCCAGCGGCACGTCCGCTTCCGGCGAGGCTTCCTCAAACAGGGCTTTCATCTGAAGCGTCGCGCGGATCTCGGCGGCGCAGTCGGGGCAGCTCTGCCCGTGCGCCTCCAATTCCCGGCGCTCTTCCTCGGTCAACTCGCCGTCCATCAGGCGATCCAGCAGGCTGTTTACATCCTTGCAGGTCATTGAAAGCCCTCCCTTCTTCGATAGATTTGTTGGCATCCAGCTCTGCTCGTCACAGCTTAGACGCCGTACCTGTCAAAAAGTTCCGGCCGCGCGGAAATTTTCTCCCGCAATTTTTCGCGGCCCCGACTGATGCGCGACTTGACGGTGCCCACGTTGGCGCCGAGTATGTCCGCGATCTCGTCGTATGCGTAGCCCTGGATGTCGCGCAGCACCACGGCGGCGCGCATGTCCTCCGGCAGCTCCTGGATGAAGCCCTCGAGGCTGCGCCGCGCCTCGCGTCGCACGGTGTGGCGCTCCGGCGTGTCGTCCTCGTCCGTCGGGGACCAGCCCGCGTCCACCAGCCCGTCCAGCGAAGTGTTGGGCCGGTTCTTGCGCTTGCGCAATTCGTCCAGGCAGGTGTTCATCGTGATCCGATACACCCACGTGGAAAACGAGGATTGCCCCTTGAAGCCCGATATCGCGCGCCACACGCGCAGCATCGCCTCCTGGAGGCAGTCCTGGGCGTCCTCCGGGTTGCCGCACATGCGCAGGGCCACCGCGTACATGCGCCGCTCGTGCGCGCCCAACAGCTCGTTGAAGGCCGATGGGTCGCCCCCGGACGCGCGCTGGATCAACCTGCTCTCCTCCACGCGCAACACCTCCCGTACTCATCATTGCCTCTATTATACACCATTCGCGCGCATTTGCAAAGCGATGATTTGCAATTCGGGGCTTGATTTTTACGCCAAAATGCGATATACTGACTATTGTTCGACGCAAATGCCGCCCCTATGCGCCGGTGTGGCGGAATTGGCAGACGCACCGCACTCAAAATGCGGCGGGAAACCATGCCGGTTCGAGTCCGGCCACCGGCACCACAGCCGGGCCTCTGCGCCCGGGCGAACGAAGCCCCCGAGTGATCGGGGGCTTTTGCGTTGCGCGAATGTGATATCTTTGGGAATGAATTGACGGCGGTGAAAATATAAGGTATAATAAAACTGAGTTTATATAGGTATTTTTGCGCGCGGACCCGCGAAAGGGGCGGGGTCGCGCGACAGGCAGGGAGGAGCGCGGCACCGGCTGGCTTGGCGGGCTGCGCGAGCCCCGAAGACAGGCGTCGCGAGGCGCGGGCGCGGGAAGCGATGCGCTTCCCGGGGCCGTGTCCGGCGAAGCCATGACGTTTGCCGGCGGCGCATGCCGCGGCCCGACACAAGCGGAGGAAGAAGCGCGATCGACACGACAAGCAACAACCGAAACGTGCCCTACACGGCGATCCTGCCCGTGCTGAACGCGGCGGGGCAGATCGACCGCCAGATCGAGGCGTTGCGGGGGCAGACGCTGCCGCCGGAGCGGATACTCGTCGTGGATTCGCACTCCTCGGACGACACCGTCCAGCGCGCGAAATCTCACGCGGGCGTGGACTGCGTCGTGCTGGGGCCGGGGGAATACGACCACGGCGGCACGCGCGACATGGCGATCCGCCGATGCCAGACGCCGTTTGCTGTGCTGATGACGCAGGACGCGCTGGCCGCGGACGCGAACTGCATGGCGGCGCTGCTCGCGCCGATGGCGGACGCGGACGTGGCCGCCGTGTGCGCGCGGCAGATCGCTCGGCCCGAGGCCACCTGTCGCGAGAAGGCGATCCGCGCCTTCCGCTATCCCGGCGAGAGCCGCGCGTGGGGCAAGGAAGACGTGCCCGCGCTGGGCATCCGCGCCTACCTGCTGTCCGACGTCTGCGCGGCCTATCGCTGCGAGGCATACAAGGCCGTGGGCGGCTTCGAGCATCCGATCGCCACGAATGAGGACATGCTCATCGCGGCGGACTTCCTGGCCGCGGGCTACCGGCTGGCCTACGCCGCGGACGCGCGCGTGTGGCATTCGCACAACTTCACGCTCGCGCAGGAATACCGGCGCAACAAGCTGATCGGCGCGTTCCTGGCGCAGTACGGCGCGCGCTTTGAGTCCGGCGAGATGGGGGAGGGCCTGCGCCTGGTGCGCGAGGTGTCTTCCGCGCTCGTTAAGCAGGGCCATCCGGGCGAGCTGATCCCGTTCTACGCGGCCTGCGCGGCCAAGCTGCTGGGCAGCCGGGCGGGCAGGCGCGCGGCGCGGAGGCGGGCCGATGGATAGGCAAAGCGAGACGGCCCAGATCCTGCTGGCCGTGCACAATGGCGAGGCCTACCTGCGCGAGCAGCTGGATTCGATCCTCGCGCAGACGGACGGGAACTGGCGCCTGACCGCGTCCGACGACGGCTCGACGGACGGCTCCGCGGCGATCCTCGACGAGTACGCCGCGCGGTTCCCGGACAAAATCGCGCGCCACATCCCCGAGCGGCGCTTCGGCAACGCCCGCGACCACTTCTTCCACCTGATGGCGCGCTGTGATGCCGATCTCGTGCTGTTCTGCGACCAGGACGACGCCTGGTATCCGGACAAGCTCGCCCGGACGCGCGCGGCCATGCAGGAGGCCGAAGACCGGTATGGCATAGACACGCCGATCCTGGTGTTCAGCGACCAGGTGCCCACGGACGAAAATCTGCGCCCGCTGGCTCCGTCGCTGATGCGCTACCAGGGGCAGTTCTTTGAGCGCTTCGACTACCGCGCCATACTGATGCAGAACGTGGTCACCGGCGGCGCGATGGCCGTCAACCGCGCGCTGGCGCGGCTGGGCGGGCGCGGCGCGGGCGACGGCCGCGTCATCATGCACGACTGGTGGCTGGCGGCCGCCGCGGCGCGCTTTGGGCAGATCGCCTACATCGACGAGCCGCTGGGCGTCTACCGCCAGCATGGCGGCAACGCCGTGGGCGCGAAGGACGTGAACAGCCTCGGCTACGCGGCGGACCGCATCGGCAAGCTCCGGCAGGTGCGCGCGAGCATCCTGCGCAAGAAGGCGCAGGCCGGGGCGTTCCAGGAGCGCTACCGCGACCGTCTGAACGCCGACGACGCGGCCTTCCTGGAGGCGTTCGCCCGCCCGCGCAGCGGCCTGCGGTTCTTCCTCAGATACCGCGGCCTGATCCACGGCAAGCAGCGCCGGGTCGGCATGTTCTTCCTGAACTGACCGGCGGGCATGGATCGCCCGGGACGGCGCAGAATACCAGCGAAAGGATCCTCCTCACGTGACGTACGGACCGAACAGCCAGCCTCAAAACCGCAGGTTGACCGCGCTGACGAGGCTCAAGGTATGGGCCAAGAAGAGCGATGTGCTCTTTATATCGGTCAAGACGCTGAAGTGGCTGATACAGTACGGCCCCCGCAAGGCGGGCCTGTTCGTCCGTTGCTTTCTCGCCGAGCTCGCCAGGTTCCGGGCGGTCATCAAGCAGCGGCCCACCCGGGCGCAGCTGAAGGCGCAGCGGGAGGCCGCGTTCGAGCGGTCCGTGAAGGTCAGCCTGCTGGCGGCGCTGCATGAGCCGGACGCCGCGCGGCTCGACGAGATGATCCGGTCCGTCCGGGAGCAGACCTACGCCAACTGGCAGCTCTGCCTCGCGGACGCGGGCGGAAGCGCGGAGGCCGTCTGCCTGCGGCACGCCCGGGAGGACGGGCGGATATGCTATGAGCGGCTCGACGGGCGCGCGGGCGCTTCGGAGGCCCTCGACGCCTGCAAACGCATGGCGCAGGGCGAATACCTGGTGCTCGTGGGCCAGGAGGACGCGCTGCATCCCTCCGCGCTGTACGCCGTCGTAAAGGCGATCAACGAGAGGGGCGCGGACCTCGTCTACACGGACGAGTGCGCGTTCGAGGCGTCGCCCCGGGAGGTCCGGGCCGCGTACTACAAGCCGGACTACGCGCCGGACATGCTGCGCAGCTACAACTACATCGGACGGCTGACGGCCTTCTCGCGGGAATTGCTGGAGCGGGCCGGGGGCCTGCTGCCCGACGCGGCGCTGGCGGGCGCGCTGGACTACGACCTCGCGCTGCGCCTGACGGAGCGGGCGGCGGCCATCGCCCACGTGCCCAGCGCGCTCTACTACCGGCGCGCGGGGGAGGACAGAGAGGATGAAGCGGCGGCGCGGACGGCGCTGGAAAACCACCTGCGGCGCGTCGGCTTCGAGGGCGAGGTGGAGCCCTCCGGCGTCCCGGGCGCGTGGCGCATCCGCTACAGGATCGAAAGGCAGGACCTGGTCTCCATCATCATCCCGAACAAGGACCACATCGACGACCTGGAAAAATGCGTAACCTCCATCCGGGAGAAGACGACCTACCTGCGCTGGGAGATCGTGATCGTCGAGAACAACAGCACCGAGGACGGCACGTTCCGCTATTATCAGGAGCTGGAGAAGGACGAACGCATCCGCGTCGTGCGCTACGAGGGCCCGTTCAATTACTCGGCCATCAACAACTTCGGCGCGCGCTATGCGACGGGGGAATACCTGCTGCTGCTGAACAACGACACCGAGGTCATCACCCCGGACTGGATCGAGCAGATGCTGATGTACGCCCAGCGCGAGGACGTGGGCGCCGTCGGCGCGATGCTGTACTACCCGGACGACACCGTGCAGCACGCGGGCGTGATCCTGGGCGTGGGCGGCATCGCCGGGCACGTGCACCGCTACTTGCCAAGGGGTGACGCGGGCTACATGCGCCGCGCCGCCGTGGCGCAGGATCTCACGATCGTCACCGCGGCCTGCATGATGATCCCACGGCACGCGTGGCGGGCCGTGAACGGGCTGGACGAGAGCTTCGCGGTGGCGTTCAATGACGTGGACCTGTGCGTGCGCATCCGCAGGGCGGGCTTTTTGATCGTGTGGACGCCGTACGCCGAGCTGTATCACTACGAGTACAAGAGCCGCGGCCACGACGACACCCGCGCCAAACGCAAGGTGTACGCCTGGGAGATCTATCACTTCAAGGAGACGTGGGCCGAGGAACTGAACAGGGGAGACCCCTACTACAACCCCAACCTGACGATGGTCAGGGAAGATTATTCCGCCAGGGACATCATTACAGAAGGAGAATAGCCATGAAGGGAATCGTACTCGCCGGCGGCGCCGGCACGCGGTTGTATCCGCTGACGATGGTCACGTCCAAGCAGCTCTTGCCGGTCTACGACAAGCCGATGATCTACTACCCGCTGTCCACGCTGATGCTGGCGGGCATCCGCGACATACTGATCATCTCCACGCCGGAGGACACGCCGCGCTTTGAGCACCTGCTGGGCGACGGCAGTCAGTTTGGCATTCACCTGAAGTATAAGGTGCAGCCCTCGCCGGACGGCCTGGCCCAGGCGTTCTTGTTGGGCGAGGAATTCATCGGCGACGACGCCTGCGCGATGGTGCTGGGCGACAACATCTTCTACGGCAACGGCTTCAGCAAGATCCTGCGGGCTGCGACGGCGGACGCGGAGCAAAACGGTCGGGCGACGGTGTTCGGCTACTACGTCAACGACCCCGAGCGCTTCGGCATCGTGGAGTTCGACGAAAACGGCAAGGTCATCTCCGTGGAGGAAAAGCCGGCCCAGCCCAAGAGCAACTACGCCATCACCGGCCTGTACTTCTACCCGAAGGGCGTGTCCGGAATGGCGCACCAGGTGAAACCCAGCGCGCGCGGCGAGCTGGAGATCACCACGCTGAACGACATGTACCTGAAGAAGGACATCCTGGACGTGCAGCTGCTGGGCCGCGGCTTCGCGTGGCTGGACACCGGCACGATGGACAGCCTCGTGGAGGCGGCGGACTTCGTGCGCATGATCGAGCAGCGCCAGAGCATCAAGATCAGCGCGCCGGAGGAGATCGCCTACAAGAACGGCTGGATTTCAAAGGAGAAGCTGCTGGAATCCGCCGCGCGCTACGGCAAGAGCCCCTACGGCAAGCATTTGAAGGCGGTCGCGGAAGGGAAGGTGCGCTACTGATGAAGAAGATCGAGACGAAGCTGCCCGGCGTCTACATCATCGAGCCGCAGGTGTTCGGCGACAAGCGCGGCTATTTCATGGAGACCTGGTCCACCCGCAACTTCGAGGAGATGGGCCTGAAGTACGATTTCGTGCAGGACAACCAGTCCTTCTCCGCCCAGAAGGGCATACTGCGGGGCATCCACTTCCAGAACGCGCCGATGGCGCAGGCCAAGCTGGTGCGCGTCACGCGCGGCGCGGTGCTGGACGTGGCTGTGGACCTGCGCAAGGGAAGCCCGACCTACAAGCAGTGGGTGGGCGTGGAGCTGTCGGCGGAAAACAAGCGCATGCTGATGATCCCCCGGGGCTTCGGCCACGGCTTCAAGACGCTGACGGACGACGTGGAGTTCTGCTACAAGGTGGACAACCTCTACAGCAAGGAGTGCGACCGCGGCATCCGCTTCAACGACCCGACGATCGGCGTGGACTGGGGCGACGTGCAGCAGGAGCTGCTCTCGCAGAAGGACACCACGTCTCCGCTGCTGGACGACAGCGACTGCAACTTCGTCTACGGGGAAATCTGACCTGTTCTTCGCGCCCGCCGCGACGCGGCGGCGAATAAACGGACCGAAGGGCGGTCCGAGCTGGAGTTTATCGCATGATACAAGGGATTAAATCGGTTTTTGCCATGCTCCTGGACCTGTGGCGCAGTCGCGCGCTGATCGTCCGGCTCTCCATCAACGACTTCAAGACGCGCTACGCGGCCTCCATCATGGGCGTGTTCTGGGCGTTCGTGCAGCCGGTGATCACCGTGCTGGTGTACTGGTTCGTGTTTGAAAAGGGCCTGAGGGCCGGCAGGCAGGCGATGGGCGGCGTGGAGGTGCCGTTCGTGCTGTTTTTGATCTCCGGCCTCGTTCCGTGGTTTTACTTCTCGGACGCCTGGCCGAACGGGACCAACAGCCTGATCAGCTACAGCTACCTGGTCAAGAAGGTCGTGTTCACGATCAGCATACTGCCGATCGTGAAGGTGCTGGCCTCGATCTACGTGCACGTGTTCTTCGTGTTCGTCACGCTGATCATCTTCTGGGCCTACGGGTACGCGCCGGACCTCTACTCGCTGCAGATCTTCTACTATTCCTTCGCCATGTTCGTGTTCGTGCTGGGGCTGAGCTATGTCACCGCCTCCATCGTGGGCTTTTTCCGCGACTTGTCGGAGATCATCGGCATCCTGCTGCAGATCCTGGTGTGGGTGACGCCCATCATGTGGAACATCGAGACCACGCTGGGCGATGGGCTGCTGAAGTCGATCCTGAAGCTGAACCCCATGTATTACATCGTGAACGGCTACAGGAACGCGCTGGTGAACAAGCACTGGTTCTGGGAGACCCCGAAGCAGATGATCTACTTCTGGGTGATCGCGCTGGCCACGCTGGGCCTGGGAATGCTCGTCTTCAAGCGCCTGAAGAAGCACTTTGCGGACGTGTTGTAGGAGTGGACGATGAAAGATGTAACGATTCGGGTGGATCACGTCAGCAAAGTATACCGGCTGTATGAAAAGCCCAGGGACAGGATCAAGGAGGCCTTCTCGCTGCGCAGGAAGACCTATTACCGGGAGCACTTCGCGCTGCAGGACGTCAGCTTTGAGGTGGGCCGCGGCGAGACGGTGGGCATCATCGGCACCAACGGCGCGGGCAAATCCACGATACTGAAGATCATCACCGGCGTGCTGAGCCAGACGTCGGGAGAGGTGGCCGTGAACGGGCGCATCTCGGCGCTGCTCGAGCTGGGCGCCGGGTTCAACATGGAGTATTCCGGCATCGAGAACATCTACCTCAATGGGACCATGATCGGCTTCACCCGCGAGGAGATCGACCGGAAGATCGACGACATACTGGCCTTCGCCGACATCGGGGACTTCGTCCACCAGCCGGTCAAGACCTACTCCAGCGGCATGTTCGTGCGCCTCGCGTTCGCGGTGGCGATCAACATCGACCCGGAGATCCTGATCGTGGACGAGGCGCTGTCCGTGGGCGACGCCTTCTTCCAGGTCAAGTGCTATCACAAGTTCGAGGAGTTCAAGCGCCAGGGCCGGACCATCGTGTTCGTCAGCCACGACCTGAGCAGCGTGCAGAAGTACTGCGACCGGGTCATCCTGCTGAACAAGGGCAGGAAGTACGCCGAAGGCGCGCCGAAGGACATGATCGACCTCTACAAGCGCGTCATGGCCGGAGAGGACAACGCCGTGCCCGGCGGGGCCTCGGGGGCGGGGGCGCTGGCAGGCGGTCAGGCGGAGCCGCAGGCGCAGGAGGGCGCGCTTTGGCGCGAGAGCATGGAGGAGAACCCGAACTGCTCCTCCTACGGCAACGGCGCGGCCACGATCCTGGACTACTGCGTGATGGATCAGAGCGGGCGCATCACGAACGTGCTCAGCGCCGGCGAGGACTACACGGTCCGCATGAAGGTTCAGTTCCACAAGGCGCTCAGCGAGCCGGTGTTCGCCCTGACGATCCGCGACAAGCAGGGGACGGACATCTGCGGCACGAACACGATGTTCGAGGATTTCAACACCGGCGACGTCCGGGACGGCGACGTGCGCGAGATCTCGTTCACGCAGCGCATGGACCTCAAGGGCGGCGAGTACCTGCTCTGCCTGGGCTGCACGGGCTTCAACGACGGCGATTTCGAGGTCTACCACCGGCTGTACGACGTCTGCTTGCTCCGCGTGGCCTCCGGCAAGACGATGGTGGGCTTCTTCGACATGTGCACTCGGATCGGCTATTCCGGGAAGGGAGAGAGCGATGGCTGACCAGATGAACGAGACGATCGGAAACGTCCGGCTGAACTACCGGTTCTACAAGGGCTCCGATCAGTACAGCGACGGCGATATCGAGGACACCCTCCTGCAGATCGTCCAGAAGGACGAGCCCTTCGAGGATGTGCTGGCCCGCGAGAACAACTGGGCGCTGCTGTACCACCTGACTCCGATCCGCGAAAACCTGCTGGAGTGGTACGACTTCGGCGAGGGCAAGTCGCTGCTGGAGATCGGCGCGGGCTGCGGCGGTGTCACCGGCCTGTTCTGCAAGAAGCTGGACAGGGTGGTCGCCATCGACCTGTCCCGGCGGCGCTCGCTGATCAATGCGCACCGCAACAGGGACGCCGACAACCTGGAGATCGTCGTCGGCAATTTCGAGGATATCCGGATCGAGGAGAAGTTCGACTACGTCACGCTGATCGGCGTGCTGGAGTATTCGATCTATTACATCCAGAGCGACAATCCCTTCGCGGACATGCTGAAGAAGGCGCGGAGCTACCTGAAGCCCGGCGGCAAGCTGATCATCGCGATCGAGAACAAGTACGGCATCAAGTACTGGGCCGGCGCGCGCGAGGACCACACGGGCAACCTGATGGACGGCCTGATGGGCTATCCGGGCGTCGAGCGCGTGCGGACGTTCTCGAAGGAGGGGCTGGAGGCCCTGATCCGCGAGGCCGGGTTTGCCTCGGCACAGTTCTACTATCCGCTGCCGGACTACAAGCTGCCCACGGAGATCTACTCCCAGAAGCGCCTGCCGAAGGCCTATCCCTTCGTCACCAACGCGCCGAACTACGACCAGGAGCGCTACTCCTTCTTCGACGAGAAGAAGGTCATGGACGAGCTGATCCGGGAGGGCAAGTTTGAGATGTTCGCGAACTCCTACCTGGTCTTTTGCGAGGGAGGGGAGCAGCCATGAGCCGACAGAATTGCGAGGTGCTGTACGCGAAGTACAATTCCGCGCGCAGGCCCGACTGCCGCGTGACGACCGAGATCTGCGAGGACGCGAACGGCCTGTTCGTGCGCAAGCGCGCAGATGCGCCGGCCCGGGAACACCTGGAGCGCATCTATCGGAACAGCCTCAGCCTGCGCGACTACTACCGCGACATCCGCGTCATCCCCGTGGAGAAGGGGGAGGGGGAGCTGCGCTTTTCCTACATCCAGGGGCGGACGCTGGCGGAGCAGATCGACGTGCAGCACTTCGACCGGGAGCGCTTCGTCGCCCAGATGAACGGGCTGCTCTCAAAGGTGCTCGCGGTGAAGGAACAGTTTGCCGTTCCCTTTGAGATGACCGAGGGCTTCGAGGCCCTGTTCGGCCGCGTGGAGCTGGACGGCGTGCCCGCCCTGAACCCCGCGAACATCGACTCGCTGCTGACGAACTTCGTCGAGAACGACGAGGGGATCTGCTGCATCGACTGCGAGTGGGTGTGCCCGTTCCCGGTGCCGGTCGACTTCATCCGCTACCGGGTCCTGCTCTACCTGTACGTGACCCAGCTCTACACCATGCTCAACGGCGCCTCCGAGGAGCAGATGCTCGGCTGGTTCGGATTCACCGGACGCGACATCGCGACCTACCGGCACATGGACGATGCCTTCCAGCAGCGCGTGCACGGCGAGGGCAGGAAGTACATCTACACCAGCCAATACGGCAAGAGCAACTGGTCCATCGACTATCTCGAGCACGAGCGGCAGGAAAAGCAAGTGCTGGAGGTCGTAAATCGCAACAAAACTGAGCAAATCGGGAACCTGGAGCCAAGGACGCGCACATCCGAAACCTGAGCGCGCAGATCCAGAGCCTGATGGCGGACTACCAGAACGTCACCAACGCCTTCTTCTGGCGCGTCACCAAGCCGGCCCGAGTGACGCTGGACGCCGTCAAGAAATTCCTCCACAAGAACGAGTCGGTTTACCTGTTCCTGCGCGCCGTCAAGGACACTGCGCGCCACGGCGGCACGTACGCGAAGGAGCGAAGGGAGGCCTATCTCGAACAGAAGCGCAAAACCCAGGCCCCGAACAGCTGGCCGTCCAGGGAGGAGCAGGCGCTGCAGCGCCAGGCGAAGTTTCCCAGGGCGATCCGGTTCAGCGTCGTGGTCCCGCTATACAACACGCCCGACAAGTTCCTTCGCCGGATGATCAAGTCCGTCCAGGACCAGACCTACGCGAACTGGGAGCTCTGCCTGGCGGACGGCAGCGACGGCGAGCACGCCTCCGTGGGCAGGATCTGCCGCGCGCTCGCCCGGAAGGACGCGCGCATCCGCTATCGCAGGCTGGAGAAGAACCTCGGCATTTCGGGCAACACCAACGCCTGCATCGACATGGCGACGGGGGAGTACATCGCGCTGTTTGACCACGACGACGTGCTGCATCCGTCGGCCCTGTTCGAAGTGATGAAAGCCGTCTGCGAGCGGGACGCGGACTTCATCTACACCGATGAGAGCATCTTCCACCAGGAGCCCGCGGACGTCTTTTCGTCGCACTTCAAGTCGGATTACGCGCCGGATACGCTGCGCAGCTACAACTACATCTGCCATCTGACGGCGTTCAAGAAGGCGCTGCTGGAAAAGACCGGCGGCGCGTTCAGGAGTCAGTTCGACGGCAGCCAGGACTTCGACCTCATCCTGCGCCTGACGGAGCAGGCCGAGCACATCGTCCACATTCCCAAGGTGCTGTACTACTGGCGCTCGCACGCTGGGTCCGTCGCCTCCAGCGTCGAGGCGAAGCCCTACACCGTCGACGCCGGCAAGGCGGCGCTGGCGGAGCATCTGGAGCGGGTCGGCCTGAAGGGGACGGTGCTGGATTCCAGGTTCCCGTCCACTTACAGGGTGCAGTATGACATCGAAGGGGAGCCGCTCGTCAGCATCGTGATCCCGAACATGGACCACGTCGATGACCTGAAGAAGTGCATCGATTCCATCACGGAGAAATCCACGTGGAATCGCCGGGAGATCATCATCGTCGAGAACAACAGCCAAAAAGTGGAGACCTTCGACTACTACAGGTCCCTGGAGGACCGCCCGGAGATCCGCGTCGTCAACTACGAGGGCGGGTTCAACTTCTCGGCCATCTGCAACTGCGGCGCGCGCGCGGCGAAGGGCGACTACATCCTACTGCTGAACAACGACATTCAGGTCATCACGCCGAACTGGCTGGAGGAGATGCTGATGTACGCCCAGCGCGGCGACGTGGGCGCGGTCGGCGCGATGCTCTATTACCCGGACGATACCATCCAGCACGCGGGGATCATCGTGGGGATCGGCGGCTCCGCCGGGCATTCCCACAAGGGCTTCCCGCGCGGGGATTACGGGTATCTGCTGAGGCTGACGCTTGCCCAGGACCTCTCGGCCGTCACGGGCGCCTGCTGCATGGTTCCCCGGCGCGTCTGGGAGGAGATCGACGGGCTGGACGAGAGCTTCGCGGTCGCCTTCAACGACGTGGACCTCTGCCTGCGCATTCGCAAGACGGGCTACCTGATCGTCTGGACGCCCTACGCGGAGCTGTATCACTACGAGAGTAAGAGCCGCGGCTATGAGGATACACCGGAGAAGATGGAGCGCTTCCAGCGCGAGCGCACCCACCTTCGCCAGAGGTGGGGCGACGTGATCGACGCCGGGGACCCGTACTATAACCCGAACCTGGCGCTGGACCGGGAGGATTTCAGCTTCCGGTGATGAAAGAAATAATTAGATAATTATTTAGGAGGAAATACACATGACGATCATCGTGACGGGCGGCGCCGGATTCATCGGCTCCAATTTCATCTTCCACATGCTGAAGAAGTATCCGGATTACCGGATCATCTGCCTGGACAAGCTGACCTACGCGGGGAATCTCTCGACGCTCGCGCCGGTGATGGACAATCCGAACTTCCGCTTCGTGAAGCTGGACATCTGCGACCGCGAGGGCGTCTATAAGTTGTTTGAGGAGGAGCATCCGGACATCGTCGTGAACTTCGCGGCGGAGAGCCACGTGGACCGTTCGATCGAGAACCCGTCCATCTTCCTGGAGACGAACATCATCGGCACGAGCGTGTTGATGGACGCCTGCCGCAAGTACGGCATCCAGCGCTACCATCAGGTGTCGACCGACGAGGTCTACGGCGATTTGCCGCTGGATCGGCCGGACCTGTTCTTTACGGAGACCACGCCGATCCACACCTCGAGCCCGTATTCGTCCTCCAAGGCAGGCGCGGACCTCTTGGTGCTGGCGTATCACCGCACGTTCGGCCTGCCGGTGACGATCAGCCGCTGCTCGAACAACTACGGCCCGTACCACTTCCCGGAGAAGCTGATCCCGCTGATGATCGCCAACGCCTTGAACGACAAGCCGCTGCCGGTGTACGGCGAGGGCCTGAACGTGCGCGACTGGCTGTACGTGGAGGACCACTGCCGGGCCATCGACCTGATCATCCACAAGGGCACGGTGGGCGAGGTCTATAACGTCGGCGGTCACAACGAGATGAAGAACATCGACATCGTGAAGCTGATCTGCAAGGAACTGGGCAAGCCGGAGAGCCTGATCACGTTCGTCACCGACCGCAAGGGCCACGACATGCGCTACGCCATCGACCCGACGAAGATCCACAACGAGCTGGGCTGGCTGCCGGAGACGAAGTTCGCCGACGGCATCAAGAAGACGATCCAGTGGTATCTGGACAACCGCGAGTGGTGGGAGACCATCATCTCGGGCGAGTACCAGAACTACTACGAGAAGATGTACGGGAACAGGTGAACGATATGAAGATATTTGTGACTGGCGTCGGCGGCCAGCTGGGCCACGACGTGATGAACGAGTTGGCGAAGCGCGGCCACGCGGGCGTGGGCAGCGACATCGCCCCCCAGTACAGTGGCATCCAGGACGGCAGCGCCGTGTGCGGCATGCCGTATGTCCAGATGGACATCACCGATGCGGCGGCGGTCAGCCGGGCGCTGGATGAAGTCAGGCCGGACGCGGTGATCCACTGCGCGGCCTGGACGGCGGTGGACGCCGCCGAGGACGAGGACAAGCAGCCGAAGGTGCGCGCCATCAACGTGGACGGCACGCGCCACATCGCCGAGGCCTGCCGCGCGCTGGGCTCGAAGATGATGTATATCAGCACCGACTACGTGTTCAACGGACAGGGGACCGAGCCCTGGCAGCCGGACTGCGCCGACTACGCCCCGCTGAACGTCTATGGCGAGACGAAGCTGGGCGGCGAGCTGGCCGTGCGCGAGCGGTTGGAAAAGTTCTTCATCGTGCGCATCGCGTGGGTCTTTGGGCTGAACGGCAACAACTTCATCAAGACGATGCTGCGGCTGGGCCAGACCCACGACAGCTTGCGGGTGGTCGACGACCAGATCGGCACGCCCACCTACACGCTGGACCTGGCGCGGCTGCTGGCGGACATGATCGAGACGGAGAAGTACGGCGTCTACCACGCCACCAACGAGGGCGGCTACATCAGCTGGGCCGATTTCGCGAAGGAGATCTTCCGCCAGGCCGGCCTGCCCGTGACCGTCACGCCCGTCACCACCGCCGAGTACGGCCTCTCCAAGGCCGCGCGCCCCTTCAACAGCCGCCTCGACAAGCACAAGCTCGTCGAAAGCGGCTTCGCCCTCCTGCCGGACTGGAGGGACGCGGTGGGGAGGTATCTCAGGGCTCTGTCGGAGGGATAATGTCGGGCGAGAGGCGTCGCTCGATGTCAAACTGTGGATGAGGTGATATAAGGTGCTGGTAGCTTCGCTGTTCTATATGCTCGCCGTAACGGCTTTCTTCGGGGCGTTTCTCCTGGTCAGGAAGGACGATACCTCCAGCCACAGCGCCGCGGGCTGGATCGTGATCCACGCCGGCGTGTTGATGTGGGTCAATACCTTCATCGCGGGCATCTACGCGCTGGTCGGCATACCGGTCACGTTGGTGTCGCTTGCGATCGCCTGCATCCTGCTCACCGTGCCCTGCGTCTGGAGCATCCGCAAGAAGGGGATCCAGAAGCTGAACTGGAACGCCTGGGACTTTGCCATGATCTTCTGCATCGCGGCCCTGGCCGTGGGAATCGGCGCGTACTATCACACCCCCAGGCTGCAGATCCGCGATTTTACGGGCGACAGCTGCATGCACTACCGCTACGCGGCCACGGCCTCCAAAACGGGCGTCGTGAAGGGCCAGATGTTCTTCGCCCCGGTCAACATCGGAGTGTTCATGTCGATCACGAAGCCCTTTTTGCGCGCCTATCAGTATTACAAGGCGTTTGTCGCCATGGGCATCATGATGCTGGCCCTGTCGGGCTGCGCGTTCTACGCCATCATCAGCGACCGGCTGCAGAGCCGGGTCGCCAAGGTCCTGGGCCTCGTCTTCAGCGCGCTGTACATGCTGGGCTACCCGCTGCACAATGAGCTGATGGGCTTCAACTACCTGGGGATGGCCGTGACGATCGTCATGCTGATGGTGTACTTCATCGGCCTGTATACAAACGGGACGATGGAGAACGACTGGGCGCTGCTGATACTGATGCTGGGCTGCTTCTCGCTGGTGATGTGCTACATGCTGTTCGCGCCCGTCATCTATATCGCGCTGTTCATCTGCCTGGCGCTTCACAGCTACAGGCGGGAGAAGACTTCCGCGTTTGTGGTGAAGGCGCTGAAGGTCTTTCTTGTGCCGTGCGCGCTCGGCATCTACTTCTGCTACTTCAGCTTCTTCGGAAGCCGGGGCCTGAGCATACAGAATGCGATCAACACGGGCGGCGGGACCCGCGGGCGGTTCTACAGCTATCTGCTGATCCTCCTTCCGACCACCCTGTACTTCGTGCTCACGAGCCTGAAGAAGAAGGAGCACATCGAGATCAACGTGTTCCTGGCGTGCGTCGTCGCCTTTGCTGCGGCCTTCATCGGACTGGTTTTCCTCAACAAGATCTCGGTCTACTACTATTCCAAGGTGCCGTACCTGGTCTGGTTCGTGATGTCGATCGCCTCCTACTACGGGCTGGGCTACATGCTGGCGCAGGACAGGCGAAGCTTCATTACCTGCGTATCCGTGTTTGGCTGCCTGTTTTTGATCTGGGCGCTGAACATCAACGGGGCGCTGCTCCAAAAGGCTTCCCAGTTGGGATACGCCCACTACTCGGAGAACTACAGGACGGTCAGCTGCGGCATCTACGACGAGAACCTGTACCTGCTTCCCGGCCAGCCGTATGACCTGAGGAGGATCGACCTGTTCCGGTATATCGAGGAGAACTGTGAGGACGAGACCGTCCCGCTGCTCGGCGATCTGATCAACTACATCGACGTGTACTGGTGCGAGAATTTCACCGGCCAGGACCTGAGCGCCTACTACTACTGGAACATGCCCATTGAGGAGATCATCAACAGGGTGACGGTCGAAAAGCAGGTGCGGCACGTCGCGGTGATGTACAACACGAGCCTGTACAACGACCACATCGACCTGTGGAATCAGTTTGAAAAGGTGTTTGACAATTCCGCGGGCTGCATCCTGGAGATCGATTGACAAACAGAGTGACGCTCAGCGGAAGAAACTGTACGTGGGAGGACAGACAATGGGTCGACGCATCGCTATCGTTCAAAAGCGGGGGAATACGTCCCGCCTCAGGATCGTGCTGTTTATCGCGGTAACGCTGATTTGCTGCGCCTTCCTGCTCTCAGCCATGAAGAGCGTCTATCATACGTTTTCCAGGGATATTCCGGCGGTCATCGTCGTGCCGATGGAAAACGACGTGCCGATCCGGCAGGAGATCCGGGGCATACCGCGGGGACAGGTGACGACGCTCAGCATCGCCATCGCGACCTATGAGCGGGAGAACGCGGGAAGCCTGGAGGTCAACCTGTACGAGGACCAGGACGTGATCGCCTCCTGGACGGTCGATACCGCGGAGCTGGTGCACAATCAGTACAAGGATCTCTCCCTCGAGCAACCCTATCAGATGAAGTCGGACGCCACTTATTCCTTTACGGTGAAAGAGACCTTCGAGGGCGACAACGCGATCGCCCTGTGGACGGATACGAACGACTCGGTGGGTTATTCCGTGGGCGATTCCCTGGTACAGCCCGGGTCGATCCGCTATTTGCTGACGAGCCAGAACCCGGGCGTGCTGCGCAACATGATCCTCTTCTCGATCGCGGTGCTGTTGATCCTGATGGCGCTGCTGTTCTTCCACGTGGATGAGCGGATCGCGATGATCGTCATCGTCGCGGTGCTGCTGGCGGCGTATGTGATCGTCTGCCCGCTGGGCATGGCGCCGGATGAGTGCGTGCACTTCTACCGGGCCTACGAGCTGGCGCAGGGGCGGCTGATCGCGCCGATCATCGACGGGAACGGCGGAGACATACTGCCGCTGGGCATTGCCAGATACAACGATCCCAGCGCGGTCGTGGACTGGAACGACGTTGGCCCCGTGCTCTTCCCGGGCGCCGCCTCCTACTCCGTCATCAGCTATCTGCCCCAGATGCTCGGCATCCGGGTGGCCAGCCTGTTCACGAACAACGCCGCCGCGATCTTCTACGGCGGCAAGATCGGCAACGCGCTGGTCGGGCTGCTGCTGTTCGCGCTTTCGCTGTACCTGTCGCCCTACGGCGGGCGCGTGCTGTTCGTCATCATGTGCTTCCCGATGACGATGCAGGAGATGGTCTGCGTCGCGCCGGACGGGTTCACCATCACGCTGTCCATGTTCTTCCTGACGTACATCCTGCGCTTGGCCTACCAGTCGGACAAAGTCAGATGGCGGGACCTGGTCATACTGACCCTCGCGGGCTTCTGTCTGGCCATCAGCAAGACGGTGTACCTGGTGCTGCTCCTGTTGCTGTTCCTCATACCCGCGTCGAAGTTCTCGAGCAAGAAGGTGTCGTACGTCTACCGCTGCGGATTCATCGTGATCTGCGCCGTGCTGACCTGCCTGTGGCTGAAGTTCTCGCATCGCTACTGGATCTCGTCTCTGGTCGGGGCAGATGCCTCCCAGCAGATCAAGTTCCTGCTGAGCCATGTGGATCGGTGGATCATCATCGCCACCCAGACGCTGCTGGCCTACACGGTGTACTATATAGAGACCATGGTGGGCTCGGTGCTGGGCGCCCTGACCATCTCCACGACGCAGATCGTGTGGGTGTTCTTCCTGATGCTGTTCATGTATGAACTGTTGAACACCTATGCGCCCGGCATCGACGCGAAGATCCAGGACATCGGGATTTTGCTGTTCGTGTTCCTGGCGGGCTCCGCTCTGGTCATCGCGGCGATGTACGTTTCGTGGACCGCGATCGGCGCCGAGGTGGCCGTCGGCGTACAGGGACGCTACTTCATCCCCCTGATGGGGCCGCTGGTGTTTGCGATCATATACGGCAGGAGCAAGACGGTCATGCCGGTGAAGCGCGAAAGCGGCGACAGGATGCCGGCCTATATGTTGCTGTTGACGCTGTTCCTCAACGGCATCGCGCTGGTAAACGTGCTCGCTCACTATATCTAAAAATCAGGCTAAGGATCGAGGAGGATTGGCTGTGTTTGTTGTCATTTTGGCGATTTACGCCCTGTTGTCGGTCGGAGGATTGACGGTATTCAAGCTCGGGACCCAGCGCGCGATGAGCCTGGGCGTCACCAATATCGGGCTCTCGCTTCAGGTCAGCTGGCTGTCCCTGGTGGGGCTGCTGATGTACATTTGCAGCTTCCTGATCTACATGGGGCTGGTGTCCAAGATCCAGCTCAGCTATCTGACGCCGATCTCGACGGGCGTCGTGTATATACTGACGCTGGTTTCGGCCCTGATCATATTCCACGAGCCCGTGACGACGATCAAGCTCGTCGGCATGCTGTTTGTGCTGGTTGGCATCGTGCTGATGAACATCAAGCATTGAAGATCGGCGCGACGAATCGATACTGACGCGATAAGAGGGGGAAGGACCTTTTGCCGTATACTTCACAGGATCATGTGTTCGCCGTCTGCGCCTACAAGCAGAGCGAATACCTGGAGGCGTGCATCGACTCGCTGGAGCGGCAGAGCGATGCGTCGAGGATCATCATGTGCACGGCGACGCCCAACGACTTCATCTCGGACGTGGCGCGGCGGCGCGGCATCGAGCTGTTTGTCAATCGCGGGCCGCACGGCATCGCCGAGGACTGGAACTTCGCCTACGCGCAGGCGGACGCGCCGCTGGTGACGCTGGCGCACCAGGACGACGTTTACGACCCGGATTACCTGAAGCGGATCCTGGCCAGCGTGAACCGCGCCGCGACGCCGCTGATCGCGTTCACGGACTACTACGAGCTGCGCAACGGGAAAAAGGTGTTCGCGGACGGCAACAAGAACCTGCGCGTCAAAGAACTGGCGCTGATCCCGCTGCGGCCCGCGGCGTTCCAGAGGAGCCGGTGGGTCCGCCGGAGGGTGCTGTCCCTCTGCGACCCGATCTGCTGCCCGGCCGTGACCTACATAAAGCCCAACCTGCCGCCGGTGCTGTTCGAGCCCCACTTTGCCAGCGACCTCGACTGGCAGGCGTGGGAGAAGCTCTCCCGGATGAAGGGCAGCTTCTGCTACGTCCATGAGCCGCTGATGGGCCACCGCATCCACGAGGAATCGACCACCACGCTGGTGATCGGCGACAACAACGGGCGCTCCGCCGAGGACCTGGAGATGTACATGAAATTCTGGCCCAAGCCCATCGCGGTTCTGATCAACCGCCTCTACTCCGCGGGTCAGGACGCCAACAGGATGTGAACATGCGAGGGGGAACGACATGAAGACACTGATCATCATTCCTGCCTACAACGAACAGGACAACATACTCAACACCCTCGCGGACATCCGCATGAACTGTCCCGACATGGACTATGTCGTCATCAACGACTGCTCCCGGGACGACACCGAGCGCCTGCTGCGCGAGAACGGCGAGCGCTTCGTGTCCCTGCCCTGCAACCTGGGCATCGGCGGCGGCGTGCAGACGGGCTACAAGTACGCCCGGGAGCACGGCTATGACATCGCGATCCAGTTCGACGGCGACGGCCAGCACGAGGCGAAGTACCTGCACGACCTCGTCGCGCCGATCGCCTCCGGGCGGGCGGACATCGCCATCGGCTCGCGCTTCATCCGCAAGGAGGGCTTCCAGTCCACCGGGCTTCGCCGCGCGGGCATCGGCTTTCTCAGCCGCCTGATCCGGCTGATCTGCGGCGTGCGCGTGCTGGACGTCACCAGCGGCATGCGCGCGGTGAACCGGCGCTTTATCGAGCAGTACGCGCGGGAGTACGCGCAGGATTACCCGGAGCCGGAAGCCATCGTCGCCGCCGCGCTGAAGGGCGCGCGCATCGAAGAGGTGCCCGTCCAGATGCGCGAGCGCCAGGGCGGATCCAGCTCGATCAACCCGCTGCGCTCGGTCTACTACATGATAAAGGTGTCCCTGGCCCTGATCCTGGCCAGGTTCACATCCTGAGAGGGGGAACGGAGCGATGCTGTCCGCGGCCATGAGATATGCGATCCTCCTGGCGATCGCCGTCTACTTTATCCTGCTGGTGGTGCTGCTGAAGCAGAAGCGGCTGACGCTGCGGTATACCCTGCTGTGGCTGTTCTGCGGCGCGGTGCTGCTGCTGCTGTCGCTGTTTCCGCAGCTGCTGGGGCTGGTTACATCCCTGCTGGGCTTCCAGGTCGAGTCGAACGCGCTGTTTGCGATCCTCTTCTTCTTTGTGCTCCTGATACTGATGTCGCTGACATCGATCATCTCCAAGCAGAACGAGGCGATCAAGCGGCTCACGCAGCATGCGGCGCTGCTGGAAAAGCGCCTGAGGGATTTGGAAGCGAAATAGGCCTATGATTCGACGCAATCAGAAACAACTGAACAGGATCAACGTGTTCACCGACGCGCTGTTGGTGTTTTTGTCGTACCTGTTTGCCTCGTGGCTGTGGCTGGGGGTCGTGACGAAGAACCCGAACATGGCTTCGCTGGCGAACCTGGGCAACGGCGCGGGGCTGGCCGGGGCGCTGTACGCGGTGTGGACGGTGATCATACTGGGCGAGCTGCGCGTGTATCGGTTCACGCGCATCAAGAAGCTGAGCCAGGAGATCCGCAGCATCGCGCTGGGCAACCTGATCGCGCTGGTGTCGGCGGCGGCGCTGCTGTACCTGTTCCGCTTGCAGGAGTTCTCCCGAGGCGTGCTGGGCGTGTACTACGCCACGGTCGTGGCCGCGATGGTGGGCAAGCGCCTGGCGATGCGCTATACGCTGCGCTACGTCCGCGCCAAGGGCTACAACCTGAAGCACAACCTGGTCGTGGGCGGGGGACACCTCGCCAAGCGCTACGCCGAGACCGTGGCGGAGGACAAGTCGCTGGGCGTGCACCTGGCCGGCATCATCCCCCCGAAGGGCGACGACTGGGCCCAGTGGCTTGAGGCGCAGCTGCACGGCGACGGCATCGACGAGGTGATCCTGGCGCTGGAGCCGGAGGAGCTGGGCGTGACGGTGCAGGTCATCCAGCTGTGCGAAAAGAGCGGCACGAAGGTCAGCGTGGTGCCCTTCTACAACGACTTCATCCCCACCCGCGCGAACATCGATAACATCGGCTCCATCAAGCTGATCCAGCTGCGCACCACGCCGCTGGACGAGCCGTTCAACGCGCTGATGAAGCGCGCGTTCGACATCCTCGCCAGCGCGCTCGCGCTCATCGTGCTCAGCCCGCTGCTGGCGTTCATCGCGGCGGCGATCAAGCTGTCGAGCCCCGGCCCGGTGCTGTTCAGACAGGAGCGCGTGGGCCTGAACAAGAGGAACTTTACGATGCTGAAGTTCCGCAGCATGCGCGTCAACGACGCGCAGGACACCGCCTGGACCACCAATGACGACGAGCGCCGCACCTGGATCGGCACGTTCCTGCGCAAGTTCAGCCTGGACGAGCTGCCGCAGCTGTGGAACGTGCTGCGCGGCGACATGAGCCTGGTGGGCCCGCGCCCGGAGATCCCCTTCTTCGTGGAGCAGTTCCGCGAGACGGTGCCGCTGTACATGGTGAAGAACCAGGTGCGCCCGGGCATCACGGGCTGGGCGCAGGTGAACGGCTATCGCGGCGACACCAGCATTCCCAAGCGCATCGAGCACGACATCTGGTACATCGAAAACTGGTCCTTCGGCCTGGACGTGCGCATACTGCTCAGGACCGCGTTCGGCGGCATGATCAACCGCGAGCACGTGCGCGCCGCGAAGCCGCAGGCATGACATGGAGATTTTGGGTACATGAAACAAAGCGACAACACGGCAAAGCGGGCGGCGCGGGCGCTTGACCGCGCGAGGACAGGGCTTGAGGCCCTGTTCCTTTTTCTGGCGGGCGTCTACCTGCTGTTTGCCTACAGCGACATGACCACGTTCTTTGTGCCGTGGTCGCTGGACTTCGGCGCGGCGCTGCTGCGCGCGATGGCCGCGACGGCGCTGGCACGGCTGATACTGATCGGTCCCAGGCGCATCGAGCCCTGGGTCGGGCTGGCGATCGCCGCCGTCTGCTACCTGTGCCACCGCGCGATGGGGGACCGCAACCTCTACTTCCTGGCCGCGCTGACGCTCGGCTTTGCCGGCATCGACTACCGGCGCATCCTGCGCGTCTGCCTGCTGTCGGTGGGCGCGGGGCTCGCCGTGACGGTGCTGGCCGCGTGGGCCGGGGCCGTCGACAACCTCGTGTACTTCCGCGACGGCCTGCGCAGCAGCTGGGGAACCGTCTATCCCACGGACCTGTCCTCGCTTCTGCTGTTCTTGCTGGCCTTCTTGTGGGTGGCCTGGCGCAAGGCCCCGAACTGGGCGATGCTGCTGGTGAGCCTGGGCTCGCTGGCGCTTTCGCTGTTCATTACGATGAGCCGCAACGCCCTGGTATGCAGCGCGCTGTTGTCGACGATGATCGCGTGGCGTTGGCTGGAGGAGGCGGTGCTCGAGCGCCGCGGCGTCAAGGGGCCGGGGAAGGTCGTCGACTGGCTGACGACGCTGGCGTTCCCGCTGGGCGCGGCGGCGGTTTTCGGCATGTTCTGGCTCTACGCGCGCGGCACCGGCATCGGCCTCCGGCTGGACGGCATGCTCTCCGAGCGCCTGAAGCAGGGCCTGGACGGCTGGAACGCCTACGGCTTTACGCCGTTCGGCACGTTCTTCGAGCAGATCGGCAACGGCTTCTCGGTGTTCCCGCAGAAGGGGCGCAACTTCATCGACAGCTCCTACCTGCTGATGCTGCTGCGCAACGGCTGGGTGACGACGCTGATGTACGCGGCGATCTGGGTGGCCGTCACGCGCCGCGCGCTGCGCTGCGGAGACAGGCGGCTGGCGCTGGTGATGGCCATGATCGCGTTCCACTCCGTCATGGAGCACCACTTCACGGAATTGCACTTCAATCCGATCCTGGCGATGCCGCTGGCGGTGTTCCCCGCCGCTGAGGAAGGCCGGGACGGGAGCGAACGCGCGCACAACCTGGCGTCCGCGCTGACGCTGGCGACGCTCGTCGCGGCGGGCGGACTGCTGGGGCCGACGGCGCTCACGCGGCTGCGCACGGTCTTCGGCGCGAAGGGCTGGACGGGCGGCGGTCCGTCGGCGCTGCCGGTAGCGCTCGTGCTGCTGGCGGTGCTTTCGGTGATGACGGTGCTGGCGCGCGCGCTCTATCGGCTCCTGGACGCGCTGATGACCCGGAAGCGCCCGAAGGCGCGAACGCTGGCGGCCCTCGCCGCGTGCATGGCCGTGGCCGCGGGCGCATGGCTCTGGGGAAACGGGATCGTTGGAAATGCCGCGCGGGCGCAGGCCGCGAGACTGGATGGGGAGGCCCCCGTTATCGAGGCGGTGCTTTCCGGCGCCACCGGCGACGTCTACGCGGACGACCTGCCGGACGTGTACCGCGCGCGGTTTTCCGGCCTTCGCCCGTCGCTGCTGTGCGGCGAGGACCTGGCCCGGCATCGCGGTGCGACCGTGCTGACGAGCGCGCGGCCCGAGCGTTTCATATTCACGCAGGCGGGCTTTCGGTTTGCCCAGATCTCGGACGAGAGCGCCGTCTACACCGACGACCCGGCGGTGGTCGCGGCGCTGGAGGCGGCGGGCTTTGCGACGACGAACTACTGGTCCGTGCCGGTGGACGTGAACCTCGAGACGGAGGCCGAGCTGAACGCGCTGGAGCTGGGGGAGAAGGGGCTCGTGCTGGACGGTCCGGTCCACTCCCTCTATTGCGGTCCCTACGACGACCTGTTTGAGGGCTGGAACGTGGCGTGGTTCGACTTCGAGCTGCCCGAAGGCGCGAGCGCGGAGGACGGCGAGGTGTGCCTGATTCGCATCACCGCCTACTGGGGCGACGATGTGCTGGCGGAGGTGCCGGTGCAGCGCAGCCAGTTTGATGAGAACGGCCGCGCCGTGATCGACGTGCCGTTCGTCTCCGGCTACTCCCGCGCCATCGAATTCCACGTGATCTGCCGCCAGGAGCGGGCCGTGTACCTGCGCTCAATCCGCTACCAGCGTGTGACCGGCGCGAATTGAGCGCGAAGGGAGCCTCGGGCGACTTCGGCCTGGACAGGCGCGGCCCTGCAGTTACAGACGATTAAAAATGTGTTTACCACGCTAAAGGTGATTGCAATAGTCGGAATTGTGTGCTATGATAGGGCCACGGCGCCGCGACAGGCGGCGCGCACACAGGACCCGAAGGAGGAACCCATGAAGAAGATCATCGCCATCGCACTGCTTTTGACATTTGCGCTGATCGCCTCGGCCGCGGCGGAGGGCGGCGACCTGCTCGCCCGCATCCAGGAGCGCGGCACGCTGGTGATCGCCACCGAGGGCAACTGGCAGCCCTGGACCTACCACGACGAGAGCGACGCGCTGACCGGCCTGGACGTGGAAATCGGCACGCTGATCGCGCACGGCCTGGGCGTGGAGCCCGACTTCAAGGAGACCGACTGGGACGCGATCCTCGCCGGCGTGGACTCCGGCCGCTTTGACATCGCCTGCAACGGCGTGGGCTACACCGAGGAGCGCGCCGAGAAGTACAGCTTCTCCACGCCCTACATCTACACCGAGATCGTGCTGGTGGTGCGCGGTGACAACGAGGACATCCACAGCGTGGACGACCTCGCGGGCCGCGTGACGGCCAACACCGCCTCCAGCACCTACGCCGCCATCGCCGAGGGCTACGGCGCGACCGTGACGCCCGTGAACACGCTGCTGGAGACCATCATGCTGGTGGAGCAGGGCCGCGTGGAGGCCACGATCAACGCGAAGGGCTCCATCGACGACTACCTTTCCGAGCATCCCGACGCGAACATCAAGATCGCGCAGGTGCTGGACGAGGGCGAGCCGGTGTGCTATCCGGTGCGCAAGGGCGAAGACACCGACAGCCTGATCGCCGCCATCGACGATATCCTGCAGGCCGCCCGCGACGACGGCACGCTGGCGGCGATCTCCGAAAAGTACTTCGGGGCGGACCTGACGCAGGGCGAATAAGACGCGCGTGATGGCAGGGGCTGCGCTACGCCGCCCCTGTGCGTTTGGCTTGTTTATGATTAGGAAAACGGAACGTTTTCCGGGTCGGCGGGTTCCGCAGGAACACGTCGACAATCATTTTAAAGTGGGGCAAATCAAATGAACGAACGGCTGTGGGGCATCCTGGTGGACGCCTTCCCGAAGCTGCTGGGCTACGGCGTGCGGGTGACGGTGCCGCTGACGATTTTGTCGTTTGCGCTGGCGCTGCTGATCGCCGTGGCGGTGGCGCTGATCCAGTACGCCAACGTGAAGGTGCTTCGGCAGGTGTGCCGCTTTTACATCTGGATCATCCGCGGAACGCCCCTGCTGGTGCAGCTGTGGCTGGTGTTCTACGGGCTGCCCAGCGCGGGCATATTGCTGGACGCCTTTCCGGCGGCGGTGGTGGTGTTCGGCTTCAATGAGGGCGCGTACATGGCCGAGAGCGTGCGCGGCGCGCTGGAGAGCGTCTCCCGCGGCCAGCTGGAGGCAGGCTACTGCGTGGGCATGAGCTACATGCAGATCATGGTCCACGTCGTGCTGCCGCAGGCCTTCCGCACGGCCTTCCCGGCGCTGTCGAACTCGCTGATCTCGATGCTGAAGGGCACGTCGCTGGCCTCGACGATCACGGTGATGGAGATGTTCCGCCAGGCCACCGTCATCAACGGCCGCGTGTACGAATCGCTGGGCCTGTATACCGAGGTGGCGCTGATCTACCTCGCCTTCTGCACCATCCTCACGTGGCTGCAGCGGCTGGGCGAGAAAAAGCTGGCGAGCTACGGGGGTGTTCGCGCATGATGCTCGAGGCGCGCGGCGTGCGCAAGTCGTTTGACGGGCGCGAGGTGCTCGGCGGCATCGATCTGCAGGTGGAGAAGGGCGACGTGATCGCGATCCTGGGCCCCAGCGGCTCCGGCAAGACCACGCTGCTTCGCTGCCTGAACTTCCTGGAGCGCGCCGACGCGGGCGAGCTGGTCTTTGACGGCGAGCGCTTCGATTTGCACGCGGCCACCCGCCGGGACATCGCCCGCGTGCGCAAGAAGACGGCCTTCGTGTTCCAGAACTACAACCTGTTCCTCAACAAGACCGTGCTGCAGAACGTCACGCTGGGGCTGACGCTGGGCGCGAAGATGAAGAAGGACGCGGCGCGCGAGATCGCCGTTCGGTCGCTGGAGCGCGTGGGCATGGCGGGCCGCCTCGACAGCTACCCCAGCCAGCTCTCCGGCGGCCAGCAACAGCGCGTGGCCATCGCCCGCGGCCTGGCCTCCAACCCCGAGATCATCTACTTCGACGAACCCACCAGTGCCCTCGACCCCGAGCTGATCGGCGAGGTGCTGGCCGTGATGCGCCAGCTGGCCGACGAGGGCATGACGATGCTGGTCGTGACGCACGAGATGGAGTTCGCCCGCAACGTGTCCAGCAAGGTGCTGTTCATGGAGGGTGGCGCCGTCGTCGAGTCCGGCCCCTCCCGCGCGTTCTTTGAGAACCCCCAGGAGGAGCGCTCCCACGCCTTCATCCGAAGCATCCTCGAGGCACGCGGGGGAGAGAGGAGTCAGGAGTGAGGCGTTAGGAGTTGTAGTGTGCCGTAGGGACGCCATAATTGGCGTCCACTGCCGCTCGGTATCCAAGAGCCTTCCCCTATGGGGAAGGTGCCCCCGCAGGGGGCGAAAGAGGTCCTTACACGAATGTCATAGCGCCTTTATCGGAGCAGAGGCGCAAAGCGTGGTCAAAAGAGACCTCTTCCGTCTCGTCGCTTCGCGCCGATCCACCTTCCCCAGAGGGGAAGGCTCAATATGCAAAAATCGACGCCGCCGCCGGATTTCCGGCGGCGGCGTTTTTTGGCTTGTACATGATTAGGAAAACGGAACGTTTTCCGGGTCGGCGGGTTCCGCAGGAACACGTCGACAATCATTCATGGGCTTGTCGCTTTACGCGGCGGGCTTGGCCTCTTCCTCGGCCTCTTCGGGTGCTTCGGCCAGGATCTGGGTCAGGGAGCCGCGGGGCTCGCCGTACATCTCGGCGGTAATCTTGCCCTTGAGCACCTCGGTGATGTAGTTCTGCACGGCCACATCCAGAGTGATGCCGGTGTCAAAGCCGGCACCCTCGCTGTAGGCGCGGTTGAACACGTTGTAGGTGTCGCCGCCGGCAGCCAGGAAGTTGTTGGTCACGACGGCATAGGTGGCGGCGGGATCAAAGGGCTCGCCGTTGACGGAGGTGATGGTCACGCGCTGGATGGAGGCGGGCTTATAGTAGCTGGTGTCCTTGCCGTTCAGCGTGTAGACCTCGCCCTGGTCAAAGGGCACGGTGGTGTCCAGCGTCCATTCGATGCCGCTGGTCTGCGGATAGCCGCCGATGGGTTCGGGCGTGAAGAAGGTCGACGCCTCCAGCGCCTCGAGCATCTCCTCGCCGGTCACGTAGACGACGGCCACGGTGTTGCCGAAGGGCAGCACGGTGTTGATATCCTTCATGGTGACATCGCCCTCGGGGATGGTGGCGCGGATGCCGCCGCCGTTGGTGATGCCGACCACCTGGTTGGGCTCCACCTGCTCGATGCCACCCTCCTTGACCACGCTCCACACGATCGCGTCGGTGATCAGGTCGCCCAGGTTGGTCTCCTCGGTGCGGTTGCCGGGGGCCTTTTCGCCGTTGAGCAGTACCTCGGTGGTGGCGAAGGGGGTGTTGTAGACCTCGTCCACGCCAGCCATGATCTCCTGCGCCAGGGCGTCCACGTCCTCGTCCTTCTCCATGGAAAGAGTGGGCAGCAGGAAGTTGTCCTCGATGGCCTTTGTGGCGTCGTCGATCACGACCACGCCGATGTAGGCGAATTTCGTGCCGGTGGACTGCACGGCCTGGCCGTTCTCCGCGCCTGTCATGACGGTGTGGGAGTGGGCGTCGATGGTGAAGTCGATGCCCTCGACCTTCTCCAGCATGTCGATGGAGCGATAGCCGTTGACGGCGGACTCGGCGTCCACGCCCAGGTGCGCCAGCGCGACGACGAGGTCGGCGTCGTCCTTGACGGAATCCACGGCGCCCTGCACGGCGTTGTAGAGGTCGTCAAACGCGGCGAAGCGGATCTCGCTGATCAGGCCGGGGTGCACCTTGGTGGCGGTCTCGGGGGTCTCGATGCCCACGAAGCCGATCTTCACGCCGCCCTGCGCCTCCACGACGGTTGCAGGGGGCAGGATGGTTTCGCCGGTCTCGTCCAGGTAAACGTCGCAGCACAGCGTGGTGAACTCGGCCTTGGACAGGTTCTCCATCAGCTGGGCATAGCCGAAGTCAAACTCGTGGTTGCCCAGCGTCACGACGTCGTAGCCCGCGGCGTTCATCATCGTGACGGCGTCCGCACCCTTGCTGACGATGGCGTAGATGCTGCCCTGGCTGAAGTCGCCCGCGTCCACGAGGATCACGTCGCTGGCGCCGCGCGCCAGAAACTCGTTCTTCAGCCAGGCCATGTAGGCGTAGCCGTCGATCGCGCCGTGCACGTCGTTGGAGTGCAGGATGATGGTCTTGCCGGTGTAGTCGCCGGGGATCGTCCGGACCGCGGGCAGCAGGCTGCCGTAGTAGTCCGCGAACGCGGTCACGCTCATGGTGAGGGCCAGCGCCAGCACCAGGAGGAGGGACAACAGTTTCTTGCTCATGTTGAATCACTCCTATTCTGAAATGGATGTAGATACATTGTATCTTCCCTAATAGGATATACGATTTTGGCCGAAAATGCAATAGATTGTGACAAAAAAGTAAAAAGTGAGAAATGTAACATGCAGGGGCAGCGTTGTGCTGCCCCTGCATGTGTATGAAGACTTATAGGATATACTTCCGCACGTCCTTCTGGTGGATGTCGGCGGAGAGCTGCGCCTTGACGTACTCGGCGTTGATCTTCACGCCGATCTCGGGCGCGTCGCCGCCGCCGGCGTTGAAGGCGATGTCGGAGAGGATGCGCTCCATCAGCGTGTGCAGCCGCCGCGCGCCGATGTTCTCGCTGGACTCGTTCGCCTGCCAGGCGTACTCGGCGATCACCGAGAGCGCGGAGTCGTCGAACTCCAGCGACACGCCGTCCACGCCCAGCAGCAGCTGGTACTGGCGGATCAGCGCGTTTTCCGGCTGGGTGAGGATGCGCTGGTAGTCCTCCACGGTCAGCGGCTTCAGGTCCACGCGCACGGGGAAGCGGCCCTGCAGCTCGGGGATCAGGTCCGTGACCTTCGATACGTGGAACGCGCCCGCGGCGATGAACAGGATGTGGTCGGTCTTCACCGGGCCGTACTTCGTGTTCACGGTGCTGCCCTCCACGATGGGCAGTATGTCGCGCTGCACGCCCTCGCGGCTCACGTCCGGACCGTGGCCGCCGCCGCGCCCCGCCACCTTGTCGATCTCGTCGAGGAACACGATGCCGTGCTGCTCGGCGCGCTCGATGGCCTCGGTGTAGACGCGGTCCATGTCGATCAGGTTCTGCTCCTCCTCGGCCAGCAATATCTTGCGGGCCTCGCGGACCTCCACCTTCCTGAGCTTTGTCTTCTTCGGCAGGATGCTGCCCAGCATGTCGTTTACGTTGATGTCCATGCCGGGGATCTCGGGCTGGGGCTGGTGCTCCTCCACCTCGACCTCGACGATCTCGTGCTCCAGCTCGCCGCGGCGCAGGCGCGTGCGCACGTCGTCCTGCCGCACGGCCAGCGCGCTCTGGTCCTCGGGGGAGAGCGTCGGCTCCTTGGGCTTGTTGCCCAGCAGGATGTCGATCGGGTTGGCGGGCTTGCGCTTTTGCGTGTGGGTCAGCAGGTCCACCAGCCGGTCCTCCACGCTGGCCTCGGCGCGGATGCGCACGCGCTCGGCGTGCTGGCCCTTCACGAGGCGGATGGCGGCCTCGACCAGGTCGCGGATGATGCTCTCCACGTCGCGGCCCACGTAGCCGACCTCCGTGAACTTCGTGGCCTCGACCTTCACGAACGGCGCGTCCACCAGCTTGGCGAGCCTGCGCGCGATCTCGGTCTTGCCCACGCCGGTGGGGCCGATCATCAGTATGTTCTTCGGCGTGACCTCCTCGCGGATGTCCTCCGGCAGCTGCGCCCGGCGGTAGCGGTTGCGCAGCGCCACGGCCACGGCGCGCTTGGCGTCGTCCTGGCCGACGATGTACCTGTCCAGTTCGCGAACGATCTCGCGGGGGGTGAGTTCAATCATGGTTTTTCCTCTCGATCATTTATCCGTCGTCAAACCGTCTCCACTATGATGTTCCCGTTCGTATACACGCAGATGTCGCTGGCGATCTTCAGCGCCTTCTCGGCGATGTCGGCGGCGGGGAGGTCGGTGTTCTGGATCAGCGCGCGGGCGGCGGCCAGCGCGTAGTTGCCGCCGCTGCCGATGGCCAGCACGCCGTCGTCCGGCTCGATCACCTCGCCGGTGCCGGAGATCAGCATAAGGTTTTCCCTGTCGGCGCACAGCAAAAGCGCCTCCAGCTTGCGCATCGCGCGGTCCATTCGCCAGTCCTGCGCCAGCTCCACGGCGGCGCGGGGCAGGTTGCCGGAGTACTGCGTCAGCTTGTCCTCAAACTTCTCCGACAGCGCGAAGGCGTCGGCCACGCTCCCGGCGAAGCCGATCACGACCTTGCCGCCGAAGATGCGCCGCACCTTCTTCGCGGTGGCCTTCATGATCGTCTTTTCGCCCATGGTCACCTGGCCGTCGCCGGCGACGGCGATCACGCCGTCCTTCTTCACGGCGCAGATCGTGGTGCCGCGAAACAGACTGGTGGGTTCATAACTCATACGCTCTCATTACCTCGCTTAGTGTGTCGATGGCGACTTCGCTCAGCTTCTCGTAGCGGTTCTTCTTGCCCTTCACGCGGAAGGGGAGCGATTCCAGGATGCCGAAGTTGGCGTTCATCGGCTGGAAGTTGGGGGTGGGCGTCGTGACGTGCCGCGCCAGCGCGCCCAGCAGCGTCCTGCCGGTGAAGTCCGGCTCCGGCTGGCCGCTCAGCGCCTTGGCCAGCCCCACGGCGGCTACCAGCCCGCTGGCGGTGGACTCCATGTAGCCCTCCACGCCGGTCAGCTGCCCCGCGAAGCGCGCGAGGGGATGGCCCTTCATGGCGTAGTTCGCGCCCAGCACCTTCGGGCCGTTCAGGTAGGTGTTGCGGTGCATCACGCCGTAGCGCGCGAACTCCGCGTGCTCCAGGCCCGGGATCATGCCGAACACCCGCTTCTGCTCGCCCCACTTCAGGCGCGTCTGGAAGCCCACGAGGTTGTACAGCGTGCCCTGGGCGTTCTCCTGCCGCAGCTGCACCACGGCGTAGGGTTCCCTGCCGGTGCGCGGGTCGATCAGCCCCACGGGCTTCAATGGCCCGAACGCCAGCGTCTGCCGCCCGCGCGAGGCGAGGATCTCCACCGCCAGGCAGCCCTCGAACACCAGCTTCTTTTCGAAGTCGTGCAGTTCGGCCAGCTCCGCGCCGACCAGCGCGTCGTAGAAGGCGTTGTACTCGTCCTCGGTCATCGGGCAGTTCAGGTAGTCGTCCGTGCCCCGGCCGTAGCGGCTGGCGCGGAACACCTTGCTCATGTCCAGCGATTCGGCGGTGACGATCGGCGCGGCGGCGTCGAAGAAGTTGAGCGCGCCGGTGCCGGTGGCCCGGGTGATCGCGTCCGTCAGGGCCGGGTCGGTCAGCGGCCCGGTGGCGACGATGTAGGGCTCCGCGGGGATCTCGGAGACGACGCCCGTCTCGGTTTCGACCAGCGGATGCGCCTTCAGTGCCCCGGTGATCGCGTCGGAGAAGCGCTCGCGGTCCACGGCCAGCGCGCCGCCCGCGGGCACGCGGCTCGCCTCGGCGCACTTGAGGATCAGGCTGTCCATGGCGCGAAGCTCCGCCTTCAACAGGCCCGAGGCGTTTGACAGGTGCTCGGCCTTCAGCGAGTTCGAGCACACGAGCTCGGCAAAGCCGGGGTACTTGTGGGCGGGGCTGTACTTTTCGGGCTTCATCTCGATCAGCCGCACCGGGATATTCCGCTTCGCCAGCTGCCAGGCGGCCTCGCAGCCCGCCAGCCCCGCGCCGACGATGGTGACGCGATTAGCCATCGTTGTCCTCAGAGGCGGCGCTCTCCACCTGCACGCGGTGTCGACAGGTCTCGTTGGCGCAGACGTGGTAGAGCGTGTCCTTCCCGCCGCGCTTCAACACCATGTAGCTTCCGCAGACGGGGCACTTGTCGGCCACGGGCCGATCCCAGCTGACGAAGTCGCACTCGGGATACTTCTCGCACCCGTAGAACTTGCGGCCCTTTCGGCTGATGCGCTCCAAGAGCTCCCCGCCGCACTTCGGGCAGGGCACGCCGATGTTGTTCGGCAGGGCCAGCGTGTGGCGGCAGGCGGGGAAGTTCGGGCAGGCGAGGAAGCGCCCGTAGCGGCTCATCTTGTACACCATCATCGCGCCGCACTTCTCGCAGGGCACGTCGGACACCTGGTCCTCGATGGATACCTTCTCGATGCTCGCCTCGGCCTTCTCCAGGTCCTTCTCAAACGGGCCGTAGAAGTCGGACACGAGTGGCGGTGAAGGCCACGTCCACGATGTCCGGGAAGTTCTTGCACATCATGTCGTTGACGATCTTGCCCAGCTCCGTGGGGATCAGGCGCTTGTTCTCCTTGGCGATGTAGCCGCGGCGGCCCGTGATGGTGGAGATGGTGGGGGAGTAGGTGGACGGGCGGCCGATGCCCTTCTCCTCCAGCGTGCGCACGAGGCTGGCCTCGGTGTACCTTGGCGGCGGCTGGGTGAAGTGCTGTTCGGCGTTCATTTCGCCCGCCTTCGCGGCCATGCCCTCTTTGAGCTCCGGAAGGCTCGCGTTCTCGGCCTCCTCCTGCGGGTCGTCCACGCTCTCGACGTACACGGTCGTGAAGCCCGCGAAGCGCAGCTTCTGGCCGTTGAAGTGGAAGCGCGCGCCGTTATCGGCGTCGATGTCCACGCCCAGCGTGTCGTAGAGCGCCGGGGTCATCTGGCTGGACACGAAGCGGTCGTAGATCAGCTTGTACAGGCGGTACTGGTCGCGCGAGAGGCTCGACTTGATCTTCTCGGGCCTGCGCTCCACCACGGTGGGGCGGATGGCCTCGTGGGCGTCCTGCGCGCTCTTGCGGGTCTTGTACACGTTCGGCTTCTCGGGCAGGTAGTCCTCCCCGTAGCCCTCCAGGATCAGCGCGCGCACGGCCTCGACCGCCTCGTCCGCGATGCGGGTGGAGTCGGTGCGGATGTAGGTCACAAGGCCCTGGCTGCCCTCGCCGGCGAGGTCGACGCCCTCGTAGAGCTGCTGGGCGATCTGCATGGTCTTCTGCGTGGAGAAGCCCAGCTTGCGGGACGCCTCCTGCTGCAAATTCGACGTGGTGAACGGCGGGGCGGGCAGCCTGCGGCGCTCGGCCTTCTTGATCGCGCCCACGGCGAACTTTGCGCGCTTGCACTTCTCGATCACCGCGTCGGCGTCGGCGCGGGACTTGAGCTCCTCCTTTTCCTCGCCCCAGCCCGTGAAGCGGGCGTTGACGACGGCGTCGCCGATCTCAAACGCGGTGGACAGCGTCCAGTATTCCTCGGGGATGAAGGCCTCGATCTCGGCTTCGCGATCGCAGATGATCTTGGTGGCGACGGACTGCACGCGGCCCGCGCTCAGCCCCTTCTTCACCTTCTGCCACAGGATCGGGCTGATCTTGTAGCCCACGAGCCTGTCCAGCACGCGCCGGGCCTGCTGGGCGTTGACCAGGTCCATGTCGATCTTCCGCGGGTTCTTCACCGCGGCCTTCACGGCCTTGCTGGTCACCTCGTGGAACTCGATGCGGCACGCCGAATCCTCGTCGATGCCCAGCACGTTCGCCAGGTGCCACGAGATGGCCTCACCCTCGCGGTCCGGGTCGGTCGCGAGGTAGATCTTGCTGGCGGAGCGGGCTTCCTTGCGGATCTTGCCCAGGATCTCGCCGCGGCCGCGGATCGTGATGTACTTGGGCTCGAAGTCGTGCTCCACATCCACGCCGATCTGGCTCTTGGGCAGATCGCGCACGTGGCCCTGGGAGGCCTCCACCTTGTAGCCGCGCCCCAGGAATTTACCAATCGTCTTGGCCTTGGCCGGCGATTCGACGATGACGAGTTTATTTGCCATAATAACCTCCAGTAGAGGGAACAGGGAAGAGGGAACAGGGAACAGGATGCGTCAAATGCAAATCCAATTCCTCATTCCTCATTCCTCATTCCTCATTTTCAACAGTACGAGCGATAGAGTCCGCCCGGCACCTTTTCTATTATTCCCCGAAGTTCCAGCATTGTCAAGTGGGAATTTAGGCGGGCGGCGGAAAAGCCTGTGGCGAGGGCCAGTTCGTCGAACGACATCGACTGCTCCCGCAGCGGCCCCACGATCGCTTCCTCCTCCGGCTCCAGTTCCACGGGCTTGGGCTTGCGGCCGGGATCCGCGCAGGGGCGCTGGGCCCAGCGATAGTGCTCCAGGATGTCCCACGCGCACAGCACCGGCGTCGCGCCCTCCAGGATCACGCGGTTGGGCGCCTCGCTGAGCGGCGAGTAGATGCCGCCGGGCACGGCGAACACGTCGCGCCCCTGCTCCAGCGCCAGGTTCACGGTGATCATCGCGCCGGAGGCCTTCGCGCCCTCCACCAGCAGCGTGCCTTCACACAGGCCGCTGATGATGCGGTTGCGGGCGGGGAAGTTGCCGGGCGCGGGCGGCGTGCCGGGCACGAACTCGGAGATCACCGCGCCGCCGGAATCGATGATCTCGCGCATCAGCGCCTCGTTTTCCGGCGGGTAGACCACGTCCACGCCGCAGCCGAGCACCGCGATGGTGCGCCCGCCGCCATCCAGCGCGCCGCGGTGGGCGCAGCTGTCGATGCCCCGGGCCATGCCGCTGACGACGGTCACGCCGTTCTGGGCCATGTCGCGGGCGAACTCCCGCGCGGCCCGCTGACCGTCGCGGGTACAGCGGCGCGAGCCCACCACGGCGATCATCCGCTCGCCGTCCAGCGGGCACTCGCCCCGCACGTACAGCGTGGGCGGCGGGTCGTAGATGTCGGTCAGCGCCAGCGGGTAGGCCTGGGACAGCCGCGTCACGGCGCGAATGCCGAGGCGCTCCAGCCGGTCGAACAGTTGGTAGAAGTAGCGCTCGTCGCGGGCCTCGCGCAGCTTCTTCAGCGATGCCGGGCCGATGGATTGCAGCTCCGGCGGCAGCATCACGCCGCCCAGCGCGTCCCACACCTGCCGCGCGTCCTCAAACAGCGTCAGCAGCTGGTAGAAGCGCTTGGGGCCGATGCCCTCCACGCTCGCCAGCCATATCCAGTATTGCCTTCCCCTGAAGGGGAAGGCCAAATAGAAGCCTAGTGCTTCTTCCTGAACACGAACTTGCCCTGCACGACGAAGTTGAACGCGAACAGCGTCACCTCAACGATGATCTTTGCCAGCGCGAAGGGCAGGCCCAGCGCGGTCAGTATGTGCATCAGCGCCAGGTTGAGCCCCAGCACCACCGCGGCCAGCGCCGCGTACTTCATAACGGCCTTGCCCAGGCTCTCGTTGCCCTTGAATACCACGTGGCGGTTGATGAAGAAGTTGGCCGTGGCGCTGACGAGGCGCGCGACGATCACGCTGAAGTTCAGCGACGCCGAGGCGGGCCAGGATGCCGTCAGCGACTTCAGCAGCAGCGCCAGCGTGTAGTCGATGGCGAACGCGATCAGCGACGAAGCGCAGAACTTGAGGATGCACAGGTAGATCTTCAGCGAGTCCCTGAGCGGGTTGAAGTGGCTGGAGGCGTTGTCGTCCAGGTACACCGTCTCGATCCACTCCTCCAGTATGGGCATGCCGCCCTGCGCCGCCGTCAGCAGCATGTTGATCTCGTACTCGTAGCGCTCGCCGGGCACGTCCGCGAACGCGCGCAGGCCGTCGCGCCCGAACGCGCGCAGGCCGGTCTGCGTGTCGTACACCTTCACGCCGCTGGCGATGGAGAACACGTGGCGCGTGACGCCATTGCCGAAGCGGCTGCGCAGCGGCACATCGCCCTCGAATTTGCGGCTGCCCAGCACCAGCGCGCCGGGATTCGCCCGCGCCGTGGCGACCACGCGCAGGATGTCCTCGTAGCGGTGCTGGCCGTCGGCGTCGGCGGTCACGGCCAGGTCGCACTCCGGCAGGCTTTCCAGCACGTAGCCAAACGCGGTCTTGAGCGCCGCGCCCTTGCCGCGGTTCTGCGCATGGCGCAGCAGCTCCACGCCCGCGGGCAGCGCGGAGAAGATGCTTTCAAATTCCGCCCCGCTGCCGTCGTCCACCACCACGGGCACGAATTCCGGGTCGGACAGGAACCGTTCGATGAGCGCGACCAGCTCCTTCGCGGGCTTGTAAGCGGGTATGATCAATGCCGTTTTCATTGGTAAACGCGGCTCCTTCTGCCGCCGCGACGCTGTTTTTGTCGCGCGGCAAAATTTCTACTGATAGAATATAGCACAATTTTGCCCAAAGCACAAGCGAAAAAGCGCCCGCCGGGGAGAACAGAATATAAAATATGTAAGAAATTTGCGCTAATTTCGCCTGCTGCGGCGGGGATGTGGTATAATAGGGAGTAGGGAGTAGGGAGTAGGGAGTAGGGAGTAGGGAGTAGGGGGAACCCCTCAGTCAGCTTTGCTGACAGCTCCCCTTGCAAGGGGAGCCGAGTTTTCCTTGCCTCCCCTGTGCAAGGGGAGGTGGCCCGCTTCTTTTCCTTGCCTCCCCTGTGTAAGGGGAGGTGGCCCGCAGGGCCGGAGGGGTTGTAGGGGCGGCGTTTCGCCGCCCGCCCAAAATGGTAAATAACCCGGGAGGTTATCGCATGAACGACAAATTCCTGATCGTGGTGGACATGCAGAAGGACTTTATCGACGGCAGCCTGGGCACGCCCGAGGCGCAGGCCATCGTGCCCGCGGCGGCGCGGCGCATACGCGAGGCCCGCGCGGCGGGATGGACCGTGATCGCCACGCTGGACACCCACTATGACAACTACCTGGACACCGCCGAGGGCAAGAAGCTCCCCGTCGCGCACTGTATTCGCGGCACAGAAGGCTGGGCCCTGAACCCCGAGATCCGGGCCGCGACGGACGGGTGCCTGCTGGTGGAGAAGCCGACGTTCGGCAGCGTCCGCCTGCCGGGGATCATAGGCGACCAGGCGTCGGAGGGGCCGCTGACGATCGAAGTGATCGGCCTGTGCACCGACATCTGCGTCGTCTCCAACGCGCTGCTGCTGAAGGCGCACTTCCCCGAGGCGGCCATCGCCGTGCGGCGCGACTGCTGCGCCGGCGTGACGCCCGAGAAGCACGAGGCTGCGCTCGCGACGATGGCCAGCTGCCAGATCGACATACTGTAGTCGGCGGACGCCCCCTGTCATCCTGAACAGGTGACGCCCTCTGTCATCCTGAGCGGAGCGCCAGCGAAGTCGAAGGATCTTGAACGAATGGATTTGGAGGACGAAATGAAGGAATACGTTTTTGACGCCGAGCGGACGCGGGACGCGCTGGTGGCGGCGGTGAAGGCGCTGGCCGAGCGCCAGGGCTTCAGCAAGGTGGTCGTCGGCATCTCCGGCGGCAAGGACTCCACCGTCACGGCGGCGATCTGTGCGCGCGCGCTGGGCCGCGGGAACGTCTACGGCGTGATGCTGCCGGACGGCGAGCAGGCGGACATCGCCGACAGCCGCCGCGTGTGTCGGGCGCTGGGCATCCCCTGCCGCACCGTGAACATCGGCGCGACTCACCGGGCGCTGCGCGAGGCCACCGACCAGCTTGAAGCCGCCGCCCCCGAGGGCGAGTTCGCGATCCCGTACAGCCGCGAGAGCGACATCAACGTCGGCCCGCGCCTGCGCATGACCGCGCTGCGATACATCGCCCAGAGCCTCGGCGCGCGCCTGGCGGGCACCGGGAACCTGTCCGAGGCCACTGTGGGCTACTGCACCAAGGACGGCGACACCTCCTGCGATTTCGCGCTGCTCGGCGCTCTGACCAGCGTCGAGGTGGTGCGCGTGGGGCTGACGATGGACGAGCTGCCGCGCGAGCTGGTGGAAAAGACGCCCACCGACGGCCTGTCCGGCAAGAGCGACGAGGAGCGCCTGGGCGTGTCCTACGCCGACATCCACAGCTACATCCGCCTGGGCACCTGCGGCGACGAGGCCACCGACGCGCTCATCCGCAAAAAGGAACGGGCGAACCTGCACAAGCGGCGCATGCCGGTGATACTGAACCCGTTTGAATAGTGCGCCAACCAAAAGCCTTCCCCAGAGGGGAAGGCACTCCAGCATGATCATCACACGGAGGAACAATCCCATGAAGCTCGACCCCATCATCGAATCCCTGCTGGACACGGACCTGTACAAGTTCAACATGGACCAGGTCATCTTCCACAAGCACACCGACCTGTCCGGCGAGTACTTCTTCCTCTGCCGCAACCCCGGCGTCGTGTTCACGCGGGAGATGTACGCCGAGATCAACGCGCAGATCGACCACCTGTGCTCGCTGCGCTTCACCCGGCGGGAGCTGGACTACCTGCGGTCCATCCGCTACATCAAGGGCGACTACGTGGAGTTCTTGCGCCTGTGGCACCCGATCCGCGACTACGTGGAGACCTCGCTGTCCAAGGATGGAGAGCTGAGCGTCGTGGTGCGCGGCCCGCTGTTCTCGGCGATGCAGTTTGAGATCTACCTGCTGGAGATCGTCAACGAGGTCTACTTCCGCATGAAGTACGACTACGAGGCATTGAAGAGCGCCGCGGAGTCGCGCCTGGACGCGAAGATCGAGGCGTTCCAATCCGGCCAATACACGTTCAACTTCGCCGAGTTCGGCTGCCGCCGCCGCCTCTCCCGCGAGTGGGAGGACGAGGTCGTGCGCCGGCTTTCGCAGGAGACGAACGCCTGCGTGGGCACGAGCAACGTCTACCTCGCGATGAAGTACGGCCTCAAGCCCATCGGCACCTACGCGCACGAGTTCGTGCAGATGTACCAGGGCATCGACTCGATCCCGCTGGCCTACACCAACCACTACGCGCTGGAGGACTGGTACGACGAGTACCGCGGCGACAACGGCACCGCGCTCTCCGACACGCTGACCACGGACCTGTTCCTGCTGGACTTCAACCGCGCCATGGTCAACAACTTCAACGGCGTGCGCCACGACAGCGGCAACCCCTTCTCCTGGGGCGAAAAGCTGATCGCGCACTACCAGAAGTACGGCGTGGACCCCAAGACGAAGCTGCTGCTGTTCTCCGACAGCCTCGACTTCGATCGCGCGCAGGCCCTCTACGACCACTTCCGCGATCGCATCAAGGTCTCCTTCGGCATCGGCACCTTCTGCTCCAACGACACCGGCGTCGAGCCCTTGAACATCGTCATCAAGCTGCAGACCGTGAATGGCCGCGCCGTGGCGAAGCTGTCCGACACCCCCGGCAAGTCCATGTGCCGCGACGAGGAGTACCTGGAGTACCTGCGCCGCTCCGTGGACTTCCGCCTGCGCCGCGAGGCCGGCGCGGGGCTGCAATAGGGTTTTATATACGCACAGTTCATCCAGAATGGAGGTATTCCCATGCAAAAGAAAAAGCTGGCGCTGAGCACGCAGATCTTCATCGCACTGGTCGTCGCCATCGCCGCGGGCATCGCCTTTACGGGCAACCCCACCTTCGCCACCACCTACATCAAGCCCTTCGGCACGATCTTTTTGAACCTGATCAAGTGGATCGTGTGCCCGCTGGTGTTCTTCTCGATCATGGCGGGCGTGGTGTCGATGCGCGACATCAAGAAGGTCGGCGCGATCGGCGGCCGCACCGTCGTGTACTACCTGTGCACCACCGCCTTCGCCGTGGCCATCGGCCTGCTGTTCGCGAACCTTTTGAAGGGCATCTTCCCGGTGCTCTCCACCACGGACCTCGCCTACGAGCCCTCCGCCACGTCCGTCAACTTCATGGATACGCTCGTTGGCATCTTCCCCTCCAACTTCATCAAGCCCTTCGTGGAGGCCAACATGCTGCAGATCATCGTGGCCTCGCTGTTCATCGGCTTCGCGCTGATCTTGATCACCGACGGCAAGGACTCGGACTTCGTGGCCGTGAACGTCGCCAACGACATCTGCATGAAGGCGATGGAGATGATCCTGAAGCTGAGCCCCATCGGCGTGTTCTGCCTGCTGTGCCCCGTGGTGGCCGAGAACGGCCCCGCCGTGCTGGGGTCGCTGGCGAAGGTGCTGCTGGTGGCCTACCTGTGCTACGTTGTGCACGCCGTGGCGGTCTACTCCGCGTCGGTGCGGGCGCTGGGTGGCCTGAGCCCGATCAAGTTCTTCAAGGGCATGCTGCCCGCCATCATGATGGCGTTCTCGTCCGCCTCCTCCGTGGGCACGCTGCCGCTGAACCTGGAGTGCTCCCAGAAGCTGGGCGCGGACAAGGAGGTCGCCTCGTTCGTGCTGCCGCTGGGCGCGACCATCAACATGGACGGCACCGCCATCTACCAGGGCGTCTGCGCCGTGTTTATCGCCTCGTGCTTCGGCATCGAGCTCACGCTCTCGCAGATGCTCACCATCGTGCTGACGGCCACGCTGGCCTCGATCGGCACGGCGGGCGTGCCCGGCGCGGGCATGGTGATGCTGGCGATGGTGCTGCAGTCGGTGAACCTGCCGGTGGAGGGCATCGCGCTGGTGGCCGGCGTGGACCGCATCTTCGACATGGGCCGCACCGTGGTCAACATCACCGGCGACGCCTCCTGCGCCATCGTGGTCTCCGAGATGCAGCGCCGCCGCGAGCGCCGCAGGGCGAAGGCGTAGCGGTTTATCTTTCGTATACTTATTGTCATTTGGAGGCGCAACAGATGCTGGCATTCATTGAGAGCTGCGGGCTGCTGGGGATCGACGGATTCGCGGTCACCGTGGAGGTGAACCTCGCGCACGGCATGCCGATGTTTGAGATCGTGGGCCTGCCGGACGCGTCCGTCAAGGAGTCGCGCGAGCGCGTTCGCGCGGCGCTGAAGAACAGCGGCTTCCTGTTTCCCGCCGAGCGTCTGACCGTGAACCTGGCCCCGGCGGACATGAAGAAGGAGGGCCCGGCCTTCGACCTGCCCATCGCGCTGGGCATCCTCACGTGCCTCGGCGTGATCGACCCCGACGCCGCGCGGGACATGTGCGTGTTCGGCGAGCTGTCACTGGACGGTGCGATCCGCCCGGTGCGCGGCGTGCTCCCGATGACCATTTCCGCCGTGGAGCGCGGTGTGAAGCGCATCCTGGTGCCCGAGGCAAACGCGAACGAGATCCGCTGCATCGAGGGCGTCGAGATCTATCCCGTGGGCAACCTCCAGGCCGCCGTGCGCCACCTGACGGGCGAGCTGCCCATCGAGCCGGTGCGGCCCGTGTCCTATCGCCAGCTGATCGAGGAGCGCCACTACGCCGAGGACTTCCGCTACGTCAAGGGCCAGCAGAAGGCCAAGCGCGCGCTGGAGATCGCCGCCGCCGGGAACCACTGCGTGCTGCTGATCGGCCCGCCGGGCTCCGGCAAGACGCTGATGGCGCGCTGCATGCCCACGATATTGCCGGACATGACCTTCGAGGAGGCGCTGGAGACCACGCGCATCCACTCCGTCGCGGGCATCGTGCCGCCCACGGGCCTGCTCACCGAGCGCCCGTTCCGCTCGCCGCACCACACCGCCAGCCACGCCTCGCTGGTGGGCGGCGGCCCCAACGCGCTGCCCGGGGAGATCAGCAAGGCCCACAACGGCGTGCTGTTCCTGGACGAACTGCCCGAGTACCGCCGCGACGTGCTGGAGGCGCTGCGCCAGCCGTTGGAGGACGGCTTCGTGACGATCACGCGCGTGAACGCGCAGAGCACGTATCCCTCGCGCTTCATACTGGTTTGTTCGATGAACCCCTGCCCCTGCGGGCACCTGGGCAGCCGCACGCAGCAGTGCCGATGCACGCCCAACGAGATCCGGCGCTACCTGAACCGCGTGTCCGGGCCGCTGCTGGACCGCATCGATATGCACATCGAGGTGGAGTCCATCCCCGCCGAGAAGCTGTCGGACGCCGCCCTTTCGGAGGACAGCGCCACCATCCGCGCCCGCGTCGAGGCCGCGCGGCGGGTGCAGCTGGCGCGCTACAGCAAGATCGGCATCCACTCCAATGCCGAGTTGAACGCCCGCACGCTCGCCAAGGCCTGCAACCTGACCGCGAGCGCGCAGGAGCTGCTCCTCGCCTCCACCGAGCGCCTCAAGCTCTCCAACCGCGCCTATACGAGGATATTGAAGGTCGCCCGCACCATCGCCGACCTCGACGGCTTCGACGCCATCGGCGACGAGCAGATCGCCGAGGCCGTGCAGTACCGGACGCTGGACAGGAAGTATTGGGGCTGACAACTGTGTCACAGGGACGGTTCTCCTGATATGTTTTGAACCTTGGAACCTTTCCGCCCCGTCCCGCGTCCAATCGTTTGGGAGGGATGATTATGACCATGCGATTCATACCCCGGCAGAAGCTGGGCAAGAAGGCCCGGAAGCTGTTGGACCGGGAGAAGCGCCGCGAGTGGGGCCTGTCGCCCGTCACGCGGCGGGTGGAGAGCAAGAAGAAGTACTCGCGGAATGATTGTCGACGTGTTCCTGCGGAACCCGCCGACCCGGAAAACGTTCCGTTTTCCTAATCATGCACAAGACAAAGAGAAATCCCATGCCGATGAAACGGCATGGGATTTTTGATGCGCGAGGGGGCCGGATTGCCACGTCGGCCCCTGAGGGACCTCCTCGCAATGACGCCGCCTGCGCTAGATCGCGTCGTCCGTGTCGGGGTGGGCGATCGCGTAGCCGTGCTCCTGGCAGAAGGTCTCCGCGAGCGAGCCCGGCTCGACGATGAACGTGGCGGCGCAATCCGAGGGGAAGGCGGTGTCGGAGATGTCGGTGAGGCTGGCGGGCAGCGTCACCTGCGAAAGGCTCAGGCAGCCCTCGAAGGCCATCGCGCCGATCGTCTCCGTCCCGTCGTGTATCCGCACGGTCTGAAGCCGTATACAGCCCGCAAACGCGCCCTCCGCGA
>CADAQZ010000004.1 GCA_902790175.1 uncultured Eubacteriales bacterium | reverse complement strand
GGATCACTCGATGGCATATTTTTCCACGCCGGTGAACGCGGCGGCGCCGCCCTCCGCGAAGAAGCGGATGCCCGTCGCCTTCTCCGGGTCGGGATAGACATTGCCCGTCATGGCGTGCCGACCGCCGTCGATGAAGGCCTCCAGCGAGCTGACATCCAGGAACAGGTCGAATTCGATGCTGTCCCGCGGGCCGAGGTCGCAAACCCGGCGATTGACGTCCTCTTCGCGGCCGGTGATCGCCGCGCCGGCGCTTTGCCGGTCGAACACCAGCAAGCCTTCCTTCCGATCGTAGTACAATAGCGTCTCGTGCGCGCCGTCGCAAAACAGCTTCACCCCAGCCTTGTCCGCACTGCCCGGCGCGAGCGTGAACTTCAATTCGATCACGTTCCCGACGACGCCCGGCAGGTCGATCTCGCCGTCCTCGACGGCGGCGGCTCCGACGCGCACCGGATCGCGCCGGCAGGCCTCGATCTCCCGGACCGGCTTCTGGATCAGCCGTCCGTCCGCCACCGTCAATTCCCGCGGCAGCGTGTAGGTGCCCGCCCATTCCTCCTCGCGGGACGGGAAGCTGCGATCCCACATCTCCTTCCAGGCGATCATGATGACGCGCCCGTCCGGCATGCGCAGGGTCTGGGCGGCATAGAAATCGAAGCCGCTGTCCACCTCCCCGATCGCATCCACGCGGAAGCGGCCGGTGTCAAAGTCCAGGTGACCCAGCATGTACAGCCCTGAGTGGATGTTCTGATACAGGTTTTTGGACCGGGGCAGGTTTTGAGGACTGGATAGCAGCACCTCCTCGCCGGTATCGGCGACGAAGTAGTCCGGGCACTCGTATACGCCGTCCAGTCGGTAGAAATCCTCGCTGAATTCCGGCTGGGGATACAGCAGGTGGCCGACGTAATCCCAGTGGAACAGGTCGACGCTCTTCAGCAGGCACAGGTTGCCCCAGCCCTCCTTTTTGTGCTCCGGGGCGGGCTGGCGCGGATCGGTGGTTTCGCGCTGGTTTGCCGGCGCCGGTTCCGTCCGGCGGCCGCCGTCCAGCCAGCGGATGCCCGCGAGCAGATAGAAGGCGTCGCCGTGCCTGAAGATGCGCGGGTCCCGAAAATCCTCCTCGTAGATCTCGGGAGACAGGATCTCCGCCGTCAGGACCGGGTTTTCCGGGCACTTTTCAAAATGGTCGCCGTCGTCGGAGACCGCCAGGCACTGGCGCTGCATCGTGGGCTGGGCCGCCGTGTACATCAGATAAAGGCGGCCGTCCTTTTCCACTGTGGATCCGGAGCAGCAGCCGCAGACCACCTCGTAGGGTCGGTCCGGGCAGAGCGCCACGGGCCGCTGTTCCCAGTGCACGAAATCTTTTGTGGTCACGTGGTTCCAGTGCATGGGCCCCCACTCGGGTTTATGCGGGTAGTACTGGTAGAACAGGTGGGCTTTACCCTTGTAATAGATCGTGCCGTTTGGGTCGTTGGCCCAGCCGAAGGGCACGGATACGTGATAGCGCGGCCGATAGCTTTTGGACATGTTCGTCTCCTCATTTTCTCACGGATACATGGGAAAAGCTGGAATCTGCTCAATTTGTCTGCACTTGTCCCATTCAGTCCGCCGGCGTGCTGTGCCGGTCGATGTACAGATCATAGACATTGGTGATCTCCGCGTTGCCCTGCAGGTCGGCATAGATGTACACCAGCGCCCAGGTCGGCGTCGCGTCCGGTACCACGGGCGTGATCTGGCAGAGGATGCAGTAGTTCATGCCGGCGACGACCTGTGTGGACATCAGCGCGACGGGGGTGTACTGGGCCCCGACCAGACCATCCAGGGCCTTGTCGAACGCTGCCTGCGCGTCCTCGGGCAGCTCGGCGGCTTCGTGAGGCACGTTCTGCCAGCCTCCGCTCAGCGGCTCTGCAAGGGCGGAAGCGACGCACAGCGCCATCATCAGTGTCAAAACGACGATACGAATAATTGTACGTTTCATATTGTTTGCCTCCCTGTTCTTTCAATCATATCTCCATTCTATCATAACAGCAATCATCAGGCAACCAGAAGGCAACGATTTCAGCGACGATTCTTCCGCAAAAACGACATTATGGATTGGTTGATATGGAATGGATTTGGTTTCGTATTGCTGTCGTTGGAACAATTTACATCTCGCCTACGTCTGATACATAACGAATAAAACACAGGAGGTGCCCCATCATGAAACGAATCCTTGCTATTTTTCTGCTTCTCGCCATTTTGTCCGTGCCCGCACTTGCCGAATCCGAACTGATCTATCGCACAGAAGATGTGGAACTGCATCTGCCCGGATCATGGGCGGAAAAGGTCCTGATCCAACCCACCCTGAATGGCGCAACTTTCTACCAGAAGGCCAGCTATGACAAGTTCATGGAAGAAAAGGGCCTTCCCGGCGGCGGATATCTCTTCACCCTCGGCGGCTGCGTAAACAGCGACTTTGAGAATCTGCCCAGCTTCATCTACCTGGGCTTCTGCGAAGACAGCGCCATGAACTATTATCTGGAGCTGCCCACGGACTATCCGGCCTATATGGATGACGATATTCGCGCCGAGTGGGACGACATGCACAAGATGATGCGCGGCATCGCACAGGGAGCGGTGATTCGTGGAGGCGACAGCCAAGAGGACTCTTACGATGTCGCTCCGCCCACGGTTATCACCTCTGGGGATTACGACTATACTCTCTATGAGGATGCTGCAACGATCGTGAAGTATAACGGGAATGATAAGGACATCGAAATCCCCTCCGAGATCGATGGCTATCCGGTTACGGAACTGGGGGCCGAGGCATTCAGTTATCTGAAATTGAACAGTGTCTCCATCCCGGACAGCATTCTTCTCATCGGGAAACAGGCCTTCGAGTACTGCGAAATCGCTGATGCGCTTCGGCTTCCTGAGAACGTTACGATTGCTGTCGATGCATTCAGCTATGCAAAGCTGCCTGTAGTGGTTACCATCCCCGCTGGCGCAATCGTTGATAAAGGCGCGTTCAGCTATATCAAGGCAATGGAACAGGTTGTGATCGAACCCGACGCCAAGATCAAAGGCAGGGCATTTGGCTATTGCAATAATCTGGAACAAGTGGTATGCCTTGGCTATCTCGAAACGAGCGCCTTTGAATACTGCAAAGGGATTAAGCAGGTCCTTCTCCAGGACGAAGTGGCGGAAGGCGCATTCGACAATTGTGGAGATTTTGATGTAGAGTATGGCATTGTGGAGGACGGGAACGGATTGAGCTGAGCGAACGGAATTGCTGAAAAAACTGTATGAGCGTATAACAAAAAACAAGCCCTGCCTGGTCTCAGTCGACCGGGCAGGGTTCAACTGTAATCTTCATGTTTACAGTACACGCATTTCATGGTAAAATTTCAATATCGTAGGAGGACTGTCATGGGCATCGATATCTTCAAAAAGGAGAACTGGGACCGATGGGAATCCGGCCCCTACGAGTCGGCGGATCTCAGGCTCGACGCCCAGAAGGATCGCTGGCTTCTGACGCACATGATCATCCATGGCACAGAGCTTCAGCGCAGACGCCTGATGCTTCGGCATCACATGCATGAAGTCCCCGCGCTGCCCGTGAACCCCGATGATGAAAATGACGCGGATTACGCGCCGTATATCGTGCTGAGGGAGCAGGTGATGCGGGAGGACGACTACTGGACGCTGAAGGCGGCGCTCGAGGCTCCGAACGCCATGATGCGCCGATTCGCCTTTTGCCGCCTGACGGGCTACCGCTGGCCCGCGGACGCGTGCGACGTTTACAGCTATCGAACCTATGAATGCGGGTTGAAGGGCGAGGTGTCGCGGGAGGACATCGAAGACCTGTGCCGCGAGCTGATCGACGGCAAGAGCCGCTTTGCCCGCAGGGCGGCCGAATGGCTCGATAAGCTGCCGACGATCACCGACGACGAGCTGGCCGAGTGGGCGGCGGGCAAGACGGAGCGCAGGTGGGACGACGACCCGGACGAGTTGCTGCGCAAACACCTGCGTAAAGCGGAGGATGCATCCGAAAAGGAAGACATGGAGGACAAGATCTGCGCGATCTTCGACGCCTATATCTTCAGGAAATACCAGCGCCACCATCTTCATGGGAGCGGCGTGGTGCTCCGCGAGTCCGTGGAGGATTCGCTCACCATGAGGATCGCCGACCGGCTCGAGAAAATGAAGTCGTACTACAAGGATTTTGAAACGGCGCTCTCTCAGATCATGAAGGTTGGCGAGCGGGAGCTTGACCTCGCGCCTCAGGAGATCACGCGGCTCGCCTGGTCGATCTCCCCGCGCAGCCGTCAGCACAGCTATTTCCTTTGGATGGCCTACTGGTATGGCATTGACGCGGAGGAGGACAACAACAAGGCGCTCGGGATGCTGGCGGACGCCGCCGAAAGAGGGCATGTGCGCTCGTTTGACGAAATCGTCCACATCTACGCTTCGGGCGAGTATGTCCGCCGGGATTTCAGGCTGGCGCTCCAGTGGCAGGAGAAGAAGGTCGAATGGCTGCGCGAAGCCTATGAAGCGATGGACCCCGGGGACTTTCAGTATTCCTCGGCGCGGGAGCGCTGCGCCAGGGCGCTCAGGGAGACCGGGGACCTCCTGAGTGAAGCGGGCAACGCCAAGCGCGCCAAGCAGTATTACCGGCGTGCGGAGGAGATCGAAGGAGCATAGTATCTGTGGCCGCCTGTGCGTTGTTCCTGGTCGGCGTCGCAGATCCGATGCCGTTCCTGTGGGAGCGTTACAGCCCGTCCGCCGTGGGACGCAGACTCGGGAAGCAGGCCGCGGTGTTCTGCCTGCGTCACGCGGGGGAAGCACAGTAGAGAGCATAACAGAACAGGGAGGCAGCCATGTCCTGCGTCAGAAAACAAGCCGTGTTCCGGATCCCGGCCGAAGCCGTCGGCATCTATACCGAGACGGATTACCACCAGTATGAGTTCAGGCATCCCGGCGTGCTGGATTTTGAGGTCGACCACCTCTCCTATTCGCTGGGCAACTGCGGCGACAGGCGCTACTTTGACTATGTGCTCTACGACAGCCCCGTCGAAAACGGCAGCATGCTGGACGCCTATTGGGAGGCTCGGCCGATGACCGGGCGGGAGCGGCAGAGGTATCTGCCGATATTCAGGCGGCTCTCTTCGATGGTGGACATGCGCCAAGCCTGGTACTGCGAATACATCTGGTACGACGGCACGGACGCGCCGGAGTGCAGGCTCGACATGTACGACGAAGACGGGGAATTGCTCCCCAAGTGGCGCGACGAGGAACATTTGAATTGACAGTGCCGCGCAGCCTGTGCGAAAATGAGACTGTGCTGGGAGAGACTATGACGATCGAAATTTGTGGGCGCGACGCGGCGATCGAGCGCGTCGCGAATGCGCGGGAGAGGACGGAGATCATCTCCATCACCTCGACGGACGAGGCCGACGTCGCGTTTCCCCCGAGCGCGTGTGTCGCCTCAATCCTGCGGCTGAAATTCAACGACCTCACAGAGGCCTTTGACGACGAGGGCATGCCCTACGGTCGCCCGTTGCCCCAGCAGCGGGACTTCGACGGCCTCAGGGCGTTTGTCGACGCACTGGACGGCGAACGGCTGATCGTGCACTGCTGGGAGGGCGCGTCGCGCTCGGCGGCGGTCGCGGCGGCGGTCCACGCCTATCGCGGCGGCGCGGATGCGCTCATGACGCATGCGCGCTTCGCGCCGAATCCGCGGGTCTACGCACTGGCCTGCCGCGAATTGGGCGTGACGCCGGTCTGCCCGGATTTCATCGCGATCGCGGACGGCGACGCCTGGCGGCTGGAACGGGGCTGAGGAAGCTCGGTCAGCGCATGACGCCAAACAGGTCGTCGATTCGCCGGACGGTTCGGGTCAGGGCAATGTCCGTCAGCGACGCACAATCGTAAAGGGCTTCGTCGAATTCGCTTTCAGCCATAGGTTCCTTCGCCTCGCACGTCCGGAATAAGCAAGCCCCGTAGCCATTATGCCGTAAGAGCATGCGGATGTCAACGGCGTCCTTGACGGCTTTTATTCGTTTATGCTATCATGATCGCAAACAAACGCGCTCGAAACCGGGGATGGCACAGGAAGCGGCGCAATGGGGGATGCTCCCCGTCATGCGGTAAAGGGGTGATTGGGCGTGTCGCGCAGCGCCGATTTTGTCATAGAAGACGGCATATTGAAAAAGTACATCGGCTCGGGCGAAGACGTCGCCATACCGCAGGGCGTGACGGAGATCGGCCCGCGTGCGTTCGGCTTCTGTACCGCGCTGACGGACGTGACGATTCCCGGCAGCGTCAAGCGGATCGGGAACGAGGCGTTCTTTTGCTGTGAAGCGCTGAGGAGCGCGACGGTCGAGGCGGGCGTGGAGGAGATCGGCGACGGGACGTTTTGGAACTGCAAGAATCTGCTGAGCGCGAGCCTTCCGCAGAGCGTCGTGCGGATAGGCGAAAAGGCCTTCTGCGACTGCTGGAAGCTGTCGCAAATCGCCTTGCCCGATCGCGTGACGCGGATCGAAAGAATGACGTTTATAAACTGCTGGGAGATGAAGGCGGCGACGCTTCCGGAGAGCCTCGAGGCGATCGACGACGAGGCGTTTCGATTCTGCTACAACCTGGGGCGCGCTCGGATTCCGGCGGGCGTAACGCGCATCGGCCGCGGGGCGTTCGCCCATTGTCTGGGGCTGAGCCGCGTCGATCTCCCGGCGCGCCTGGCGCAAATCGACGCCGAGGCGTTCTTCGGCTGCGAAAAACTGAGGGATGTGGCCATCCCGGAGCGCGTGACGAAGCTCGGTCGCGGCGCGTTCGGCTCTTGCATGGGGCTGACGACCACAACCATCACGGACGCAGTCGTCGATTTCAGCGTGTTTTCGGGGTGCCGCAACCTGGATGCCTTTGTCGTCTCGCCCGCGTCCAGGCGCTATCGCGCTATAGACGGCGTCGTCTTCAGCTGGGACGGGAAGCGGCTGATCGCCTATCCGCCGGGAAGGAGCCGGGAGCGATACGACATCCCGGCAACGGCGTCGGCGGTCGGCGACAATGCCTTTGTCGGCGCGCCCGTCAAGCTGGTATTCGTACACGGCGGCGTTGAAAGTTTCTCGGAAACCGCAGCAATGAGCAGCGCCGAGGGCGAGCCGTATGTCGCCACCGGCAATGCGGCCTTCATCTCTCGGATCGGCAAGCCGATCTACCTCGGCTCGCCGGAGGATCTCTCCAATCGGAACAAGCGGCGCGCTACGCAGGGCTTCCTGTTCGCGCTGGAAGCGGGCATGCCGGAGATAGAGCCGTGGACGGAAGCGTATGTCAGCTTTCTGCGGCGGGAGTACGGCATTTGGGAAAAGCGGGCGTGGCGCGACGAGACGCTCCTTAAACTGGCGATGGATCGCCGCATGCTGAGGGTGGAAACGGCGCGAAACATGCAGCGGAAATACAGCGCCGCAGGTCGGGAGGAAATGGCTTTACGGCTGTCGGACTATATCGCGTCCGCAGAGGAATGAGACGACAGGGAGAGGGGAATCCGGCCGCGTCCGGCGCATTGTATCTAAATTGCCGTCTTTTACCAAAACCCGGGCATGAATTTCATTCATGCCCGGGTTTTTCGGCACTCTGGTCCGGTCAGGAATCGGCGCCGTAGCGCGTTTCGAGCAGCTTTCCGACGTGGCGGGTTTCGAAGAACATGTCCTTGTTGGCGAGGACGATGACGGCGGCCACGACGGTCACGACGATCGTCTCCACGCACTTCGTCTCGGGCGTCATGGCGATCTTCTCCTGCAGGAAGTTCACGAACAGGTGGTAGATCATGCAGGCCAGGATCGAGCGGTCGCTGGCGAGGTAGACCCAGGTGATGATGAAGCCCAGCGGGATGCCGCTGATGAAGAAGTTGACCACATACAGCGGGTTCACCATGAGCCCGGCCTGGTAGGTGCCCTTGATGAAGAGCAGCGGGAAGTGCCAGAACGACCAGAGCGCGCCGAAGAGCATGGACTCCCAAAACCAGTTCATGTAGGCACCGATCGAGTCCTCGCAGTAGCCCTTCCAGCCGACCTCCTCGATGATCGAGGCCAGCGTCACCGTGATCAGCGCGCTGCCGATCCCGACGCCCGTGAACGAGAAGTCCTCGGTGAATGCGAACTGATCGAGCGACTGGCCGAAGGCGAGGGAGAGCAGTATCGAGCAGACCACGATTCCGGCGAACTGGACGACGGCTATGAGGACGTTGCGCCACTTGACCTTGTAGAGGCCGATGAGCTTGATCTTCAAGTCCTTCTTCAACAGGTCCGAACCCGACGCCAGGACAAACACGGTCGATACGACGGCCGGGGCGAGCAGCCCGAACAGCATCAGGATGCCGCCGTACTCCTGCGGCACGAAGATGGCCGGGATCCAGAACAGCCACGTGAACAGGTACGCCAGGGCAAAGAACAGCACCGGCCTGTACTTGTACGGCCTGATTTCTCCAACGTTTACGACATTCGCTTTTATATCGATTACCTCCTCATTGCTTCTCCAGTTGACGGATGCTCTTGGGCAGCAGGACCGCGGACGCGATCAGCGTGAGGGCTGCCCCCGCGGCGACGATGACCCATGCCGCGCCCCTTCCGACGCCGAGGCCGCTGACGCGCCCGAGGGCATCCGCCAGCGCGCCGGAGACAGCGTAGGCCACGACGTATCCCAGCTGCGACAAAAATCCGATCATGCCCCAGGCCCTTCCCTGAGCCTCGTCCGGGATGTTCGTCCGCATCAGGTAGTCCAGGCAGTTGTTCGCGAACGGCAGCGCCGCGAAGAACATAAACCCAAATACGCAGATCGGGACCATGTTCTCAAACAGGCCGAACCCGCACATGAACAGACCGGCCAGTATCAGGGACAGGCCCAGCGTCCGCACGTAGCGTCCCTTCAATCCCTTGATGCCGAGCACGAGCCCGCTCGCCAGCATGCCGCTGGCGCAGATCGTCTCCGCGACGCCGAGGGTCTTCGCGTCCTTGAAGGACAGGATCAGCGGCTCCGCCAGGATCTGGAACATGCCCATGAACAGCGTGATCCCGGAGGACAGCCCCACGAGGATCAGCACGCCCTTTTTCGCGCGCAGGATGCGCCAGCCTTCGCCGAGGCTCTTGAGGAACGCCTCCTTCTTCTCGGCTTGCTTGCTGCCGATGCCCCTGCGGACGACGGCCGCGCTGACGACGGTCAGGAAGAAGGTGCAGATGTCGATCACCAGCAGGAGCTTCACGTCGCTCACCGCCAGCAGGAACCCCGCGATGACCGGCGAGAACAGGTATCGGGCGCTCCCGGCCAGGGAGACCAGCCCGCTGGCCCTGGAATACTCCTCCTTGGTCAGAAGGTCCGTGATGGTCGCCCGGAACGAGGGCTCCAGCAGTGCGGAGAATACGGCGCTCACGAACACGCCGACGCAGATCTGCGCCAGCGACGCGCCGCCGCGCATCATGCACACGAGGATATAGAGGATGCCGAGCGCCGAGCACCCGTCCCCGACCATCATCAGCAGGCGCCGGTCGTAGCGGTCGGCGAGCACGCCCGCCGGGACGCTCAACAGCAGCGTCGGCAAAAACCCCAGCAGCGTCACCAGCGCCATGCTCGCGGCGCTCCCCGTCCGCTGGAAGATGTACACCCCCAGGCCGAAGCTGGTCAGCCCGCCACCGATGGAGGAGACCAGTTCGCCCGCCCACAGGAGCAGGAATTTGTTGAAGTTTCTCTTTTCGCTCATTGCTCTCACCTCCTAGTGGATCAATGCCCTGACGAAGTTCATCGTCCCGGGCTGCGCGCCGAGCAGCTTCTCCGTGATGTCGATGAACACCTCGATGTCGCGCTGCGTGAACTGCCCCTCGTCGAAGACCTCATTGCTGATGATCAGCAGCATCCGCACCCGCTCCGGGACGTTGTCGCAGGCAAAGATGCCCTGCGCGATGCCTTCCTCCACAGCCTCCGACAGCAGCGGCAGCACGGTTTCGATCAGCCGGCGCTTGATCTTGGCGTGCATGAGGGCGTTTTCGTGCTTCATCAGCGCGCCCTCGATGGGCAGCTCCTCCTGCCTGGGGCGCAGCGAGGCGATGATCCCGACGATCTTCTGCGGCACGGGCGCGTCGGATCCGAGGACCTGCCGGGCGGCCTCGGCCTCCTGGTCGAGCATCATGCCGATCACTTCCTCCAGCGTCTGTTCCTTGCTTTCAAAGTGATAGTAGTAGGTGCCCTTTGCGATGCCGGCCGCCTCGATGATGTCGTCGACGCTGGTGTTCTCATATCCGCGGGATATGAACAGGCCGTAGGCGATCTGCAGCAGCGCCCGCTTCGTCCGCTCTCCCTTTTTCATGGCAACCTCCGTTTTTTAGACTGTCGGTCGGTTATTATCATAGCGCAACGCGGGACGCCTGTCAAGCGTTTTTCGACTGTTAGTCGAAAATTAATAAACCGGCCTGTTCGGCCGGTTTAAAAGGGAAAGGGGGGAAGGCCCCCCTTTCATAAAAATCTTTACTCGAAGATCTGTCCGGGCAGCTTCAGCTTCACCTTGGGCGGGAAGTTTTGGTCGAAGGCCTCCACGTCGGCGTCGTCCACGTAGTAGCCCTGGGGGGGTCTGGTAGACGCCGGTGACGCCGTCCAGATACCCGGGGATCAGCTCCCGGCAGAGGAAGAAGGAATCGTCCGCGCCCTCCGGCAGGTCGTGATAGCGGATGCCGAACGTCCGGGCGTAGGTGAACCCGCTCTTGCCGTAGAAGTCGATGTTCCCCTCAAACAGCACCGCGCCGAAGCCCATCTCCGTCGCCTTTTCCAGCGAGGCGTCCAGCAGCGCCTTGCCGTAGCCCTTGCGCTTTAGTTCCGGCGCGATGCAGATCGGTCCCATCGTGAGCACCGGCACGGTCTTCCCGTCGTCCGCGTCGATGACCGTGCGCATAAACATGTTCTGCCCGATCAGCGCGCCGTCCTCCTCCAGGACGAGATCCAGCTCCTTCACAAACGCCGGATCGTCCCTGAGCACGTGCAGCACATAGTGCTCGCTGCATCCCGGCCGGTAGACGTTCCAGAACGACTCCCGGACCAGGTTTTCGACCGCCCCGTACTCCTCCGGCTTCTCCAGACGTATCCTCATGGATGATCTCTCCCTCCCTGTTTGATTCCGGGCGGCCCGTTCGTCATCCGCCCCGCGTCGCGTCCATTCTATCACATCCGCCGCGCCGGGGCAATCCGTTGTTCCGGCCGTTTGACGACCGCTTTCGCGCCCGGGAAGCTTTATCGGCGAATCTGTCATCTTTTTTGCCTTTGGCGGTGGAGAAGAATGCGGCCGGTATGCCGGAGATCTTCCTGAAAAACGTATCGAAACACTTTGGCAAGGTCGTGGCGGTGGACAAGCTGGACCTGCAGATCCTCAGCAAAGCCTTCATCACGCTGCTGGGGCCCTCCGGCTGCGGCAAGACCACGATACTGCGCATGATCGCCGGCCTGGAGACGCCCACGGAGGGCAGGATCACCATCGGGGGCAAGGTCGTGTTCGACTCCGACGAGGGCATCAACGTGCCCCCCAACAGGCGCGGGGTGGGCTTTCTGTTCCAGAACTACGCGCTCTGGCCCCACATGACGGTGTGCCAGAACATCGCCTTCGGCCTGGAGAATATGAAATGGGACAAGGACAGGATCGCGGAGCGGGTTCGGGAACTGCTGGCCATGCTGCGCATCGAGGCGTATGAAAAGAGCTATCCCAGCGAGCTCTCCGGCGGCCAGCAGCAGCGCGTGGCCATCGCCCGGACGCTGGCGCCCGGGCCCCGGGTGCTGTTCATGGACGAGCCGCTGAGCAACCTGGACGCCAAGCTGCGCATGGAGGTGCGCACGGAGCTGAAGCGGCTGCACCGGGATACGGACTCCACCTTCGTGTACGTGACACACGACCAGCAGGAGGCCATGACGCTCTCGACGATGGTGTGCGTCATCGACAAAGGGCGGCTGCAACAGTATGCGCCGCCCCTGCAGATGTACAACAATCCCGCCAGCGTGTTCGTGGCGGACTTCTTGGGGAACCCCTCGATGAATTTCGTCGACGGCCGCCTGTCCGAAGGCGGCGCGCTCGACTTTGTGATCGTGGGCATAAGGCCCGAATACATCCGCATCGGCGACGACGGGAACGTGGAAGGCACCGTGTACTCCACGCTGCCCTCGGGCATGGAGACCACGGTGAAGATGGATGTGAACGGCGTCTCGCTGACGTCGGTGGTGTTTGGGGACGTGGACTTCCCGGTGGACAGGAAGGTGAAGTTCTCGTTCAACAAGGCGACGATACTGTTCGATAAGGAGACCGGCCAGGCGTTGGCCCGGGGCGCGCTGGTTTTGCCCTGAGCCGGGTCACCAGAGGTCGATGTTTCCGGTCTCGGTGCCCTTGACCCAGTAGGCCTTGTTCATGTCGGTGCGGATGTACACCGTGTCCACGTCGCCGACCCTGGCGAGGATCGCGTAGACCGTGATCTCCCCGCCCATGGGGGATTGTATGACGACGCGCGGCTCCTTTGCCTTTCTCTTTGTGGTTTGCCTTTTGGCTGGGGGCTTTTTGCCCGCAGTATTTGTTTCCCTGGCAGCCATGTTTTCACATCTCCTTGACGGGTCTTATGCGGATGCGTCCTCGACGAGCCAGCGCAGCGCGTCGATGGGCAGGCCGTTTACCTCCCGGATGATGTCGAGGTTGTAGCGGCCGCTGGATACGGCTTTATAGGCGTCTGTTTTCATCAAAGCGCCAACGGTATAGATGCCGCGACCATAGAGTATGGGCAGGATCGCCCGCGGCGCGGACGTGGCGCTGATGGGATCGCTTGGCGCAAAGCACATAAAAAACACCTCCTTCAGGCGTGGATAGTGAAGAAGATGATAACATGAAAATAACAAATTGTCAACACTTTTCGTTCGACAAAAACCTGACAAAATCGATATGCGATGTCACGATGCTCCGCCGCCCGCGACGAGGCGCGCTCAGCCAGCCTTCGGCAGGAAGTTGCGCAGGCGCTCGATCGGCACGGGGCGGGAATACTTGTAGCCCTGCAGGTAGGAGGCGGACATCCCGCGGCAGCGCGCCTCGTCGCCCTCGTCCTCCACGCCCTCGTAGAGCACGGAGTATTCCATGTCGCGGAACATGTGCGCCAGGTTTTCCACGATCCGCTCCGAGCGCTCGCCGACGCCGCTGGCGATGACCAGCGAGCGGTCGAACTTGATGATGTCAAACGGCAGCTCCATGATGCGCTCCATGTTGGAGTAGCCGGTGCCGAAGTCGTCCAGGTAGAACTGGATGCCCTGCCCGCGCAGCTGCTCGATCTTCTCCTTCATCAGTATGAAGTCCGCCTCGCTGCCGGACTCGGTCAGTTCGATGGCAATCTTCCCGCCGTCGATGGAATTGGACTGGATGATGTGGTTGATGTCGCCGCAGAAGTCGTCGTCCTTCAGCTCCAGCACCGACACGTTCACGCTGATCCGGGCGATCTGGTAGCCCTCCTCCGTCAGGCGGCCGATCTCCTTGCAGGTCTTGTGCAGGATGATCTCCGTCAGCACGTGGATGTAGCCGTGGCTCTCCGCCAGCGGGATGAACTGGTCCGGGAACACCATGCCCGCCTCGTCCAGGCGCAGGCGCATCAGCGCCTCCGCCGTGTCAAAGCGGCCGGTCTGCAGGTTGAACACCGGCTGGCAGAACGCCAGCACCCGCGGGTCGTTCATGTCGCGCCGGTTGTAGATGTCCGCCAGCTGGCTCAGGATGTACTCCTCGCGGTTGAAGCGCGCGATGTCTTCCGGGCCGACGCGGTACACCGTGTTCTCCGGCAGGCCGCGCTGGATGCTGCGGATCAGGCTGGCGTACTCGTTCTTGCGGCTGATCTCGTCCACAGATTCGCCGATCACGATCTTGTAGGGCAGCCGGAAGCGCCGATACTGCCGCTGGAAGCTCTCCAGGATCTTCTCGATGCGCGCTTCGTAGTCCGGGTTTCGGCGCGTCGGCACCATCAGCACCACCTGGCCGTTGCCGATCTGGAACAGCACGCCGCTGCGGAAGTAGTCGCCGGAGAAGCGGCGCACGGACGCGCGGATTTCGTCCGGCAGCTCCTTGCCCTCGCTGTCGTAGTCCGGCAGCAGCAGGCTCAGGTAGATGAACGGCACCTTCCGGGCGTACATGTTGCGCACCATGTCCTCCATGGCCCGCACATCCACCGAACCGAGCGTGACGTTGTAGGGGTTGGAGTGCATGATGTACAGCATCGCGATCACGGGGAACACGAAGGTCATCGTCGTCAGCGAGGACTGGTCCACGGCCAGCTGGCCGAAGCGGATCAGCACCGACACGGCCATCGTGCCGTAAAAGCCGTAGAGCACGCGCTTGTACAGCAGGTTCTGCACGCGGCGCAGCAGCACCAGCAGCAGAAGGATGTACAGCACGTAGCCGATCGTGAACAGGTTGACGTTGCAGATCACCATCCGGCCCTCGACGATCTTGAAGCCCGCGCCGGTGGCGGCGCGGAACACGTCCACGCCCACGATGCCGACAAACAGCGCGGCGGCCGCGATCGCGACGCTTCGCGCCCTGCGGCGCTCCATGCCGGAGACCACGGTGGTGTACAGCGCGAACAGGAAGAACACGATGAACAGCAGCGCGTGGTAGAGCACGTGCATCGCGTAGGCCAGGTTGTAGAGCGCGGGATCGTTTTTGAGAAGCAGGCTGTGGCAGCCGATGTTGACCAGCGAAGCGCCCACCAGGAAGCCGATGATGGACATGAAGATACGGAAGCTGCGCGTGCGGCTGACGTAGGACGTCATCAGCAGTATGACCATGACGAGGCAAATGGCGATCACGCCAATGTCGCCCGTCGCCATGTAGTTGTCAAAGCTGGCCTGTATCGCCCGGTTCATGCGTCCAACCCACTTTCCGCTTCGGTTTGGCGTATCGTTACATCCGAAAACGACTTCGGTTACCGCTGGATTTCAGATGAGTATCCTTTGTATATATTATATGTAAATTTTTCCGGAAGTCAACCCCCCGGACGCCTGGACTTTGTGCCGGAAAACCGGTCCGCGGGGGCGCGTTGCGTATTGACTTTTGCCCGCAATCATGCGATAATAACAGTGCGATGGGACGCGAGGCGCTGGCCTCATCACCACCCGTCCCGGGGGAAAGGGGACGGGTGTTTTATATTATTCTTAGGTAAAATCGCATACGATACGCAAGGAGGAAGCACAACATGATCTGGTACGTCAACGCGAAGGCCTCCCGGGACGGCAACGGCACGAAGGAAATGCCCTTCAGGCACATCGACGACGCGGCGCGAATCGCCGTGGCGGGCGACGAGATCCTCGTCGCGCCCGGCATTTACCGCGAGAAGGTGACGCCCCGCCACGCGGGCACGGAGGACGCGCGCATCACCTACCGCTCCGTGGAGCCGCTGGGCGCGGTGATCACCGGCGCGGAGGAGCTCACCGGCTGGCAGAAATTCAAGGGCAACGTGTGGGTGAACCGCGTGAACAACGGCGTCTTTGGGGATTACAACCCCTACACCACGCTGGTCTGCGGCGACTGGTACTTCGCGCCAACCGTCCGTCACACCGGCGCGGTGTTCCTGAACGACCATATGATGTACGAGACGAACTCCATCGAGGAATGCGAGAAGGCCGAGGCCGATCCGTGCGCGTTCGACGCCGAGCTTTCGACCTGGAAGTGGTACACCGAGCAGGACGGCGACGAGACCGTGCTCTACGCCAACTTCAAGGGCCTCGACCCGAACGCCGAGAAGGTGGAGATCCTCGTGCGCCGCAACTGCTTCATGCCGGATGAGAACGGCATCGGCTACATCACCGTCAGCGGCTTCAACATCAACAAGGGCGCGACCACGTGGGCCCCGCCCGCGGCGTACCAGGATGGCCTGATCGGCCCGCACTGGTCGAAGGGCTGGATCATTGAGGACTGCGAGGTCTGGGGCGGCAAGTGCTGCGGCATCAGCCTCGGCAAGTACCGCGACCCCGAGAACGACATGTACTTCTTCCACAAGCGCGTGAAGAGCCCGACGCAGATGGAGCGCGACGCCGTGTGCCGCGGGCAGTATCACGGCTGGCTCAAGGAGAAGGTCGGCAGCCACATCGTGCGCCGCTGCCACATCCACCACTGCGAGCAGACGGGCATTGTGGGCCGCATGGGCGGCGTGTTCTCGATCATCGAGGACTGCCACATCCACCACGTGTGCAACAGCCAGCAGCTGGGCGGCGCGGAGACCGCGGGCATCAAGCTGCACGCCGCGATCGACGTGACGATCCGCCGCAACCACATCCACCACTGCATCATGGGCGTCTGGCTGGACTGGGAGGCGCAGGGCGCGCGCATCAGCCAGAACCTCTTGCACGACAACCAGCGCCCGGAGGGCGTCCCGCAGGCGATGGGCGCGATGTTCAACTGCGACGTGTTCATCGAGGTGGGCCACGGCCCGACGCTGATCGACAACAACGTGATGCTGTCGAAGGCCGGGGCGGTGCTGCCCAGCGAGGGCATCGCGTGCGTGCACAACCTGATGTGCGGCGGCTTCGGCCTGATCAACTCCGGCGTGGACAGCATCGTGAACGACCAGCGCGAGCCGCGCTACACGCCGTACCACATCCGGCATCGCACGGAGGTGGCGGGCTTCATGACGATATTGCACGGCGACGACCGCATCTACAACAACATCTTCGTGCAGAAGTGGCCCGTCACCGACGAGACGCTGACGCCCCAGAACCCGGACTACCAGGTGGTGGGCACCGCGCCGTTCGACATCTTCCCGAGCTATGAGGAGTGGTTCGCGCCGTTCTCGCCGGACAACGAGCCGAACATGGGCGGGCTGGCATCGGCGCACTTCGGCCACCTGCCGGTGTGGGTGTCGGGCAACGCCTACTTCAACGGCGCGTCCGTCAGCAAGCACGAGAAGCACGGCCACGTGGACAATGACGCCAACGTGACGGTGGAGCTTACTGAGAAGGATGGCAGGCCGGTGCTCGTGACGAATGTGTACGACTTCCTCGGCGACTTCCGGGACGGCATCATCACCAGCGACATCCTCGGCTGCGCGTTCGAGCCGGAGCAGCGCTTCGAGAATCCGGACGGCACCGCGATCACCTTCGACCGGGATTTCCTGGGCGAGCACCGCGGGCTTTCCGCCCTGCCGGGGCCGTTTGCCGAGGGCAAAGCCGAGCGCGCGCTTTAAAATGTGCGCGGAATGCGCCCAAAATGCGATTTGTTGCCGCTTTTCGTAAAATATGGTAGACGGGCACAAGGCCGGTTTGTTATAATTGTCTATATACTGGGCAAGTTATATGTAGCTAACAGCCGCAAGAACTGACACGGAACGCCCGGGCACGGCCCGCGCGCGAAGGGAGAGGCCGCCATGAAGAACCCGCAACGGCGCGCAAAGCTCGCCTGCCTGCTGCTGACGCTCGTCATGGCGGCGCTGGCGCTGAGCGCATGCGCCCCCGCCCGCAAGCCGTCGGCGCAGGAGCCGACGCGCGAGGAGGACCTGGACACCTCGCGCTTCCTCGTCGCCGTGGAGGACGAGCCCGACACGGTGGATTTCCAGTGCACCTCGATCCACTACACCGTCGCCCAGAACGTGTTTGACCGCCTCGTGGAGATGGAGAACAGCGCGGACGGCGGCATCGAGATACTGCCCTCGCTGGCCGAGCGCTGGGAGGTGTCCGAGGACGGGCGCACCTACACGTTCCACCTGCGCCCGGGCGTGAAGTTCAGCAACGGCTCGCCGCTGACGGCATCGGACGTCAAGTACACGCTGACGCGCCTTCTGATGCATCCCAAGTCCTGCAACCGCGACATCGCCGAGGTGATCGACGGCGCGGGCCGGCTGGAGCGCGGCGAGACGGAGCAGCTGGAGGGCTTTGAGCTGCTGGGCGATCTGGACTTTGCCATCACGCTGGAGGAGCCGTCCGAGGCGTTCCTGGCCTGCATGACGGTGCCCGGCGCCTCGATCCTCGACGAGGAGACCACCGAGGCCGCGGGCGACGCCTTCGGCATCGACCCCGCCTGCACGATCGGCACCGGCCCGTTCATACTGACGTACTGGACGCCGGGCACCGGCATGCTACTCACGGCAAACTCGAACTGCTGGTCTGGCGCGCCCGCCTGCGAGGGCCTCGACCTGCGCTTTTTGACGGAATCCGAGGCCGTGCGCAAGCTGTTCGAGCAGGGCGAGCTGGACATACTGGACCTGGACGAGCTGGGCAACTCCGCGGAGTTCTTCCTCCACGGCGACATCTACCGCGACCGGCTCCACGAAGTGCTGCAGATCGGCATCACCTATTTCGCGCTGAACGAGTCCGTCGCGCCGCTGGACGACGCGCGCGTGCGCAAGGCGCTGCAGATGGCGTTGAACCGCACGATGCTGCTGGACGCGGTGTACAGCGGGCGCGGCACGCTGGAAAACGGCATCTTCCCGCACGGCCTGTACGGCTTCAACCCGGACCTTCCCGAGATCCCCTGCAACGCGGACGCGGCCCGGGCGCTTCTGGAGGAGGCCGGCTATCCCGACGGCTTTGACCTGACCGTCTGCGTCAAGTCCACGTCGACCCAGTGGGAGACCGCGCTGGTGGACATGACCGTGGAGATGTGGAAGAAGATCGGCGTGCGCGCGGCGGTGGAGATCTTGGACGAAAACGAGTTCATGCGCCTGCGCAAGACCGGGCAGCTGCCCTGCTACGCGGCCACATGGACCGCGGACTACAACGACCCGGACAACTTCGTCTACACGTTCTTCGGCAACCGCGACAACACCGCGTTCCGCAGCCTCTGCTACGCGAACGTCGATATCATGCGGCGGGTGCGCGACGCGCGCACCATCTCCGATCCCAAGGCGCGCCTTGAGGAGTACCGGGAACTGGAGAAGATCATCGTGCAGGACGACGCGGCCTGGATCCCGCTGTTCTCACGCTATCGCTTCTACGTCACCAGCGAGCGCGTGGACGGCTTCAGCGTGTCGTGGAACGGCTCCGTGAAGAACAACTACCGGCGCATGTCCGTCGGCGACTGATATTTCTGTAAAACACACACCTGTCGGAGGGTGAGAGGATGCGTTCGATTCGCGTAAAGATCACGGCGATCACCGTCGCCGCGATACTCACGGGCATATTGACCGTCTTTGCGGCGTGCTTTACCACGATCCGTGCGGAGAACGATCGAAGGTCGGTCGAGACCATGAACCTGATCGCTCAGGACACGGAAAAATCGCTGGAGAAGTACATCGAGAGCATCGAGCAGTCGGTGGAAATGGCGGCCAACATCTGCAGCGACTCGCTGGACGGGGCGGTGCTGGTGGAGTGCGGCGTCGCGGGCAGCGAGGCCGGCCAGCCGCGCACGCCCGAGCAGGTCAAGCGCCTGGATGCCTATCTCGCCCGCCACTGCTCCGGCATCCGGGAGGCCTTCCAGAGCGTCGCCAGCCACACGAACGGCATCGTCACGTATTACTACTGCATCAGCCCCGACATCAGCGAATCGGAACACGGCTTCTTCTACTCCAAGGTGGGCAAGACCGGCTTTGACGAGCAGCCGCCGCTGGACGCACGCGAGCTGGACCCCAACGACACCGAGCACACCACCTGGTATTACACGCCCATCGAGCGCGGGCGCCCCTCCTGGATCGGCCCGTATTCGGCGCACTTCCTCAATGAAATGTGGACCTATTCCTACATCGTGCCCATCTACAAGGCGGGCGTGTTCGTCGGCGTGCTCGGCATGGACATCCCCTTCGATACGCTCGTGGAGCAGGTGAAGAACATTCGCGTGTTCGACACCGGCTTCGCCTGCCTCTACACCGCCGACGGCACCGTGCTCTACCACCCGGACTTTGAAAACGCCGCTTCGCCCAAGGACCTGGAGACGCCGGGCCTGGAGAGCCTGACGCAGAGGGAGAACAACGGCGACGAGCTGATCCGCTACATGTTCCACGGCGAAAAGCGCCAGCTGTCGTTCACGACGCTGTCCAACGGCATGAAGCTGATCGTCACCGCGCCGGTCTCGGAGGTCAACGCCTCCTGGACGAACCTGCTGCGCATCATACTGCCGCTGGTGGCGGTGATCGCCGCGATCTACGCGCTGCTGATCATGTTCGTGATGCGCTTCGTCACGCGCCCGCTGCAGCGCCTCACCGAGGCCTCGCAGCGCCTGGCCGCGGGGGACTACAACGTGGACCTGCGCTACGGCGGCCACGACGAAGTCGGCATGTTGACCGGCGCGTTCATGCGCATGCGCGACCAGCAGAAGCGCTCGTTCGACGATTTGAACCGACAGGTGAGCATCGACGCGCTGACGGGCCTGCCGAACCTGCGCACTTTCCTGCGCCAGGCGGATGAGGAGCGCGAGGTCATGCGCAAGGCCGGGCAGAAGCCGGTGCTCGCGTACTTCAATTTGCTGGGCATGAAGCAGTACAACCGCCGCCACAGCTTCGACGAGGGCGACCGGCTGATCTGCGATGTGGCGAAGGCCATCTCGCGCGTGTTCGAGGGCCACAGCTACAGCCACTTCGGCCAGGACCGCTTCGCCGCCCTGACCGACGAGACGCACCTGGACGGCCAGCTGAAGGCGCTGTATGAGGCGTGCCAGAGCGCCAACGACGGCAACTCCCTGCCCATCCGCGCGGGCATCTATCCCGACGCGCTGGAGGACGTGAACATCACCGTCGCCTGCGATCGCGCCAAGTTCGCCTGCGACCAGTACCGCGGCGCGTTCGTCTCCGGCAGCAGCCGCTACGACGCCGATATGCTCCGCCAGGCGGAGAACCGCCGCTACGTGATCGACAACATCGACCGGGCGCTCTCCGAGGGCTGGATCAAGGTGTACTACCAGGCCATCGTCCGCGCCGCGGATGCCAAGGTGTGCGACGAGGAGGCGCTGTCGCGCTGGATCGACCCCGAGCGCGGCTTCCTGTCGCCCGCGGCCTTCATCCCCGCGCTGGAGGAGGCCAAGCTGATCTACAAGCTGGACCTGTACGTGGTCGAGCGCGTGCTGGAGAAGATGAAGCGCCAGGCCGAAGTGGGCCTCAACGTGGTGCCGCAGTCCGTGAACCTCTCCCGCAACGACTTTGACGCCTGCGACATCGTCGAGGAGATCCGCCGCCGCGTGGACGACGCCGGCATCGACCGCTCGATGCTGACCATTGAGATCACCGAGAGCGTCGTCGGCAGCGATTTCGACTTCATGAAGGAGCAGGTGGAGCGCTTCCAGGCGCTGGGCTTCCAGGTGTGGATGGACGACTTCGGCAGCGGCTACTCGTCGCTGGACGTGCTGCAGAGCATCCGCTTCGACCTGATCAAGTTCGACATGCGCTTCATGGAGCGCTTCGAGAGCGGCGACGAGGGCAAGATCATCCTCACCGAGCTGACCCGCATGGCCAGCGGCCTGGGCGTGGAGACCGTCTGCGAGGGCGTGGAGCACCAGGAGCAGGTGGACTTCCTGCGCGAGATCGGCTGCACGAAGATCCAGGGCTACTACTACGGCAAGCCGATCTCCTTCGACGACATGCTGGCCATGTACAGAAGCGGCACGGACATGCGCTTTGAAAACCCGGCAGAGGCGGAGTACTACGCCGCCATCGGCCGCATCAACCTCTACGACATGGCCGCGCTCGTCAGCGAGGACGACGAAATGCTGCGCCGCTACTTCGACACGCTGCCCACGGCCATCATCGAGGTCAACGGCTCCCGCGTGTCCTACACCCGCACCAACCGGTCGTACCGCAGCTTCGTCAAGCAGTTCTTCGGCCTGGAGAAGCTGGACGAGGAATCGGACTTCGACAGGATGCCGGACGTGCCCGGCTACAGCTTCATGGCCGCGGTGATGCGCTGCAGCCGCGACGGCAACCGCGCCGTCGTGGACGAGCGCTTCGGCGACAGCACCGTGCACTCGATGCTGCGCCGCGTGGCCGTCAACCCCGCCACGGGCACCGCGGCGGTGGCCGTGGCCGTGCTGGCCATCGTGAAGGACAGCGACGAGCCGAACATGACCTACGCCCACATCGCCCGCGCGCTGTCGGCGGACTACGTGTACCTCTACTACGTGAACCTGGAGACGGAGGCCTTCATCGAGTACAGCCCCAACGCCGCCCACGAGGACCTGGCGATGGAGCGCCGCGGCGAGAACTTCTTTGAATCCGCCCGCATGGACGCGCTCGAACACGTCTACAAGGACGACCAGGACGATCTGGTCAAGGCCTTCCACAAGGAGACCTTCGTCCGCGAGCTGGACGAGCACGGCGCCTTCGTGCTGAACTACCGCCTGATGATCGAGGGCCAGCCCGCCTACGTGAGCATGAAGGCCGTGCGCATGCAGGGCGACCGCGAGCACATCATCATCGGCGTCAACAACGTGGACGCGCAGATGCGCCAGAAGGAGGCGCTCGCCCGCATCCAGGCCGAGCAGACCACCTACAACCGCATCAACGCCCTCTCGCAGGACTACATCTGCATCTACACGGTGGACCCGGCCACCGGCCACTACTACGAATACACCGCCACCAATGATTACGCCGGCCTCGGCCTGGCCAAGGAGGGCGACGACTTCTTCGCCACGGCGCGCAAGGAGAGCGTGCGCCACGTCTACCCGGACGACATCGAGAAGTTCCAGACGCTTCTGACGCTGGAGCGCGTGATGGACGAGATCAAACGCAGCGGCTTGTTCTCGCTGCAATACCGGATGATCCTGGACGGCGAGCCGACCTACGTGGGCGTCAAGGCCGCGATGATCGAGGAGAAGGACGGCCCGCAGCTGATCCTCGGCGTGAACAACATCGACGCCCAGGTGCGCCGCGAGCAGGACTACGAGCGCAAGCTGGCGGCGGCGCGCAGCCGCGCGAACCTCGACACGCTGACGGGCGTGAAGAACCGCACGGCCTACGACAGCATGTCTGAGACGCTGGCGCGGCAGATCGAAGGCGGCCAGCCCGTGCGCTACGCCATCGCGCTCTGCCGGGTGGTGGACCTGGAGCGCGTGAACGAGGAGCACGGCCACGAGGCGGGCGACCAGCTGATCCGCGACGCCTGCGCCATCATCTGCAACGCGTTCAAGCACAGCCCGGTGTTCCGCGTGGCGGGGGACCAGTTCGCCGCCATCGCGCAGGGCCACGACTTCGAGTACATCGACGAGCTGGTGGCGGAGATCGACCGCGTCAACCGCGAGAACAGGCAGCACGGCGGCGTGATCATCGCCTGCGGCATGGCCAAGTACGAGGGCTCCGGCAGCGTGGCCTCCGTGTTCGAGCGCGCCGACGCCCTGTGCCGGGATGCCAGGCGCTGACACTGGGAGAAGCGAAGCATGAAGGTGACATTCTTCGGCACGACGACGCTGCTGTTTGACGACGGCGCGGACCAGGTGCTGTTCGACGCGCACTTCACGCGGCCGTCCCTGCCGCGCTACATCTTCGGCAGCGCCTCGACCGACGAGGCGACGGCCGGGGCGCTGCTGGACGCGCACCATGTGGACCGCCTGCGGGCGATCTTCATCTCCCACTCCCACCACGACCACGTGATGGACGCGCCCTTCGTGGCGAACCGCACCGGCGCGACGCTGTACGGCAGTTCCTCCGCGCTGAACGTGGCGCGGGGCGGTGGCGTGGGGGAGAACAAGCTCGTGGCATTTCGCGGCGGCGAGACGTTCGCTGTCGGAGGTTACGAGGTCACGGTGCTGCCGTCGCTGCACTCCAGGCCGACGATCCTCAACAACGACCTGGGAATGACCATCGACGCGCCGCTAAAGCAGCCCGCGCGCCTGCGCAGCTACCGGGAGGGCGGCTTGTTCGACTTTTTGGTGAAGGCGCGCGAGGTGACCGCGCTGATCCGGCCCAGCTTCAACTACGTCGAGGGCCAGCTGGACGGCGTTCGCGCGGACGTGTTGTTCCTGGGCATCGCGGGGCTGGCGAAGGCCGACGAAGCGACCGAGGCGCGCTTCTTTGCCGAGACGGTGGAGAAGGTCGGGCCGCGGCTCGTCATCCCGCTGCACTGGGACAACTTCTTCTCCCCGCTGGGCAGGCCCGCGCGGGGCATGCCGCGCCTGGTGGAAAAGACCGAGCTGGCCTTCTTCCGGCTCGTGAAGTATTGCGAGGCGCATGACATCGACTGCCTCGTACAGCTCCCCCGGACGAGCGTCGAGATTTAATGTGCTGATAAAACGTCAAAAAGCCCCTGAAAACTGTTGCTTTCAGGGGCTTTTTGTATCCCTTCTACCCGATCATGATCTTCTCCTCCGGGTACTTCGACAGCTTCCGGGCGTTGCCCTGCTTTCGGGCGAGCGCGATGGCCAGCGTCAGCGGGCCGATGCGCCCCAGGAACATCATCGGCAGCAGTACGGCGCGGCTGGCGGGCCGCAAATTGGGCGTGCCGATGGCGGACACGCCGACCGTGCCCATCGCGCTGGACGCCTCGAACATCACGTCGGCCAGCGCAAACCGCCCGTCCTCGATCAGCGACACGGCCAGCGAACCGACGATCAACATTGTCATGAACAGCGCCACCACCGCCAGCGCCCGGCGCGTCACGTCGCCCGACAGGCGGCGGCGCGCGATGTTCACCTCGCCCTCGCCCTTCACGACGCTGAGCATCAAGAGCGCGAACACGGCCACCGTCGTGGTCTTCATGCCGCCGCCGGTGGAGGCGGGGGAGGCCCCGATCATCATCAATAGGCAGCTGAACAGCTTGGAGCCGTCCTTCAGCCGCGACAGGTCGATGGAGTTGAAGCCCGCCGTGCGCATCGTCACGGACTGGAAAAAGGCGTTCATCAGCTTGTCGCCCGCGCCGAGCGGGGCCAGCGTATCCGCGCCCTTCCACTCCGCCAGCAGGTAGAACAGCGTCCCGGCCAGCAGCAGCAGCGGCGTCAGCATCAGCACGATGCGCGCGTGCAGCGTCAGCCCCCGAAAGCCCTGCCGGTTGCGCAGCGCCTCCAGGATCACCGAAAAGCCCAGGCCGCCCAGCACGATCAGCAGCGCCACCGTCAGAAGCACCAGCGGGTCGTGGGCGAAGGCCGTCAGGCTGGAGAAGCCGCCGAACAGGTCAAACCCGGCGTTGCAGAATGCGCTGACGGCGTGAAAAAGCGCCATCCACAGCCCGCGCCGAAGCCCGAACATCGGGATGAAGCGGATGGACAGCAGCCCCGCGCCGATCAATTCGATGCCCAGCGCCAGCATGAGGTACAGCCGCGTGACGCCCGAAAGGTCCGAAAGCGACGCGCCGTTCATCGATTCGCGGATCAGCATGCGGCCCTTCAGCGAGATCCGCCGCCCGAGCATCACCATGATCATCGTCGCGAACGCCATGAAGCCCAGGCCGCCGACCTCGATCAGCCCCAGCAGCACCGCCTGCCCGAACACGGAAAACGTCGTGCAGGTGTCCACCGCCACAAGGCCCGTGACACACACCGCCGAGGTGGCCGTGAACAGACTGTTGAACAGCCCCACGCTGCGGCCGCTCTTGGAGGACACGGGCAGCGCGAGCAGGACGGTCCCCACGAGGATGATCGCCAGGAAGCCCAACACCAGCAGGCTCTCCGCGCCGAACTTGCGCTCGCGCCCGCCCGCCCTGCGAAACTGGATCACTGCGATTCCTCCGATGACCGGTCGATCCGAAGCATCCGGTAGCCGATGCCGATGTGCGTCTGGATGTAGGGCTGCGCGCCGCCGTCGGATTGCAGCTTCTTGCGCAGCATCGCCATGAACACGCGCAGCGAGCCGACGTCCGAGGCGGTGTAGCTGCCCCAGATCTCCTTGAGGATGTAGTTGTGCGTGAGCACCTTGCCGGTGTTCTTCGCCAGCAGGCACAGCAGCTTGTACTCGATCGGCGTCAGGTGGATCTCGCTGCCCGCCATGTAGGCGCAGCCCGCGGCGTAGTCGATCTGCAGCCTGCCGTTTTCATAGATCGGGGTCTCGCTGCCGGCTGCCTGCTGGTCGGCGTGCACGCGGCGCAGCGCCACGCGCAGGCGCGCCAGCATCTCGTCTACCGAGAAGGGCTTGGTCAGGTAGTCGTCCGCGCCGGCGTCCAGCGCCTCCACCTTGTCGGCGTCCTCGGCGCGCGCGGAGATGACGATGATGGGCATGCTCGACCAGCCGCGCACCTTGCGGATGATGTCCACGCCCTCCATGTCCGGAAGGCCCAGGTCCAGCAGCATCACCTCGGGCTGGTGGGTCGTCACCTCCATCAGCGCCTCCGACCCGTTGCGGGCCAGGTGGTACTGGTAGCCCTGCGTGTCCAGCGTCACCGCCATCAGGTTGCGCACGGCGGCGTCGTCCTCTACGACGAGGATCATCGGCTTATTGCTCATTTTCAATCACCTCCGCGATCGGCAGCGTGAACACGAAGCGCGCCCCGTGGGGCTTCAGGTTTTCCGCGCGGATCTCCCCGCCGTGGGCCTGCACGATGGACCGGCACAGCGCCAGTCCCAGGCCGATGCCCCGGCGGCTGTCCGGCGAGCGCTTGACGCCCGTGTAGAACATGTCGAACACCTTGTCTTCGTCGCCCGCGGGCACGCCCTGGCCGTCGTCCTCCACCCAGATGCGCGCCCAAGTGCCGTCCCGCTTCGCGCCGATGACGATGTGCGCGCCCTCGGGCGTGTACTTCACGGCGTTGTTTAATAGGTTGATCAGCACCTGCACGATCAGCGCGGCGTCCATCTTCACCATCAAGAGGTCGTCCTCGACGGCGGTCGATATCTGCCGCTGCGCGGCGTTGCGGTCCAGGTGGCGCAGCGCCTCCTCCACGGCCTCGGTGATCAGCTCGGACTGCAAGTGCAGCGCGATCGTGCCGTTCTCCGTGCGCGTGATCATCAGCAGGTTCTCCACCAGGCCGTTGAGCCAGATGGCGTCGTCGTAGATCGACGCATACAGCGCCTGCCGGTGCGCCTCGTCCAGCTGGCCCATGTTCTCCATCAGCAGCGCGGCGTTGCCGGAGATGCTGGTCAGCGGCGTGCGCAGGTCGTGGGAGATCGAGCGCAGCAAATTCGCCCGCAGCGCCTCCTGCCGGGCGCTCTCCTCCACGCGCTGCTTTTCGCGGGTCATGTGGTCCTTCTCCAGCGCCAGCGCGCACTCGTCCAGGATCGAGATCATCAGGTTCTTGCGGTACTCGTCGATGGAAGGCGCGTTGTCCGCGCGGATGCCGACGACGGCCCAGACCTTCCGGCCGCTGCGGATGGCCATGTACAGGCAGCGCGCCTCGGAGAACGTGCGGGTCGTCCGCCCGGCGTGCACGGCGTTCTGGGCCACCCACTCGGAGATCGTGCGCTCCCAGCGGATGTCGATGCCCTCGAAGCCGCCGTCCTGCTCCAGCTCGTGCAGCTCCGGCTCGCCGATCTCGCCGCCGCTGACGGGGTAGAGCAGCACGCTGTGCTCCAGCAGGCGGCTCAGCTGGTTTTGCAGCACCGCCAGGATCGCCTCGCGGTCCTCCGCCTTTTGCAGCAGCTGGCTGGTGGACAGCAGCACCTCCGTCTGGTAGGCCTTGTTGGCCGTCTGGATTGACTGCGCCTTGATGCGGCTGGTGAGCGAGCTGGAGAGCAGCGCCACGGCGAACATGACCGCGAACGTGGCGAAGTAGTCGGGGCTGGAGTGCAGCGATAGGTACGGCTCCGTGAAGAAGAAGTTGAACACCAGCACCGACAACAGCGACGACATCACGCTGTACAGGTAGCCCGTCGTCCAGAGCGACACCGCCATCACGCCCAGCAGGTACACCAGCACCACGTTCGTGATGGCCAGGCCGATGCCCTTGAACAGAAAGCCCATGCCGGTGGAGACGGCCAGGATCAGCGCCGTCTTGGCCAGGTCGCCCGCGGAGAAGCGCTCCCGGCGCAAAAAGCGGAACAGGCTGAAGCGCGTGGGGTCTGCCGTCAGCTGGTTGGGCACGATGATGATCTCGACGTCCGGCGCGAGCTCGTTCAGCCGGGACATCAGCGTCTCCTTCCGGGAGAAGAGGCTGCGCCGCCCGGGGCTCTTGCCCAGCACGATCTTCGTGATGCCGCTCACGCGGGCATACTGCGCGATGGCCGTCGCGGGATCGTCGCCGTAGATGGTGGTGAGCGTCGCGCCGCTGCGCTCCGCCAGGCCCAGGTGGTCGCGCACGGCCTTGGCCTCGGCCTCGTCGCGCGCCTCCGTGTTCTCGACGTAGAGGGCGATCAGCTCGGCGTGCATCGCGCCCGCGAGCACCACGGCGCGGCGAATGACGTCGACATTGGTCGGCGACGCGGAGATGCACACCAGTATGCGCTCGCGCCCGGCCTTGGCTTTCTCCACGCTCCCGCCCCCTTCTCATACTTTATCTCATTTATTATACCACATATTTCGTAAAGGGGACAATAAAACATTTTACACGGCATTAAAACCGCATAAAGATGACCCAAACGGGCTTTTGGGTTTAATGCGGCTTTAATGCGATGCAAAAAGGCTTAATGGCACGTTCATGCAAAACCTGCTACACTGATAGTACCACAAAGGCACGGTCGACGGAGGCGCCTATGAAAAACATACTCTTGATCGGGCTCGGGCGTTTCGGCCGGCACATGGCGCAGAAGCTGCACGACATCAACAACCAGGTGCTCGCCATCGACAAGGACGAGCGCCGGGTGCAGGACGCGATGGGCTACGTGACCAACGCCGAGATCGGCGACGCCACGGACCCGGCGTTGATCGACTCGCTGGGCGTTCGGGACTTCGACCTCTGCGTGGTGACGATGGGGCATGATTTGCAGGCCTCGCTGGAGATCACGGCGCTGCTCAAGAAGCACGGGGCGTCGTTCGTGCTGACGCGGGCCTCGCGCGACGCGCACGTCCAGTTCCTGCTGGCGTGCGGCGCGGACGAGGTGATCTACCCCGAGAAGCAGGTGGCGGACTGGGCCGCCGTGCGCTACGGCAGCAACCACATCTACGACTACATCCGCCTGTCCACGGACCACGCCATCTATGAGACGGCGATCCCGGATGGGTGGATCGGCCACACGGTGGTGGACCTCGCCATCCGCCAGCGGTATCGCCTGAACATCCTCGCCATTCGCAAGAACGGCCAGGTGGAGCCGCTGCCCGGCCCGAACCACCAGTTCAGCCGCGACGAGCGCATCATATTGCTGGGCAGTGAAAAGGACGTGCAGAAATTCCTGAAGTTTTAGTAACACTCTGGTCGCCACACACCTGAAAGGCACATATGGAAGGGTGGGTTGAACATGACGAATTTCCTTCTTGCGATCGGCCTGATCGCGGCCCTGGCCTACGGCTACTGGCTGATGGCGCGGCTGGACCGCTTCATCTCGCAGGAGAACGGCCCGAAGGCGGCCCCCGCCGGGCACTGGGACGCGGCGCAGAGGGCGTTGACCCAGGCGAAGAAGCGCCTCGCCGCGCTGCTTCCGGCCCCGCGCGCCTCCGGCGCGGACCCCGCGGAATCGCATACGCACTTCGCGATCTGAAATGGCAGTTTGAAAAAGAAAAGATCCTTCACTGCGCTCAGGATGACATCGATGCGGCAACTGCCGACCTGTCATCCTGAACGAAGCGAAGGATCTTTATGGTTCTTTACGGAGGATAGTCGAAAGCCAACTCCCCCCGTCAGCGCGTAGACGCTGTCTGAAAGGATGCGCTCGTCGCTCTCGGTGCGGCTCTGTCAACGCTCGCAGAAGGCCGCGATCAGAAGCGGCGAGACGCGCCCCGGCGGTAGTGCTGGTCCATGTCGATGATCCGATAGCGGTCCATATTCCTCCGTGCGTTTCAAATGTCAGAATAGGAGATCCTTCGGCCGGACGGCGATGTCGCGCCGGCCCTTTTCGCGCAGCTTGTCCCAGGCAAAATCCGCCGCCAGCTCCTTTGCCGACAGGCATTCCCAGCGGCCTGTGAGGCCGTACAGCCACGCGATCAGCCCGACGACCTTCTCCGGCGGCCACTTTTCGCGCAGGCTCTCGAGGCTCAGATCGCCGTCGCGCTTGCTCAGCCGCCGCCCGTCCGCGCTCATGAGCATCGGGACGTGGATGAACGAGGGCGCGGCCAGTCCCAGCGCCTCGTACAGCCAGAGCTGCACCGGCGTCGAGGTGAGCAGGTCGCGCCCGCGGACCACTTCGGTGATGCCATTGGCCGCGTCGTCCACGACGACCGCCAGCTGATACGCCGCCACGCCGTCGGCGCGCCGGACGATGAAGTCGCCCCACTCCCGCGCCAGCGACATCGACTGCGGCCCTTGCAGGCCGTCCGTGAAAGCGATCTCGCGCTCCGGGACCCGCGCGCGCAGGCAGGGCGGCTTGGTGCGCGCCGCGCGCTCCGCCGCCGTGAGGCTTCGGCACGTGCCGGCGTAGATGATCCTGCCGTCCGAGGCGTGGGGGGCCGACGCGGCGTGCAGCTCGTCGCGGCTGCAATAGCAGGGATAGACGAGGCCCATCGCGTCGAGCTTCTCCAGTGCGGCGGCGTAGGCCGCGCCCCGGCGGCTCTGGTCCTCGGCGCGGCGGTCCCACGTCAGGCCCAGCCAGCGCAGGTCGTCCATGATGCCTTCGGCGAATTCGCGGCGGCTGCGCGCCGGGTCGAGGTCCTCCACGCGCAGCACGACCTCCCCGCCCCGGGACTTCGCGGACGCCCACGCCAGCAGCGCGACCGCCGCGTTGCCCAGGTGCATGCGCCCGCTCGGGCTGGGCGCGAACCGACCGACGACCATGCGGACCTCCTCAAATTGTGGCATGCTTTTCTGCGATCACCGCAGCGTCTTCTTCCACTCCAGGAACGAATCGAGCAGCAGGGGCTTGGCGTAGTAGTAGCCCTGGAAGCTCTCCACGTGGTAGCGCTTGAGGATGTCGCGCATGCCCTCGGTCTCGATGCCCTCGACGCAGACCTTCGCGCCGAAGATGGAGGCGAGGTCGGCGATGGTCCCCACGACCTTCCGGTCGATCTCGTTCTCCTCGATCATGCGCACGAAGCTGCGGTCGATCTTGATGATGTTGATCGGGATCTCCTTGAGGATGCCGATGGAGGAGAAGCCGGTGCCGAAGTCGTCCAGCGCCACCAAAATGCCCCGCGACTTCAGGTTGACCACCACGTTCTTCAACAGGTCCACGTTCAGCAGCCTGCAACGCTCCGTCACCTCGAAGCACAGGTGCTCCGGCGGGTATCCGAGGTCTTTGAGGATGCGCAGCACCATGTCCACGAAGTCCGGCTTTTCCAGCTGCGTGTAGGACAGGTTGACGTTGATGATGAACTCGGGGTTGTCCCGCAATATCTGTTTGGCTGCCAGGATGGATTCGCGGATGATCCACTCGCCGAGCTCCGGGAACAGCGGGTCTGACTCCAGGATCGGTATGAACTGGTCCGGCGGCACCATGCCGTAGACGTCGTTCTTCCAGCGCAGCAGGGCCTCCGCGCCGATCAGCTCCTCCGTCTCCGCGTCCACCACCGGCTGGTAGAGCAGGAAGAAGCCCTCGTAGCCGTGCATGATAGAGGCGCGGATCGCGTGCAGCTTCTCCAGACGCTGGTGGTTCTCCTCGTTCAGGTCGTTGCGGAACTCCACCAGGTCGCCCTGCTGGCGCAGCTTCGATTCCTCGTCGGCGTAGTTCAGGCAGGCGTACACCGTCTGCGAGTCGATGTCGAAGTGGTCCACCCGCAGCGCGCCGCCGTGCAAATCGAGCAGCACGTTCTTGCCATCCACGCGGAAGTTCTCGTGCAGGTAGGCGCGGAAGAGGTTGTACTTCATCTGCAGCTCCGCGATGGACAGCGTGTTGCTGATCACGGCGAACTTCGTGCCGTCGATGCGGTAGGTGTGCCCCTCGTTGCCCGCGTTCTCGAATATCTTTCGGGCGTAGAGCTGCAGCACGCGGTTGCCGAAGTGGTAGCCGTACATCTCGTTGATCTCGGAGAACTTGCTGATGCCGAACAGCACCACGCTGATGCCCGTGTTCCGCTTGATGCAGATGTCCAGGTCCTCGAAGAAGCCGTACTGGTTGCGCAGGCCGGTGAGCGTGTCGACGTGGCCCTGCTGGCCGTGGTTGCGGATCGTGCCCACGAAGTAGTCCGGCTCGCCGGAGGGATCGCGGATCACGATGCCGCGGCAGGTGCACACATCGTACTCCCCGGTGACGCGCCGCGCGCGATACTGCATGTCGTGGCCGGAGGCGTTCCCGGAGAACACCTCGTCGATGCCCTTGTGGTAGGCGGCGCGGTCGTCCGGGTGGATCTGGTTCTCCCAGATGTCGCCCGCGCCGTACATGTACTCGGACGGCAGGCCGTAGGCGTCCACCGCGCTCTTTGACCAGCGCGAGAAGTCGTACTTCATGTCACAGAGGTACACGTACGTGCCCTCCGAAACTATCTCGAACGACCGATACAGCGAATCCAGCATCATGCGCCGCTCCTCGGTGATGAGGCGGATGTTGGCCTTCTCCTTCAGCGAATGGCTCTCCTGCAGCAGCTTCTGCTCCTTCAGGCGCGTCTTTTCGTCGTACATCTGGCTGTCGGCGCGGTTGAACACGTCCTCCACGGAGTGGTCCGACACCGGCTGGAACTCCGCCAGGCCAGAAGCCACGACGGGCCCCTCGCCGATGCGCACGTTCTCCTCCACCTGCCTGCGCAGGCGGGACATCAGCGTGTCGCGGTTGTCGAAGTCCTGCCCCCGGAGGATCACGGTGAACTCATCGCCGCCGATGCGGAACACCGGGCTGTGCTGGAAGGTCCGGCAGATCAGCATGCAGGAGGTCTTGATGTACTCGTCTCCGGCCTTGTGGCCCTCCGTGTCGTTGACCGTCTTCAGGCCGTTGATGTCGCAGACCACGATGCCGAACGGGTCGCACCCGGCGTCGATCTGCTTTTGCAGCTCGCTCTCCATCTCGCGATAGGCTGTCTTGTTCTTCGTGTGCGTCAGCTCGTCTCGCCGGGCGATCTGGTTGGCCATGGAGAGCGCCGCAAGGTGCTCCTGCTCCTTGCGGATGTCCTCCTCGCGGTTTTCGACGCAGATGATGAAGTGGCTGCGGTCGGAGGAGTAGGTCACCGACATGCGCGTGAACTGCGTCTTGCCGCCGTCGATCACCATGCGGTAGTCCTCGGTCAGCTGCCTACGGCTGTCCAGCTGGGAGATCAGGTTGTCCCGGTCGAGGAAGAGCCGTATCCGCTCGCGGTCCTCGGGGTGGATCAGCCGGCCGGCGTTGCGCCAGGACGCGGCGAAGAAATCCTCGCCTTCCTCCTGGATCTTCAGCTCACCGGACATCTTCTTCGCGGACAGCTCTGCGTAGTGCGCGCTCTTGCAGTCGATGTAGTAGATCATGTCGTAGTGGTCCACCAGGCGCTCGGCGATCTGCGTGTAGGTGACGCTCTTCTTCTGGTCGGCCTTCAGGGCGAGCTCCGCCTCGACCTCCGCGTCGATGTTCTTGATGCAGACGACGATGTGCTTCTTGTCCTTGGACATGATCTCCGTGTGCCGGATGTGCCGCACCTGGCTGCCCACCACCAGCCGCCAGGCCATCGAGAACGAGTTGCCGCCCCGCAGGTTGTTCAGCATCACGTCCTTGTAGTGCAGGCGCATGACCTTCTCCTGGTCCTCGGGGTGCACGTACTTGCGGATGCTGCGGCGGCTCTCGGCGAAAAAGTCGTTCCCGGTGGCGGGCACGTTCAGCTTCTTGTACTCGTCCGTCGACGAGATCTCCACATAGGTGTTGGTCGCGATGTCGATGTAGTACAGCGTGTCGTACTGCTCGGTGAGGCTTGCGGTGATCTGGTTGTAGATATCCTTCTGCCGGGCGATCTCCCGGTCGGTCTCCTCCTGGCGATGCTGCGCGTCGATGTCGTTGAGGCCCACGATCAGGCGGGGGCCTTCCGCCTCCTCCACCATCGCGGCGGTCATCTGCACGTAGAGGGGCTTGCCGTCCATCATGATGCGGTAGCCCAGCGTGAAGACCCCCTTGCGCTCGATCTCCCCCAGTATGCGCTCCTGCGTCAGCTGCGCCAGCACGCGCTTCAGGTCGTCCGGATGGCTGTAGACGCGCGCTGCGTCGCGCAGCGTGGTGAAGAAGTCCTCGCCCTGCTTGGCCTGGGCGAAGCTCTCGACATAATCTTCGGTCGCGCTGAACTCGCGGTAGCGGCCGGTCTTCGGGTCCACCACGTAGACGCAGATGAAGTTGCTCGTGATGGCGTGCAGGCGGGCGTAGATGACGCGCTCCTCCCGGATGCGCTCCTCCGCGCGGCACTTGTGCATCAGCTCGTCGATGTCCGACACCGCGATGACGATCGTGCGCCGGTCGTCCTCCATCCGCGAGACGCGCATCTGCGCGTAGTACGGCTTGCCGTCCTTGATCCTGCGATAGGTCAGCTCGAACACCTTGGAACCATCCAGCGCCTTGGCGAGGAAATCGCGGTCCATGGCCTCCACGAACGCCGTCTGGTCGTCCGGGTGGACGTACAGCGGGGCGTCCCGCTTGCAGCCCTCGAAGAAGTCCGTGCCGCGCCGCGCCTCGGTGAGCACGCCGAGGGCGTCGTCGGTGTGGTATTCGATGAAGGCGTCGGTGTCGATATCGACGTAGTACAGGTCCATGTAGCCCCGGGCCAGGGCCTGGGCGATGTGGGCGTAGATCTTCCCGGTGTCCCAAACCCTTTCACCGGCGCTTTTCGTCGCGGCGTCCTCGCGCCGGACGCGATCCCTGTCCCTCAAATCCTGGCACATAAGCGGCTCTCCTCGTATATGGTCGCGAATATGTATTTCTTAACAATTCTATTATAGCATGGATGCCGGGCCGTGTCCAGCCAAAAGGGCGTCAGCGGCGCACCCAGACGCGCATTTCGCCCGGGCCGCGGTTCGCCCAGGCGTAGTAGGGGATCCACGTGAGTTTTGTGGGGACGCTTTCAATGGCGATGTCGCCGCTGTAGAGCGCGTCGCCCCATCCGGCGTCGCTCTCGCGCGCGCCGGGGCTCTGAAGCTCCACGATGCCGCCCAGCTTGTCCGGCATCCATCGCGCCTGGAATTCCTCCGGCGTTGTTTCGCCGAGCCGAACCATGTGCAGGCCGGGCCCGTTGTCCGCCTCCTCCAGGCAGTACACGAGCGGGCCGCGCGTTACGGCGACCTTCCCGGCGTCCTCGTACACGCGCGGGTTGGCCCTCACCAGCGTCGCGGGCATGTCGAGCGCGAGTTCCACCGCGTCGCCCGTGCTCCATGCGCGCTCCAGCGCGATATAGCCGTCCGCGGGCTCGGCCTGGACGGGCGCGCCGTTGAGCGCGAGGCTCCAACTGCGGCACCAGCCCGGCAGGCGCAGCTTCAGCGCGAACGCCGCGCCCGTCTCGACGGTCACGCGCACCGCGCCGTTCCAGGGGTAGTCCGTATCGACGCGCAGGCGCACGGGCTTTTCGTCCACCTCGGCCTTGACCGTGCCGCCTACGTACAGGTGCAGGTAGAGGTCCCGGCCGCTGACGGAGCAGACGTAGTCCTCCAGCGAGGCCAGCAGGCGGATGATGTTCGGCGGGCAGCACGCGCGGCCAAACCACTTTTGGCGCTCCACCTTCACGTGGCGCTTGTGCTGATCCTTCAGGCTGGCCTCCGGCAGTACCTCCAGCGGGTTGACGTAAAAGAACTTCTTGCCGTCCAGCTGCATGCCGCTGAGCACGCCGTTGTACAGCGTGCGCTCCATCACGTCCGCGTACTCGCCCTTCGCCTCGAGCGCCAGCATACGGCGGGCGAAGAACACCAGGCCGATGGCGGCGCAGGTCTCGCCGTAGACGGTGTCGTTGGGCAGGTCGTAGTCGAACGTGAAGGCTTCGCCGTACTCGGACGAGCCGACCGCGCCGGTCACGTACATGCGTTTTTTCACCGCGCTGTTCCACAATCGGCGGCACGTTTCAGCCAGCTCGGTGTCGCCCGTCTCCCGGGCCACGTCCGCCGCCCCGGAATACAGGTACATGGCGCGCACGGCGTGGCCCTGCGCCTCCATTTGCTCCCTGAGGGGCAGGCCCGCCTGGTAGTACTGGTACTGGAAGTAGCTGTCCTTCCAGTAGAAGGCGTTGCGGTTGCGCGCGTCCTCCTCGGCAAAGTACAGCGGGCGCTGGCCGCGCTGGTCCACGAAGTACTTGGCCAGTTTCAGGTGCTTCTCGTCGCGCGTCACGCCGTAGAGCCGCATCAGCGCCATCTCGATCACCGGGTGGCCGGGATAGCCGTGCAGCTTGCCCTCCTGGGGGCCCAGAACGCCATCGATGCAGTCTACGTAGCGGATCATGGCATCCAGCAGCTTGTGCTTGCCGGTTGTCTGATAATAGGCCACGGCGGCCTCGATCATGTGGCCCGCGCAGTACAGCTCGTGGTTGTCCTTGAGGTTCGTCCAGCGCCCGTCCAGGCCGTTTATGATGTAGTAGGTGTCCAGGTAGCCGTCCGGCTGCTGGGCCGCCACGATCTCGTCGATCGCGCCGTCGACGGTCGCCTCCAGATCGGGGTCGGGGTGCCAGCGCAGGCTGAACGCCGCGCCCTCGATCCACTTGGCCGCGTCGCTGTCCTGGAACACGCAGCCCGCGTGTTCACCCGGCTCCCTGCCGGACGCGACCCTGAAATTGCGCATGCAGCGGCTGGGCGCGGCACCCGGGATCAGGTCGTTCAGCGCCCGCCACTGGTAGGGGATGCCCTCCCGGCGCACGGTCTCGCGGGTCTTGCTCCAGAATGCGTCCTCGATGCGAACCTTTTGCGTGAATTCTCCGGCTCCGCCCATCGTCTTCCCTCCCGAATCGGAATCGTCCAGTCGTGTCTGTCGCGCTCGGTCGCGCCGGTCAATACAGCTCCCGCAGGACGAGTATGGTCACTCCGGGATTGTCGCCGGGCATGATGCGCAGCACCTTCTCGTGGTAGCGGTACTCGTCCTGGATCATCGAGCGCAGCGACGTTCCGCGGTGGAAGCCGTGCACCAGGCGAAGCTGGTAGACCATCGGACCGGCGTTGCGCAGCGCGCGGTCGATGGCCCGCATGGCGTCCGCGCGCATCATCCCGTGCAGGTCGATCGTGACGAAGGGATCGTTCATCTCTACACCCCCATCTTTGTCATGATGCCGTCGGCGGTCACGCCGGGGTGGGTGACGTACAGCCGGGCGATCTGCTCCACCAGCGCCGCGTCCCAGCCCCTCCGGGATGCGATCTCCAGCGCGGGGCGGCCCTTCGCCGTCTCCCGCATCACCGTCTCGATCTGGGATCTCAGATCGACCCCGAGCTTCAGGCCCCTGTCGCGGTGCTCGATGTCGATCCGCTGGACAGCGATCCGCCCGTTCGCAATGGTGACGATGGCCATCGTGATCGGCTGGTTGAAGCGCCGCGGGCCGCAGCTGCCCGGGTTGAGCAGCACGGTCTTTCCCAGACGCCCCTCCTCATAGCGGTGGCTGTGGCCGTAGACCGCCAGGTCGAAGGGGGAGAGGTCGGCGGGGAGGTCGCGCTTCTTGTGCGCCATGCAGACGCGCAGGCCGCCGAGCGAAAAGTCCAGCGCCAGCGGAAGGTCCTCCGCCCATTCCCGGTCGTTGTTGCCGCGCACGACGTAGACCGGCGCGATGGACTGCAGGGTCATCAGGATGCCTTGGTTATTGATGTCGCCGCCGTGGAGGATGGCGTCCGAGCCGCGCAGGTGGTCGAGCACCTCCTGGCGAAGCAGGCCGTGCGTATCCGAAAGGACGCCGATCTTCATGCGAATCCCCCCATTTTGGCTGAAAATGTCAAGCGATGCCGGTCGGGCGCCGCCGAGCAAACCGTGCCGTCAGGCCGCGGGCAGGACGGAATCACTGTTCACCGGGAAGGTGAAGTAGGTGTCCGGGAAGGGCTCGTCCTTCAGCGTGAAGTGCCACCACTCCTCGTCCAGCGGCTTGAAGCCGTGGGCCAGCATGGCCTCGCGCAAAATCATGCGGTTGGCGTACTGCTCGTCGGTGACGCCGGTGTAGTCCGGGTGGGAGAGCTCGCCGAAGTAGTCGAACGTGCCGCCCATGTCCACCTCGCGCTCGCTCGTCATGTCGAAAAGCGTCAGATCGACGGTGCTGCCGCGGCTGTGGCCGGAGTGCTCGGCGATGTAGCCCTGGGGGAACAGCACGTCCTTCTCCAGCTCGGGATAGAAGTACGGCTTCATCCGGGTGTCGTCCGTATCCAGCGCCCAGTTCATGAAATGGGTCACGGCCATCTGCGGGCGATAGGCGTCGAAGATCTTGAGCCGGTAGCCCTGGGCGACGAGGTCGTCGCTCACTGCCTTCAGCGCCTCGGCGGCCTCCTTCGTCAAAAGCGCCAGCGGCTCCTCGTAGCCGTCGATGCGGTCGCCGACGAAGTTGTAGGTCGAGTAGTAGCGGATCTCCAGGATGGCGTCGGGCACCGCCTCGCTGAGCAGGACGAAGTCCGAGGCGTCGTCGGAGAGGACGACGTCGTCCGCGAGCGCCGCGGGCATGGCGGCGAGGAAAAGGGCGATCAACAGGATGGCGAGAAAACGCTTCATGGTCGGGCACCTCCGCTGGTTTTTTGATCTGTTCAAACGATGGAAAACGGGGCAAAAAAGCGGTATTTTGTGTAAAAACAGGCTTTTTTGAATCTTACCATATCCATAACAATTAGTCAAGGCGGCGGACGCCCTCCAAGAGACAGAAAAAGCCCCCGCCCGGCATGTGCCGGGCGGGGGTTTCTCAAGCCGATCAGGCCTCTGCGACGCCCTTCTTCACCCGTTCGGCGGCGTCGGCGGCCTTGCTCAGCGCGCTGTTGACGCTCTCGCGACCGAGCTCCTTTCCGTTGAAGCTGTAGCGGCAGCCCGCGAACAGGCCGATCGCCAGCAGCACGAGGCAGGCCCAGAAGGCGCACAGCATCAGGATCGCCAGCGCGGTCACGGGCAGGGCCAGGATCACGTCGCCGCCGCGCCGCACCTCAAAGCGGTTGCGGTTGCCGCAGGCCACCAGGCGGCGGATGTGCGCGCCCAGGTTCCTGAGGCCCTTGCCGCACTTCCCGGCCTTTTCAGACCCGGCGGCCTTCTCATCGCCCTCGGCGGCGCCCTCGGCGGCGCCCTCGGCGCCGGCTTCGGGGGCGGTCGCGGCGTCGCCCTCGGCAGCCTGGTCAGTCGCGTCCTGCACCGCTTCGGCGGCTTCGCAGTTCGAGGCGACCTCGTCGAGCTCCTGCATCCTGCGCAGCTTCTCGTCCTCCAGCGCCTGCGCCGCCGTCAGCTTGTTCCAATCGCTCGTCTCCAGCGCGGCCTTGGCCTCCTCCTGGGTCACATTGCACTTCGCGGCCAGTTCAGCAATCATCAGGGTCATTTCATTGTTCGTCATGGTTTTGTCCTCCGTTCGTTTTGATGGGCCCATTATAGCGAACGAAAATGAAATGCCAAGAAAAATGGATTAGGGAACGATTAGAAGTGGATGATATCGCCCTCATCTTTCGGCGCGCGCGGGGGTTTATATAATAATGTCGGTTTAACGCGCTCAGAACGGCCTCGCGAGGACGCCGGCCGCGTCCCCGACCTTGCCGCCCGCCAGCAGGCGTGCCTTCATGTTGCGGCGCAGCGTGGTGTCCTCGGGCAGCTCCTCCAAATGCACGGCGGCCTTCTGCGCTTCGGTCAACCCGAACACCCATTGCAGCGCGGCGTCGGCGTCCGGGTTTGTCTCCGTCAGGTCGAACGCGGCCTGGAACTTCAAGATCCGGGCGTCCGGTGGCAGCAGGTCCCTCAATACCGGGGACAGCAGCCACGAGTCGCAATACATCGGCGCGTCGGCCCAGTCGGCAAAGTGGGCCCGCATAAACGCCCGCGCCTGCGCGACGGAGGCGTTCAGCTTTTCCGGCGCGAGGCTCGCGTCGGAGGGAATGTGCAGGGAGATCAAGGGCGCGCCGTCGTCGCCGCGTACCAGCTCGTACTCCAGTTCGCCCAGCCGGAACAGCCGCGCGTCCCGCTGGCGGACGGTCCAGAAGCCGCGGTCGAAGCCGTAGACGCCGCAAGAGGCGAAGTGCTCGCGCACGAAGCGGGCGTAGGCCTTCATCGTGTCGATCCAGACGTCCTCCCCGATGCCGCGCCACGGGCCGTCCTCCCGGTTCTCGACGGCCTTCAGCAGCTGCCTGGCGAGCTCGTCCGCGCCGCGCAGATCCTCCGGAAGCGGGGCCGCTTCGCCGTCCAGGTCGCCCAGCGCCCAGTCGCGCGCCACGGCGGCAAACGGCGCGGGCATGTCGATCTGTTCGAGCAGACGCTCCATCGCCTCCTGCAGGAGCATGCGCCGCGTCCACTCGGCGTAGGGCCGCGCGCACGGCGCGTCCTGGATCGCCGCGTCGCGCTCCAGGTCGGCCTTCGCCTGTTCGGGCGTCATGTGCCAGCAGCTCTCCGGCGCTCCGACGAGCCCCAGCGCGTCGATCTTCGCCTGCTTCTCGCGCACCCCGGCGGCGAATGCCTCCCAGCTGTCCGCCTCAAACCCATTCAGCCGCAGGCCCACCGCCGTCATGCGCGGGAACAGCATGTGCGCCGCCCGCGCGGGGTTGGTGATGCGCTCGGTCCACAGCGGGCACTCCGCGCCCAGCAGGGTGTCCTCAAAGCCCTGCGCGTACGCGGGGATCAGCGGGTGCTTCCAGATGTGGTAGACGTCCGTCTCACCGTAGGCGTAGTCAAAGTAGTAGTTCTCGGTGTCCGAGACGATCACGCGACCCCCGGCCTGCAAAAACGCGCGCGTCCGCTCGTGGCTTCCCATCCACTGCTGCACGATGAAATGGCTGGGCAGGAGCCCGCCCGCCAGCACGTCGTTCCATACGATGGTCTCGCGGCCCCTCTCGGCGAGGTACGCGCCGATCTTGAGCACCAGCCAGCGCTGCAGCGCGTCCTCGCTGCTAAGGCCCTCCGCGCGCATGCGCGCCTGGCAGTCCGGGCAGCGCCGCCAGTGCAGCTTCGGGGCCTCGTCGCCGCCGATGTGCACCATCGGGAATGGGAACAGCGCCACGACCTCGTCCAGCACGTCCTCGAGGAAGCGCAGGGCGTCGTCCCGGCCCGCGCAGGCGAGGTCCGTGAAGATGCCGCCGCCGGTGCGCACTTCGTGGGCGTAATGCGCCTCGCCGTCCCGCGGCGTCCAGTCGGGCCACGCGGTCCTTCGGCAGCCCAGGTGCGGGTAGGCCGCCAGCATCGCGCAGGCGTGGCCGGGGATCTCGATCTCGGGGATGATCTCGACGCCCCGCTCGCGGGCGTAGGCCACCAGGTCGCGGATCTCGTCCTGCGTGTAGAAGCCGCAGTTGTTTTCCGTCGGCGATACGTCGCCAAAGTACGACGGCCCGCGGTTTGCGCCGACCTCGGTCAAAAGCGGGTACTTCCTGATCTCGATGCGCCAGCCCTGGTCGTCCGTCAGGTGCCAGTGCATGCGGTTCATGCCGCAGACGGCCGCGGCGTCGAGCATCCTTTTGATGTCGGCCACGGGCATATAGTGCCGGCACACGTCCAGCATGAAGCCCCGGTGGGAAAAGCGTCGCGCGTCCATGTCCATCGCTCCCTTCGTGCCAACAGTATAGCACAGCCCCGGCGCCCCGCGCAATGCAAAGGCGGCAAATTGAGGTGGACACATCCGGCCAAGTATGCTAAGATGGTGGCACGGACGGCGGACATAGCCGAAGGGAGGCGACGGTATGGAGCGGATCGAGGACATGCGCTGCACGCACAACGTCCAGCGGGTGATCTCCGTGCAGGCGCGGATCATCCGGGCGCTGCTGTACCTCGCGGTGGCGGCGTTCACGGTGATCGGGGCCTTCGGCGGGCTCTACTGGGGCGTGCTGGCCGTGGCGACGCTGGTGTTCGCGTGGTACTACATGGGCATCGCGCGCACGTCCTTCGTCTACCAGCTGGCGGGGAAGAAGCTGCGCGTGCAGCGCGTCTCGGGCTTCGTGTCCCGGCCCAGGACGGAGGAATTTGCCCAGTTCGATCTGGCGACGATCAAGATCATGGCGCTGGAGGGCTCGCCGCTGTTGGAGGGCGAGGAGGAGGCCACGCGGTCGCTGACGCCGAAGCGCATCACCTACGACCTGACCTCCCACGATCCCAACCGGGACGTCTGGGTGATGTTCCTGGACGGCAGCGGCGCGGACGCCGGGCGGCGGGTGAAGGCGTACGTCGAGCTGTCGCCGGAGATGCTCAAATGCGTGCGCCGTGCCGCGCCCGGGCGCGTCAGGGAGGACGGCCATGGAGCATACTGACATCTTCGACGCCGCGCACACCGGCGTCGGCGATCCCAACAGCCACCGGCGCGACTATGAGCTGGGCGCGCAGCCGCTGGTGGGGCTGCTGGACCGGCCGTGGTATCCGCCGTACGTGCTGGACAGCCCCCACACCCACAACTGCATGGAGATCGGCGTGTGCCTGTACGGCACGGGCCGCCTGGGCATCGGCGGCAGGACCTGGGCCTTCCGCGAGGGCTCGGTGGCCGTCGTGCCCCGGGACGTGGACCACGTGCAGAACAACGAGGGCACGCCGCTGAACCACTGGCAGTACGTGCTGGTGAACGAGGCGGCGTTCCTGGAGGAGACGCCGGCCAGGCTGCGCGGCGGCGCGCGCGAGGCGCTGGCGGGCATGCCGGGCGGGCTGTTCGTGGAATCCGGCCCCGTCGCGGACGAGATCCGCTCCGTCGTGTCGCACATGTTCAAGCGCTATCAGGCCTGCCGGTCGCTGGCGGACATGACGCTGGACGGGCTGCTGCGCGTATTGATGGCGCGCGTGCTGGCCCTGCGCTCGGACCTGGGGGAGGACATCCCCGCCTCCGCCGAGGCGCGGCGGGCCATCGAACCGGCGCTGCAATTCGTGTCGCAGTGCTACGCGCAGGAGATCCGCATGGAGGACCTCGCCGCCCGCTGCGCGATGAGCGAGAGCTACTTCCGCAAGGTGTTCGCCGCCATCATGGGCATGGCCCCGCTGGAGTACCCGAACCGCTACCGCATCAACCGGTCGGTGCACCTGCTGGACACCACGGACGAGACCGTGCTGACCATCGCGGGCATGACGGGCTTTTCCTCCATCGCCACCTACAACCGCAACTTCCGGCGCTACGTGGGCAAGTCCCCGGCGCAATGGCGCAAAAACGCGCATGGACGCTGAGCGCCGGACGCCGAATCGACCGTTATTTTGATGCAATTTCCGGCTTTCATAATGGAAGAATTGACTAAAAACGATAGTCCCCGTTGAAAAAACCGCCCTGCAGGGCGGGCAACGGGGCTCGTTTTTGTACACATTGAATCGAAAATGCGCATTATAGGATTGAAAACGAGGACACAAAGGGCGGGCGATATGTTACCATATAGACATACCCCACCTGGCGCGGCGCCGAGCCATCGGGCGCGTCCGGCGGAAAAATGAAGGAGGAAAAATCCATGAAGAAGATCCTGTCCATGCTGCTGGTTGTGGTCATGCTGCTGGGCCTCGGCGCGGCTGCGTTTGCCGCCGAGGACGGAAAGATCACCATCTGGACCTGGGACCCCAAGTTCAACATCGCCGCGATGAACATCGCCGCCGACATGTACCATGTGGACCATCCCGACGTTGAGATCGAGGTGCAGGAGGTCCTGTCCGACGACATCGAGCAGAACGTGGCCACCGCCGCCACCGCCGGCGACCTGAGCACCCTGCCGGACATCATGCTCTGCCAGGACAACAGCTTCCAGAAGATGGTCACCAACTATCCCGAGGTCTACACCGACCTGACCGACCTGTATGACTTCGAAGGCTTCGGTCCCGCCAAGCAGGCCTACTCCATCATCGACGGCCGCCACTACGGCATCCCCTTTGACGCCGGCACCGTCGTGGGTGCGTATCGCACCGACTACCTGGAGCAGGCGGGCTACACCATCGACGACCTCAAGGACATCACTTGGGATCGCCTGATCGAGATCGGCAAGGACGTCAAGGAAAAGACCGGCTATCCCATGTTCTCCGGCCAGGCCGGCTCCGTGGACGCCATCATGATCATGCTGCAGAGCTGCGGCGCCTCCATGTTCAACGAGGACGGCTCCGTGAACCTGAAGGACAACGAGCCCCTGAAGGAAGTCGTGGCCGACTACATGGCCATGGTCGAGGCGGGCGTGTTCGTCGAGGTCAACAGCTGGGATGAGTACATCGGCACCCTGTCCAACGGCTCCGTCGTGGGCACCTTCAACGGCTGCTGGATCCTGGCCACCATCCTGAGCCTGGACGACCAGGCCGGCAAGTGGGACATCACCAACATGCCCAAGCTGGCGAACGCCGAGGGCGCGACCAACTACTCCAACAACGGCGGCTCCTCCTGGGCCATCACCCAGGGCACCGACGTGGACCTGGCCGTGGATTTCATGCAGATGTATCGCAACGTGGAGTTCTACAACGCGATCCTGCCCACCACCTCCGCCATCGCCACCTTCTCTCCCGCCAAGGAGGGCGAGGCCTACAGCGCGCCCAGCGAGTTCTTCAACGGCACGCCCATCTTCGCCACCATCCTGGAGTTCGGCGAGCAGGTGCCCTCCAACATCACCGGCGCCTACTACTATGACGCCCGCAACGCGGTTTCCACCGCCGTGACCAACGCCATGAACGGCGGCGACATCGACGCCGAGCTGGCCACCGCCGAGGATACCGTCAACTTCGCGATGGGCTTCTGATCCCATTTGGACATGCAAGCAGCTGCCGTTTCGGTTCGCCGAAACGGCAGTTTGCCCTAACGGCAATGATATAGCGGGGGGTTACCATGACGAATAACGCAAACGCCCGGCCGCGGCGACAGCTGACGCTGCAAAAGAAGCAGAACCTGACCGGCTGGATATTCCTGCTGCCGGCCACGATCCTGATCATATGGATGAGCTTCTATCCGATGGTGCGGGCCTTCATCGTGTCGCTGCAGCGCGGCAAGCCCACGGCGCTCCAGTTCTCCGAGCCGCTGTGGCGCAACTACGAGCGCATGCTGCAGGACAAGGTGTTCGTACAGTCGCTGGTCAACACGTTCACCTACCTGATCATCCAGGTGCCGATCATGCTGGTGCTGGCGCTGATCTTCGCGTCCCTTCTGAACATGAAGGATTTGAAGTTCAAGGGCGTGTTCCGCACCTGCATCTTCCTGCCCTGCGCGACGGCGCTGGTGTCCTACTCCATCATCTTCCGCACGATGTTCTCCTACGACGGCATGGTGAACGCCGTGCTGGTGAGCATGCACATCCTCAAGGAGCCCATCAACTGGCTCAACGACCCCATCGGCGCGAAGGCCGTCATCATCATCGCGCTGATCTGGCGCTGGACGGGCTACAACATGGTGTTCTACCTGTCGAGCATGCAGTCGATCGACTACTCGATCTACGAGGCCGCGCGCATCGACGGCGCGGGGGCATGGACGCAGCTGACGAAGATCACGATGCCGCTGCTCAAGCCCATCATACTGGTGACGGCCATCATGTCCACCAACGGCACGCTGCAGCTGTACGACGAATCCGTCAACCTGACCAATGGCGGCCCGGCGAACATGTCGATCACCATGTCGCACTACATCTACAACACGACCTTTGTGACCAGCCCGAACTTCGGCTACGCGGCGGCGATGTCCTTCGTGATCCTGCTGTTCGTCGCGGTGCTCTCGGGAATCCAGATGAAGGTAGGTGACAAGCGATGAGCGGCGCGTTCCGGAAAAACATGAAGTGGGCGCTGATTTACCTGTTTTTGATCATCGCGTCCCTGATCTCGGTGTTCCCGCTGTACTGGGCGTTCGTCTCCGCCTTCAACAACACCCAGCAGATCCTGGGCGGCAGCATGATCCCCCACGGCGATCTGCTGACCAACATCCACAACCTGATGGACCAGGCGGCGGTGCTGACGGCGTTCAAGAACTCCACGGTCAATACGCTCCTGGTGCTGGTGCTGTCGCTGACGGTGTGCTCCATCGCGGGCTACGGCTTTGAGATCTACCACGACAAGTGGAAGGACCGCGTGATGGGCATACTGATGCTGTCCATGATGGTGCCGTTCGTGGCCATCCTGGTGCCCATGTTCCAGATGTTCTCCGGCATGGGCCTGATGAACAAGGCCATGGGCTTCGTGCTGCCCAGCATCTCCACGCCGTTCTTGATCATGCTGTTCCGCAGCAACGCCCGCGCGTTCCCCAAGGAGATCATCGAGGCGGCGCGCATCGACGGCCTGAACGAGGTGCAGATCTTCGTGCGCATGTTCATCCCCACGATGCGGCCCACCTACGCCGCGGCGGCGACCATCACCTTCATGAACACGTGGAACGCCTACCTGTGGCCCCGCGTCATCATGAAGAGCAACGAGGCGATCACGATGCCCATGCTGGTGTCCAACCTGATGGGCGGCTACGTGATCGACTACGGCGTCGTGATGGCGGGCGTGACCATCTGCACGCTGCCCACGGTCATCATATTCTTCTTCCTGCAGAAGAGCTTCACGGAGGCCATTGCGGGCTCGGTGAAGTAAGGCGCCAAACGATTGTTTTCCATCAACCGAAGGAGGAAAGGCCGTCCCGCGTGGACGGCCATTTTTGAAACATGAGCTTTGACTACGCCAACCTGAAAAACCCCGGTTACTTCGCCGAGAACCGCGTCCCGGCCCACTCCGACCACGCCTTCTACGCGGACATGGACGAACTCGCGGCAGGGGAGAGCAGCCTGCGGCATTCCCTGAACGGGCTGTGGAAGTTCCACCACGCGCTGAACCCGGCGCAGGTGATCCCCGGCTTCGAAAGCGCGGACTACGACTGCCGCGCCTGGGCCGACATCCCCGTGCCCGCGCACATCCAGATGGAGGGCTACGGCGTGCCCCAGTACTGCAACGTGCAGTATCCGTGGGATGGCTACGAGGACGTCGAGATCGGCGAGATCCCCGAGCGCTTCAACCCGGTGGCCTGCTACGTCAGGTACTTCTTCGTGCCGGAGGCCTTCGCGGGCAAGCGGGTGTTTGTTTCGTTCCAGGGCGCGGAGAGCTGCGTGGCGGTGTGGCTGAACGGGCACTACGTGGGCTTTGCCGCCGACTCCTTCACGCCCTCCGACTTTGAGCTGACCGATTACCTCGTCGAGGGCGAGAACAAGCTGGCCTGCCGCGTCTACCGCTGGAGCGCGGGCAGCTGGCTGGAGGACCAGGACTTCATGCGCTTCTCCGGCCTGTACCGGGAGGTGTTCCTGTACGCGAAGCCGAGCGTGCACGTGGACGATCTGCGCGTCACCGCGCCGCTGGCGGACGATTTCAAGAGCGCGGCGCTGATCGCCGAGGCGAAGATCGAGGCGAAGGGTTCCTGGCGGCTACGGGCCAGGCTGATGGACGGCGGGCGCGAGGTCGCCTCGGCCTCGGCTACGGGCGACGGCGACGCCGCGCGCCTGGAGATGCCGGTGGACGCGCCGCGGCTCTGGAGCAGCGAACAGCCGAACCTGTACACGCTGCTGATCGAGGTCATGGACGGCGAGGGCAGCGTGGTCGAGGTCGTCCCGCAGCGCGTGGGCTTCCGGCGCTTTGAGATCGTGGACGGCCTGATGAAGCTCAACGGCGTGCGCATCGTGTTCAAGGGCACGAACCGCCACGACTACTGCGCCGAGACGGGCCGCGCCGTGCCGTATGAGAAACTGCGGCGGGACCTGATCACCATGAAGCGCAACAACATCAACGCCGTGCGCACCAGCCACTACCCGAACACCAGCGCGCTCTACGCGCTGTGCGACGAGCTGGGGCTGTACGTGATCGACGAGAACAACATGGAGACCCACGGCATCTGGGAGAGGTACATGCGCGGCCTGATCGACATCGACGGCCTGCTGCCCGGCAACCGCGCCGAGTGGCGCGACGTGCTGCTGGACCGCGTGAATTCCGTGGTGCAGCGCGACAAGAACCACCCCTGCGTGCTGATCTGGAGCTGCGGCAACGAGTCGATGGGCGGCGAGGTCATCCGCGACATGAGCCGCTGCTTCAAGGCACTGGACCCGACGCGGCCCGTGCACTACGAGGGCGTCAGCCATGACCCGCGCTTCCCCGAGACCACCGATATCGAAAGCCAGATGTACACGCCCGTGCCCAAGCTGCGCGAATTCCTGGCCGAGCACCGCGAAAAGCCGCTGATCCTGTGCGAGTACACGCACTCGATGGGCAACAGCAACGGCGCGATGCACTGGTACACCGAGTACGCCTACGAGGAGCCGCTGTACCAGGGCGGGTTCATCTGGGACTATCTGGACCAGTCCGTGCGCGCGAAGGATCGCTACGGAAACGTCGCGTACAACTACGGCGGCGACAACGGCGAGACGCCCCACGACGGCAACTTCTGCGGCAACGGCATACTCTTCGGCAACGGCGAGGGCTCCGAGAAGCTGCAGGAGGTCAAGTACAACTACCAGAACATCGTCTGCCGCATCGACCGGGACGCCATCCGCGTCGTCAACCGCGCGATGTTCACCAATACCGCCGAATACGACTGCGTCGTGACGCTGGAGCGAGACGGCGTGAAGATCAGCGAGAAGCTGCTGGAGACGGACGTGCCGCCGCTTTCGGAAAAGGTCTATCCGTCGCCGTTTGAGGTTCAGACGCGCGGCGGGGAATACGCGATCACCGCGTCGTTCCGGCTGCGCGAGGCCACAACTTGGGCGGAGCGCGGTTTCGAGGTCGCCTTCGGGCAGGGCGTGTACAAGGTGGCCGCCGCACCGAAGGCGGAAAGGCATGCGCCGCTGCGCGTCGTGCGGGGCACGAACAACGTGGGCGTGCACGGCGAGCACTTCTCGGCGCTGTTCAGCAGCCTGGCGGGCGGCATGACGTCCTACCGCTGCGGCGGCGTGGAGCTGTTGCGCTCGACGCCGATGCCGAACTTCTGGCGCGCGCCGAACGACAACGACCGCGGCAACGCCATGCCCCAGCGCTACGCCCAGTGGAAGCTGGCGTCGCTGTACGCCACGCCGCGGGGCAGCGAGGCGCTGATGATCCAGAACATGCGCATGCCCCTGACGGAGCATGAGGACGGCTCCGTGTCGCTGACGTTCACCTACGCGCTGCCCACCTCGCCCGCGGCCCAGTGCGCGATGACCTACACCGTGCATCCCTGCGGCCGGGTGGACGTGGCGCTGGCCTACGACCCGGTCGAGGGCCTGGGCGACATGCCCGACTTCGGCGTGATCATGAAGCTGGACGCGGACCTCGACCAACTGCGCTGGTACGGCCTCGGCCCGGACGAGAACTACGTGGACCGCCGCGAGGGCGCGCGGCTGGGCATTTTTGAGCGCGCGGTGAAGGACATGTTCCAGCCCTACCTCGTGCCCCAGGAGTGCGGCAACCGCACCGGCGTGCGCTGGGCGGAGGTGACCGACTACAGGGGCCGGGGCATCCGCTTCACCGGCGACGGCATGGAGTTCTCCGCGCTGCCCTGGACGCCCCACGAGATCGAAAACGCCGCCCACGGCTACGAGCTGCCGCCGGTGCACTACACCGTGGCGCGGGCCTCGCTGATGCAGATGGGCGTCGCGGGCGACGACAGCTGGGGCGCGCGCACCCACGACGAATACCTGATCGACGTGTCGAAGCCGCTGCGCTTCACATTCAGCTTCGAGGGCATCGTCTGAGGCGGTGCGGGCATCTGACATTTCACTGAACAGGGAGGATATATTATGCGAAAGGGAGTTCTGGTTCTGCTCGCGATCGCGCTGATGCTTTCCTGCGTGGCCCACGCCGAGGGCCGGGAGATCGCGCTCGAGACCCGCGTGATGAAGTGGGGGCAGATGCCCGTGCGCTTCACGGTCTCGGGGCAGGCGCTGCCGGAGGGTGTGACGCCGGAGGACTTCGCCATCACGGGCCAGGCGGCGGGCTGGGAGGACCAGTCGCTGCACCCGTTCAGCTGCGCGGTCGAGGCCGTGGAGGCCGTCGAGGGCGGCTGGGCGCTGGAGCCGGCGCTGTTCCCGGAAAAGTTCTTCTACGTGCGGCAGATGGAAGTGACCTGCGCGGCCCATCCGGAGCTGGATTTCACGTTGGAGGACGTCGGCACCATCACCACCGAGACGGCGGACGAGTTCGCGTGGGTGGAGGAGCAGGAGAGCCGCATGAAGGCGCGCGTGTTCATCCCCGAATCGGACGGGCCGCTGCCCGTGGTGCTGGTGTTCCACGGCTATGGCGACCCGGAAAACCTGCTGTCCTACCGCACGGCGGTGGCCTGGGCGGAGCCGGATCAGCAGGCCGCGCGGCCCTGCATCGTGGTCGCGCCGGTGATCGACAGCGCCTACTACGGCTCGGAGATCGCGCGCTCGCGCATCTACGTCGGCATCATGGACTACATCGACTCGCTCGTCGAATCCGGCGACGCGGACCCCTCGCGGCTCTACGTGATGGGCAATTCGTTCGGCGGCATGGCCTCGTTCGAGATCGCCGAGCAGCACCCGGGCCGCTTCGCCGCGATCCTGGCGCTGTGCCCGGCACTGAACTACTCCCGGGGCGGCACCGCGCAGCTCGCGACGCTCACGGACATCCCCGTCACCATCGCCCAGGCGGAGGGGGACGAGACGATTCCCAGCGACGTGGGCAAGCGCGCCGCCGAGGCGCTGATCGCCGCGGGCAACGCAAACGTGACCCTGAAGCTGTATGCCGACGAGGAGATGAACGCCGCCGGGGCGGTGAAGGGCTTTGAGCAGACCTACAGCTTCCACCACGTGGAGCTGGCCGTGATGGAGGACGCGACCTACGCCGAATGGCTGTTCAGCCAGCATTTGTAAACGAACGATCAACAGAAAGGCCGCGGACCGGCATGAAGCCGGGCCGCGGCCGCGTTTGTTTTGACTGGTTTCAGTCGGGAATATCTCAGTGGGGCGATGCGCGTCAGTCGTCGGTCTGCAGCGCGTCGTAGCCCTCCTCGCCGGTGCGCACGCGCACGACGTTCTCGATGTCGGAGACGAAGATCTTGCCGTCGCCGATGTGGCCGGTGTGCAGCACGGCCTTCGCGGCCTCGATCACCAGCCGCACGGGCACCTTGCTGACCACGATGTCCACCTGCACCTTCGGCAGCAGCGTGACGTCCACGGGCGTGCCGCGGTAGTACTCCGGCTTGCCCTTCTGCGCGCCGTAGCCCATCACGTTGGTCACCGTCATGCCGGTGATGCCGATCTTGTTCAGGCGGCGCTTCAGCGGCTCCAGGCTGGCCGGGCGGCAGATGATGCGCACGTTGGTATAGACGGGCGCGTCGGGCGCCTTCTCCTTCGCGGGCCTCGCGGGCGCTTCCTCGGCCTCGACGACGACGGGCTCGGCGGCCTCGGCGTCCTCCGCGATGCTGTCGCCCATGATCGTGAAGCCGGCGTAGGCGGTGTGCAGGCCGTGCTCGGAGCGATCCAGGCCCATCAGCTCGTCCGCGGCCTCCGCGCGCAGGCCGATGGTGGCCTTGATGATCGAGAACACGACGGCGATGATCGCGGCGGTCCAGACGATGGTCGCGGCCACGCCCAGCAGCTGCACGCCGAAGAACTTGAAGCCGCCGCCGTAGAACACGCCCTTCATCGTGGAGACGCCGGTGGCGAACAGGCCGGTCAGCAGCGTGCCCAGCGCGCCGCAGACGCCGTGGACGGAGATCGCGCCGACGGGGTCGTCGATCTTGGCGATCTTGTCAAAGAACTCAACGGACAGCACCACCGCGAAGCCGCAGCACAGGCCGATGATCGCCGCGCCGAACGGGTTGACGGCGTCGCAGCCCGCCGTGATGCCCACCAGGCCCGCCAGCGAGGCGTTGAACGTCATGGACACGTCCGGCTTGCCGTAGCGCGCCCAGGTGAACAGCATCGTCGTCAGCGTGGCCACCGCGGCGGCCAGGTTGGTGTTGAAGAACACGAGGCTGGCGCTGCCGATCAGCTCGTCGCTGTCCATGCCCACGGTGCTGGCGCCGTTGAAACCGAACCAGCAGAACCACAGGATGAACACGCCCAGCGCCGCGATGGACAGGTTGTGGCCGAGGATGGCGCGGGGCTTGCCGTCCCTGCCGTACTTGCCGATGCGCGGCCCCAGCATCTTCGCGCCGATCAGCGCGCAGACGCCGCCGACCATGTGCACCGCCGTGGAGCCGGCGAAGTCGTGGAAGCCCATCTCCGCCAGCCAGCCGCCGCCCCAGATCCAGTGGCCGGATACCGGGTAGATGAACAGCGAGATCGCGGCGGAGTAGACGCAGTAGGCGGAGAACTTCGTGCGCTCAGCCATCGAGCCGGAGACGATCGTCGCGCTGGTGGCGCAGAAGACCGTCTGGAAGATGGCGAACGCCCAGATCGGCACGCCCGCGGGCAGCGCGTGGGCGTAGTCCTTCATGATGAACGGGTCGATCCAGCCGAAGGCCGCCGTGCCCGCGCCGAACATGATGCCGAAGCCGAACAGCCAGTACAGCGGCGTGCCGATGCAGAAGTCCATCAGGTTCTTCATCAGGATGTTGCCCGTGTTCTTGGCCCGGGTGAAGCCCGCTTCGCACATCGCGAAGCCCGCCTGCATGAAGAATACCAGCGCTGCGCCCAGCAGCACCCAGATGGTGTTCACTGCGGAAAATGTCATACAGATCAACCTCCTTTGTGGTATCCAACAAAAAAGGCGCAAGGGCGGCGGCGAGTTTTTCTCTCGCTGCGCACCCTTGCGCCTGTTGGAATTGGTGTGATTTTAAGCCGTTGGGGTCGGTTTGTCAAGTGAAAACTTGGTTAACGACGTGTTCCGTTGGACGGACAATCCCTCCGTCGCGGCTTCGCCGCGCCACCTCCCTTTACACAAGGGAGGCTTTGAATGAGCGATTTCCCATGCCTCCCCTGTGTAAGGGGAGGTGCCCGAAGGGCGGAGGGGTTGTAGGGCATCTTTTACTCCACTCTCCACTCTCTCAAACCCCGCTCGCGCCGTAGTTGCTCAGCACGCGCGCGGAGGGGTCGTCCACGTCGCAGCCGGGCCAGGTCTTGTTGGGCATCCAGAAGTCCGCGATCATCCGCGCCTGGCCGGGGTAACAGCGCTCGAACAGCTCCCGGTACATAAGGCTCTCCTTCGTGAACGGGCGGCAGTAGTCGAATTGGGCCGCCTTTTCGGCAAATTCATCCTCGGTGTAGGTGCGCTCCGCCAGCGCCTTCAGGTCGGAGACCATCGAGTGGCCCACGGCGTCGGAGAAGGCCGCCTTCTGCCGCCAGAGGATCTCGTCGGGCAGGATGTGGTCGTCGGCGAAAGCCTTGCGGATCAGGTACTTGCCCATGTCGTGTTTGTTCATTTTCAATTCCGGGTCGATCGACATCGCGTAGCGCACGAACTTCAGATCCCCGAACGGCACGCGGGCCTCCAGGCTGTTGACGCTGATGCAGCGGTCGGCGCGCAGCACGTCGTACATGTGCAGTTCCCGGATGCGCTTCTCGGCTTCCTCCTGGAAGGCCGCTGCGTCGGGCGCGAAGTCGGTGTACTTGTAGCCGAACAGCTCGTCCGAGATCTCGCCGGTCAGGATCACGCGGATGTCGGTGTTCTCGTGGATGTATTTGCAGACGAGGTACATGCCGATGGAGGCGCGGATTGTGGTGATGTCCCACGTGCCCAGCAGCTCGACCACCGTCGGCAGCGCGTCCAGCACGTCCTTTTCCGAGATGATCACCTCGGTGTGGTCCGAGCCGATGTAGTCCGCCACCATGCGGGCGTACTTCAGGTCGATGGCGTCGATGTCCATGCCGATGGCGAAGGTCTTGATGGGGTGGGGGAGCATCTTCTGCGCAATGGCGCACACCAGCGACGAGTCCAGCCCGCCCGAGAGCAGGAAGCCGATGGGCGCGTCGGCGTCGAGGCGCTTCTCCACGCCGTCGATCAATAGCCTGCGCAGCTTCGCGCACACGTGCTCCTCCTCCCGCATCGTGAACTGGTCCACGTGCGCGGGGTCGGCGTAGCGCACGAACTCGCCGTCGATGTAGTAGCAGCCGGGCGGGAAGGGGAGAATGGTCTCGCACAGCCCCACCAGGTTTTTCGGCTCGCTGGCGAAGGCGATGTGGCCGTCTTGGAGGTATCCGTAGTACAGCGGGCGGATGCCGATCGGGTCGCGCGCGGCGATCAGCTTGTCCTGCGCGCCGTCGTAGAGGATCAGCGCGAATTCCGCGTCCAGCGTCTTGAACATCTCCACGCCGTACTCGCGGTACAGGGGGAGGAGGATCTCGCAGTCGGACGCGCTCTTGATCGGGAAGCCCTCGTCGATCAGCCGCTGCCTCAGGGGCCTAAAGCCGTAGAGCTCGCCGTTGCAGACCACGTAGCTTCCGTCCATCTCAAACGGCTGCATGCCCTCCACGGTCAGGCCCATGATGGCCAGCCGGTGAAAGCCCAGGTAGCCGCGGGGGATCTCCACGAACCGGCTCATGTCCGGGCCGCGGGAGGTCGTGCGGTCAAAGCACGCCTTCAGCTTTTCAACGGGGATCGATTTGCCTTCAATGCCGAATATGGAACACATAAAAAGCACCTCCGAAAATGGTCGGCTGTCGTCTTGATAGTGGCGCGTCTCAAATCTTTGATTTGAGCCGTGCCATCCCCGGCTTTGCCGGGGATCACTCTGCCTCCGGCAAAGTGACCTCGTTTCAGGACGAAGGCCGCCGCTCCGTGGTGCCACCTGATTTGCTTCTCTTGTCGGGCTCTGACAAGCCCTGGCGATTGTAACGTGCCGCCCGCACGCCGCCCCTACTTGCGGTTATCCGCTTTCAGCTTGGACTTGGAAGGGTTCTTCGCCCGGCGGCTCACGCGGGATTCTCACCGTCGCCCGCTCTCTGGGGTGCCGCCATGGGGCCTTCATAGGGAAGGGCCCGCACCGGGTTACTTTGCTTCCGCAACGCTTTGCTGTGAAATTTTGCGCTGATTATAGCATCCGGGCCCGCCGCTGTCAACCGGATTTGCAATTAAGATTCTGTAAACTTGCAAATCTTCCTCTATAATGCCTGTTTTATCGCGAAATCCCGCAACTCTCGATTATTTAACATTCAAAACCTCTTGACAGCAAGCGCCCGGGTATGCTATGCTTTTTTCGACAAGGCAAGGGGGTCGTGTTGAATGACCCACTTGCCCCTTTTTTATTTGGTTGTCGCCGTGCACGCTGAAGCGGCCCGGCGACCCGGCCAACGGCCCTGCGGGCCCGTTGCCTGACCAAAATCATATTTGGAGGTGCAACCATGAGCAAGTACACGAAGGAAGACATCATCCGCCTGGTGAAGGAAGGCGACGTCGAGTTCATCCGCATGCAGTTTACGGACATCTTCGGCCAGCTGAAGAACGTGGCGATCACCGCCAGCCAGATCGAGAAGGCCGTGAACAACGAGATCATGATCGACGGCAGCAGCATCGAGGGCTTCGTGCGCATCAACGAATCCGACCAGTACCTGCGCCCCGATCTGGACACCTTCGCGATCCTGCCCTGGAGGCCCCAGCACGGCAAGGTGGCGCGCCTGATCTGCGACGTGTACAACCCCGACGGCACGCCCTTCATGGGTGACCCGCGCGGCACGCTGAAGCGGGTTTTGAAGAAGGCGGCGGACATGGGGTACAGCTTCAACGTCGGCCCCGAGTGCGAGTTCTTCCTCTTCCAGACCGACGAGCAGGGCCGCCCGACCACCACGACCAGCGACGAGGCCGGCTACTTTGACCTGGGCCCGCTGGACCACGGCGAGGGCACCCGGCGCGAGATCTGCATGGCGCTGGAACAGATGGGCTTTGAGATCGAGGCCAGCCACCACGAGGTCGCGCAGGGCCAGCACGAGATCGACTTCAAGTATGCCGACGCGCTGACCGCCGCCGACAACATCATGACCTTCAAGCTGGCCGTCAAGACGCTGGCGCAGAAGAACGGCCTGCACGCCACGTTCATGCCCAAGCCGGTGTTCGGCATCAACGGCAGCGGCATGCACACCAACATGAGCCTGTTCAAGGACGGCAAGAACGTGTTTGCCGATCCGTCCGACAGTCGCGGGCTGAGCAAGGAGGCCTACAGCTTCATCGCGGGCATACTGGCGCACGTGCGCGGCATGGCGGCCGTCACCAACCCGCTGGTGAACAGCTACAAGCGCCTGGTGCCGGGCTACGAGGCGCCCTGCTACCTGGCCTGGAGCGCCAGCAACCGCTCCGCGCTGATCCGCATCCCGGCGGCCCGCGGCCAGGCCACGCGCGTGGAGCTGCGCTGCCCGGACCCGAGCTGCAACCCGTACCTGAACATGGCGGTCTGCCTCGCGGCGGGCCTGGACGGCATCGAAAAGGGCATGACCCCGCCGGACGAGATCACCGAAAACATCTTCGCCATGGACGAGGCCACTCGCGAAACCAAGGGCATCGCGTCCCTGCCGGGCACGCTGCACGAGGCCGTGAAGTGCCTGAAGGCCGACCCCGTGATCTGCGAGGCGCTGGGCGAGCACGTGCTCACGCAGTACGTCGAGGGCAAGGAGAAGGAATGGGACGCCTACCGCACCCACGTCAGCAGCTGGGAGATCGAGCGGTATCTGGTGCTGTACTGATTCGGGAATTAGGAATTAGGAATGAGGAATTAGGAATGGCAGTGCAAATCCCTGCGGGATTTGATGGGATTTAACCCTGTCGCGCTTCATTCTCAATCCCGGAAATCCGACAGGATTTCAACCACAATTCCTCATTCCTCACTCCTCATTCCTCATTGTCAACCGGGGGGAGGCGAAAACGATGCCCAGGATCATCATAGCCGGCGCGTCAGAAGGCAGCCGGACGCAGCTGAACCGGCTGCTGACCTCGTCGGGCCACGCGGTCTTTCGCCTCTGCGCCTCCGGCGGCGAGCTTCGGCGGACGCTCGCCGAGTGCGGGGACGGCATCGTGCTGATCGCGGGCGCGCTGCCGGACGGCCTGCCGGGCGAGATCGCCGCGGACTTTGAAGGCGGCTTCCGCTTTTTGCTGATCGCCCGCGCGGACGCGCTGGACGCCTGCGAATCGACGCGCGTGTTCAAGCTGGCGTATCCCTGCCCCGGCAGCGTGGTGCTCGGCGCGGTGGAGATGCTCTCGCAGCTGCACGCGATGTCCATGCCCCGGCGCACCGGGGAGGACCGGGCGCTGGTGGACAGGGCCAAGGCGGAGCTGATGCGCCGCGAGGGCATCAGCGAGGCCGAGGCGCATCGCCGCCTCCAGCGCCACGCCATGAGCAACAACATGAAGATGACGGAGTACGCGATCGAGATACTGAAAAGCTCGGAGTGAGTAAACAAATCCCAAACGTCAAAGGAGACGCCTATGTACGATGCACAATACCCGCTCTACCATCCCGAACTGGAGCACGAGTCCTGCGGCGTGGGCGCGATCGTCGACCTGGGCGGTCGCGCCACCCACCGCACCGTGGACCAGGCGCTGACCATCGTGGAGCGCCTGGCGCACCGCGCGGGCTCCGACGCGCTGGGCACCACCGGCGACGGCGTCGGCATCATGACCCGGCTCCCCCACGAACTCTTCGCCGCATGGGCGCGGGAGGAGGGCATACAGCTCGGCAAACCCGGCGACTACGGCGTCGGGATGTTCTTTTTGCCGGAGGACGAGGTCGGCGCACAGAACACCTGCCGCATCTTCGACCAGCTGGCGAAATCCGAGGGCGTCGCGGTGCTGGGCTGGCGGGACGTGCCCTGCCATCCGGCACAGCTGGGCGCGGGCGCGCGCCGCACGATGCCGCGCATCCGCCAGTGCTTCCTAAGGCGGCCCGGGGACGTCGAGGTCGGCGCGGACTTTGACCGCAGGCTGTACATCCTGCGCCGCGTGTTTGAAAAGCAGGACACCGACACCTATATCTGCTCGCTGTCGTCCAGGACCATCGTCTACAAGGGCATGATGCTGGTCAGCCAGCTGCGCTCGTTCTACGACGATCTGCAGGACGTGCGCTACGTCTCCCAGATGGCGATGGTGCACTCGCGCTTCTCCACCAACACGTTCCCCAGCTGGTCGAAGGCACACCCGCAGCGCTTCCTGCTGCACAACGGCGAGATCAATACCATCCGCGGCAACCACGACCGCATGAAGGCCCGCGAGGAGACGATGCGCTCGTCCGTGATGGGCGATTCGATGAAGCGCGTGCTGCCCGTGGTGGATCCCGACGGCAGCGATTCGCAGATGCTGGACAACACGCTTGAGTTCTTGGCGATGAACGGCTTTGCGCTGCCGCTGGCCGGGATGGTGCTGCTGCCCGAGCCCTGGCAGGGCGAAAAGGAGGAAAAACCCTGGCGCGACCTGTACCGCTATTACGCCACGATGATGGAGCCCTGGGACGGCCCGGCGGCGATCTTGTATTCCGACGGCGACAGCGTGTGTGCGTCGCTGGACCGCAATGGATTGAGGCCCCTGCGCTGCGCGCTGACCGACGACAAGCGGCTGATCCTCTCCAGCGAGGCGGGCGTGCTGTTTGAGGAGAACGCCCACATCCGTCGCCGCTGGAAGCTGAAGGGCGGCGACGTGCTGATGGCCGACCTGCGCTCCGGGGAGCTGATGGAGAGCGACGCGCTGAAGGCGCACTTCGCGGGCCTGCATCCCTACGGGGAGTGGGTCAAGCAGATCGTCAAGCTGGATGAACTCCCTCCGTCGCCTTGCGGCGCCACCTCCCTCGGGGAGGGAGTTCGCGTCGACACCCCCGCCCTCTGCAAGGCCTTCGGCTACGCCTTTGAGGACGTGCAGGACGTCATCCTGCCGATGGCGGAAAAGGGCTCGGAGCCCATCGTGTCGATGGGCGCGGACGAGCCGCTGGCGGCGCTGTCGAAGGCGCATCCGCCGCTGTTCGACTACTTCAAGCAGCGCTTCGCGCAGGTGACGAACCCGCCCATCGACGCGCTGCGCGAGGCCTGCAAGACGGACTGCTCGATCTACATCGGCGACGACGGCAACCTGCTGTCGCGCGACGCGGACAACTGCGCCGTGCTGGAGCTGCCCTCGCCGGTGCTGACGGAGGACGAGCTCGCGCGCATCCGGAGCATCGACCATCCCGCGTTTCACGTGCGCGAGATCTCGCTGCTGTACCCGGTCAAGACCCGCCTGCGCAGGGCGATGGAGGGCTTCTTTGCCGCCTGCGACGCGGCCTGCCGCGACGGCTTGAACATCCTGATCCTCTCCGATAGGGGCCTCGACGCGGCGCATCTGGCGATCCCCTCGCTGCTGGCGGTCTCGGCGCTGGAGCAGCACCTGATCCACATCAAGAAGCGCACCGCCGTCTCCGTCATCCTGGAGAGCGGCGAGCCCCGCGACACGCACCAATTGGCGATGCTGATCGCCTACGGCGCGCGGGCCGTGAACCCGTACCTGGCGCACGACGTCATCCGCGAAAACCGCCCCGCCGACGCCGACGCCGCGATCGAAAACTACAACCACGCGCTGACGGCGGGTGTGCTCAAGATCGCCTCCAAGATGGGCGTCTCCACGCTGCAGGCCTACCAGAGCGCGCAGCTGTTCGAGGCCGTGGGCCTGGATCAGCAGTTCGTGGAGCGTTGCTTCACCAACACGCCCTGTGCGCTGGGCGGCAAGGGCCTGCACGATGTGGAGACGGACAGCCGCTTCTGGCACGACGAGGCGTTCCTGGACCCGGTCCAGGCGGGACTGCCGAGCGTCGGCCGGCACAAGCTGCGCGCGGGCGAGGGCGCCGAGGAGCACCTGTACAGCCCGAAGGTGATCCACCTGCTGCAGCAAGCGGTCTGGACCGACGACGCGGCGAAGTTCGACGAGTACGCCGCGCTGGTGGAGAACGACGGCCCGCGGACGATCCGCGCGTCGCTGGACTTCCGCTACGACCTGTGCAACCCCGTCCCGCTGGACGAGGTGGAGAGCGTCGAGCAGATCGTCAAGCGCTTCCGCACCGGCGCGATGTCCTATGGCTCCATCTCGCAGGAGGCCCACGAGTGCATGGCCGTCGCCATGAACCGGCTGGGCGGCAGGAGCAACAGCGGCGAAGGCGGCGAGCTGCCCGAGCGCTTCGGCACGGAATTGAACTCCGCCATCAAGCAGGTGGCCTCCGGCCGCTTCGGCGTCACGCGCGACTACCTGCTCTCCGCGAAGGAGATCCAGATCAAGATGGCGCAGGGCGCGAAGCCCGGCGAGGGCGGACACCTGCCCGGCGCGAAGGTGACGGACAGCGTCGCCAAGACGCGCTGCTCCACGCCGGGGATCTCGCTGATCTCTCCGCCGCCGCACCACGACATCTATTCCATTGAAGATTTGGCAGAGCTGATCTACGACCTCCAGTGCGCCAACGAGGACGCGAAAGTGACCGTGAAGCTGGTGTCGTCCACCGGCGTGGGCACGATCGCCAGCGGCGTGGCGAAGGCGGGCGCGGGCGGCATACTGATCTCCGGCGGCGAGGGCGGCACCGGCGCAGCGCCGATGTCCAGCGTGCACCACGCAGGCCTGCCGTGGGAGATCGGCCTGGCCGAGACCCACCAGGTGCTCTGCCGCAACCGGCTGCGCCAGACCGTGACGCTGGAGGCCGACGGCAAGCTGATGTCTGGGCACGACGTGGCCGTGGCGCTGCTGCTGGGCGCAGAACAGTTCGGCTTCGCCACCGCGCCGCTGGTGACGATGGGCTGCCGGATGATGCGCGTGTGTCAGCTGGGCACCTGCCCCTTCGGCATCGCCACGCAGAACCCCGAGCTGCGCAAGCGGTTCATCGGCAAGCCCGAGTACGTCGAGCGCTTCATGCGCTTCGTCGCCGGGCAGCTGCGCGGCATCATGGCGCGGCTCGGCGCGAGGACGGTGGACGAGCTCGTGGGCCGCAGCGACCTGTTGAAGGTGAAGGACGATGCCGCGCTGGAGCTCTCCGACCTGATCGGCTTCGCTCGCAACATCCACGTCCAGCCGGAGTCGAAGCACGATTTCGCGCTGAACGAGCGCATGGACGCGCGGCTCGTGCAGGACCATGTTCAATTGACCACCACCGACCGGGCCTTCGGCGCGCTTTTGAAGGGCGAGCGCCACATCCAGGCGCAGGGCTGCGGCGGCCAGTCGTTCGGCGCGTTTTTGCCGGAGGGGCAGTCGATCGCGCTCTACGGCGTGGCGAACGACTACCTCGGCAAAGGCCTCTCCGGCGGCACGCTGGCCATCTGCCCGCCCGCGGACGCGCTCTGGAATTCGGACGACGCGCTGATCGGCAACGTGGCGCTCTACGGCGCGACATCCGGCCACGCTTTCATCGCGGGCATGGCGGGCGAGCGCTTCGCCGTGCGCAACAGCGGCGCGTGGGCCGTCGTCGAGGGCGTGGGGGACCACGGCTGCGAGTACATGACCGGCGGGCGCGTGGCAGTGCTGGGCCCGGTGGGCGACAACTTCGGCGCGGGCATGTCCGGCGGCATCGCCTGGGTGCTGGACGAGGACGGCACGCTCGAGCGGCATATCAACAGCGCCCTGGTGAAGGTGCACGGCGTGACGCCCGAGCAGGCGAAGGAGCTGCGCGGCCTGCTGGAGATGCACGCAAAGCACACCGATTCCAGTCGCGCCGCGGAGATCCTCGCCGACTTCGAGGCGTGGCTGCCGAAGTTCAAGGCGGTCATTTCGGACGAATACATGGATTACATGAGGAAAAGGGAGGCGTGAAGCATGGGCAAGCCGACCGGCTTTCTGGAGATCGCCAGGATAGAAAACCCCTACCGCACCGAGGAGGCCCGCCTGCGCGACTTTGACGATCTGCACGTCGCCCAGCCCGCCGACGTCCGCCGCGCGCAGGCCGCGCGCTGCATGAACTGCGGCGTGCCGTTCTGCCAGTCGGACTTCGGCTGTCCGCTGCACAACCTGATCCCCGAGTGGAACGACCTCATCTACCGGGGCCGGGAGCGCGAGGCGCTGGAGCGCCTGCTTCGCACCGCGCCGTTTCCGGAGTTCACGGGCCGCGTGTGCCCGGCGCTGTGCGAAAAGGCGTGCAACCTCGAAAGCGACGCGCTGACCAACCGCGACAACGAGCTCTACCTGATCGAGACGGGGTTTGAAAAGGGCTGGGTCCAGCCGAGAAGCCCGAAGACGCGCACCGGAAGGCGCGTCGCGGTCGTGGGCAGCGGCCCCGCGGGACTGGCAGCGGCGGACCTTCTGAACCGGCTGGGCCACGAGGTGACCGTCATCGAGCGCGCGGACCGGCCCGGCGGGCTTCTGATGTACGGCATCCCGAACATGAAGCTGCCGAAGGCCGTCGTCGAGCGCCGCGTCCGGCTGATGGAGGAGGAGGACGTGCGCTTCCTGCTGAACACCGAGGCCGACCCCGACGCCCTGCGGGACTATGACGCCGTGCTGCTGTGCGGCGGCGCGAAGAAGCCGCGGGCGCTGAGCGTGGAGAACGCCGACGCCGCGGGCGTCTGCTTCGCCGTGGACTACCTGACAGCGGCGACGAAGGCGGTGCTCTCGGGCGAAGCTCCGGCGATCTCTGCGAAGGAGAAGACTGTGATCGTGGTCGGCGGCGGCGACACCGGCAACGACTGCGTGGGCACGGCGCTCAGGCAGGGCTGCAAGTCCGTCGTTCAGCTGGAGATGATGCCGGCCCCGCCCGCGCAGCGCGCCGCGAACAACCCCTGGCCCCAGTGGCCGCGCACGCTGCGCACCGACTACGGCCAGCTGGAAGCGATCCACCGCCAGGGCGAAGACCCGCGCGTCTACCAGACCACCGTCAAGCGCATCATTGTGGGTGCGGGCGGCGCGATCGAGGCCGTGGAGACGGTGCGCCTGGAGGGTTTTGAGCCCGTGCCCGGCACGGAGCAAACGATTCCCTGCGACCTGATGCTGATCGCGGCGGGCTTCGTGGGCTGCGAGGCGGCGACGGCGGCGCGGTTCGGCGTCGAACCCGACGCCCGGGGCCGCATGCTGCCCGGGGACGGCTCGCATCGTATTCGGGACAACCTGTTCTCCGCGGGCGACATGCGCACGGGCCAGTCGCTGGTGGTGCGCGCTTTGGCGGACGGACGGGCGGCGGCCATGGAGGTCAACGAATGGCTCAAGGGAGGGTCAATATGACGAAATACATCTTTGTAACCGGCGGCGTGGTCTCGGGACTGGGCAAGGGCATCACGGCGGCCTCGCTGGGGCGGCTCTTGAAGGCGCGCGGTCTGAAGGTGGCCGCGCAGAAACTGGACCCCTACATCAACGTCGATCCCGGCACGATGAGCCCCTACCAGCACGGCGAGGTGTACGTGACCGAGGACGGCGCGGAGACGGACCTGGACCTCGGCCACTACGAGCGCTTCATCGACGAGGACCTCAACAAGTTCTCCAACCTCACCACCGGCCGGGTCTACTCGAACGTGATCCAGCGGGAGCGCCAGGGCGGCTACCTGGGCCACACGGTGCAGACCATCCCGCACATCACCAACGAGATAAAGACGTTCATCTACCAGGTCGGCAAGAAGACGGACGCCGACGTGGTCATCACCGAGATCGGCGGCACCATCGGCGACATCGAGAGCCAGCCCTTCATCGAGGCCATCCGCCAGGTGGGCCTGGAGGTGGGCCGGGAGAACGCGCTGTACGTGCACGTCACGCTCGTGCCGTACCTGAAGGCCAGCGGCGAGCACAAATCGAAGCCCACGCAGCACTCCGTGAAGGAATTGCAGGGCATGGGCATCAGCCCGAACATCATCGTGCTGCGCGTGGACGAGCCGATCACCGACGCGGGTGTGTTCGCCAAGATCGCCCACTTCTGCAACGTGAAGGACGACTGCGTGATCGAGAACCGCACGCTGCCGAACCTGTACGAGGCCCCGCTGATGCTGGAGGACGCGCACCTGTCCGGCATCGCCTGCCGCGAGCTGCGCATCGACGCGCCGGAGCCGGACCTGGCGGAATGGCGCGCGCTGGTGGAGCGCATCCACCACCAGTCGAGGACCGTAAAGATCGGCCTGGTCGGCAAGTACGTGCAACTGCACGACGCCTACCTGTCCGTGGCCGAGGCGCTGCGCCACGCGGGCTACGCGCTGGACGCGAAGGTGGAGATTGAGTGGATCGACTCCGAGACGCTGACGGAGGAGAACTATGTGGAGGTCTTGTCGAAGGTGCAGGGCATCATCGTGCCCGGCGGCTTCGGCAACCGCGGCATCGAGGGCATGATATTGGCGGCGAAGTATGCCCGCGAGCGCCGCGTGCCCTACTTCGGCATCTGCCTGGGCATGCAGGTGGCGGTGATCGAGTTCGCGCGCGACGTCGCCGCCCTGGCGGGCGCGAATTCGCACGAGTTCGACGAGAACAGCCCGCACCAGGTGATCCATTACATGCCTGACCAGTCGGACGACATCGACAAGGGCGGCACGCTGCGGCTGGGCAAGTATCCCTGCGCGTTGAAGCCGGATACCGCCATCGCCGCCTGCTACGGCACGCTTGAGATCAGCGAGCGCCACCGCCACCGCTACGAGTTCAACAACGAATACCGCTCCGCGCTGCAGGACGCCGGGCTGTGCCTGTCGGGCCTTTCGCCGGACGGGCGGCTGGTGGAGACGGTGGAGATCCCCGGCGAGCGCTTCTACATCGGCGTGCAGTTCCACCCGGAGTTCAAGAGCAGGCCGAACAAGCCGCATCCACTGTTCGTCGGCTTTGTGGATGCGGCCCTGAAGCACGAATAAATAAATCAAGAATATGCGCGAAGCGCCCGCAATCCGGAAGGGTTGCGGGCGCTACACGTCGAAACCAATGATGGAAAAACCGTGTTGATCGGAGGAGACCTCCATGAAACTCGAGACCGAGCGCTTGTGCATCGTGGAATTTGCGCCGGAGATGGCGCGGGACGTCCACGCGAACTCGCTGGACGCCGACACGCGGCGCTTCGTGCCGGACGAGGTGTTCGCCACGGTCGAAGACGCGCGCCGGGCCATCGAATTCCTGATGGCGCAGTACGGGCGGATGGACGGCCCGCAGGCGTACCCGGTGCTGACGAAGGCCGACGGAAAAAACATTGGCTACGTACAGATGGTGCCGCTGGAGGGCGGCAGGTGGGAGATCGGATACCACATCGCCCGCAATTACGTCGGCAAGGGCTATGCGACGGAGGCCGTCCGGGCGTTTGTGCCGAAGATGGCGGAAAAACTCGGCCTCCGCGAGGTGTACGGGGTCTGCCTGCGGGACAACCTGGCCTCCAGGCGCGTGCTGGAGAAGTGCGGGTTTGAGCCGGTTTTCGAGGGCGTGGGGGACTATCAGGGCCAGAAGCGCGAGATATTCGTGAGCGTGCGCAGGCTGTGATCCCCGCGAGGGCGCGGCCGTCGGCTCCGCAAACGGACAATTGGACCGGCGCTCGCGACGATTGGTGGGCTTTGGGTTGTGCGTGGCGGGCAAAAGTGCTATGATGGTGGCAACGTGAAGGGAGAAAGTCCCGGAAAGGGGTCAAGAGAGCCATGAGCGGAAACGCGATGCTTGAGATCAGGAACTATTCCAAGTCCTACGGCGGGGGCAAGAAGGCCGTGGACGACGTGTCGCTCAGCGTGATGGGCGGGGATATCTTCGGCTTCATCGGCCACAACGGCGCGGGCAAGTCCACGACCATTCGCGCCGTGGTGGGCGTGCTCGACTTCACCGAGGGCGAGATCACGATCGACGGCCACTCCGTCAAGCACGAGCCCATCGCCTGCAAGCGCGTCACGGCCTACATCCCGGACAACCCGGACCTCTACGAGAACCTGACCGGCATCCAGTACCTGAACTTCATCGCGGACGTGTTCGGCATCGGGGCCGCGGAGCGCGAGGCGCGCATCAAAAAGTACGCCGACCTGTTTGAGATCACGGACGCGCTGGGCGACCTGATCGGCTCCTATTCCCACGGCATGAAGCAGAAGGCGGCCATCATTTCCGCGCTGATCCACGAGCCGAAGCTGCTCGTGCTGGACGAGCCGTTCGTTGGGCTCGACCCGAAGGCCACCTTTACGCTGAAGGAGATCATGCGCGAGATGTGCCAGAAGGGCACGGCCATCTTCTTCTCCACGCACGTGCTGGACGTGGCGGAAAAGCTGTGCAACAAGGTCGCCATCATCAAGCACGGCAGGATCATCGCCTCCGGGACGATGGAGGAACTCACCGAGGGACATTCGCTGGAAGAGGCGTTTTTGGAGGCGGACGGCAATGAATAACGGTTGGCTCCTTTTGAGGACGCTGCTATTGTCCACGAGCTGGCGCAACATCCTCCGGTTCTCCGGCGATAAGAAGAAGCGCCGCCGGATCATCGGCAACGCCGTCGGGTTTGCCGTCGTGTACGCGATGCTGGTGGCGCTATGCGTCGCGATGTGCGTCGGCTACGGCAAATTCGGCATCATCGGCGCCGCGCCGGTGATGTGTGCGCTGATGATCAGCGCGATGGCGTTTTTCCTGACGCTGTTCAAGACGAACGGCTACCTGTTCCACTTTCGGGAATACGACATGCTGATGTCGCTGCCGTTCTCATCCGCCACGGTGGCGGGCTGTAAGTTTTTGTACATGTACGTCAAGAGCCTGCCCTGGCACATGAGCATCTCGCTGGCGATGATGATCGGCTACGGCTGGTTCGCCCATCCGCCCGTCGCTGTCTACCCGCTGTGGATCGCGCTGTCGCTGTTTTTGCCGGGCATCCCGATGCTGGCCGCGGCGTTTCTGGGCTTTCTGATCGCGCGGATCAGCGCCGGGTTCAAAAGGACGAACATCGTCCAGACGGTATTGACGTTCATCTTCGTGATCTTCTGCTTCTCGCTGCGCTTCATCATCGAGGACATCTTCCGAAACGACAAGGTGCAGTCGACGCTGCTGCTGGCGTCGCAGTTGACCGGCGGCGCGGCGAAGGTCTACCTGCCCGCGGGCTGGTTCGCGGACGCGATCACAAAGACGAGCGTTTCGGACGCCCTGCTCCTGGTCGGGGTGACCATGCTGCTGTTTACAGCCGTGTTCGCGATCGTCGGGCGCTCCTACCGGAACATCAACTCCGCGCTGAAGTCGCACGCGGCCGCGAAGAACTACCGCATGACGGCCCAGAGGAAGCGGAGCGTGATCCACGCGATCGCCCACAAGGAGTTCCGGCGGCTGATGGGCTCGACCGCCTACATGGTCAACGGCGCGATGGGGGAGGTCCTGGCGGCCCTGCTGGGGCTCGGCACGCTGATCATCGGCTTTGACAGGATCGTCAAGACGGTGACGAACGGCGCGCCGTTCCAGTCGTCGATCCTCCAGCCGGCGATCCCGTTCATCGTCTACTTCTTCATCGGCATGATGTCGACCACGGCGTGCTCGCCGTCGCTGGAGGGCAAGAACTACTGGATCCTCCAGAGCTTGCCGATCGAAAAGAAGGCGGTGTATCAGGGCAAGATGCTGTTCAACATGTGGCTGACGGTGCCGTTCATGGCCTTCTCGACGCTGTGCCTGTGCGTCTCGGCGAGGGTGCCCGCGCTGAACACGGCGCTGTACCTCTTGCTGGGCGTCGCGCTGTGCGCCTTTTCGACGGCCTGGGGGTGCGTGTGCGGCGTGCGCCACATGCGCCTGGACTGGGAGAACGAGATCGAGGTGATCAAGCAGGGTGCGGCGGTCGCGATCTACCTGCTGCCCAACATGTTCGTGGTGATGGGGCTGGTCGTGCTGATGGTCGTGCTCGGCATGCGGATGGACCACCGGCTGTTGACGCTGATCATGACGCTGATCGCGGGAACGCTGGCCGCGCTGAGCTACGCGCGCGTCATGGCCCTCGCGAAGAAGTAAAAAAGAGGGCGGCGCAACGCCGCCCCTACGGGTTTTGGGGGACCAGATTGCCAATAAACACCTGTTACACCATGCAACGGGTGTTTTATTCAACCTTTCACTTCTCCGCCAGTGGAATCCCCACAATTTCAAACGCCTTGACATACCCTCCGCCGGCGTCCGCGATGCGCAGCGTGCCGCCCATCAGGCGGACGATCTTCGCCGCGATCGCCAGGCCCAGGCCGCTGCCGCTGCGGCTGGTGCGGGCCTCGTCGGCGGTGACGAAGGGCCGAAGCAGCGCCTCGCGCGCCTCGGGCGGGATCGGCGCGCCGTCATCCGCGACCGACACGAGCAGCCTGCCGTCCTCCGCCTGCGCGGCGACGCGAACCTTTGCGCCCTCCGAGTTGTGCTTCCAGGCGTTGATGACGAGGTTCGTCACGGCGCGGCGAAGCTGCCCCGCGTCGCCGAGGATTGCCAGCGGCCCGTCCGGGATGTCCACGTCCAGCGCGATGCCGCGCTCCTCGAAGTCGGTGTAGCTGTCCGCCGCGACCTCGCGCACGATCTGCGCCGCGTCGATGCGCTCCGACTTCAGCTTATATTCCGCCGCGCCCAGCCGCGCGTACTCAAAAAGCGCGTCCACCAGCTCGTTCATGCGGCGGCTCTTTCGGCAGATGATGTCGCAGGCCTCGGCCTGGCCCTCCGGCGGGATCTTCCCGTCCCGAAGCGCCGCGGCGTAGCCCTGCACGCTGGTCATGGGGGTCTTCAGGTCGTGGGCGATGGCGGCGTAGATCAAATTCTGCTCCTTCACGCGGCGCTCGCTCTCGGCCCTGATGATCCGCGACGCGAGCCAGTAAAATGCGAAGGCCCCGAGTACGAACACCATGAGCCCCGCCGCGAACATCGCCCATTCCCGGACGGAGCCGGGGGATGAATCCACGGAATCCGGCTCTTGAACGACAGTTTCAGCTTATTCTTCAAAGCGATACCCCAATCCCCGAATGGTCTTGATGTGTTCGCTGCCCACCTTGTCCCGCAGGCGGCTGATGACGACGCGGATGGTGTTGTCGTCCACCGCGCCGTCGTCGTACCACGCGCTCTGGTAGATCTGCTCCTTGGTGAACACGCGCCGCGGCTGTGACATCAGCTTTTCCAGCACCTTGAACTCAGCCTTGGTCAGTTCGACGGTGTTGCCGCCGACGCTCGCCGTGCAGGTGTCGAGGTCGAGCGCCACGCTGCCCGCGCAGAGCACGCGCCGCTCCCGTACGGGCTGGGCGCTGCTCAGCCGCCGCAGCTGCGCGCGCACCTTCGCGGCCACCTCCAGCGGCTCGAAGGGCTTGGTGACGTAGTCGTCCGCGCCGAGGTCCATCCCCAGCACGCGCTCCGACAGCGTGACCTTCGCGGAGATCACGATGACGGGAATGTACTTCTCCCGCTGTCGGATGGCCTTGATCAGCTGGTAGCCG
>CADAQZ010000003.1 GCA_902790175.1 uncultured Eubacteriales bacterium | reverse complement strand
CGACGGTCAGGGTGGTGCCGTCCTCAGAGGCGGTCACGGCCAGATCGCTGGGATAGCCCTTGATGCCGTTGAACATGTAGCTGTAGTCCGCGGCGGTCTCGGGGGCGGCGGCGCGCTTCCAGCTGTACTCGAAGTCCTTGGCGGTCAGGTCGGCGCCGTCGGACCACTTCAGGCCCTCGCGCATGGTGAAGGTGTAGGTCAGGCCGTCCTCGCTCATCTCATAGCCGGTGGCGAAGTCGGGCTTCAGGTTGCCCTCGGCGTCGTAGGTGTACAGGCCGCCGAAGGAGGCGATGGCCAGGCACGCGCCGTCCACGGAGCTGTTCAGGGCGGGGTCGAGGTGATCCGGCTCGGACGCCAGGTTCAGGCGCAGGGTGTCGGAGCCCTCCACGGTGGCGTACTGGAAGAACTTGAATCCGAACAGGTTGGCATAGATGCCATCCACGGAAGCCTTCTGCATGTACAGGTCGTTGTAGTAGTAGATCGGCACGATGCAGCCGGTATCCATCAGGATGTCCTCGGCCTGGTGCATCTTGGCTTCGCGGGCCTCGAAGTCGGTCTCGGCCTTGACTTCGGCGATCAGCTTGTCATACTCGGTCCAATCGGGCTCGGAGCCCTCGTCCGCCAGGGCGGCGGTGACGCAGGCCAGGAGCATCATCATGGCCAGCAGCGCTGCAAGCAGCTTCTTCATAATGGGTCTTCCTCCTAAAAGATATTATCTGAAACGGCAGGGCCGTTAGAGATTCAGATTTCAGTGTGGAGTGTGGAGAGTGGAGTGTGGAGTTATTCTTGCTTCATACACTATCTTCAACTCCTCACTCCACACTCCAAACTCCTCACTCACTCGTGCGGGTTCCAGCACGCGATCTGGTGGCCCGGGGCGATCTCGGTCAGGCTCGGGCACTCCTTGGCGCAGCGCTCGGTGGCGTAGCGGCAGCGGGGCCTGAAAGCGCAGCCCGAAGGCATGTTCAGCGGGCTGGGCACGTCGCCCTCCAGCGGGATGCGCTTGCGGGTACGGGCCGTGTTGGGGTCGGGGATCGGTATGGCGGAGATCAGCGACTGCGTGTAAGGGTGCATCGGGTGCGCGATGACCTCGTCGGCGTCGGCGATTTCCACGATCCTGCCCAGGTACATCACCGCGATGCGCTGGCTGATGTGCTGCACCACCAGCAGGTCGTGGGCGATGAACAGGTAGGCGATGCCCAGCTTTTTCTGCAGGTCTTCGAACGTGTTGATCACCTGCGCCTGGATGGACACGTCCAGAGCGCTCACCGGCTCGTCGCAGACGATGAACTTCGGGTTCACGGCCAGGGCGCGGGCGATGCCGATGCGCTGGCGCTGGCCGCCGGAGAACTCGTGCGCGTAGCGGCGCGCGTGGTCAGAGTTCAGGCCCACGAGGTTCAAGAGCTCCGTGATGCGCTCGGCGCGCTCCTCGCGGGTGCTGTACAGGCCGTGGATGTCCAGCGGCTCGCCCACGATGTCGGACACCGTCATGCGCGGGTTCAGCGAGGAGTACGGGTCCTGGAACACGATCTGCATCTCCTGGCGGAAGTTGCGCACGTTCTGCGGCGTCACGGGCGTGCCGTTGTAGAGGATCTCGCCCGCGGTGGGCTTGTACAGGTGCAATATCGTGCGGCCCACGGTGGTCTTGCCGCAGCCGGACTCGCCCACCAGGCCCAGCGTCTCGCCGGGCTTGATGGCGAAGGACACGCCGTCCACCGCCTTCAGCGGCTTGCTGGTGAACCAGCCGGTGCGCACGGGGAAGTACTGCTTTAAATCCCGTACCTCGAGGAGGTATTCGCTCATTTGGACTCAGCCTCCTTTTTCGCGGCGGCCTCGTCATAGACCTGCTTCACGTTCATCCAGCAGGCGGCCTTGTGATCGTCGTTGATGTCCAGCTCCTCCGGCAGCTCCGTCAGGCAAATCTTCATGCAGCGGTCGCAGCGGGAGGCGAAGGCGCAGCCCTTGGGCATGTTCGTCAGGTCCACCGGCGAACCGGCGATGGGGATCAGCCGCGCGTGGTTGGTGTCCAGGCGCGGGATCGAGCGCATCAGGCCCTTGGTGTACTCGTGGCGGGGGTTGTAGAAGATCTCGTCGGCGGTGCCGCGCTCGCAGATGCGGCCCGCGTACATCACGATGATCTCGTCGCACATGTCGGCGATGACGCCCAGGTCGTGCGTGATCATGATGATGGCCATGCCCATCTTCTTTTGCAGCTCCTGCATCAGCTCCAGGATCTGCGCCTGGATGGTCACGTCCAGGGCGGTGGTGGGCTCGTCGGCGATGAGGATGTCCGGCTCACAGGCCAGCGCCATGGCGATCATCACGCGCTGGCGCATGCCGCCGGAGAGCTCGTAGGGATACTGCTTCAGGCGCTTTTCCGGCTCGTTCACGCCCACCAGCTGGAGCATCTCCAGCGCCCGGGCGTTCGCCTGCTCGCGGTTGCGGTCGGTGTGCAGCAGGATCGCCTCACGCAGCTGGTTGCCGATGGTGTACACCGGGTTCAGGCTGGTCATGGGGTCCTGGAAGATGATGGAGACCCGCTTGCCGCGGAACTCGCGCATCTGCTTCTTGGAGTAGCGGACGATGTCCTCGCCGTTGAACAGGATCTGGCCGCCGGTGATCCTGCCCGGCTCCACCAAAATGCGCATGATGGAGTAGGCCGTCACGCTCTTTCCGCTGCCGGATTCGCCCACAATGCCCAGCACCTTGCCCTTTTCGAGGTTGAATGAGATGCCGTTCACGGCGCGGACCTCGCCGGAGTCGACGTTGAACGACGTGCACAGGTCTTTGACCTGCAAAAGCGGTGTGCTCATGTCGATTACCTCCTCAGCTTCGGGTCGAATGCGTCGCGCAGGCCGTCGCCCAGCAGGTTGAAGCTGAGCACGATCAGGCAGATGATGACCGCGGGGAACACCATCTTGTAGGGGTAGCTCTGCATGCCGCCGCGCGCCGCGTTGGCCAGCGACCCCAGCGAGGGCATCGGCGCCTGCACGCCCAGGCCGATGAACGAGAGGAAGCTCTCGGTGAAGATGGCCGAGGGGATCTGCAGCGCCACGGAGATGAATATGACGGACATGCAGTTCGGCAGGATGTGCCGCCGGATGATGCGGCCGGGCTTGGCGCCCATCGCGCGGGCGGCCAGCACGTACTCGTTCGTCTTGATGGACAGGATCTGGCCGCGCACCAGACGCGCCATGCCCACCCAGTAGAGCACGCCGAACACCACGAACAGCGAGATCATGTTCGTGCCGACCTTCGCCAGCACCGTGCCCTGCAGCGTCGTGCCGAGCACCTGGTTCAGCACCACGGAGAGCAATATCACCATCAATGTGTCGGGCAGGGAGTAGATGATGTCGACGATGCGCATCATCACCATGTCCACCTTCCCGCCGAAATAGCCGGATATCGAGCCGTAGAGCAGGCCGATCACCAGCACGATCAAGCTCGCGAACAGGCCCACCGCCAGCGACACCCTCGCGCCGTAGAGCACGCGGATGAAGTAGTCGCGGCACAGCTCGTCGGTGCCGAAGATGTGCGGAAAGATCTTCGCGCCGTCCTCGATGGCCTTCATCTCGTTCTTGGAATACTGGAACGGGGCCAGGTTCTTGGCGGTCTTGTCGCGCTTGCCGTTGACGGAGATCATCTGCTCATAGCTGTAGGGATAGAACATCGGCACGATCACGATCGTCAGCACCAGGCACACCAGCACGATCAGGCTGGCCACGGCCAGCGGGTTGCGGCGCAGCTTGCGCATGCCGTCGCGGAAGAACGTGGTCGATTCGCGCATGGTCTCGTGCTGCGCCTTCTCCTCGTCCGAGGCCCACTCGAACTTCCTCGGGTCGATCTGCAGGCTGAGGAGGTTTTTCTTCGGCAGCTTGTCCGCGTTGTAGGTCATATCGTCGCCCTCCTCAGTCAAACGTAATCTTCGGGTCCACCAGCTTGTACACCAGATCGCTGATCAGCGTGGCGATGACCATCAGCACCGCCAGGAAGATCGTGGTGGCCATGATCATCGGATAGTCCTGGTTGTTGATGGAGCGCACGAACTCGGTGCCCAGGCCGCCGATGGTGAACACGGTCTCGATGACCATTGAGCCGGTCAGTATGCCGGCGATCATCGGGCCGACGTAGGTGATGACGGGAATCAGCGCGTTGCGCAGCGCGTGCTTGAAGATCACGAAGCCCTCGCGCACGCCCTTCGCGCGGGCCGTGCGGATGTAGTCCTGCCCCAGCACGTCCAGCATGGACGACTTCGTCAGGCGCGTGATGTAGCTCATCGGGTAGAGCATCAGCGAGATGACCGGCAGCACGTAGTTCGGGTTCGTGGTTGAGAACACGCCCACCCACTTCAGCGTCAGCGCGAACACCAACAGCAGGATCGTCGCCAGCACGAAGCTGGGCACCGACACGAACAACGTCGTGAGGAATATGATCACGCGGTCGGGCCAGCGGTTGCGGCACAGCGCCGCGATGGAGCCCAGGATCAGCCCCAGCAGGATCGCAAAGCCCGCCGCCATGCCGCCCAGCTTGGCCGAGACCGCGAACTTCTCCCTTATGATCTGGGAGATCTCGCGCCCGGTCTTCAGGGAGATGCCGAAATCCCCGTGCAGCAGGTTGCCCAGGTAGATGATGAACTGCTGGGCCACGGGCTTGTCAAGGTTGAAGCGCGCCTCCAGCACCGCCTGCACGGCGGGGTCGGGCGCCTTCTCCTTGTCAAACGGCCCGCCGGGGATAGCGTTCATGGCGAAGAACGTGATCGCCGCGATGATGAACACGGTGACCGCGGCCAACAGCACGCGCTTGACGGTGTACTTGAGCATCGGAAACAACCTTTCTTTCGGGAGGGGCCCCTTCGCGCGCCCGGCGCGATTTGCCGCGCCTGCGCGTCGCCCGTTTTTGAATCAAACGGGGTCGTGAAAATGCAAGAAACGCCCCTTTTTAATGATGGGTGCTATTATATCACAATCGGTTTGCAAAGTCTACCTCTCACGCCGCCCAAATTGCGTTGCTATAGTAAAATTTACATTCACAAGTAACTCTCCGCGCGGCAGCCACCCCCGGCAGCGCCGGGTTCCACTCGCTGCCGCGCGGTATTGCGAAAACGATGACCGAATCTGGGCGGGCGGCGCATCGCCGCCCCTACGAGGAATAGCGGCAGCCTTGGCTCCCCTGTGTAAGGGGAGCTGTCAGCGCAGCTGACTGAGGGGTTGTCAGCCGCGGACGCCAATTATGGCGTCCCTACGGTTGCCGCGTTCACTCCTCACCCTCCACTCTCCACTCTCCAATCTTCACTCTCCACTCTAAACTCTAAACTCTCAACTCCCTCCCCCCTTGCCTTTTCCCTCGCGATGCCCTATAATTCCAACAGGAAAACCCACAGAAAACGGAGGGAAAGCCATGCCCACCCTGAACCTGCCCTTCCTGGGCCACGGCGGCGACTACAACCCCGACCAGTGGCGCGAGTATCCCGAGATCCTGAACGAGGACATCCGCCTGATGCAGCTGGCGAGCTGCAACCTGATGAGCCTGGGCATCTTCGCCTGGTCGGCGCTGGAGCCGGAGGAGGGAAGATACGACTTCGACTGGCTGGAGGACGTGCTGGACCGCCTGCACGCGGCGGGCGTCTCGGCCTTCCTCGCCACGCCCAGCGGCGCGCGCCCCGCGTGGATGAGCGAGAAATACCCGGAGGTGCTGCGCGTGCGCCCCGACGGCGGGCGCAACCTGCACGGCGGGCGGCACAACCACTGCTACACCTCCCCCACCTACCGCGGCTTCGTGAACCACATGAACGCCGCGCTGGCGCAGCGCTTCGGCCACCATCCGGCGGTGGTCGGCTGGCACATCTCCAACGAATTCGGCGGCGAGTGCCACTGCGAACTCTGCCAGGCCGCGTTCCGGGATTATCTAAAGGAAGAATATGGCACGCTGGACGCGCTGAACCGGGCCTGGTGGACGGGCTTCTGGAGCCACACCTATACCGACTGGTCGCAGCTGCACAGTCCGACGCCGATCGGCGAGACGTCCGTGCACGGGCTGAACCTGGCCTGGCAGCGCTTCGTCACGCGCCAGACCGCCGACTTCATCCGCGCCGAGGCCGCCCCGCTGCGCGAGCTTTCGCCGGACCTGCCCGTGACCACCAACCTGATGGAGCTCTACGGCCAGCTGAACTACTTTGAGCTGGCGAAGGAGATCGACTTCGCCAGCTACGACAGCTACCCCCGCTGGGGCGGGCCGGACGAGGAGTGGACCGCCGTCGGCGCGGCCTTCAACTACGACCTTATGCGCTGCCTGAAGCAACGGCCGTTCGCGCTGATGGAGTCCACGCCCTCGCAGGTGAACTGGCAGGAGGTCTGCAAGCTGAAGAAGCCGGGTATGCACCTGCTGTCCAGCCTCCAGGCCGTCGCCCACGGCGCGGACACGGTGCAGTACTTCCAGTGGCGCAAGAGCCGCGGCTGCAGCGAGAAGTTCCACGGCGCGGTGGTAGACCACGCCGGGCACGAGCACACGCGCACGTTCCGCGACGTGCAGGCCGTGGGCGAGGCGCTGAAGAAGCTGAGCGGGGTGCTGGGCACGATGCCCGAGGCCCCCGTGGCGCTGATCTGCGACACCGAAAACCGCTGGGCGCTGGAGGACTGCCAGGGCCCGCGCAGGGACCTTCAATACATCGAGACGGTGCTGGAGCACTACCGCGCGCTGTCGCGCCGGGGCGTGAACATCGACGTGATCGACGAAACGCGCGACTTCTCCGGCTACAGGCTCGTCGCCGCGCCGATGCTGTACATGCTGCGCCCGGGCGTGGCCGAACGGCTGGACGAATACGTCAAGAACGGCGGCACGCTCGTCTGCACCGCCTTCACCGGCCGCGTGGACCGCGACGACCTGTGCTTCCTCGGCGGCTTCCCCGGCCCGCTGCGCGAGGTGCTGGGCGTGTGGTGCGAGGAGACCGACGGCCTCTACGACGGCGAGGCGAACGGCATCGCGATGAACGGCAGGACCTACGCCTGCTCCACGCTCTGCGACCTGATCCACGCCGAGACGGCGCAGGTATTGGGCGCGTACACGGCCGACTTCTACGCAGGGCGGCCCTGCGTCACCCGCAACGCCTTCGGCAAAGGCGCGGCCTGCTACGTCGCCACCCGCCCCGACGCCGCCTTCCTCGACGACTTCTACCGCGACCTGCTGGACGGCCTCGGCGTCCGTCCCCTCGTGGACAACCTGCCCGCCGGCGTGCAGGCGACGCGGCGCGGAGACGCGCTGTTCGTGATGAACTTCGCCCGCCGCCCCGTCGCGCTCTCCCTCCCCGCGGGCATCGACGCCCTGACCGGGGAGAAGGTCGGGGGCCGGACGGAGATCGAGGTGAACGGGATACGAGTGATTCGGGTCTGACTGCACAAAACGCTGTCCATAATCGATGTGTACAGATCCTTGACGCTACGCTAGGCCTGCGGCACGACTGCGCCTTGCTGTTCGCAAGGCTTCGCTCAGGATGACAGATTATGCCGATGCCTGTCGTGTGTCATCCTGAGCGAAGCGAAGGATCTGTACAAATTGTTAAAGGCGTGCGATTCGCTATTCAGACGTTGACATCTTCCCTTTAACGTGATAGAATCAATCTACCGATCAAATGACAGGGAGCACGTTCCCCGGAGAGGCGCGCAAGAGAGCAGGGGTCATCGGCTGAAAGCCCCCGCCGCAGCCGCCGCGGAATACCGGCCCTCGATGACAGGCGTTTCGCGCGCGATACAGCGCGACAGAGCGATCGAGCAATCGATCAGCAGGGTGGAACCACGGATATTGCGTCCGTCCCGGCACAGGGACGGGCGTTTTTTCGTCCTCTTCCCTAATCCCTAATCCCTAATCCCTACTCCCTAATCCCTAATCCCTAATCCCTAATCCCAAAAAAGGAGTGTTAGAATATGGATCGCGAACAGTTCAACGAAGTCTACCGCCACTCGCTGGCGCACATCCTCGCCAAGGCCGTCATGGAGATCTTCGGCCGCGAGAACGTGCAGATCGCCATCGGCCCGCAGATCGCCGACGGCATGTACTACGATTTCCTGCTGCCCCGCGGCATCTCCACCGAGGACTTCCCCGCCATCGAGCAAAAGATGAAGGAGATCATGAAGCGCAAGGAGGCCTGGACCCGCAAGGAGGTCAGTAAGGAAGAAGCTCTGGAGATCTTCAAGGGCCAGAAGTACAAGGAAGAGCTGATCAACGACCTGCCCGAGGGCGAGACCATCACGGTATACTACACGGGCGACGACTTTGTGGACCTCTGCCGCGGCCCGCACGTGGAGAACTCCGCAGAGCTTCTCTCCGTCGCGTACAAGATCCGCGCCGTGTCCAGTGCCTACTGGCGCGGCGATGAGAAGCGCGACAGCCTCCAGCGCGTGTACGTCTACGCCTTCCCGGACCAGCAGCAGCTCAAGGCCCACCTGGCCATGATCCGCGAGGCCCAGGAGCGTGACCACAAGAAGCTGGGCAAGGAGCTGGACCTGTTCATGTTCGACGAGACCGCGCCCGGCATGCCCTACTGGCTGCCCCGCGGCTGGATCCTCTACCAGACGCTGCTGGCCTACTCCCGCAAGCTACAGGCCAAGCACGGCTATACCGAGATTTCCGCGCCGCTGATCAACAAGAAGAAGCTGTGGCTGATCTCCGGCCACTGGGCGCACTACCAGAACAACATGTTCATGGTGCCCGGCATCACGGGTCGTCTGGCCGCCGACGCCGAGATCCCCGGCGTGCTGGACAACCCGATGGCCGGCCTGGACGAGACGGCCACGGTGAAGCTGCCCGCGGGCGCGCCGGTGTTTGACCGCGACTTGGACGACACGATGGGCGCCAAGCCCATGAACTGCCCCAACGCGATGATGACCTACAAGCGCACGCTGCACTCCTACAAGGAGCTGCCGATCCGCTACAGCGAATACGACGTGCTGCACCGCAAGGAGAAGTCCGGCCAGATGAACGGCCTGTTCCGCGTGCAGGAGTTCCGCCAGGACGACGACCACACCTTCGTGTCCGAGGACCAGATCGAGGACGAGATCGCCGACATCATCGCCATCGCGGACGAGATCTACGCCACCTTCGGCGTCACCTACCGCGCCGAGTTCTCCACCCGGCCGGACGACTTCATGGGCGATATCGAGGTCTGGAACCGCGCCGAGGCCGCGCTCAAAAAGATCCTGGACAAGAAGTACGGCGAGGGCCAGTACGAGATCAACGAGGGCGACGGCGCGTTCTACGGGCCGAAAATCGACCTTCAGATCAAGGACGCCCTGGGCCGCGAGTGGCAGTGCGGCACCATCCAGCTGGACTTCCAGCTGCCGCACAACTTCGGCCTGACCTACACCACCAAGGAGGGCACGCTGGAGATGCCCGTGGTCATCCACCGCGCGCTGTATGGCTCGCTGGAGCGCTTCATCGGCATCATCATCGAGAACTTCAAGGGCGCGTTCCCCTTCTGGCTCAGCCCCTACCAGGTGGCCGTGGTGCCGATCCGTCCCGAGCACAACGACTACGCCAGGAAGGTGGTCGAGGCGCTGGAGGACGAGGGCATCCGCGTGGAGGTCGACTACGCCGACAAGAACATGAACGAGAAGATCAAGTTCTACAAGACGATGAAGGACCCCTACATCGTCGTCGTGGGCGACAAGGAGGCCGCCGACGGCACCGTGTCCATCACGGTGCGCGGCCAGAAGCAGCAGCTGCACAACGTGCCGCTGGAGAAGCTGGTCGAGATGTGCAATCAGATGAACGATACCAGGTGCCTGGAGCTGATCGGCTCCGTAACCGAAGCGTAATCAATACAAAGAGGAATTAGGGAATAGGGATTAGGGATAAGAAATAGTGGCTACCGCGCGGCAGCAGCATTTCCTAATCCCTAGTCCCTAATCCCTCTAAAAAGGAGACGATCCTCATGCTCGCTCAAACTCCCCCCATGGGCTGGAACAGCTGGGACTGCTACGGCGCGGCGGTCACCGAGGCGGACGTGCGCCGCAACGCCGAATACATGGCCGAACACCTGAAGGCGCACGGCTGGGAGTACATGGTGGTGGACATCCAGTGGTATCAGCCCACGGCCTCCACGCACGACTACGAGCCCTTCTCCGAGTATTCCATGGACGCCCATGGCCGCATGACGCCAGCGGAAAACCGCTTCCCCAGCGCGGCGGGCGGCGCGGGGTTCAAGCCCCTGGCGGACTACGTGCACGGCCTGGGCCTCAAGTTCGGCATCCACATCATGCGCGGCATGCCCCGCGCGGCGGCGCACCAGCATCTGCCGATCCTCGGCAGCGCATACACCTGCGACGCGGCGGCCGACCCGAACTCCATCTGCGCCTGGAACCCGGACATGTACGGCCTCAGATGCGACCATCCCGGCGCGCGCGCCTACTACGACAGCATTTTCAGGCTCTACGCCGAGTGGGGCGTGGACTTCGTCAAGTGCGACGACATCGCCCGCGAATACCCGCGGTGCGAAAAGGAGATCGAGGTGATCTCCGCGGCCTGCCGCGGCTGCGGGCGCGACATCGTGCTGAGCCTGTCCCCCGGCCCCGCGCCGCTGGAGCGCGCCGAGCACTTGAAAAAATACGCCAACATGTGGCGCATCACGGACGACTTCTGGGACGAGTGGCGGCTGCTCAAAGGCATGTTCGAGCGCGCGGAAAAGTGGTGTGTCCACGCCGCGCCCGGGCACTGGCCGGACGCCGACATGCTGCCCGTGGGCGCGCTCAGGCAGTGCTACGACAATCACCCCAACGGCAAGTGGACGCGGTTCACGCCCGCCGAGCAGCGCACGATGATGGCGCTGTGGTGCATGATGCGCTCGCCGCTGATGATCGGCGGGAACATGCCCAAGAACGACGACTTCACGCTGGCGCTGCTGACGAACGACGCCGTGCTGGAGATCGAGAAGCAGAGCTGGTGCGCGCACCCGCTCTTCACGACGGACGACGAGGCCGCCTGGATCGCCCCGCGCAAGGACGCGACCGGCTGCTACGTCGCGCTGTTCAACCTGGCGGACCGGGCGCGGCGGCTCGAACTCGACCCGGCATCTGTCGAGCATGACTTTGCCCACGCCACCGAGCTCTGGACGGGTCGGCGCGCCCGCCGGGGGCGCTTCATCGCCCGCCTCGCCCCGCACGACTGCGCGGTGTGGAAGGTGGAGTATTGACGGCGTTCAATTTGGAAAGATCCTTCACTTCGTTCAGGATGACACTGATACAAGCTTGTCATCCTGAGCGAAGCGAAGGATTTTTTAGCTCTCTTCAATCATCGAAATCGATCGCATCCTCGATCGCCCGCGCGAACGCCTTCAGCCCCTCCTGGTCCGCCTCGTCGAACCGGTCCAACACCGGGCTGTCGATGTCCAGCACGCCGACGACCTCGCCGTTCCTGTGCAGCGGGATCACGATCTCGGAATTGGACGCGTCGTCGCAGGCGATGTGCCCGGGGAATTCGTGCACGTTCGCCACGCGCTGGGTCGCGTCCCGCGCGGCCGCCGCGCCGCAGACGCCCTTTCCCAGCGGGATGTGGATGCAGGCGACCTTCCCCACGAACGGCCCCAGCACGAGCTGCCCGCCGCGCATCAGGTAAAACCCCGCCCAGTTCAGATCGTCCATCGAATCATACAAAAGCGCCGCGGCGTTGGCCAGCAGGGGCACGTACCACCGCTCCTCCTCGGCCAGCGCCTTCGCCTGCGCGCAAAGCAATTCGTAGTCCATGGCTGCCTCCTGATTCCCTACAGGTATTCCTCGCAAAACTGCGCGGGCGTCATGATCCTCGGCCTGTCCACCCGCACCTCCGCGAAATCCTTGTCGCCCGTCACCAGTATGTCCACGCCGTTGGTCATCGCGGTGTAGAGCACGGGGTAGTCCTTCGCGTCCCGTATCTCAAACAGACCCGGCTCGGGTCGACGCGGCGTGTACGCCGTTTCATAGCTAAGTCTATCCAGCAGCCGGTCGATGGCCGACGCCTTACCCGGAAACTTGCGCTCGACGACGTCGCGCAGCTCGTCGATCACGAACGACGCCAGCACCAGCGTGTGCCCGGCAACGATGCCCTCCAGCGCGCGGCTGACGCGGGAAGCGGGAAACAACAGCGCCGAGACGAGCACGTTCGTGTCAACCATGATTCGCATCGTATCGCTCCCGTCTGAACTGGCTCAGCATCGCCGCCACGTCCGCCTCGTCGCTCAATCCGGCGCGCTCGGCTTCGCCCGCAAATTCCTCCTGTGCCTGGCGAAGCGCGGCGAGGCTCGAATTGATCATCAGCACACCGCCGTCCCGCTCGATGAACAGCACCTTGTCCCCTTCCCGAACGCCCAGCGACTTGCGGATGGCAATGGGTATGGTGATCTGGCCCTTGCTCGTGATCTTCGCGATCTCCATGGAATCATCTCCTTACATTCCTTACCTGTCTTCATTATAATGCTCCTTCGCCTCGCCGTCAAGCGCCTTTTTTCTGCAAATCCTCTGTAAATTCCAAGCTTCGTCAATCAAAAACACTTGACATCGACGGCGAAATCCCGTATAATGATCAGGCTGTCAAGTAAAATGACTTGCGGAGGCGCAGAGCGATGGCCGACATGAACGAGCGGGTGGCGCTGAATTACCTGCTGGACTTCTACGGCCCGCTGCTGACCCAGCACCGGCAGGAGGTCATGCGGCTGTACTGCGAGGAGGATCTCTCCCAGCAGGAGATCGCGGACCAGCTGTCCATCACCCGCCAGGGCGTGTTTGACACGCTGGCGAAGGCGAAGAAGCAGCTGCAGGGCTACGAGGAAAAGCTGGGGCTGGTGCGCAGGCACCGCGAACAGGCCCGGGCGGCCGAGAGGTGCCTGGAGGCGCTGAAGCGGCTGACCCCCTCGCCGCAGGACGCCCCCGCCCTGGACGAGGCGCGGCGGGCGCTGGAGAACATCATCCCCAAGGATTGACACACACCGATTCCGGAGGACATGCCATGGCATTTGAGGGATTGACCGACAAGCTGCAAGGCGCGTTCAAGAAGCTGAGCAGCAAGGGCAAGCTGAGCGAGGCCGACGTCAAAGCCGCGATGCGCGAGGTGCGCATGGCGCTGTTGGAGGCCGACGTGAACTTCCTGGTGGTCAAGGATTTCGTCAAGAAGGTCACCGAGCGGGCCGTCGGCGCGGACATCATGCAGAGCCTGACGCCCGGCCAGCAGGTGATCAAGATCGTCAACGAGGAGTTGACGAACCTGATGGGCGGCACCAACGCCCGCCTGACCTACTCGCCCCAGGCGCCCACGATCTACATGATGGCGGGCCTGCAGGGCGCGGGCAAGACCACGATGTGCGCCAAGCTGGGCAACCTTCTCAAGAAGGACAACAAGAAGCCCCTGCTGGTGGCCTGCGACGTGTACCGCCCCGCCGCCATCAAGCAGCTGCAGGTCGTCGGCGAGCAGGTGGGCGTCGAGGTGTTCGAGCGCGGCCAGGGCGACCCGGTCCAGATCGCGAAGGAAGCGGTCGACTACGCCCGCTACTACGGGCGCGACCCGGTGATCATCGATACCGCCGGCCGCCTGCACATCGACGAGGCGCTGATGCAGGAGCTGCGCGACGTGCGCGAGGCCGTCAAGCCCAAGGAGATCCTGCTGGTGGTGGACGCCATGACCGGCCAGGACGCCGTGAACGTGGCCAAGGCCTTCAACGAGGAATTGGGCGTGGACGGCGTGATCCTCACCAAGTTGGACGGCGACACCCGCGGCGGCGCGGCCATCTCGGTGCGCGCGGTGACGGGCAAGCCCATCAAGTTCTCCGGCATCGGCGAGAAGCTGACGGACATCGAGCCCTTCCACCCGGACCGCATGGCCAGCCGCATCCTGGGCATGGGCGACGTGCTCACGCTGATCGACAAGGCCCAGGAGAGCTTTGACGAGAAGGCCGCCATCGACCTGACGCGCAAGATGCGCACCAACTCCTTCACGCTGGAGGACTACCTGGAGCAGCTGCGCCAGATGAACAAGATGGGCTCGATCACGGACCTTCTGAAGATGGTCCCGGGCCTGGGCAGCAAGATCAAGGACGTGGACATCGACGAGGAGCAGGTCTCGAAGGCCCAGAAGAAGAACGAGGCCATCATCCTCTCCATGACGCGCATGGAGCGGCGCAATCCCGACATCTTAAACGCCTCCCGCAAGCGCCGCGTGGCCGCCGGCAGCGGCACCACCGTGCAGGACGTGAACCTGCTGCTCAAGCAGTTTGACCAGGCCCGCAGCATGATGAAGAGCATGATGGGCTCCGGCAAGCGCGGCAGGATGCGCATGCCGTTCGGGAAGATGCCGCGCTTCTGATTTGCTTCGCAGATCAGAAGCAGGGAGTAGGGACAAGGGAGTAGGGAGTAGAAATAGCCTCCCGCTTCTCCCCGCAATCACAATTCCTACTCCCTACTGCCTACTCCCTACTCCCTCAATAAATCCGGTACATCACCGTATTTATACACACAACAATCCGATACTTTTAAGGAGGAATTCCAAATGGTCAAGATTCGTCTGAAGAGGATGGGCATGAAGAAAAAGCCCTTCTACCGCCTGGTTGTCACCGACAGCCGCAACCCCCGCGACGGCCGCTTCATCGAGGAGATCGGTTACTACAACCCCGTCTCTGAGCCCGTCGAGATGAAGATCAACGACGAGCGCGCCAAGTACTGGCTCGGCGTGGGCGCCCAGCCCACCGATACCGTCCGCGCGCTGCTGAAGAAGGGCGGAGTCCTGTAACCATGGTTGAGTTGGTCAAGTATATCGCCCAGGCCCTGGTGGAGAAGCCGGAGGCCGTGGATGTGCGCGAGGTCGAAAACGAGGACAGCATCGTGATCGAGCTGCGCGTCGATCCCGACGACATGGGCAAGGTCATCGGCAAGCAGGGCCGCATCGCCAAGGCGATCCGCACGGTGGTGAAGGCCGCTTCGGTCAAGACCCCCAAGCCCGTGTTTGTGGAGATCATCTGAGCCGCTTCTCAACGACTCCGGCGTACGTCGCCGGAGCCGTTTTTTGCATCATTTTGGGCACGCCTTGCAGTTTTATGCGTCTAACCCACTTAGTTAGCCATAAATAACACAAAAATTTACAAAAAATGCATTTCAGACAAATGGGATATTGCACTTTTGATCGATTGGGTGTATAATAAATGCACAACAATACAGGAGGTACTTATCATGGCTTATCAGATCAGTGACGAGTGCATCGCCTGCGGCGCGTGCGCTGAAGAGTGTCCCGTTTCCGCCATCTCTGAGGGCGACGGCAAGTTTGTGATCGACGCGGATACCTGCGTGTCCTGCGGCGCTTGCGCCGGTGTGTGCCCCGTGGGCGCCCCCGCCGAGGCCTAATCGATCGACCAAAACAAAATCCCGCTTCGGCGGGATTTTGTTTTTTGTCGGCGGCAAAGCCATGACAATTCGTTTTCGATATTCTTACATTTATATGCCCCGGCAGGAATACAGGAGCGAAGGGAGAATTTCTCCAATGTGGCTTGATTTGGGGCTCGATTCAAGGCCCGGCGGGCCGCCTACAAAAGACGATCGAGGGCATCATGCGAACGACTCAATCCAGAGGCATGGCGAACGCCTGCGCGCGCATCCTTTTCGCGGCGCTGGCGCTGTTGTTGTGCCTGGGCGTCGCCGCTATGGCGGAGACGGACGGCATGCTGCGCGTGAAGCTGGCGCGGCTGGGCTCGCCCTCGTCGATCAAAATGTGCGCCGACTGTGACTATTCCCTCGACGCGGATCCCGCCACGCGCTTCCCCGCGGGCACGGAATTGACGCTCACCGCCTCGAACGGCAGCCTGGTGCTCAGCGCCGACGGCAAGAAGCTGTCACTGGGCGGCGAAGCCCGGCTGGTGCGCGGCGCGTCGGGCGAGGCCGGCATGCGCTTTCTGTCGCCCGCGCTGTCCAACCGCTTCTGCGGCGACCTGCGCTTCACCGCCTCGGGCGACGCGATCACCACCACGCTGCGCATCTACGTGGAGGACTACCTCTACGGCGTCGTGGGCTACGAGCTGGCCCCCACCAGCGGCTTCGAGGCGCTGAAGGCCCAGGCCGTGGTGGCGCGCAACTACGCGCTGCGCCAGAAGGTCGCCCGCGCCAGCGCCGCCTATGACCTGGTGGACTCGGGCGACGCGCTGAGCTACCGCGGCTTCAACGACGCCCCGGAGTACGCCGAGGTGACGCGCGCGGTGGACGCCACGCAGGGCCAGGCGCTGTACTACGACGGCAGCCCCGCCACCTGCTACTTCTGCGAATCCAACGGCGGGCAGATCGAATCCGCCGCCAACGCCGTGGGCACGGCGCTTCCCTACTGCACGCTGCGCGACGATCCCTACGACCTGGAGGGTTCCGGCGCGAAGAAGACGGCCTCGCTGCGCAAGGACGCCGCGGAGCTGGACCCCCGGCTGGAGCGCGCGCTGATCGAGGGCGCGGCCGACCAGCTGGCGCTGCTGGGCCTGGAGGCCGACCCCGCCACGGCGCACATCGACAGCATCGACGCCGTCGATCCCGGCGAGGCGCTGTTTGCCGAGCCCAGCCGCCTCTACGCCACGCTGTCGTTCCAGCTGACGCTGACCGGCGCGACCGCCGCGGGCGAGACACGCGTGGCGCAGGTGCGCGCCGAGGTCCCCACCTACGGCGGCCTCGAGGACTGGTACGCTCTGTCCATCAACGACGAGGCCAACGAGACCGTGTGGGTCTCGGAGACGGACCGGGCGTTTGAAGTCACATTCCGGCGCAGCGGCTCCGGCCTCGGCATGAGCCGCCGCGGCGCGCAGGTCATGGCGAAGAAGGGCTTTTCCTGCGAGGAGATCCTCGAGTACTACTACCCCGGCTGCGAGTTGGTGCGACTGTCGCTGGCGGATACCTCGCTGAAGGACGCCGAGCCCGCCGCGGACCCCATCGCCAGCGCGCGGCTGAGCCAGAAGACCCGCGTGTACCAGGGCCCGGACGAGTCCGTGGCGGCGATCACCACGCTGCCCGCCGGGGCCACCGTGGACATCTACGCCGTGCAAGGCGACTGGGCGGCGCTGGGCAGCGGCGGCGTGTACGGCTTCGCGCACACCGACGCGCTGACCGACTTTGCGCTGATCGGCGTCACCGCCGCGCAGGTGAAGAACGAGACCTTCGCCCACGTCGGCGCGGCCGTGGATGTGCTGCAGCTGCCTGTCGCGCAGGCGCGGGTGCTGGAGCGGCTCAGCAGCGGCGACACCGTGCGCCTGAGCGCCTACACCGACGCCTGGGCGCTGGTCACCACGCAGGCGGGCGCGGAGGGCTTCATCCCCCGCGGCGCGCTGACGTTGCAGGCCGAGGATGGCGCGCAGGACGGCGAGATCGTCACCGCGCCGGACGACCTGACGGCGCTTCTGACCGAGGACGCCGGCCTGTACGTGAACGCGGACGACACCGTGTCGCCCCGGCAGACGCTCGCGAAGGGCGGCTATGTGCAGATCCTGGCCTACAACCGCGCCTGGGCCTACGCCCGCACGGCGGACGGCCTGACCGGCTACGTGAAGCTCAGCTGCCTGTCGCCGGTGGACGCGCCCCAGGAGACGCCCGCCCCGGCCGAGGCGGCGGGCGAGGTGACGATCGTGGAGGGCGAGGTGTATCGCTACGTCGCCGCCGCGGCGCTGCCGATGTTTGAAGCGCCCGATTCCCAGTCCGCGGTGCTCGCCACGCTCGCCGGCAACGAACAGGTGCGCCTGGGCGCGTACAACGAGGAGTGGGCGTGCGTGCGCACGGGCGGCATGACCGGCTTCGTGCTGCTCAGCGGGCTCACCGACCAGGTGCCGGACGCCCCCGCGCAGACCGAGGGCGGCGAAGTGACCGTCGTGAAGGGCACGCAGTACGCCACCGTGATCGAGGACGGCGCGGCGCTCTACCCCGAGCGTGATACCTCCCAGGAGCCGCTGGCGCGGCTGAGCCAGGGCGAGAAGGTGCAGCTGGGCGCGTACAACAGCCGCTGGGCCTGCGTGCGCGTGGACGGCGTGACCGGCTTTATACCGCTGGACGCGCTGGAGCTGAACGCCGAGGAGGCTCCCGCAAAGGACGACGGCATCAGCTACCTGGAGTGCGAGGCCGAGGCCACCGCGCGGCTGGAGCTGTACGAGAGCGCCGATCTGACCGGCGACGCGCTGGCGGACGTGAACAAGGGCGCTCGGCTGCACGTGTACGCCTTCAACCGTTCCGTGGCCTATGTGGAATACGACGGCGTGCGCGGCTTCGTGGCGCTGCGCTATCTGAACAAAATCGATTGACCGTTGAAAAAATCCTTCTGATGCGCTACAATAGAACCATCGACATCGTGCAGGGGCGGCGAAACACCGCCCCTACACAATCATGTTCTCCCGGCAGAGGGGTATTCTCATGAAAGCACTGAAACGCATACTGATCCTCGCGGCGGCCGCGGCGCTCCTCGGCGCGGGCCTCGCCGAGCCGCTGGACACCGAGCTGCTCGTGGACATGACCTCCGACGAGGTCTACCGCATGGAGCTGCGCCTGTGGGAGCTGGGCTACCTGTCCGACGACTACGACGGCGTGTTCGACGCCCAGACGCGCGCGGCGCTGGAGAGCTTCCAGCAGGCCAACGGCCTGGAGGTGACCGGCGAGGCCGACGACGCCACGCGCCAGCGGATGAACAGCTCCGACGCGCTCTCCCGCCAGGGCTACCTGAGCCGCTTCACCAATGCCTACGCCCAGATGACGCCGCTGGAGAAGGGCAGCACCAGCAACGACGTGCTGTCGGTGCAGCGCAAGCTGAAGGAGTACGGCTACTTCGCCGGCGAGCCGGACGGCATCTTCAGCGACGCCACGCGCCAGGCGGTGGAGAGCTTCCAGATGGTGAACGGCCTGCCCGTGACCGGCGTGGCCGACGGCGCGGTGCTGATGCGGCTGATGGCGGATTCCCCCATCACCTGGCCCGCGTTCCTCAGCGAGATGAGCGCCTCCGAGGGCGATTCGGGGCTGAACGTGTACGTGCTGCAGCGCAAGCTGGCCTCCCTGGGCTACTTCACCGGCAGCTGCACCGCCAATTTCGGCAACCTGACGCGCGAGGCCCTCGCGGCCTACCAGCGCGACCGGGGCCTGAACGTCACCGGCAAGGCCGACGCCTTCACGTGGTCCGCGCTCTACGCCGAGGCCGCCGCCCAGCCCTCGCTGGCGCTGAAGGCCGGCGACTACGGCGACAACATCCGCCAGATCCAGGAGCGGCTCAACGCGCTGGGCTTCTTCGACCACGAGATCACCGGCGTGTTCGGCTACACCACCGAGACCGCCGCGCGGCTGTTCCAGATGGCCGCAAACCTGACGCCCACGGGCGAGATCGACAGCGAGACGCTCGCCCTGCTCAGCAGCGACGGCGCGGTATCGATGCTGGACGGCATCGTGCAGCAGCGCTTCCAGCTGATGCTGGACGCCGCGAACGCCGACGCGCAGGCCGCCGTGGCCAAGCGCGCCAGGGAGCTGGTCGGGGCCTCCTTCGGCAGCGAGGACGACGAGCTGTACCCCGGCTTCGCGTTCGTGCAGTACGTGTGCGTGTCGGCGGGGCTGCCCGTCACGTTCCCGGAGGACCTCATCCGCATGGCCGACCGGCAGGTGGAGACGATCGCCGCCGTGGAGCCCGGCGACATCGTGGCCTTCCAGAGCGCCAGCGCCGACACCGTCACGATCCGTCTGGCCGTGGGCGCGGGCGACAGCCAGGTGATCTGCACCACCGCCGAGGGCGGCTGGGTCGTGCTCAGCTACATGGACGAGATGGAAGGCGCGACGGTGTATTGCTGGGACGCGGACTAGGAATTGTGGCGGGCGCCGCAACGGCGCCCCTACAACCCCTCCGGCCCTGACGGGCCACCTCCCCTTACACAGGGGAGGCAAGAGAAGTCGCGGCAGCCTCGGCTCCCCTGTGTAAGGGGAGCTGTCAGCGCAGCTGACTGAGGGGTTGTCCCCCGTTCTCGCCATTCACTCCTAACTCCTTACTCCTTACACCTCACTCCCGAAAGCCATGTGCGATTCAAATTCAAATTTTCTCCTTCCCGGCGAGCGCCTGGACGATCTGCAGGCGAACGGCATGAAGCTGATCCAGCGGCCGGACGCCTTCCGCTTCGGCACGGACAGCGTGCTGCTGGCGGACTTTGCCGCGCCCCGCAAGGGCGAAAAGGCCGCCGACCTGGGCTGCGGCACCGGGGCCATCGCGCTGCTGATGGCCGCGCATCAGCCGGATTGCGAGGTGGACGCCGTGGAGCTCCAGCCCGGCATCGCCGACATGGCCGCGCGCAGCGTCGCCCTGAACCGCCTGGAGGGCCGCGTGCGCGTGCACTGTATGGACATGCGCGAGGCCTGGCGGACGCTGGGCGCGGGGCGAATCTCGTTGGCGGTGTGCAACCCGCCCTACGGCAGAAGCGGCGCGGCGCTGGAGAGCCAGAGCGAAGCCAAGCGCATCGCCCGCCACGAGGGCGACCTCACGCCCGCGGACCTCGCCAAATCCGCCGCGATGCTGCTGAAAAACGGCGGGCGCTTCTGCGCCATCTACCCCGCCCCGCGCGCCTACGAGCTGATGCGCGCCATGGACGGCGCGGGCATCGCTCCCAAGCGCCTGCGCACCGTGCACGGCGTGGCGGGCCGCGCGCCGAAGTTCGTGCTGCTGGAGGGCGTCAAGCAGGGCGGCGAGGGCCTGCACTGGCTGGAGCCGCTGGTGCTGCGCAACGAAGACGGAACGTTCACCGAAGAGTGGCACAGGATCTACGACTGACCAAAAGCCTTCCCCTCTGGGGAAGGTGGCACGACCGAAGGGAGTGACGGATGAGGTCTTTTGCGTATGACTGCGCACCTTTATCATAACAGAGGCGCGAGGCAACGTGTCGGAGACCTCTTCCGCCCCTGACGGGGCACCTTCCCCAAAGTGGAAGGCTTGGAAACTTAACACACCGCGCTTGACAGGTGTACACCGCAGGCATAGAATAGTACCAACCGCTGGGGGCGCCGAAAGGCTGAGATGGGCGAAAGTCCGGTCCCTTGGAACCTGAAGTGGATAATCCCACCGTAGGGAAGCGGAACGCCAATCTTTGACGTCCGTTTCCCCGTGCGCATGCAAATGCGCGCGGGTTTCTTTTGCGGCAAAATACGCGAAAGGATGAGAAACATGAAGAAACTGTTTGCCCTGTTGCTCGCGCTGACGCTGGCGCTGATGGCGCTGACGCCCGCGCTGGCCGAGACCGCCGACACCTCTGCCGATATCGCGGAAAGCGCCGCCGAGGAAGCGACCGAGACGACTGAAGAGGAGGCCGCGGAGGAAGCCGCGCCCGCCGTGTCGCCCGTTTTCAAAAAGCTGCTGGAGGTACCGTGGTATACCTGGGTCGTCCTGGGCATCCTCGTCGCCGCGGGCATACTGCTGGCCCTGAACGCAAAGAAGATTCGTTGGGACAGCCGCAGCCTCTCGATGGGCGCGATGTGCGTCGCCATCGCGTTCGTGCTCAGCTGTATCCGGCTGTATCGCATGCCTCAGGGTGGCTCCATCACGCCCGCCTCCATGCTGCCTCTGATCCTGTTCATGGTGGCCTGTGGGCCTCTCAAGGGATTTGTCGTAGGCTGTGTCTTCGGCCTGCTCAAGCTGCTGGCTGACCCTTACATCATCCATCCCATCCAGCTCCTGATGGATTATCCGCTCGCTTACGGCGCAATGATCTTGAGCTGCCTGGCCTTGTTGATACCCATCAAGGATCAGTGGCGGCTGCCCATCGCGGTGCTTTTGGCCTGTATCGCGCGCTGGTTCATGTCCGTGCTGTCCGGTGTGATCTTCTTCGCGGAATCTGCCGGTGAACAGAACGCGCTGGTTTACTCCATGGTCTACAACGCCAGCTATATGGCTCCAGATGCGCTGGTGTGCATACTGATTTCTTGCATCCCCGGTATGCCGCGGCTGGTGAAAACGATCCGCAAAAAGGGTTGACATAATGATTGTCGACGTGTTCCTGCGGAACCCAGCGCGGCGCTTCAATCCGCAGGATTGAACCGTCCGCGGTCCGCTTCGCGGACTGAAAAACCCTAAGGGTTTTTCACTTCACCGACCCGGAAAACGTCCCGTTTTCCTAATCATGTACAAGCCAAAAAAGACCGCGTTCGCGGTCTTTTTTATGCCTCCGGTAAAAATATGTCCTCCCTCCCCTGCTCCATCAGCATCATCGCGGCGGAGAGCAGCAGCGCCAGGTGCTGGCCGGGGTCGTCGAGGGGGATGTCGAAGTCCTCGCGCATGCGCTTGACGCGGTAGAGCACGGTGTTGCGGTGCGTGAACAGTCGCGCGCAGGTCTCCTGCAGGGAGTGGTGGCAGATCAGGTAGGTGTAGAGCGTCAGGCAGTAGAGCGTGCCCTCCTCTTTGTCGCGCTCGCCCAGCGCGCGCACGGCGGGAAGCGCCAGATCGCGCCGCGATTCCAGCTGCTTCAGCTGCATCAGCGCCTGATAGTCCTCGGCGCGCACGGCAAACGGATGCGGCATGCGCGGCAGCAATAGCTCCATCAGCGCGCGCGTGGCCGAATAGACCTCCGGCAGCGCGAACAGGCGCTCCACCGGCGCGGAGATCACGACGCGCAGGTTGAACTGCCCGGACAGGCCCTTGAACAGGTGCATGTCCGGGTCGCTGTTCAAAAAGAACACCACGCCGCCGTCGTGGATCAGCGGACGCGACATCGGGAACACGTCCAATATCGTGCTGCGCAGCGCGTTCTCCGACCAGTTCGTCGAGCGATACAGCTCCAGGTTCGCCAGCGCGATGCGCCGCGGCGCGAGGTACTTCAGGCCCGCGCTGGCGGCCTGCAGCTCAAACAGCGATTCGTCCGTGAAGCGGCCCTCCAGCAGGTGCTGCAGCACCGACTCCTCGGTGCTCTGGATGCTGCTGCCGCGGTTCACCTCCAGCATCAGCTGCTTCGCCAGCGCCGATTCCACGGCCTGGAACAGGCGCGCGTCCTCCAGCTCCAGCCGATTGCCCACGTCCACCAGGATCAAATACCCCACCGGCGCGCCGCCCGTCACCAGCAGCGAAAAGCGCCGGCGGTACGGGCTGTCCTCGAGCGTGACGTAGTGCGCCTGCGCGTCGCTGCCCGCCAGGATGCTGCCCGTCTCGTAGCTCAGGCTGCCGCTCTCGATGGACGTGCGGAAGGGCAGGTCCTCAAAGTCGGCCGGCGCGTGCCACGACACCGCATGAAAGGCCATGTCCACCACCATCACCGGGCAGGCGAACAGCGCCGAGGCGTCCCGGACCAGCAGGTCCAGGTCGTCGCTGTTCATAAAGTCGTCCAAAAAAGTTTTCAGATCTATAACGCCCACCCCCTATGCTGTGCTGGCAGCACAAATCCTTCTGTAAATATTATACTCAAAGCATGGTGCAAAATCAAGCGCCGCGGCTATAATATTTCTTGTACCGAGCGAATGGTACAACAAAATCCAATCCCCCGGCGCGCGTCGGGCAGCGGTTGGTGACGAGCAGAAAGGATGCGATATCATGATGCTTCTGAAGAACGTGAAGGATATAGATAATCTGGTCGAGGCGGTGGACAAGTGCCGCGACGACGTGATCCTGCGCTCCACCGACGGACGCGAGGAGTTCAACCTGAAGAGCGTGCTCTCCCGCTACATGGCCATCGGCGAGCTGTGCAAGGACCACGGCGACAACTACGAGGTGTTCTGCATGAACAAGGCCGACGAGAACTACATGCTGCAGTTCTTCATGAACCTCGGCCACGTGAACGCCAAGTGCGCCTGATCGGATGATCGAACCGACGCGGGCCCCGCAAACGCGGGGCCCGCTGTTTTTGCGCCCCCGCCCGCGTTTTTTCGCTTGCCTCATCGGGGATTGTGTTTTATAATGAATCATACGATACTTTCCGGGAGGCCGCTATGCCCAACACGAAATTCTCGCTGCCCGCGCTGCGGGAGCACCTGCGCCGCTACCTCTGGATCTACCTGATCGGCATCGCCGTCTGCCTGGTGGGAACGAGCCTGCTGTGGACCACCACCGAGCCCCGCCCTGCGATCGACGAGACCGTGACCGTCTTCCTGGCGGACATCTCCTCCAACCCGGACCCGCTCGCGCCCGTCGCGCAGGACATGCTCGAAGCCGCGCAGGCTTATGACGAGAAGATCAAGCTGGTGGAGTTCCAGAACCTCAGCTTCACCGGCGACGACTACACCAGCATGATGCTGCTGATGACGCGGCTGACCGTGGGCGAGGGCGACGCCTTCCTCGCCAGTCCCGACGCGACGGAGGCGCTGGTGCGCTCGGAGATCCTGGTGGACCTGGAGGAATACGTGAACGGGGGCTGGCTCGCCGACTATGGCCTGGAGCCCTATTACGCCGACTGGACCGACGAGGAGAGCGGCGAACACCACCACTACCTGGCCGGTTTGAAGCTGGACAGCGTGGACGCGCTGATCGAGATGGGCGCGTTCAACAACGAGGGCGCGTGCCTGTGCGTGGCCCAGAACGGCGGCAACGTGGACGCCACGATGGTGGCGCTGGAGACGATGATAAAGGATTTGACGGAGGGCAAATATGCTGCGGCAAACGATACAAAACCGGCAGCCTAAGGGCTTGCAGGGCGCGGGGCTGGTGCTGCTCGTGGCGCTGGCGGCCGTCGCGGGCTCGACGTTCTTCACGCGCATGCAGGCGAGACTGGGCGCGTGGGCCTCGGCGCTGTTCATCGCCTACGGCTGCGCCATCGCCTGGTTCCTGCTGAACTGGTACGCGCTGCGCTTCGTCTACACCGCCAACGCCGACTGCCTGCGCGTGTGCCGCATCTACGGCAAGCGCGAGCGCTTCATGGTGGACGTCTGGCTCAACCAGGTCGTCGCCTACGGCGCGCCCGACGAGGTCAAGGCCCGCTGTCCCGACGCGCCCGTCTCGCAGGCCACCCGCGCCCAGTGCGAGCTTGCGCCCCTCGCCCTGGCCTACAAACAGGACGGCAAGACCCGCATCCTCGTGATCCAGCCGGATGAGAAGATGCAGGCGCACCTGTTGGGGGTATTGAAAAAGAAGAAGTAGTAAAAAACCTTCCCATATGGGAAGGCTTTTTATGTTCTCACTCCACCATCCCGCCCCACACCCAGCCGATCCGGCCGTTCCAGTGGACGGCATGCCAGCCGTCCGGAGTGATTCTGTCGGCGCTGACGAGGGCGTCGCCCCTGTGGGCCACGCCCAGCGGCGCGGAACCGGCGCGGGGCGCGGCGCGCACGAAGGCGTTGGCCGACAGTCGCAGCGCCGCCACGGTTCAGTCCTCGCGGCCGAAGAAGCCCGCGCGGCGCAGGCCCTCGGCGCACAGGTCCACGATTTGCTCCAGGCTGCCGCCTCGCATGACGCAGGCGTCGATCAGCGCGCCCGCGTCGCGCACCGACAGCTCCGGCTGCTCCTCGGCCAGCCCCGCCCACAGCAAAAGCCGCGTGGCGCTGAACTGCCGGTCCATCAGGCGGTCGATGGGCATGCCCGCGCGGTCCTCCAGCGCGCACAGGCTGTTCACCGAGTAGCGCAGCTTGAGCGTCTTGCCCGCCAGCTCCACCGTCTGCACGGATCCATTTTCATTCATGTCGTCATCCTCCCTCCCCGCTTTCGGGTCTTTTTACGATTTTTGAACCGTATTCGGTTAAACCTGAGTGTATACCGTTTACGGTTATATCTGGCCGTCGCCGCACAAATTTAAACCCGTGTTCGGTTAAAAACGGTTGTCCGACGCGCGGGAGACGTGCTATACTGTTTGTCAGAAGGGGGTGCGGCGTATGGAGCTGAGCGCGAAGCTGGCGCGGCTGAAGGCCGAGAACGGACTGACCACCGAGGCGCTGTCGCAGAAGTCGGGCGTGCCGAGGGGCACGCTGAACAAGCTGCTCAACGGCGAGACCCGCAACCCCACCGTCGCCACGCTCGCGGCGCTGGCGGCGGCGCTGGGCTGCCCGCTGGCCGAGCTCTGCCCGCGGAGCGCCGCCGGGCCGGACGAGATCCCCGGCGTGTACAGGGCCGGGGCGGGCCTGCGCAACGCCGACAGGCTGCTGCCCGTCCAGCGCCGGACGGTGCCGCTGCTGGGGGCCATCGCCGCGGGGCAACCCATCTACGCCGAGCAGGCGCTGGACGCGGCCTGCGACGCCGCCCTGCGCTGCGATTTTGCGCTGCGCGTGAAGGGCGACAGCATGATCGGCGCGCGCATCCGGGACGGCGACATCGTGTTCATCCGCGCGCAGGACGACGTGGACGACGGCCAGATCGCCGCCGTGGTGATCGACGACGAGGCCACGCTGAAGCGCGTCTACCACATCAAAGACGGCCTGCAGCTGCTGTCGGAGAACCCCCACTACCCGCCCATGGTGTTTACGTTTAAGGACCACGGCACGATCCGCATACTGGGCCGCGCCGTGGGCTTCACCAGCCAACTGTGATAAAGAGAGGTGCTTTTCGATGTCCATCGCCCGCGTGCGCGAATACCTGGGCCGCTACGGCCTGGATGGCAACATCCTTGAATTTACGACCAGCAGCGCCACGGTGGAGCTCGCCGCCGAGGCCGCCGGGGTCATCCCCGCCCGCATCGCCAAGTCGCTGAGCTTCATGCTGCCGGACGGGCCGATTTTGGTCGTGGCCGCCGGGGACGCCAAGGTGGACAACCCGCGTTTCAAGGCGCAGTTCCACGCCAAGGCGAAGATGCTGTCGTTCGACGAGTGCGCCGCGCTGATCGGCCACGGCGTCGGCGGCGTATGCCCGTTCGCGATCAACGACGGCGTGCGCACCTACCTGGACGCATCGCTCCGGCGCTTTGACACCGTGTTCCCCGCCTGCGGCAGCGCCAACAGCGCCATTGAGCTCTCCCCCGACCGCCTGGCCGAAGTCGCGCAAAACTTTCAGGGCTGGGTGGACGTGTGCAAGGGCTGGCGGGAGGAATAGACCGCGCACAGCATAGATGTGGCGAGCGGATGGCAATGCCATCCGCTCGCCACATATTTTGATTTTATGAATATATGTTGACAAAGCATTGCATTAATGGTATAATTATTACAGTTTTATGACAAGAACCATCGAAATTGCGGAACCTTGGAGTGTATTACCATGAATACAATGCGTAAGCCACGGATACTGCTGACCCTGCTGCTGCTTCTGGCGCTGCTGATCGCGGGCATGCCCGCCGCGCGCGCGGAGAGCTTCCAGGCGGTCGTCTCTGTGGATTCGATGCAGGTCTACGCCACCCAGTCGCCCTACCAGTCGCTGGGCACGCTGCCCCGGGGCACGGAAGTGACCGTGAAGGCCTACGAGGGCTACGTGGCGCTGATCAGCTACGGCGGAAAGAAGGGCCTGGCGCAGGTGAGCGACATGACCGTCAAGGGCGCCGCCGAGGCGCAGACCGCGCAGACCAAGCCCATGGTCGCCACCTGCCAGACCCGTTTCTACAAGAAGGCCGACGCCGCCTCCAGCTACGCCGCCGTCAGCGAGGGCGCGTCCGTGGAGCTGATCGCCGTCAACGGCAAGTGCGCGAAGGTGAACTACAACGGCAAGGTGGGCTACATGCTCTACAGCCACCTGGGCGAGCCCGGCACCACGACGCAAAGCGCCGCCGACGACACGCCCGTGCAGACCGGCAACGCGCCCGTGGCCGCCAGCCGCAACAGCCGCGTCTACGCCAGCGCCAGCCTGTCCGGCGACAGCGTGGCTGTCAGCAAGGGCACGAAGATGACGCTGCTGGCCATCCGGGGCGACTGCGCCATGGTGGAAAAGAGCGGGGCCATCGGCTACATGCCGCTGTCCCACCTGGAGAGCGCCTCCTCCAGCGCCCAGACCGCCTCGACCAAGAGCAATCCGTTCGCCGCGGACAGCAACGAGCACGCCATCTACGCCTTCCTGATCGGCGAGATGGGCTACAACCGCGCGGCGGCGATGGGCGTAATGGCGAACATCAAGTACGAGTCCGGCTATCGCCCGGTGTGCGACGGCGACCGCGGCACCAGCTACGGCATCTGCCAGTGGCACGCGGGGCGCAAGAACAACCTGATCGCCTACTGCGAGGAGAACATGCTGGACTACACCACGCTGGAGGGCCAGCTGCGCTTCTTCAAGTACGAGATCACCACCCGCTACGCCTCCGTGCACGCCTACCTGAAGAGCGTGGAGAACACCGCCGAGGGCGCTTACGACGCGGGCTACTACTTCTGCTTCAACTTCGAGGCCCCCGCCGCCCGCACCAGCCAGTCCACCAAGCGCGCCACCTACGCGCGGGACACGCTGTTCGGGATGTAAGGGACGAGACGGGGTAAACAAAAGAAGTAAAGGAAGATCCTTCGCTTCGCTCAGGATGACAATGGCGCGCCAAACGCCAATCCTGTCATCCTGAGCGAAGCGAAGGATCTTTTCGTTTCCCCTGCAATCGAAACACTATACTGTGATTTCAACGAGGTTCCCCTCGACCCCCACGACGCAGCTCTCGTAGTAGCCGTCGCCGGTCGTGCGGGGGCCGCTTTTTACCTCGAACCCGTCGCGCTGCAGGCGCTCGGTCAGTTCGTCCACGCGCGCCTTGCTTCCGACGCTGAACGCGACGTGCGCGTAGCCCGTTCGCTCGGGCGCCTTCTCCGCGTCGATGAGCCCCGGCTTGTGCATCAATTCCAGCCGTGCCCCGCCGTCAAAGGCGATGAAATACGAGCGAAAACCCGTGTTCGGGTTGTGATAGCCGCCGTTGGACTTGCCGTCCAGATATTTGACGAAGAAGTCCCGCGCCGCTTCGAGGTCGCTTACGTACAGCGCGACGTGCTCGATGCCCATCTTACTGCCGATCTCCCCGACCGCGGCCGATCGGGAACTGGCCGATGTGCAGGGCCGTGCCGCCGAAGGGCACCAGCTCGATCACGCGGGCGTCCGCCTCGCGGATCACGGGCACCATGGGCACGCTCGCGGCACTGGCGCCGTCCATGTGCCAGTCCGCCGGCGCGACCTTCGCCAGCACCTTCACCGGGGCCTCGCCCTTGCCGAACGCGGCGGGGTCGCCCCGCGAATCCACGGCCTTCATCGGCTCGTCGCGCACCAGCGCCCAGTTCCAGGGCGTCTCGGTGGTCACCTGCCAATAGCCGTCCCCCAGCTGCTCCCACTTTTCCTCCGGCTGGAAGGCCATCAGCAGCGGCCCCAGCTCCACCGCGCCGGACTGGTGATACCACTTCGTCACGCGCGGCACCGTAGGCAGCTCCACGCGGATCACGTCGCCCGTGCGCCAGCGGCGGCGCACGCAGGTCACGTCGCCCGCGCGCACCTGCATGATCTCGCCGTCGGGCAGGTACACCATCGGCTGGCGCGTCCAGAACGGCATGCGCAGATACATCGGGAAATCGCACGGCTGCTTCACGGACACCTGGATCTCCACCGACTGCCGGAACGGATAGCCGCCCGTCACGCGCAGGCGCACCGGCACGCCCTCCAGCACCGCGCGCACCGTGCAGGGCGCGTAGCTGACAGCCTGCAGGCCGCCGTCGCTGGTGGCGTACCAGAGCGAGGCCACGAAGCGCGGCCACGCCTGCTGGCAGCTGGCCAGGCAGCAGCCGTCGTTGGGCGCAAAGCCGAACAGGTTGGCGTTTTTTCCGTGGTTGTACCACTTGCGCGTCTCGCGCGAGATTTTGACCTGGTTCACCTGCTCGTCGCCCTGGTGGGCGGTCATATCGGCGGTGAAGGCGGCGGGCAGCGCGTTGTAGGCCAGCTTTTCCAGAATATCGGCGTACTCCTGGCTGAACTCGTTCAGGCCCAGCTGCGCCTCCAGCGTGCCCATCAGCTCCACGATGGCGCAGAGCTCGCTGCCCTGCGTGGGGCTATTGCCGTTCAGGTGCTCGTCGCAGATGAACATGCCGCTGGCCACGCCGTGGTGCTTCACCAGCTTGGCCCACCCGAAGCGGAAGCCGCCCTGCTCCTTGAAGCCGGACTTGAACAGGTTGACGACGCCCGGGGCCTTCAGGCCCATGGCCAGGTTCACGCCGTGGGAGAAGTGATACTGCGTATGGAAGTAGGGCCGCTTTTCGCCGATCAGCGGCTCGTTCTTCTCCTCGCCCAGCGCCTCCTTGAGCCTATCCCACTTCAGCGACTTGCTCATCGGCACGGTGTTGGCGAAGGTGTGGAAGTAGTTGGGCCAGTCCAGCGTCTGCGCGCGCAGCTTCTTGCACAGCTCGATCAGGTGCTTCTGCCCCGTGATGTTGTACAGCCACAGCGCCAGCTCCATGTTCTCGCCGCCGCGCGCCACGGCCCACTCCTTCAGCGGATGCTCCTTCAGATTTGCGTACTGATACTTGAAGAACCGGTCCATCAGCACCAGCACGCGCTTGTCGCCGGTGGCGGTGAAGTACAGCCGAAGCGCCCGCAGCGAGAGGATCAGCGGCCAGTAGTCATCGTTGCCCTCCGGGCCGAACCAGCCGTCCTCGCGCTGGCTGGCGATGATCCACTCCACGTAGCGCTGCGCCTTCTCCTTCAGCGCCGCGTCGTCCAGCGTCCACGCCAGCGCGACGAGCCCGTCCAGGTAGTAGGGCGCGCACTCGGAGGCGTCGCCGTCGCCGCCCAGCCAGGCGCAGTCCTCGCCCACGGCGCTCCAGACCTCGTCCAGCTTCGCCGTCATGCCGTCCCGCTGGGTCTGGAGCTGATCCAGCAGCCATTCCTCCGGGCGGATGCTGCCCAGCGGCAGCGGGGAGAGCGCGTTGGGCGTCAGCGGAGCCCGGTTGAAGATGGGTTTCATAGATCACACCTCGTCAGAATACTAGGGTTCACAGATATAATTAGGAATTAGGAATGAGGAATGAGGAATGAAAATGCCTTCGCACTCTCAATTCCTAATTCCTAATTCCTCATTTCTCATTTCTCATTCAAATATGCGGTACTCGCACTCGATTCGTCCGTTGTAGTAGCGTCGGCGGCGGGTGGCGCGGCGGCCATAGGCCTTCTCAAAGCCCATGTCCGCGCTGAACGCGCACAGCTTCCAGCCGGTAAAGCGCCCCTGCAGCGCACCCAGCTGCTTCGCCACCGCGTGCGCGGCGCGCATGTTGTCCAGGCGCTCGCCGTAGGGCGGGTTCGCGATGAACACGCCCGGCTTGTCACTCGCCGGCACGTCCGAGGGCATCACGTCGCGCATGTCCTTCACGCTAAGGCCGATGCGCCCCGCCAGCCCGGCCTGCTTCACGTGCCGCCTGGCCAGCTCGATGGCCTCGGGGTCGATGTCGCTGCCGGACACGCTCAGCGGCCGCTTGCAGCCCTCCTCGAACTTCTTGCGGGCCTCGGCGCGGATCGCCTCGAACGACGCGTGGGGCACGCCGGGCCACTTCTCCATCGCGAAGCCGCGCGTCAGGCCCGGGGCGCGGTTCAGCGCGATGAACGCCGCCTCGATCAAGATCGTTCCGGTGCCGCAGCAGGGATCGTACAGCGTCTGCCACGGGTGCCAGCCGCTCTGCAGCACCAGCGCCGCCGCCAGCGTCTCGCGCAGGGGCGCCTCGCCGTTCCAGGTGCGGTAGCCGCGCTTCGATAAGGGCTCGCCGGAGGCGTCCAGCGCCACGGTCACCACGTCGTCCCGGATGGACACGTCCACCTGGAACACGGCCCCGGTCTCGCTGAACCAGTCGTCTCCGTAGGCGGATTTCAGGCGCTCCACCATCGCGCGCTTGGCGATCTTCTGCACGTCGGAGGGGCTCATCAGCTGGGATTTTACGCACTTGGCGCGGATGGGAAAGCCCGCGTCGCGCGGCAGCAGTTCCTCCCACGCCACGCCTTTTACGCCCTGGAACAGCTCCTCGTAGGTGCGCGCCTCAAACCGCGCCATCACCAGCAGGATGCGGTCGCACGTGCGCAGCCAGAGGCTGGCCCGGAAGGCGTCCTCAAAGCCGCCCTCGAACTCCGCGCCGCCGACGTCCATCACGCGCACGCCCTGCATGCCCAGGTGTTTCAGGTCGCGCCCGGTCATGCCCTCCATGCCGAACGCGGCGCTCGCGATCCACTTCATCGCTTCCCTCTCCGCCGTCAGTGATTGAATATTCTTCCACAATCTATTATAAATAAAAAAAGCCCGCACCGCAAGGGGTACGGGCTCTGACCAAACATTTAACCTAGCGTGTTTTATCCATTGCTCCCGTCGTTTTTCACGTTCCCCCGATAGTACTCCAACACCTCGTGCCACCACGGGAACAGCACGTCGTCCGGGGAGCGGTAGATCTCGTGCTTGGCGCCCTTCACCAGCACGCGCTGGCCGTTTTTCAGCCGCGCGACAAACGCCTTCTGCGCCTCGGGCATCACGGAGCCGTCGCGCTCGGCGGTGTACACCCGCACGGGTACGTCGATCCTCTCCACCGCGCCCGGGGCTAGCACCATGTGGTTGGCCCGGATCGCCTGCCGCGTCCAGCCGTAGGAGGGCCCGTTGTTCTGGAACGCGGGCGTGGCGGCCTTCACGGCGTCGTACCAGTCGAAGCGCTCCTTCCCGGCGGCGGCGGAGTTTTCAAAGTCCTCCGGGCCGGAGTAGGGCTTCGAGGCGAATATCCGCTTCTTGCCCTTTCCCAGCAGCTTCGCCGCGCCGCACATCGCCTTCGCCGCGCCCACGGGCAGCCCGCCCAGGTTCGCCTCGATCATCGGCGCGCACAGCGCCACGCGCTCGAACATGCCGCCGTGCCGCTCGAGGAACAGCGAGGACACCGCGCCGCCCATCGAGTGCGCGAACAGGAACCACGGCCTGGGCATGCCCGAGAGGGGCCCCTTCACCACGGCCTCCATGTCCCGCACGTACTCGTCGAAGTCGTCCACGTGCGTCAGCGAATGGTCGCCCAGCGCAGGGTCGCGCCAGGAGCGCCCGTGGCCGCGCTGGTCGTAGGCCAGCGCGCTGTAGCCGCTGGCCAGCAGCGAGTGGATCAGCTCGGAGAACTTGACGGCGTTCTCGGTGAAGCCGTGCACGATCAGGACGGTCCCCGAGGGATTTTCGGCGTCGAATCGGCTGACAAACAGCGGCCTTCCGCCGTCGCCGGAAACCTGCAAGTCCGTGCGGCGGGCGTCGATCTCGGGCAGCGCCGCCTCGTTCATCGTCCGGGCGTAATCCGCCGACAGCGCCAGCCCGTCGGGGTTGAAGCAGGAATGGGACATGATGAACCTCCTTGTCTGTTCAGGGAGTAGGCAGTAGGGAGTAGGGAGTAGGGAGTAGGCAGTAGGGAGTAGGGAGTAGGGAGTAGGAAATGCCAAAAACGCGGTAGCAGCTATTCCTACTCCCTACTCCCTATCCCCTACTCCCTACTTCTTCAAGATCCTCGCGTAGACTTTCTTCTCATTGTACAGCATGAACAGCACGCCGCCCAGCACGCACACCGCCGCGGCGGCCACGGCCGTGATGCGGTAGCCCGCGCCGGTCTCCTGGCCGATCGTGGCGAAGGCCGTCACCAGCAGCATCGCGATGGACTGGCCCAGCTTGAACGCGAACGTGCGCGCCGCGAAGAACATGCCGCTGCGGTTCTCGCCGCTCTCCAGCGCGTCGCACTCGGAGATGTCCGCCACCACGGCCTGCGGCAGGATGCCGAAGATCGCCATGGCCGGGGCCGCCACCGCGCAGAGGATGTAGCCCTGCACCGCCGGCGGGATCGGCAGGCTCTGGCCGAAGAACGCGGTGTAGACGAAGCTGACGGTGAACACGCAGAACGCGAACAGGATCAGCTTCTTCTTGCCGAACTTCGGCGTCAGCTTGTTGACGGGCACGTAGAACAGCACGGAGAGCGCCGTCATCAGCACGAAGTACACGGTGCTCATGCCCTCGTCCAGCTTCAAGAGGCTCGTCACGAAGAACGGCAGCGCCGTCTGGAACATCGTGATGCCCAGGAAGTAGGCGATGTCGCTGGCCACGAACACGCGGAAGTCCTTGTTGCGGAACGTCGCCGCCAGCGACTTGAGCGCCGTGGACTCGCTGGGCGCGGCGGTCACATACTCCCTCTCCTTGATCGTGAACACCGGCACGAACATGCACACCATGCCGATCAGCGCCAGGCCCGTGAACGTCAGCCGGATGGCCAGCACGCGCTCCAGGCCCGCCCCCTGCAGCATGCCCCAGATCACCGGCGCGAGATACGCCATCGCCATGCCGGCGATGTAGGTGAAGCTGATGGAGGTGGAGATGGCCATGCGCGTCTTCTGGTCCGCGCCCAGCTCCGGGATCAGCGCGTTGTAGGGCGTGCAGTACATCGTCATGAACAGGTAGAACAGCATCAGCATCAAAAACAGGAAGCCCGCGTTCACCCAGCTCTCGCCGTTCACCGGCGACCAGAACGTGAAGATACAGGCCAGCGCAAACGGCACCGCCGCGGCGCGCATGAACGGGATGCGCCGCCCGTCCTTCGACTTGCAGCGGTCCGACAGCGAGGCGATCAGCGGGTCGGTGACGGCGTCGAAGATGCGCCCGAACGCCGTGATCGCGCCCAGGATCGTCAATACGCCCAGTATCGCCAGGCCCTGCGGAATGAAGATGGGCTGGCCCGCCTGCTGGGTGGCCAGGTCGGGCTGGTAGTAGTTCACCAGCCAGCTGGAGATCAGCGCCGCCAGCACCGACCACCCGAACTGGCCCACGGCAAAGCACCACACCTTGCCCGTCGACAGCTTCTTGGTTGCATTCATAACTCTTTCTCCCCCTCGCGCAAAGGCGCGCATTCAATCTGATGGATTTATTGTAACATACAAACCGCGCGGGGGCAAGAAAAAAAGCCTTCCCCGTGGGAAAGGCTTTTTTCATCTACAAACTCCTGACCAGCTTCACGCAGCGACCCAGCACCTTCACCTCGGCGGCGGGGGCTACGTCGGCGGTGAACTCATGGTCGAACGCCTGCATCTGCACGCGCGCGCCGTCCAGCTTCAGCAGCTTGCGCACCACGCGCTCGCCGTCGCGCTCCACCAGCATCAGCGCCCCGTCCTCCACCTTCGCGGTGGGCGTGACGAGCAGCAGGTCTCCCGCGTGGACGCGAAAGCCGCGCAGCATGTCGTCCGGCACGCGATAGTAGAGCACCTTGTCCGGCGCGCCGCCCTCGATCTTGCCGCTGACGACGGGCGTGAGCACGTGGTCGATCACCAGACCGTCCGGCGACATCACCGGCACCCGCTTCACCACGCCGCCCAGCGCGTCCAGCCAGGCGTCCGAGGATTCCTCCGCGGCCTTCTTCGCGTTCTCAGCCTGCTCCTCCACCGGCAGCACGTAGGCCCGGGGCCGCGGGCGCAGCTTCACCTCCGGCTCCGCCGCCACCTCCAGCTCCGTGGACACGGGGCTTTGCACGCCCAGCACCTTCAGGATGCGCTGGGCCTGCGCGTCGGAGACGATCTTGCGCCCCGACTCCAGGTCCTTGATATAGCTCTCCGCCAGGCCGCACTTCTTGCCCAGCGCCTTCTCCGTCAGCTTCGCCTTCAGGCGCGCCGCGCGAATGGTATCGCCCAATCGGCTCATATGGGTTTCCTCCGGGTGATGGTTTGGTCTTTTACGCCGCCGGGGTCAGGGTCTCCTCCCCCGCTTCCTCGGAAACAGGCGCTTCCGGCTCGATGTCCAGGCCGTTGCCGTCCGCTTCCGCGGCAGGCTCCGCGGCAGGCTCCGCGGGCTCCGTGCCGGGCTCGATAGCTTCCGTGCCGGGCTCGACCACTTCCGCGACGGGCTCGGCGGCGGCCTCCTCCTCGACGGATGTCTGCGCCTCGACGGGCTCGGGCAGCGCGTCCGTCAGCGCGACCTGCGCCGCGGCGACCCACGCCGTTTCGCCGTTGTAAGCCACTGCGATCCAGCCGTCCGCGACCTCCGCGACCTCCAGCGCCTCGCCCTCGGCCAGCGTCGCCAGCGGTTCGGCGGCGTCCGGCTGCGCGTACAGCGCCGCGCCGCCCGCCAGCGCCACGGCGTACTTCGGCAGCGGGGCAGTCTCGGCCTCCGGCTCCGCCACAGGCTCGGTCTCCGGCAGCGGGGCGACTTCGGCCTCCGGCAGCGGGGCGGTCTCGGCCTCTGAAGCCGCCGCGGGTTCGATCACCGGCGCCGCCGCGGGCTCGACGGGCGTCTCTGCCGCCGTCTCCGCATTTCCTTCGGCCGCTTCTTCGACCACCGGCTCTGCGTTCGCTTCAGCGGTGACCGCAGCCGCGGGCGCTTCATTCGCCTCAACCGTCTTCGCAACCGCCAGCTCGGCGGTTGTGGGGGCGGTTTCTTCCACCGTTTCAGGCGTCGTCTCTTGCACAGCGGTGGCGGGAACGGTTCCTTCAACCGTTTCGGACGTCGATTCGGGCAGTGTGGTCGAGGGAGCCGTCCCCTCAACCGCTTCAGGCGCGTCGGCGATCAGGCCCTCCGCCAGCTCCGCTGTTTCCGCCGCTTCCGCGGGCAGCGCCAGGACCACCGGCTCCTCCACGCCGGGCAGGGAGGGCGCGGGCTCCTGCGGCACGAGCTGGAAGCTCACGGCCACCTCCGTGCCGGCAAAAATGTTCAGGTACTTGCGATCCACGTATCCGGCGATGCCGTTGTACTGCACCTGTACCCACTTGGTGCCGTCGGCCAGCACCTTCACCTGCGTGCCTCTCGCCAGCTTGGCCAGCTTCTTGCCCTTCTTGGGCGCGGAGCGCAAATTGGCGGAGCGCTTGGCGGTGATCGTCGCCAGCGTGGCCGGAACCTCGCTGGTCACCAGCTCATACGCCGCGTCGCCGAACTGCGCCTTCACCTCGGCCGACTTCTGGGCGGCCACCTGCTGCATGGCGCTGTCGGCCTTGCCGGTCACGGGCAGGTTGTAGCACTGCTGGAAGCGCGATACGGCGGCGGTGGTGTCCGCGCCGTAGTTGCCGTCCACCGCGCCGGAGAACATCTTGAGGGTCGCCAGCGCCTGCTGCAGCGCCGCCACGCACGGCCCCTGCCAGCCCTCGCTCTGCGTGGCGATGGAGCTCACCGGCGCGTTGTCGGCAAAAATGCTGTTCCACAGGTCGTTGTTCACCTTGCCGGTCTTCTTGACGCCCACCGCCGCCTGGAAGGCCTGCACGGCGGCCTTGGTGCCCTTGCCGAACTTCGAGTCCACGGCGCCGTCATAGTAGCCCAGCGCGCGCAGGCGGCTCTGCAGCTGGCCCACCAGCTCGCCCTTCTTGCCGCGGGACAGGTTGATCTTCACCACGGGCGCCTGGCCGGAGCTGCCCTCGGGGCGGCCCATGAAGCTGTCATAGCTCTGGCTGCCCGCGTAGAAGCTCTGGTTCTTCAGGCGCTTGCGCAGGTCCTCGTTCTTCGCGCCGCTGTGGTAGATCCTGCACTTCGTGCCCGCGGGGCAGTTCTGTGCGATCCACTGGGCGTCCTCCACGCGCAGGCGCACGCAGCCGTGGGAGGCCTGCGAGCCCAGCGCGTTCTTCGAGGCCTTCGTGGGGCCCTTCTTCGCCGCGGTGTAGAGCACCGAGTGGAACAGTATGCCCTTGTAGATGCGCGTGGCCCACTTGGCGTAGCAGTTGTACTCCGAGAAGTAGTACCACTCCGTGCGCTCCTGCGCGTAGGTCTTGGAGGGCAGCGAAAAGGTGCCCGTGGGCGTGGGCGTGCCCGACTTGCCCGTGGAGCAGATCATCTGCCGCACGATGCCGGAGTCGGAGGTATTGCCGTTGTTGTAGACGGTGACGATCTGGTTGGTGATGTCCACCGTTATGTAGTATTTCTCGTCCGCCCGGGCCGCGTTCTGGGGCAGCGGCAGCGCCGCCGCCAGCAGGCAAATCGCCGCCAGCAGGCAGAGGATGCGTTTCATGCGCAAAAGAATCCCCCCGTTTGCTCAATGGTGCATCCATTTTAGCACAACCGGGAGGGTTTTTCAAGCAAAATTGTAATATATTGGAAATATTATTTCATATTATTGCAATTTTTACAGTCACTATTCCCCGCTTGTCATTCCCGATGGCAATCGCGGGTTGGCAGCCTACTGCCTCAACTTCTGCAGCCACTGGGTGAAGCGGGGCTCGGGCTCGGCCTCGAACAGCATGTGCTCGCCGGTGCGGGGGTGCTCGAAGCCGATCCGGAAGGCGTGCAGCAGCTGCCCGCCCGCCACCGGATAGGGCGACTTCTTCGGCCCATACACCGGATCGCCCAGCACGGGATGGCCGATGGAGGCCATGTGCACGCGGATCTGGTGCGTGCGCCCGGTGGTCAGCCGCGCCTCGATCAGCGTCGCGCCCCGCAGCGGCTCCAGCACCGTCCAGTGTGTCTGGGCCTCGCGGCCGTTCGGCACGATGGCCATGCGCTTGCGGTCGGTGGGATGCCGTCCGATGGGCCCGACGACGGTGCCCTCGGCCTCCTTAAAGCCGCCGATCACGATGGCCCTGTAGGCCCGCTGCACCGTATGCGCTTTGATCTGCTCGGACAGCGACAGGTGCGCCATGTCGTTCTTCGCCACCAGCAAGAGGCCCGACGTATCCTTGTCGATGCGGTGCACGATGCCGGGGCGGATCTCCCCACCGATGCCGGACAGGTTGTCCAGCCGCGCCAGCAGCGCGTTCACCAGCGTGCCGCTCTCGTTGCCCGCCGCCGGATGCACCACCATGCCCGAGGGCTTGAACACCACGGCCATGTCCTCGTCCTGGTAGAGGATGTCCAGCGCGATGTCCTCCGGCTGCGCCGCCGCGGGGGCCGCCTCGGGCACCTCCACGCGCACGGCCATGCCGCCCCTCAGCACAAAGCCGGCCTTCGCGCGCGCCTCGCCGTCCACGCGCACGCGGCCCTCGCGAATCAGCGCGCCTGCGCGCGAGCGCGTCACGCCCGCCGCCTTCGCCGCGAACACGTCAAGACGCTCGCCCTCCGCTTCGGCAGGAACGATACATTCGATGATGGTATTGGCCATAGGTATCATAGACCTGATTTGGCGAGCTTCGCTCGCCAAATCAGGTCCCCTTTCTCTCGTTTCTCCACGCGCTTATCACCACCAGCGCCGCGCCGACGCAGATGAACACGTCGGCGGCGTTGAACACCGCGAAGCGCACAAAGGCGAGGTCGATGAAGTCGGTCACGCTGCCGTAGAAGAGGCGGTCGTAGAGGTTGCCCAGCCCGCCGCCGACGATCAGCCAAAGGCCGACGCGCGTGAGCCGCGGGGCCCCGGGCCGGGCGATCAGCCAGCCCACGACCCCGGCGATCAGCGCCGCCGTGAACAGCGCCAGCAGCAGCGGCCTTCCCCAGAGCATCGAAAAGGCCACGCCCCGGTTTTCCACGGGCCGCAGGTTCACGATCCCCGGGATCAGCGGGCTGCGCCTGTTCGACGCGCGCGCCGCCGCCTTCGTCAGGCGGTCGACGAGCACCGCCGCCAGCGCGATCCACGCGCCCCTACATCCTCGCCTCAATCGCACGTATGACCTCCGCCAGGAAACCGCCGATCAGCGGTATGTTCTCCGTCACCACGGCGCGCAGCAGCGCCGCCAGCAGCGCTCCCAGCACCGAAAAACCCAGCGTGAACCCCAGGCCGCGGCACGCGCCGTACAGTATGCTCCTGCCGATCATGCGCCGCCGGTTGCTCACGTACTCCACGTATTCGTCCAGGCGCATCCGCTCCAGCGTGGCGATCAGCCGGTCGATGCGCTCCCGGTCCCGCCCGGTCATGCCCCACCACCCCCTCGGATGGTTAGATTTTCCAGACGTGGGCGGGATTATGCAAACCACGTCAATGCAGGGGCGGCGATGCGCCGCCCCTGCATTGGGTGGAACTCTCTTGGGATCAGAACAGCCCGGTGCTCTCCCGCAGCGCGGTGGCCTGCTGGTCGAGGATGCGGTTGAACTCCGCCTTGTAGTTCGCGGCGGCGGTCTTCAGCGCCTCGTACTTCTTCTCCAGCGTATCCAGGCGGCCCTGGGCGTCGGCGGTCAGCTGGTCGGCCTCCTGCTGGGCCTGGCTCAGCAGCGCGTCGGCCTTCTCCTTGGCGGACACGGTGATCTGGTCGGCCTGCACCTGGGCGTCGCCCACGGTCTTCTGGGCCTTGCGGTTGGCCTCCTCCATGGTCTCGTCCGCGATGCGCTGCGCGCCGATCAGGCTCTCGCGCATGGCGTTCTGCAGGTTGGCAAAGTAGCTCTTCTCGTTGTAGTCCGGCGTCTTGGCCTCGGCGGCCTCGGCGGCCAGCTGCGCGGCCTTCACGTCAGCCTCCAGCGCCTTGATCTGCTTGTTCAGCTCCAGGTTCTCGCGCACCAGGGCCGCCATCTGCTCGGAGATCTCGTCCAGGAAATCGTCCACCTGCTCGATGTTGTAGCCGCCGCTGGCCTGCGTGCCAAATTCCTTCTCCTGAATGTCCCTAACGCTGATCGCCATATCCAAACCCGTCCTTTCATCGCTGATGTATATGCGTTATTGTGTGCAAAACAAAAACTATCTCATTTACCTTCGACGCCCGCGCGCCGGTTTCCTGCCGCATAACGCGACGTTACGATTTATTTTCCATTGCCGCCATATTTCTCTAGAATCGGCGATCCATGTCGTACGCCTCGTTGATCTCCACGGACATCGGCGCGACCAGGTAGGTCTTGTCCGAGGCCTTTCGGATGGAGGCGTGCAGCGCGAACACCGCGCCGGAGAGCGTGTCCACCGCGCGCTGCAGCAGGCGGCCGTCCAGCTCGTCCATCGTCAGCACCACGGTGTTGTTCGCGATCAGCTGATCGATCACCTCGCAGCAGTCCTCCAGCGTGTGCAGCGAGTACATCACCGTGCGCGAGCGCGGGCTGACGCGCATGCGCTGCGGCGCGGTCCGCTGGGGCACGTTGGCGCTGCTGTAGCGGGAATCGGGCTGGTTGTAGCGGGAGGGCTCGCGCTGGGTGCGGGAGCCGTAGCCGCTGTCGTCAAAGCGCGACTGCGTGCGCCGCTCGCCCACGCGATAGTCGTCGTAGCCCCGCGCGGCGCGGCTGGGCACGGACGAACTCCGGCTCTCGTAGCGGCTCGGATAGCGGCTGGGGGCATCGTAGCGGCTGCGGCTGCCGGAATCGGGCATGCGGCCGGACGGCCTGCCCGCGTCCGCCTGCCGGGAATAGGCCGCGCTGCGGCCGCTCGCCGCGCGGGACTGCCGCGACGGGGAATAGCCCGACTGTCGGCCGTAGCCCTCGGAATACTCCTCGCCGTAGGTGTCGCGGGTGTCCTCGTCGTCCACCAGGCCTATGAAGTTCAACAGCTTGTTGAAGCCACCGGATTTATTGCGCGCCATGGATTTTCACTCCCAAATCTGCTTATGAAGAAATCAGTAATGCCTCGCGCCGAACAGGGCCCGGCCCAGCCGCACCATCGTCGCGCCCTCCTGCGCGGCGACGATCGCGTCGTCGGACATGCCCATCGACAGGGTCTGCATCTCGATGTTGTTCAAATTCATGTCCCGGAGCCGCTCGAACCAGTCGCGCATGCGTCGAAAGTACGGCCTCACGTCCTCCGGGTCGTCGGCGATGGGCATGATGGCCATCAACCCCCGCACCTTCAACCCCGGCAACTCGCCGCACAGCTTCAGAAGCGGCACGAGCTCCTCCTCGTCCACGCCCGCCTTCTGCGCCTCGCGGGCGATGTTCACCTGCACCAGCACCGGCATCTTCACCCCGGCCTGCTCGGCGCGGCGGGAGATCTCCCGGGCGAGGGCCTCGCGGTCCACCGACTGGATCATGGCCACCTTGTCGACGATGTACTTGACCTTGTTGGTCTGCAGCTGGCCGATCAGGTGGATGTCGTAGCCGGGGTTCAGCGCGTCCAGCTTGCCCAGCAGCTCCTGCACCCGGTTTTCGCCCAGGACGCGGATGCCGCCGTCCCAGGCCAGGTTGATGGTCTCGGGGTCCACCGTCTTGCTGACGGCGCAGATCTCGCACCCGCCCCACTTCGCGGACGCCTCGCCGATGCGCGAGCGCCACTCGGCGATATTCAGCAACAAATCTTCGCGGTCCACTTTATCGTCTCCGACTTCTCACTTAATCAATACCGTCTGTCCCAGCTGCAGCGCGCCGTCCACGAGCGGCTGGATCATGGCGATGGAGCCGTCTGTGGAGAGCACCTCCACGGGCACGAACGTGCCGCCGGGCACGTCGTACACCCACACGCCCATCTGGCCGTTCTGGTTGTAGAGCGCCTCCACGCGCACGGACAGGCCGGTCAGCTCGATGTTGAACTGGGCCTTGCCGCTTCGGCGGTAGATCAGCGGGCCGATGGGGTCCTTGATCTCGAACACCGCCAGCGTGGTGTCCCCCTCCTTCTGCACGCTGTAGACCGACGCCGTGAAGATCAGGTCGTCGAAGCCCACCATCTGCATGAAGTAGTTGTCCTGGCCCACCACGGGCGTCCAGGCGCTGCCGGTGGCCAGCACGGCTACGAACCAGTGGTCCTGGTCTACGATGCGGTAGATGCCGTTCATGCGGGTCTGCCGCGTGTTGGCCAAATTGCTGCCCGCCAGCACCGCGCGCACATCGGCGATCGACAGCGTCTTCAGGCCCTCGGGCGTCAGGTCGCTCTCGTAGCCGTCGATGTAGAAGGACACCACGCCCGCCTGCTCGGCCTTGGCCACCTTGCGCCACGACTGGATGCTGGACAGGCCGGCATTCTCCTTGTCGTAGAGCTTGGTCAGCTTGTTGTCGCCGCGCTTGTTCTGGCGCAGGTAGTCCTGCCGGTTCACCATGGCCGTCTCCAGCTGGCTGGTCACGGTCTTGAGGTTGCCGGTGGTCTGGCGCGTGATCAGCTCCTTCAGCTCCAGCGCCATGTAGTTCACCACGCTGTCCAGCTTGTAGAGCTCCGTATCCACGATGTTCGCCAGCAGCTGCTTGTGGTAGTCCTGTATCTTCTTGCGCGTGTCCTCCAGGTCGTTGAGCAGGTTCTCGGAATAGCCGGTGGTGTACAGGTTGGCGACGTTGTCGTCCACCTCCACCAGCGAATCCTCCGGCGCGATGTACTCCACGCGGGCGGTGGACTCCGAGGAGAACACGGTCTCGTCGCGGATGATCACGCAATCCACCGTCTGGCGCTGCGCCGCGTTGGCCATCATGATGACCGTCTCCTTCGAGCGCATCACCAGCAGCGGCCTTAGCAGCAGGAACGCGACCACAAGCAAGGCCAACACGAACAGGTAAAACCTGCCGGCCACTCTCTTTCTGCGCATAGCCCACGCTCCCGACCTGGTGTAGTGTTCACCCCGTCCCGCCGCAGGGTATTCATGGACAGGGTACAACCATCGTATTCTATATTATACGCCCTATTCGGTTAGGATTCAATGCGCATGAGTTGACTTTTTCGTGCCATAAAGATTATAATGTTTATGTGGATGGGGACTTTGTCCCCTCGACTGCCAATCCTGGCAAGTCAGCATTTTGTCTGGAAGTGACGATTTTGGTTCAATTTGGCTCCAACTATATACGCCTCTTCGGCCTGGAGATCCACTGGTACGGCGTCATCATGGTCTGCGGGATGGCGCTGGGCGTCTGGCTGGCATCGGCGCGGGAGAAGCGCCTGGGCGTGCCGAAGGAGACGGCGCTGGACCTGGCGCTGCTGTGCATCCCGGCGGGCATCGTCTGCGCCCGGCTGTACTACGTCATCTTCTCCTGGAAGGCCTACGCCGACGACCCCATCCGCGCGCTGTACATCTGGGAGGGCGGCATGGCCATTTACGGCAGCATCATCGGCGGCCTGCTGGCGGGGCTCTTCTACGCGCGGCGCAAGAAGCTGCCGTATTTGCGGCTGGCGGACCTCGTCGCGCCCTCGATCGCGCTGGGCCAGTGCATCGGCCGCTGGGGCAACTTCGTCAACCAGGAGGCCTACGGCGCGATCGCCGCGCACGAATGGCAGCGCCGCTTCCCCATCAGCGTGTTCATACAGGCCGACGGCCAGTGGCACTACGCCACTTTCTTCTACGAGTCCGCGTGGTGCCTGGCGATCGTCCTGTTGCTGCTGACCTCGGAGAGGGTCCGCCGCACGCGGCGCGACGGCGACACGCTGCTTTCCTACGCGTTCCTCTACGCGCTGGAGCGCGCGCTGGTGGAGGGCCTGCGCACCGACAGCCTCTACCTCGGCTCGCTGCGCGTGTCGCAGCTGCTGAGCCTCGCGGCGCTGATCTTCTGCGCGGTGCTCGTACTGCGCCGCAGCGCAAAAAAGACGGCTCCCGCCGCCGCGCTCGTATGCGCTTTAATCATGGCCCCCCTCTGCCTCACCGGCCGCCTCGCCCTCGCGCTGATCCCCGCCTTTGGCGCGCTGGCCGGACACGTCGCCACGATGTTTGAGTTAGGCGTGAGGCGTGAGGAAAATGAGGAATTAGGAATGAGGAATTAGGAATGAAAAATGCTGCTGTCGCGCGCCATCTCTGTAGGGGCGGCGATGCTGGGCGGGCGGCGCAACGCCGCCCCTACGATATACGTGCTGCAGCCGCTATCAACTCCACACTCTTCACTCTCCACTCTAAACTCTCCACTCTCCACTCTTCACTCTAAACTCTCCACTCTTCACTCTAAACTCTCCACTCTTCACTCTCCACTCTCAACTCTGATCTCCCTCAGCATCCCCCTGCACCCGCGCAGGATCTGCCCGTACACCTCCTCGAACCGCCCGGTGTACCAGGGGTCGTCGATGGCCTCGTCCGAGCCCGCAAACGACATCAGCAGGCGGATCTTGCCGTCGGGGTCGCCCCCGGCGATGCGCGTCATGTTGCGGATGTTGTAGGGCTCCATGCCCACCAGATAATCGTAATAGTCGTAATCGGCCCGGGTCATCTGCCGCGCCGCGTGGCCCGCGCACGATATGCCGTGCTTCGCCAGTTCCCGCCGCGCCGGCGGATACAGCGAATTGCCGATCTCCTCGGTGCTCGTGGCCGCCGACGCGATTTCAAACTCCGCCTCGCGCCCCGCGTCCTTCACCAGCTTTTTCATCACATACTCCGCCATCGGGGACCTACAGATGTTCCCCAGGCACACAAACAGTATCCGCGTCAATTCAAAACCTCCCGTCCGCGCAGCAACAGCCGCTTCGTCTCGATCACAGTCTTCCCCTTTTCGGTCTGTCATTCACAGCAAGCCGCCCGCATCGCAGGATGCGGGCGACCTGTTTCCCATGATTAGGAAAACGGAACGTTTTCCGGGTCGGCGGGCAAGGGAGCGCGCAGCGCGAGTTGCGCAGCACGCCGACAATCATGCCTCCGAGAACATGTCCTTGCCCACGCCGCAGAGCGGGCACTCGAAATCGTCGGGAAGGTCCTCGAACTTCGTGCCGGGAGCGATGCCGTTCTCGGGGCTGCCCAGCTCCTCGTCGTACTCCCAGCCGCAAGCGTCGCAAACGTACTTCGCCATGATGATACCTCCGTTTTTTATTTTGTAAAGATATTATACACTACTTTAACGGAAAATGGAAGAGGGAAATTGAGAAGGATCGGGCGCAGCCTGATCCTTCTCAATTTCAGCGTTCTTCCCTGAAGTAGTGCAGCCCGAGGCTCTCCGGCGGCTGGTCCTCCTTCTTCTTGCGAAGGGATGTGAGGATCAGCACGATGATCGTCACCACGTAGGGCAGCATCTTGAAGATCTCCTGCGTGGCGCGGCCGAGGCCGGGGATGTACAGGTAGAGGATGTACAGCGCGCCGAACAGGAGCGAGCCCCAGATGGCGTTCAGCGGGCGCCAGCGCGCGAAGATGACCAGCGCCACGGCCAGCCAGCCGCGGTCGCCGAAGCCGTTGTTGGTCCAGGTGCCGCCGGAGTACTCCATCACGAAGTAGAGGCCGCCCAGGCCCGCGATGGCCCCGCCGATGACGGTGGCCATGTACTTGTACAGCTGCACGTTGATGCCCGCCGCGTCGGCGGTGGCGGGGCTCTCGCCCACGGCCCGCAGGCACAGGCCCTGGCGCGTGCGGTTCAGGTAGCGGCTGAGCACGACGGACAGCACGATGGCCAAATAGGTCAGTATGCCGTAGCTGAACAGCACGTCGCCCAGCACCGGAATGTCGGACAGCAGCGGCAGCTTCAGCCGAAACGCGCTGGCGGTGGCCGCCGTGGAGATCTGGCCCACGCCGCCGGACAGCTTCGACAGCGACCCGCCGAAGAAGTTGCCCACGCCCATGCCGAACGTCGTCAGCGCCAAGCCGGACACGTTCTGGTTCGCGCGCAGCGTGATGGTCAGCACGCTGTAGATCAGCCCGCCCAGCGCGCCCGCGATCAGCGCTGCCAGCAGCGCCAGCACGAAGCCCACGAAGGCGTTGGGCACGGCCACCGCGCCCTCGTACATGAATGCCGCCGCGAGGCCCGCGATGCCGCCCATGTACATCATGCCCGGCACGCCCAGGTTCAGGTTGCCGGATTTCTCCGTCAATATCTCGCCGTTCGCGCCGAAGAGTATGCAGACGCCCTGGCCGATGGCCTTCTGGATGAATACGGTGATCACGCCCATGGCTCAGCCCTCCCTGCGGCGGTGGCGGAACTCCACCCGGTAGTTGATAAAGAACTCGCAGCCCAGCACGAAGAACAGTATGATGCCGGTGATGATCTCGCTTGCGTTTTCGTTCAGGCTGAACTGGCTGGCGATCTGGATCGCGCCCTTGGCCATGAACGTGAGCAGGAACGAGACCAGCATCATCGTGAACGTGTTGAGCTTGCTCAGCCACGCCACCACGATGGCCGTAAAGCCGCGCCCGCCCGCGAGCGTGGTGGAGATGGTGTGGCCGGAGCCGCTGACGAGGATGAAGCCGGTCAGGCCGCAAAGCGCGCCGGAGATGGCCATCGTGCGGATGATGACGGTCTTGACGTTGATGCCGGCGTAGCGCGCGGTGTTCACGCTCTGGCCCACGTAGGCGATCTCGTAGCCCTGCTTGGAGTAGCGCAGGTAGACGTACATGAACGCCGTCAGCAGCACCACGATCACCAGGTTCCAGCCGTAGGTGAGCCCGAACAGCGGCGGCAGCCACCCGGCCTTGTCGTTGGCGTTGATGATGCCCACGCTGTTGGAACCGGCGGGGTTCTCCCAGTACACCACGCAGAACGCCACGAACTGCGTCGCCACGTAGTTCATCATCAGCGTGAACAGCGTCTCGTTGGTGTTCCACCCGGCCTTGAACAGTGCCGGGATCACGCCCCATACCATGCCCGCCAGGACGGCGGCGGCGATCATCGCCACAAACAGCAGCGGCGCGGGCAGCTTGCCGGCGAAGTTGATCATCACCGCGGCGGTGGCCGTCGCGCCGATCAGCACCTGGCCCTCGCCGCCCACGTTCCAGAAGCGCATCTTGAACGCCGGCGTCAGCGCCACCGCCACCAACAGCAGCGACAGCGTGTCGCGGATCGTCACCCACAGGCGGCGGCTGGAGCCCACCGCGCCGTCGATCACGCCCGCGTAGACCTCCACCGGGTTCAGGCCCGTCAGCGCCACGATCACCACGCCGCAGACCACCAGCGCCAGCGCGATGGCGACCAGCCGCACCGCGCAGGCCCGCAGGAAGCCGCAATCCTCGCGCTTGGAGATGTGCAGAAGCGGCTCGTGCGCGCCGTGTATGTTCCTAGCCATCCTTGCGCGCCCCCTTTCCGGTATGCGTCATCAGCAGACCGATCTCTTCCTTCGTGGCGGTGCGGGCGTCCACGATGCCCGTCACCTTGCCGTCGCACAGCACCAGGATCCTGTCGCACAGCGCCAGCAGCACATCCAGGTCCTCGCCCACGCACAGCACCGCCACGCCGCGCATCTTCTGCACGTTCAGCAGCGAATAGATGGTATAGGCGGAGTTGATGTCCAGCCCGCGCACCGGGTAGGCCACCATCAGCACGGTGGGCGCGGAAGCGATCTCACGCCCCACCAGCACCTTCTGCACATTGCCGCCGGACAGCTTGCCCACGGGCGTGGAAACGCCGGGAGTGACGATCTCCAGCGTGCCGATGATGTGCTCCGCCAGGGTCTTCGGCGCGCGCCGGTCGGCCCAGAAGAAGCCGCCCTTCTTATAGCTGCGGATCATCATGTTGTCCACCATGTCCATCGCGCCCACCAGGCCCATGCCCAGGCGATCCTCCGGCACGAAGGACAGCTTGATGCCCAGGCGGCTGATCTCCACGGCGGAGAGCTTGGTAATATCCATCGCCTCTTTGTCTGGCGGATAGTAGTCGATCTCGCCGGACTCCTTGGGCGTCAGGCCCGCGATGGACTCCAGCAGCTCCTTCTGGCCGCTGCCGGCCACGCCCGCAATGCCCAGGATCTCGCCGCCGTAGGCGGTAAAGGAGGCGTGGTTCAGGGTGATGACGCCCTCCTTGTTCACGCAGGTGACGTCCTTCACCTTCAGCCGCAGCACCGGATCCACGGGGTCGGGCCGGTCGATGTCCAGCGTCACCTTGCTGCCCACCATCATCTCGGTGAGGCTCTCCACGGTGGCGTCCTTGGTTTCGACAGTGCCGATGTACTTGCCCTTGTGCAGCACGGCCACCCGGTCGGACAGGGCCAGCACCTCGTTCAGCTTGTGGGTGATGATGATGATGGCGTTCCCGGCGTCGCGCATGTTGCGCAGCACGCCGAACAGCGCGTCCGTCTCCTGCGGCGTCAGCACGGCCGTGGGCTCATCCAGGATCAGTATGTTCGCGCCGCGGTAGAGCATCTTCACGATCTCCACCGTCTGCTTTTCCGACACGCTCATCTCGTAGATCTTCTTGAACGGGTCGATGTCGAAGCCGTACTTGTGGGCCAGCTTGCTGATGCGCGTCGCCACGGCGGTGATGTCCAGCTTCGTGGGGCCGGACAGCCCCAGCACGATGTTCTCCGCCGCCGTCAATACGTCCACCAGCTTGAAGTGCTGGTGGATCATGCCGATGCCCAGCGGGAAGGCGTCCTTGGGGCTGCGAATGGTCACTTCCTCGCCGTGGACAAAGATCTGCCCCTCGTCGGGATAGTAGATGCCGGAGATCATGTTCATCAGCGTGGTCTTGCCGCTGCCGTTCTCGCCCAGAATCGCCAGGATCTCCCCGTCGCGCACGGACAGGTTGATCCGGTCGTTGGCGATCACCTTGCCGAACCGCTTGGATATGTTCCGAAGCTCGATGGCGTTCGCGTCCTTCACCCTGCCACCCCCATGATGTGAGTATATACACATTATAACATGAACGCCCGCGTTTCGATATTCAAAAGAGAAGAATTTACGGTTATATTTGCACCAATTCGGAAAAATGTATACCAAAACAACGCAGGGGCGGCACAATGCCGCCCCTGCGTTTGTGTTTTTCTGTTTTACCCCGCGTTCCTTCCCAGCTCGAACGCCTTTTTGTTGAGTTCGAGGAACTTCGCCGGGACGGTCTCCTCGATGGCCTTGAGCCAGGCCGCCTCGGGGATGTCCATGCGCCGGGACAGCACGCCGATCAGCACGACGTTCACGGCCTTGGCGCTGCCGGCCTGCTCGGCCAGAGCGAGCGCGTCCACGGCGGTGACGTCCGCCAGCGCGGAGAGCTTTTCGACGATGTTCTCCGGGTAGGCCGCCGCGCCGGTGATGACCGGCATCGGCCAGGTCTTCTGCGTATTGGTAATTAAGTGTCCGCCCTCTTTGAGGTAGGAAATCCACCGCGCGGACTCCAGGATCTCAAACGAGAGGATGTAGTCGGCCTCGCCCTGGTCCACGATGGGCGAATAGACCTTGTCGCCGTACTTCACGTAGGTCACGACGCTGCCGCCGCGCTGGCTCATGCCGTGCACCTCAGAGAGCTTCACGTCGTAGCCCGCGCCCAGCAGCACGTTGCCCAGCAGCTTCGAGGCCAGCAGGGTGCCCTGCCCGCCGACGCCGACGATCATGATCGAAGTGGTCTTCATGCCCTGGCACCTCCTTCAAACGCGTCGAACTTGCACATCTGCTCGCACAGGCCGCAGCCCACGCAGATGGTGGGATCGATGCTGGCCTTCTTGTCCGTGAAGCGGATCGCCGGGCAGCCGATCTTCATGCAGCTGCGGCAGCCCTTGCACTTGTCCGGGTCGATGGACAGCGGCGGGTTGTGCTTGACGTATTTGAGCAGCGCGCACGGCCGCCGCACGATGATCACGCTGGGCGCGTCCGCGGCGAGCTCCTCCCGGATGGCGGCCTCGGTGGCGGCCATGTCCTGCGGGTCCACCACGCGCACGCGCTCGATGCCCGCGGCGCGGCAGACGTCCTCGATCCGGATCGGGTAGGTCTCTTCGTTCTGCAGCGTCAGCCCCGTGGTGGGGTTCTGCTGGTGGCCGGTCATGCCGGTGATGGAGTTGTCCAGCACCAGCACCGTGGCGATGGACTTGTTGTAGGCCAGGTTCACCACGCCCGTGATGCCGGAGTGCATGAACGTGCTGTCGCCGATGACGGCCACGCTCTTCCGCGCGGCGTCCTCGCCCAGCATCTTCGTAAAGCCGTGGGCCATGCCGATGCTCGCGCCCATGCACAGCACGGCGTCCACCGCGTTCAGCGGCGCGCCGCTTCCCAGCGTGTAGCAGCCGATGTCGCCCAGCACGGTCAGCTTCAGCTTGGACAGCACCGTGAACAGGCCGCGATGCGGGCAGCCGGGGCACATCACCGGCGGGCGGCCCGGCACGGCCTCATCGTAGGTGCGGAACTTCGGAAGCGCCGCGCCCATCGCGGCGCGCAGCTTGTTCTGCGAAAGCTCTCCCAGCGGGCCGAACAGGTCCTTGCCGCCGTCCACGCGGATGCCGTTCGCGCGCAGGTGCGCCTCGATCACGCCGTCCAGCTCCTCGACCACGATCAGGCGGTCCACCTTCGCGGCGAAATCCCTGATCTTCTGAACCGGCATCGGGTTCACCAGGCCCAGCTTCAGCACACTCGCGTCCGGGAACGCCTCCTTCACGTACAGGTAGCAGGTGCCGGACGTGACGAAGCCGACGGCGGTATCCCCCATCTCCACGCGGTTCAGCGGCGTGGTCTCGGCCAGCTGGCGGAGCTCTTCCATCCGCTGCTCCACCACCACGTGGCGCTTGACGGAGATCGCCGGGGCGGCCACGTACTTCTGCGGGGTCTTTTCGTAGGGCTTCAGCGCCTTCTCGTCGCGCTCGTGCAGCTTCACCAGGCTCTGCGAATGGGCCACGCGGGTGCAGGTGCGCAGCATCACCGGGGTATCGAAGCGCTCCGAGAGTTCATAGGCCTCGCCCACAAACGCGGCGCACTCGCCGGAGTCCGAGGGCTCCAGCATCGGCAGCTTCGCGGCGATGGCGTAGTGGCGGCTGTCCTGCTCGTTCTGGCTGGAGTGCATGCCGGGGTCGTCCGCCACGCACACCACCATGCCCCCGTTCACGCCGATGTAGGAGGCGGTGAACAGCGGGTCCGCCGCCACGTTGAAGCCCACGTGCTTCATCGCGCAGAAGCTGCGCGCGCCCGCGAGGCTCGCGCCCACGGCGCTCTCGGCGGCCACCTTCTCGTTGGGGGCCCACTCCGCGTAGATCTCGTCGTAGAGCGCCGCCTGCTCGGTGATCTCGGTGGACGGCGTGCCCGGGTAGGACGACACAAACCGGCAGCCCGCCTCCCAGAGGCCGCGCGCCACCGCCTGGTTGCCCAGCATCAGCTTTTTCATGGTCCATTCTTCCTTTCCGTCGAGTGAAAAATATCTACTTTAGCGCCTCGGTCACGCGCTCGGGGTAGTCGCTGGTGATGTAGTCCACGCCCATCTCCAGCCAGTTTTTGATGGCCGCGGGGTCGTTGACGGTCCAGACGCCCACCCTCAGGCCCGCGTCCTGCCAGGCCACCAGGTTCTCCGCCGTCAGGTAGTCCGCCTTCTGGAACAGATAGCCCGCGCGCAGCGTCGACAGCGTCTTGGCCAGGCTCTTGGGCGCATTGTTGATGATATAGCCGATCCGCGCGGAGGCGTCCAGGCCGCGCACCTGCTTGAGCAGCTTCTGGTTGAAGGAGATGTACACCGTGCGGCCCTGCAGGCCGTGGTTCTTGATCGAATTCACGCAGGCGGCGGCCTTGGCGGTATCCTTCAGCTCCAGGTTGATCTCCAGGTCGGTCGCCCCGAGCACGTCCAGCGCCTCGTCCAGCGTGCAGATGTTGGCGTCCAGCGCGCGCAGCTGTTCAAACTTCAGCTTCTTGATCGTGTACGTCTTGCCGCCGACGGCAAAGGTGGCGTCGTGGTGGATCACCTGCACGCCGTCCTTGGTGCTGCGGGCGTCCAGCTCGACGGCCTTCGCGCCGGTGGACGCCGTGTGCTGGAAGGCCGCCAGCGTGTTCTCGGTCCAGTTGCCCATGCCGCCGCGATGGGCCACGTTCACCGCGTTGCGGTTGATGGTATCCCCGGCGGCGCGCACGTCCACCTTGCAGCTGGCGCTCTTGCCGTTGTAGGTGGTGGCCGTGACGGTGGTCGTGCCGATGCCCACCGGCGTCACGGTGCCGTCCGCGGCCACGGAGATCACGTTCGGATCGTAGCCGGAGTAGACGATGGACGAGGCCGTGTTCTTCGGCAGCGTCACCTTCAGGCGCACCTGCTCGGCGATGCCCTGGGCGGCGTCGAACTTCAAAAAGCGGCGGCCCAGCGACAGCGAAATGCTCTTGGGGGGCTTGACGACCTTCACGGTGCAGACCGCCTTCACGCCGTTCGCGGCGGAGATGGTCAGCTTGGCGGTGCCCTTCTTCACGCCCGTCAGCACGCCGTCCGCGTCCACGGTGACGACCTTTGTCTTACTGCTTGAGTAGCTCAGGCACGTGCCGGTGGCCGAGCCGTCGCTGCGCACGGGCACCGCGCCCAGCAGCGCCTGGTCGCCCACGCCCAGCAGCACCGTGGCGGGCACGTCGATCCGGTCCGGCCCTGGCAGCACGGTCAGCTTCACACTGGCCGTCTTGCCGTTGAAGGAGGTGGCGGTGATCGTCGCCTCGCCGATGGCCAGCGCGGTGATCTCGCCGGTGGCGGCATCCACGACGGCCACGCCGCCGTTGTCGCTTACATAGGTGGCGTAGGTCGCCGCGCCCCCGGGGCTCGTCGTCAGCGCCAGCGTGCGCTTCTCCTTTTCGATCATCGCGGGCGCGGGATCGGAAAAGGCGATGGCGTCCGGCGCGCCGAGGACCGTCACGGCGCAGCTGGCCGTCTTGCCGTTGAAGGTGGAGGCGGTGACCGTGGTCGTGCCGATGCCCCGGGCGGTGATCGTGCCGTCCGCGGCCACGGACACCACGTTCGGGTCGTAGCCGGTGAAGCTCACCTGCGCGCCCGCGCCCTTCGGGAACGCCACGCCCAGCTGGTACTGGGTGCCCGCGCCGGTGGCCGGGTCGAAGCCCAGCGTGCCGGTGGTCGCGCTCAGCGTGATCTTCTTCGGGGCCTTCATGACCGTCACCTGGCAGCTGAACTGCTCGCCGGTGGAGGCCGCGATCGAGATGGTCGCGCCGCCCCGCTTCTTGGCGGTGATCACGCCGGAAGCGCTGACGGTGGCGATCTTTGTGTTGGAGCTGGCGTAGGTGAAGGCGATGCCCTCCGTCCCGGCCGTCGGCAGGGGCTGCAGCGCGAAGGTCTCCTTCACGCCCAGCGTCAGCGCCGTCGCGTTCATGTGCAGCGGCTCGGCCGCGGCGACCGCCTGGGGCTCCGCCACAGCAGCGCCTTCTTCTGGGGCGGCGACCGCCGCCTCGCCTTCCGTCGCCACGGGTTCCTCCGCGACGGGCGCGAGTTCCTCTACGACAGCCACAGGCTGTTCCTCGACGGGCGCGGATTCCTCCGCCACAGGCGCGGATTCTTCCACGACGGGTGCGGGTTCTTCCGCGACGGGAGCAGGCTCCTCCGCCACAGGCGCGGGTTCTTCCACGACGGGCGCGGATTCCTCCGCCACAGGTGCGGGTTCTTCCGCGACGGGCGCGGGTTCTTCCGCGACGGGCGCGGGTTCTTCCGCGACGGGCGCGGATTCACTCGCCTCCGGCGCGACGCCCGGCAGGTCGAACTCCGGCAGCTCCTGCGCCGCCGGTTCCTCCGCCTCCACGGGCTCGGCCAGCGCGCCCGGAACGGCTGTCAGCGCCAGCAGCGCCGCCAGCGTTGCCAACGCCGCCAGCGCCAGGCACAGGCGCTTGCATCTATGCTTCACGGCTTTCGCCTCCTCGTTTGTCGAACGGTGTCGTTTGGTCGGCTGTGGTCCATTATAACACAAGAATATTGGCCTTGCAAGGAAGCCGGAAGGCCCGCAAGGGCCCAAAAACAGACGCTTCGACTTCGGCCGCGCCTCCGCGGGGACGGGGGCCTGTTGCGGCCCTGCCGTCCCGGGCGAAGCGAAGCGAAGTCGAAGGATCGGATGGGTTCACGCCGACGCTTGTCGGCTGGTGTTTACGGCTGCTCCGAGCTGAACAGCTTCTGCTGGAAGGCGTCGTCGGCCACGCCGTTGACCTCCATGCCGTAGGCCTGCTGGGCCTTCTTCACGGCGTCCTCGGTCATGTAGCCGTAGCCGCCGTCGGCCTTGCCCTCGTAGTAGCCCAGCTCGCGCAGGCGCACCTGGAGCGTCACCACCTTGTCGCCGATGGAGTTCAGCTTCAGCGTGTCGTAGGTGACGGCCGGGGCCTCGGTCTCGGTGGGCACGGGCCGCTCCACGCCCTCAAACAGCTTCTGCTGGAAGGCGTTGTCGGCGATGCCGTTGGCCTCCATGCCGAAGGCCTCCTGCGCCGCCTTGATGGCGTCCTCGGTCATCTGGCCGAAGGTGCCGTCCGCCGCGCCGGTCAGGTAGCCCAGGTCGATCAGCCGCTGCTGCACCACGGCGACCTCGTCGCTCTTGATGCCCCGCTGCAGCGTGTTGTACACGATCTCGGGCTCCGGCTCCGGCTCGTCGCTCTCCAGCTGGAACAGGATCTGCTGGGCCACGCCGTCGTTGTAGGTGGTCACCACCAGGTAGGCCATCTCCTCGCGGTCGGTGGAATACTCATAGCGCTTGTACAGCGTCTGGGGCACGTTGGTGGTCAGGGCCACGTTGTAGTTGCCGCCCATCTCCGCGTCCATCAGCTGGTAGCCGCGCTCCACGGTGTCGCCGGACTCGCTGCGCAGCGTGATGTCCACCACATTCTGCGGCACCACGGTGGCCTGGCCGGTGTAGTCGTCCAGGATCAGCTCAAAGCCGGCCCCGGCCTCGTTGCCCTGCAGCTTGTAGATGGTGGAGTACTTGTTGGCGAAGTCGGTCGGGCGCATGAACGCCTTCATGGTCTGGGTGAAGTTGATGGTCTCGAACGGCTCGTCGGTGGCCTCCACGCGGGCGCTTCCGTCGGCCTTGATCTGGGTCGGGTAGGTGAAGCTCTCGCCGAACGGCACGATGGCGATCACCTGCGGACCGGCGGGCGCGGCGGGCACTTCCTCGACGGGCGCCTCCTCCGCGGGAGTTTCCTCGACGGGCGCTTCCTCGGCAGGTGCTTCCTCGGCAGGCGCAACCTCGGCAGGCGCAACCTCGGCAGGTCCTTCCTCGACGGGCGCTTCCTCGACGGGTGCGGCCTCGACGGACGCTTCCTCAACGGGGGCTTCCTCGACGGGCGCTTCGGCCACGCCGTTTTCATCCTCGATGGACAGGTATTCCTGGCCCACCTCGGCCTGGGTGGGATCGAACTCCTCCACGTCGCCGGAGGTCATGTCCGGCGCGGGGGTGACTTCCTCCTCGACGGGGATCTCCTCCGCGGGCTGCTCCTGAGCCGGTTCCTCGGCGGACGCGATGGCCGACGCCACGGCGGATTCCACCTCAGGCTCCGCCTCGACGGACGCATCCACCTCGGGGAAGGCCACGTCCGCGGACGCGGGCTCCGCCTCGCCCTCCGGCGCGGCGACTTCCTGCTCGCCGCCCTCGGGGAAGATCTCGTCCTCGCTGGCGGACTCGACGCCCTCGAACATATCCCAGCCGAAGCTGCCGTCGCCGCCTTCGGCATCGGGCTCGGCATCGGGCTCGGCCTCGGTCTTGGGCCGGTCTTTCTGGGGCTCAGTCTCTGCTTCAGCTTCCGGCTGCGGTTCGGCCTCGGGCTGAGATTCAGTCTCGGGTTGAGTTTCGGTCTCGGGCTGAGTTTCAGTCTCGGGCTGCTGCTCGGCGGGCTGCTCCGTCGGCTGCGGCGTGACGTCGATCAGCTCGTTGGCCGAGTCCCGGGGCTGGGTGTTGTCGTACCAGCGCCCCGCCAGCACGCCGGCCACCGCGCCGATGATGAACAAAATCACCCCGACGACGATCATGCGCTTGCGATATTGCGCGCGCAGACGGCGCATGCGGGCCCTCGTGGCGGCGCTCTGTCTCGCGGAATAATCTCTCATATCTATAGCCTCCTGATATATGCCAAAATGTATACCTATTAACATTATAGCCGCCGCGCCAAAGCTGCGTCAAGCGACAACCATGGCGCGGGGGCTACAAAACTGTGATGAAATTGTGACCTTTGTCAGACGCCGATCTCCCCCTCCGACGGGTTCAGCGCCTCCACGGCGGGCAGGTCGGCCAGGGTCTCCATGCCGAAGTGCTGCAGGAAGCGGTCGGTGGTGCCGTAGAGGATCGGGCGGCCCAGCGTCTCGCGGCGACCCTGCTCCTCGATGAAGCCCTTGTTCAGCAGGCTCTGCACCGAGTAATCGCACTTCACGCCGCGCACGGCCTCAATGTCGCCCTTGGTGACGGGCTGGCGGTAGGCGATGATCGACAGCGTCTCCAGCACGGCCTGCGACAGCGGCTGCTTTTGCAGCGGCTGCAAAAACGCCTCCACCTGCTCGGCGTACTTGGGGCAGATGGACAAAAACACCGTCTCGCCGCTGCGGTTCAGCTGGATGCCCCGGTCCTCCAGCGCCAGGTGGTCGCCCAGCTCGGCCAGCGCCGCGTCCAGCTCCAGCACCGTCAGGTTCATCGCATGCGCCAGCGCGTCCACGCGCACCGGGTCGCCGGACACGAACAGGATCGCCTCGATTATCGCGGATAAGTTCTCCATGCCGTACGCCTCTTTCTTCTGTGTGCCGGGATATTTTATCATATTGTGGGGGCGGTGGCAAGTGGAATTGTGACCAAAACCGTCAATCTGGGCAATTGTTTCACATTTGTTGCAAATCTATTGCGAGCCATTACGGAATGATGTATAATCACACTCGCTCAAGTATGCAACGGCGTGCCGTGCGGGCGACAGACGCCCCGCGGCGCGGCGGGAGAAGGCGGTTTTCAATGCGTAAGTGGATCGCGCTGGCGGCCCTGGCGGCGCTGCTGGCCTGCGCGCTGGCTCCGAACGCCAGCTTCACGGAGGACCGGGACACGGTGCTGTTGGCCCGGGCTATCTACGCGCTGGCGCGCAACGAGAGCTACGACACCAAGCTGGCCATCGGCACGGTGGCCATGAACCGGGTTGGCAGCGTCTGGTTCGCGGACGACCTGGGCGACGTGCTGAACGAGCAGCACCAGTTCCCCATCGGCCGCCGCTACGATGCCGAGAGCCTGCGCGCCGCGCACGCGGTGCTCGCCGGAAGGCGCGCGCTCTCCCCCGACGCCCTCTACTACCAGTCCCTCGCCGCCTCGCAGCCCCGCGCCGACGCCCCGCTGGCCACGGTCGGAGGGTATGCGTTTTACGGGTGATGCGATAATAAAACACTGAAAAGATCCTTCGCTTCGCTCAGGATGACAACGTTTGAACAACGCCAATCATGTCATCCTGAGCGGAGCGAAGGATCTTATTATATGCAGCACCCGACAACCCTCCCAGCCCTGATGGGCCACCTCCCCTCAACTCTCCCAGTCAGCTGCGCTGACAGCCCCCTCATGGAGGGGGCCATAAAGGGGAGGCAAGAGAAGACGCGGCAAGCCGCCGTCCACTCCTCACTCCTAACTCCAAACTCCTCACTTACTCAACTCCACACTCCACTCTATCCCTCTCCGCTCTCCATCTCAAAATCTTCGGTCCTTCCGAGCTCGCCGCCGTCCTTGCCGATCTGGGCGACGCAGAAGCGCTCGAGGGTCGTGGCGTCGTCCAGCGGCGCGGCGATGTGGTGCGTGTCGACGTACACCGTATCCAGCACCTGGTCGCCGACCACGATCTTGCTGAACTCGGTGAAGTGCTCCCCGGTCACCAGCAGGCGGTGGTACTCGCGCTGGGCGTCGGTGATCTTGATCTCGCGGCTGCCCATGGTCATGTCGGTGCGCTCGTAGGGGAACTCACCCGCGAAGGCCTCGCGGTCGCCGTAGAGCATGTCGTATTCCAGCATCTCCAGCTTGTCCAGGTACTCCTCGCTGGTGTCGTCGGGTTCGACGGACTGGTGCAGCTTGGTCACCACGCCGCCGGAAAAGCCCAGCTGCTTGAGCACGTTGGCGTTCAGGCGGTAGGCCTGCAGGTCCGGGGCCTCGAACTGGCCGCCGAAGTTGTTCCAGATCACGTAGCGGCTGGCGTAGATGCTGCCGGTGGTCAACAGCTCGTTCTCCAATTCCAGCGCAGGCAGGTGGTCGCCGTAGGCCACCACGACGGTGGGCTCGTCGAAGCGCACGAGCGCCATCGTCAATTGCTGCAGGAACCGGTCGGTGCCGGGCAGCGCGTTGACGAAGTTCTCAAACGGCGCCAGCGGGATCTCTTCCGGCAGGGAGAGCACCTCGATGTCCCCCTCCTTCGGCTCGTAGGTCTCGTTGTACTTGCCGTGCGTCTCCACGGCGATGCAGAACACCATGTCGCGCGTGTCGGTGCTGTCCAGGGCGCTGAGGATCTCCTCGGTCAGCCCGGTGTCCTTCGCCCAGCCCAGCGGCGTGTACTTCACGTCCTCCATGTACTCCAGCGGCACGAACCTATCGAACCCCTCGTTGGGGAAGACCACGTTGCGGCTGTAGAACGAGCCGGAGTTGTTGTGCATGGCGGTGGAGGTGTAGCCGTACTCCTTCAGGTTGTAGCACATGCTCTCGCAGGTGGTGTTTTGCAGGATCGTGTTGTAGGGGTACTCGCCCGCGCCGAAGAACTCCAGGTTCAGGCCGGTGATGACCTCGAACTCGGTGTTGGCGGTGCCGCCGCCGATGGTGGGCACGTACAGCTCCCCGCTGGGGAAGCGGCTGCACAGCCGGTTGAACCAGGGCGTCGGGTCCGCGGAGTACTCCGCGCCGATGATCGTGTTCACGTCGAAGAACGACTCCAGCTGCACGAACACGATGTTCGGGTGCGCCAGGTTGTCGTCCGCGCCGAACACCGGGTACACCAGGTCGTCGCCGTCCGGCTCCTCCTGGATGTCGGTGAGGATCTCAGCCATGGTCTCGGCGGAGTATTCCTCCGGCCGCACGATGCCCTGCCGGCCGAACGTGAACGTGAAGCAGGTGACGAAGCCGTAGTCGTTGTAGGCGTCCACGAGGCTTTCAAACTTCGTGGGCAGCGTCCCGGCGCGCACGCCCAGCGCCGCGATCATCACGGTCAGCAGCACGAAACCCACGAACGCCGCCAGCGACATCGGGAAGTTGTAGCGCCTGCGCCGCTTCATGCGGGCGAACATCATGATCACCAGGAAGATGGCCAGGAAGCCGGAGGAGAATATCACGATGATCTTCGTCCAGGTGTAGTAGACCGTGATCAGCGAAAAGGCGTCCTTGATCATCAGGATGTCCACCGAGCAGAAGGGCTGGGTGCGCTCCTTGATGACCATGTACTCCACGACGCCCAGCGCCAGCCAGACGATCATCACCGTGAAAAGCACCGCCCGGCGGCGCTTGAACAGCTCGGAAAACACCAGCGACGTGAGGATCACCAGCACGCTGAATAAAAACGCCACCGGGCTTCTGCCGATGAACTGGAACAGCCGCACCGGGGACAGGCCCCGGTTGAGCCACTCCACCACCAGCGCCAGCGCGAGCGCCAGCACCGGCAGCATGATCAGCCGGATGCGCACGGGGCTGTTGTCGTGGGCGATCCTTCGCGGCGCCTTCTCGCGCCTGGGTTTGGTGGGCATTTGATAACCTCCGATATTTACCAGTTGTCGCTCCCGTCCTCGGGAATGACCTTCTCCATCGCGGCGATGGCGCACTCGATCATGCTGTCGTCGGGCTCGCGGGTGGTCAGGTGCTGCAGCCACTTGCCGGGGGCGGAGATGATGCGCGTGAGCAGGTTGTCGTGTCGGCCGGCGAACTTGATCAGCTCGTAGCCCACGCCCACCACGATCGGGAACGTGAGCAGCTTCAGCGCCGTGCGCAGCAGCAGGTTGTCCACCCGGATGAACATCGACACGAGGATGCCCACGATCAGCATCAGCACCATGAAGCTGGTGCCGCAGCGGGGGTGGAAGCGGGTCTGCGGTCGCACGTTCTCCACCGTCAGCGGCAGGCCCTTCTCATAGCAGAAGATGGTCTTGTGCTCCGCGCCATGGTACATGTAGGTGCGGCGGATGTCCTTCATCAGCGAGGTGGCCCACACGTAGCCCACGAACAGCAGTATGCGCAGCACGCCCTCGAAGCATGCCCGCAGCGTGTAGTTCTGCGCAATGGTGGGCATCGAGAACGTGATCCAGCTCCACAGCTTCATCGGCAGGTACACGAACAGCCCCAGTGCCAGCGCCACAGCCAGCACCGACGCGATGGGCATCATCAGCTTTTCAAACAGCTTGTCCCACACGCTGGGCCCCTTCGCCTTCTTCTTTTCGTCCTCCTCGTCCTCCAGCCCCGAGAGCTCCGCCGAGCGCATCAGGCACTTGTAGCCGAAGGAGAGCGAGTCGATCATGTTGAAGATGCCGCGTATGAACGGCAGCTTGAAGATTTTTGCCCGATTCGCGCCCTTGGTGGGGTACTCCTCCAGCGTGATCTCCTGGGTCTTGGTATTGCGAACCGCCATCGCCGTCTTCTTCGGGCCCCGCATCATGATGCCCTCGATCAGCGCCTGGCCGCCGATGCTCGTCTTTTTCGTCGCCATAAACGATTCCTTTCCGCGGCGCGTTCGCGCCACATCCGTGCTATTTTATTATACACGGCATTTCGGTATTGTCAAACGCATTATAGATGAAGATTGTCAACTGATTATAAATAACTAACCGATTGCCATACAGGCCGATATGTGGTATACTCGTCTTCCACCAACTTCTAAGGAGGGATTCGCATGCCAGAAAGGGACCCGCGGCTCGTGTTCGACGCCATCCCGGAGCAGTTCGACCGGTGGCGCGCGCGCTACAGCCCCGCGCTGTTTGACCACATTGTAAAGACCTGCGGCCTCGGCCCGGGCAAACGCTGCCTGGAGATCGGCCCCGGCACCGGCCAGGCGACCGACTTCGCGCTGGACGCTGGCTGCGACTACACCGCCATAGAGCTGGGCGCGCACCTGGCGCAAAAGATGCGCGAAAAGTACGCAAATCGCCCGAATTTCTCCATCGTGAACGCGGACTTCGAGACCCATCCCTTCGCGGCGAGCGCCTTTGACCTCATCTACTCCGCCGCGACGATCCAGTGGCTGGACCAGGATATCGCCTACCGCAAGTGCTTCGAGCTGCTGCGCCCGGGCGGGTTTTTGGCCATGTTCCTGATGGTCGGCAACTATCAGGACAGCAACCCGGCACTGTACGAGGAGATCCAGCGCCTCTACGACACCCGCTTCGCCTCCGACCAGCCCTACCGCCAAAAGTTCGACTACATGGCCGGCGAGGCCTACGGCTTCACGTTCGTCGAAAAGCGCGCGTTCCCGGGCCGCCGCACCTACACCGCCGACGAATACCTCGAATACATCGGCACCCACTCCGACCACATCACCCTCACCGCGCAGGCCAAAAAGCCCTTCCTGGACGGCGTCCGCGACGCCATCCTCCGCCACGGCAACCAGATCACCTTCGACGACCAGTACGTGCTGTACCTGTATCGGAAG
>CADAQZ010000002.1:102155-181598 GCA_902790175.1 uncultured Eubacteriales bacterium | reverse complement strand
GTAATATGACGGGTTTTATGTAGGAGGAATCATCGACATGAAGAGGATTGTCTCATTTGTACTGACCATTGCGATGCTGCTGTGCGGCTTCGCGGCGCTGGCGGAGGGCGACGTTCAGACGCCGTTTACCCAGTGGAACCCGGAGGCTCCGGCGCTGAACGCGCTGATCGACTACGTGGAAGCGGTGACCGACCCGGATTCGCCGGACTTCATCCCCGAGGCGGATCGAATCGCCACCTTCGACATGGACGGCACGCTGATGGGCGAGTTAGCCCCGACGTATCTGGAGGTCATGCTGCTGACGGAGCGTATCCTGGCGGATCCGACCTGGCAGCCGGATGCGGAGATGCTGGAGTTCGGCCGCATGACCCGCGACCACGCGCTGGACAAGTCCTTCCCGGACGATTACGACTATGAGTTCTCTTACCACCAGGCCAAAGCCTTCGCCGGAATGACGCTTGCGGAGTTTACCGACTTCGTCACGCGCTTCCTGGTGCGCGAGGCGGACGGCTTTACGGGCATGACCTACGCGGACATGTACTATCAGCCGATGGCCGAGGTCGTGGAGTATCTGCGGGACAACGGCTTCAAGTGCTACGTCGTCTCGGGCAGCGACCGCTTCATCGTCCGCACGTTCATCGAGGGTGTCATGGACATCCCCTACGAGAACTGCATCGGCTCCGACACCGCGCTGGAGGCGCGGGATCAGGGCGACGCGGACGGCATCGAGTACGTGTTCACCGGCGACGACACGCTGGTGCGCACGGACCGGCTGCTCGTCAAGGACTTAAAGACCAACAAGGTCCTGCAGATCGCGCAGGAGATCGGCAGGCAGCCGGTGCTGTCCTTCGGCAACAGCTCCGGCGACGTGAGCATGAACAACTACGCCCTGCTGAACAACCGCTATAAAAGCGCCGCGTTCCAGCTGATCGCCGACGACGACGTGCGGGACTACGGCAACCCCGAAAAGGGCGCGGAGATGCGCGAGAAGTGGGAGGGCATGGGCTACAACGTGATCTCCATGCGGGATGACTGGAGAACCATTTACGGCGAGGACGTTCAAAAGACCGGCGAATTCCACTGGCTTTCGGACTACTCGGACGAGAAGATCGCCGAGGTCGAAGCCCTGCGCTCGGCGGGCGATTACACCCTCGAACAGGTGGTCATGCTGAGCCGCCACAACCTGCGCGCGCCGCTGTCCAGCAACGGCTCCGTCCCCAGCGAGCTGACACCTCATGCGTGGATCAACTGGTCTGCCAATTCCAGTGAGTTGACCCTAAAGGGCGGCGTCGAGGAGACCAGCATGGGACAGTACTTCCGGAAGTGGCTGGATCAGGAGGGCCTGATTCCGGAAAACAGCATCCCGGAGCCGGGCGAGGTGCGCTTTGTCGCCCGCGATAAGCAGCGCTGCCGAGCCACGGCGCGGTATTTCGCTGCGGGAATGCTGCCTCTGGCGGACATCGAAGTGGAATACCCCGGCGACGCCAACGGCACGGAGGATTTCATGAAGCCTGTGCTGCATTTCTACAGCGACGCCTATGCCGGAGACGCCGCGGCGCAGGTCGCGGCCATGGGCGGCGATGCGGGCTTTGAGGGCCTTGCCGAACAGACGCGGGATGTCATTAAGCTGATCATGGACACTGTTGATATGCAGGACAGTGAAATCTATCAAAGCGGCAAGTACGGCGACCTGCTCACTGACGGCTCCGGCTACACAATGGAGGCCGATAAGGAGCCGGACATCACCGGGGCAATCAAGACAGCCTATCAGGTGGCCGACGCGCTGCTGCTGCAATACTACGAAGCACCCGATGCCGTCACGGCCGCCTTTGGGCACGAACTGACCGAGGACGACTGGGCTGCCATCGGGAGATTCATGACTACCTGTCTGGAGATGAAACACGGCGCGCCGCTGGTGGCCGAGAACATCACGAATCCGCTGCTTCAGGAACTGGAAGCGGAGATGAAGAACGATCAGCGCAAGTTCTGCTTCTTTTGCGCTCACGACTGCACTGTGCTTGGCACGCTCTCCGCGCTGGGCGCGAAGCTCGACGCACTGCCAGACAGCATCGAGACCAAAACACCCATCGGTGTGAAACTGATGTTTGAGCGTCTGCGCGATCCGGAGGGCCAGGCGTGGTACCGGGTCAGCCTGGTCTACCGCAGCACCGAACAGATCAGAAGCGGCGAGATGCTGACAATCGAGAATCCGCCCATGAAATACGTGCTGGGCTTCGAGGGCGTCGAGGCCAACGAAGACGGACTGATCGCCGAAGCGGATTTGCTCGATCTGTTCGACCGCTCCGTCGCCGCGCTGGATGAACTGGAAGCCGCCTACGCATTGGCCGACGCGGCCTGAGCCGCGCATTGTCGGAAACAAGAGACGAGGAGGAATGCCCATGATACACGTCGACAACGCGCTGTGGCTACTGATGGAGAAGGATCCGACTCTGAATCCCTATGCCGGGGAGATCAGAATGCATCTCGACCGCTTTAACGACACGCGATGGCATCTGGCGGGGGAGGGGAGCCTCTCCGACTTCGCCAACGGCCACCGCTACTTTGGCTTTCACAGGACCGAGACCGGCTGGGTGTTCCGCGAGTGGCTGCCCGGCGCGGACGCCGCGTGGCTCACGGGCGACTTCAACTTCTGGGCGAAGTGGGAGTACCCGCTGCAGCACATCGGCAACGGCGTTTGGGAAATACACCTCGACGGCTGGGACGCGCTGAAACACGGCCAGTTCGTGAAGCTCCTGGTCGGCAGGCAGGGCACGTCTTTCGAGCGCATCCCCGCCTACATGACCCGCTGTGTGATGGACATGGCGTCGGAGACCCTCTGCGGGCAGATCTGGATGCCGGATACGCCGTTTGAGTGGACGGACTGGGACTTCTACGGCAAACAGCGCCCCGATTCCCCGATGATCTACGAGGCCCACATCGGCATGGCGCAGGAGCACGGACACCTGGGCACCTACCGCGAGTTTGCCGATGAAACCCTCGGCTGGATCAAGTACGCGGGCTACAACACCGTGCAGCTGATGGCGATCCAGGAACATCCTTACTACGCCTCCTTCGGCTATCAGGTGACCAACTTCTTCGCGCCGTCGCACCGCTACGGCACGCCGGACGATTTGAAGTACCTGATCAACAAGGCCCACGGCATGGGCCTGTCGGTACTGCTGGATGTCGTTCACAGCCATGCCTGCCCGAACCCCGGCGAGGGTTTGAATCAGCTGGACGGCACGGATTACCAGTACTTCCACGACGGCGGGCGCGGCTGGCACCCAGCGTGGAAGACGCGCATATTCGACTACTCAAAGCACGAGGTGCTGCACTTCCTGCTCTCCAACCTCAAATACTGGCAGGACGAGTTCCACTTCGACGGCTTCCGGTTCGACGGCGTCACCAGTATGATGTACGAGAACCACGGCCTGTGCGCGTTCAATACCTACGACGATTACTTCTCGATGAACACCAACGTGGATGGGCGCGTGTACCTGATGCTGGCGAACGAGCTGATCCACGGCGTCAATCAGAAGGCCATGACCGTCGCCGAGGACATGAGCGGCTTTCCGGGCATGTGCCTGCCGCTGGAGTACGGCGGCGTGGGCTTCGACTACCGGCTGGCCATGGGTATCCCTGACGTATGGATCAAGCTGGTGAAGGACCAAATGCAGGACGACTGGGACATGCACTACCTCTGGCACGAGCTGACTAGCGGCCGCCCGGGCGAGATGAGCATCGGGTACGCCGAATCCCACGACCAGGCGCTGGTGGGCGACAAGTCGCTGATCTTCCGCATGGCGGACGCCGAGATGTACGACGGCATGATGAAGGACTACCACAGCCCGACGATGGACCGCGCCATCGATATGCACAAGGTCATCCGCTTCCTGACCTGCTCGCTGGCGGGGAACGGGTATCTGAACTTCATTGGCAACGAATTCGGACATCCCGAGTGGGTGGACTTCCCCCGGGAGGGCAACAACTGGAGCTATCACTATGCGCGGCGACAGTGGTCGCTGGTGAAGAACTGGGACATGAAGTTCGACTGGCTGGCGGCGTTTGACCGGGCCATGACCTACCTGATGAACACCCACAAGGTGCATTGCAGCGGCCCTGCCGAGAGCCTTTGGATCGACAACGCGCGCAAGCTCATCATCTTCGCCCGCGGCGGGCTGCTGTACGCCTTCAACCTGCACCCGACGTGGTCGCAGGAGGGCGTGTTCGTGAGCTGCCGGGCCACCGGCGCGGGAGGGTACAAAATCGTGCTCTCCACCGACGACTGGCCCTTCGGCGGGCAGAGCCGCACGAACATGGAACAGGTGTATCACGCCGCCGACACCGAATTCGGATACGGCATCCGGCTGTACCTGCCCTGCCGCTGCGGCGTGGCGCTGAAAAAGGTCGAATGGTAGAAAGGAATTGATCCCATGATGGAGACACCGGTGATCGGTACGGGGTCTGTTGGATGTGCTGCCACAATGAAGAAGTGTTTTGCCGTTGTCGTTTTGCTTATATTGGTTCTTTGTACTGTGGTTTACAGTGAGGAATGCATCGATACCCTGACGTATGCCGTATTTCCGTATGTGCCTGATGTCGAGTATTATTGTGAACTGATCGAGAGTCGCTGGGCTGAGCTTGAGCCAAACATAAACCTGGTTCGCGCGGAATGGGACTGCTACCATGACGGGGAGCCGGAAGGCATAGACGTGATTATGTACGACGCCGTCACGCGGGATACGCTCCTGTCAGCCGGATGGATCCAGCCGATCCGCCCGGGCAGCTTGCAAGAATCCGAAGACTTTTTTCCGTTTGCCTTGGAGGGCTTTACCGTTGGGGACGATCTCTACGGTATCCCGGTCTTTCTTTGCGGTAATTTTCTGATCTACGATCAGGGATGCGAAGCGGTTGCGGCGGCGGAGCATATTACCGACCTGGCCGACGCATCCGGGATTCTCGTCGTGAATTCGGAAGATCCGGTGAACAGGCCGCAGTATGTCAGTGAGGTGATAGCGGATGAAACGGGCGAGGCGAATCCGCCCGCGGATGACGGGGTAGAAGATAAAATGCGGCTCATTGACCGCTTGGCGATTGACGTGCATAAGCATGACAATGATACCCAGGTGGCAACAGCCTATGATTCCGGCGCTTTTTGAAAAAACGTTCAGATGTAACCCGGATCAAGTCGATCAGCTTTAGCGAACAGGAAAACACACTTCGCGTATATGCGGACGCTGTTGCGGTGACTACAGGCGCAAAGGGACAGCGATATGAGAAAAGCCTGAAGCTGATGAACGTGATGGCGGAAGCGGACATCCTGACCGCATTGTCTGTGCGGGACGGCGTTCCGCAATATCTTTTGCTGGCCAGAGAGAGTCCATACCAGCCCCTTGCCGATCAATTTGAAATCTACAACCAGTTGGAATGCCTGGCGAGCAATGAAGAGAACCATGTCATTGTACCGGCAGTGAAAGATGTCGGTTTTGAAGGTTGATCTGCTGATCTTTTGAATTGACAGCGAAAGTGGAGGCCAGAATGACCCTTACAGATAAGCTCTACAAAATTCTGATCCAGGGCGGCTCGTGGAAGACGATCCTGAGCGGCCTGTGGGTCACGATCCGGATTTCTGCGCTGGCGCTGCTGGCACCATCAGGCCGTGAAGAGTATTGAGGGAACACGCCTTTTGGTCACTGGAACGGCGGAGACATCAGGAATAGAAATGATTGAGGCGGACGAGAGACCCGATAAGACTTTTGTTTTGGGCTTGCAGTACCATCCCGAAATCTCCGTTGTGCGGGAAAATGATGAGGCATCGCTGGTATACTTCCAAGCCATTGTAGATATGGCGGATAAAGCCCGATCCTATGCTTTGGCGCCGGCAGCATGAAATGATGGCTACCTTGTACGACTTAACATTTGCCCGTGTTTTCACGATTTGAACCGAGGAAAACGGAACAAAAAACCAGCCAATTAACCTATTCTTAAAAATGCACCACCCTGGTGCATTTTGGCCTATTCGTCCATTGTATCACTTTTCTGTGGCGTGCCCGGCGGGATTTGTTACTTTGCTACTTGTTTGATAAGGAATAATATGTTATAATACCCATAACGGCAAGTAAGCATTTTGTTAACGACGGCGCGGCACGGAGGTCAACATGAATCCGAATACAGACAGGAGAAACAGGATCCTCGAGGGGGTCTACCACTCGTCCTGGAGCACGTCCATGATCACGCAGGCGATCGTGGCCGCCCTGGAGATCTTCATGCTGGTCTATACGCTGGTCAATCCCGAGTTGTTCGGCCAGTACATGAAGATCTACCGCAGGTTCTACATCGCGCTTCTGACGGCCGCGCTGGTCTACATCCTGATGAACATCTACATCAAGAAGGACATCGAGCGCAGGCACATGTGGCTGAGCATCGCCAACCCCCTGTACGCGGCGTTCTACTTCGCCTGGGCGCTGGGCATCACCTATTTTGACGCGGTAAAGTATGGCGTTGCCGACCCGACCGTGTCCATGACGTTCTCGCTGACCGTCCCGCTGAGCTTCTTCCTGTTCCCGTCGGTGTATACGATCATCGTGGCCGCTGCCGACGCCGCCATCTTCTACATCATGACCATGGTTTCGGCCTCCATCGGCCCCATGATCAACCTCTCGATCTTCATCATCTTCCAGCTGGTGCTGGGCATCAGCTTCCTGCGGCTGAAGATGAAGCTGGCCGAGCGGATCGTAAAGGAGCAGGAGAACGCGGAGATCGACGTGTTGACGGGCTTTCCAAACCGCCGCGCCTACATCAACGACATCCAGAAGTTGTCCCAGGAGCCCGCGCCGGACGAGCTGGCCTATCTGGCGATCGACATGAACGAGCTGAAGGAGGTCAACGACAGCCGCGGGCACGAGGCCGGGGACAGGTTGATCGTTGGCGCCGCGAAGTGCATCGAGAATTGCTTTGGCGAAAAGGGCAGGATGTACAGGATCGGCGGAGACGAGTTCGTGGTGATCCTCTCCGCGCGCGAGGACGAGCTGAACGGGCTCCTCGCCGACTACGAGCGGGAGATGGCGTCGTGGTCCGAACGGAACGGCATGACGCTCAGCGCGGCCTACGGCTGCGTGAGCCGCGCGGAGCTGCCGGATCACAGCATCACGGAGCTCGCCCGCCTCGCGGACAAGCGGATGTACGAGGCCAAGGCCAGCTACTACCAAAACAGCGGACGGGAAAGGCGCAGATACATGCCGAACGCGCGCCCTTGAGGCGCGCGTCCGGTATTTGCTTGTACATGATTGTCGGCGGGTTCCGCAGGAACCCGCCGACAATCATTCTATGGAAACAGAAATTACAAGTTCAGTCCGCGCTGGCCGAATTCGCCGTCGGCGTTTTCAAAGTAGCGCTTTAGATCGTACGGCGCGTAGATGCCGCTGTCGGTCACCACGCCGGAGACCAGGTGCGGCGGCGTGATGTCGAAGCTGGGATAGTAGCCCTTCACGCCCTGGGCTGCCGTGCGCGTTCCCATGGCCTGCAGCACGAATTCCGGGTCGCGCATCTCGATGGTCACGGTGTCGACGGTCGGGTGCCCCGGGTCGGGCGCGCCGGTGACGAAGTAGGGGACGCCCATGTACTTGGCGACGATGGCGATCTGGAACGTGCCGACCTTGTTGACCACGTGGCCGTCCAGGCAGATGGCGTCGGCGGCGGAGGTGAACACGTCCACCTTCTCGTTTTGCATCACCGTGGCGGGCATGTTGTCGGTGATCACGGTCACGTCAAAGCCCATGTCATGGCAGACGGTGGCGGTCAACCGCGCGCCCTGGAAATAGGGACGCGTCTCCGGGCAGAAGATGCGGATGGACTTGCCGCGCTCTCGGCACTCCTTCAGCATCATGCCGACGATGGTCTCGCCGAAGCACTGGGTCATGACGGTGCCGTCGTCAGGGAACAGGTCCACCAGGTATTTCGCGGTGCGGCGCACCTTGCTGTAGCGCAGGTTGTTGGCCTCAATCGTGTGTTCCATGATCGCCTGCGCCGCGTCGCCGCCGGCTTCGATCGCCCGACGGGCGGCGTCGAGGCAGCCCTCGGTGATGATCTTCATCCGCGAGACGGTGGTCGGCCGGGCGTGGCTGATGTTCTCGGAGGCGTCCTCGAGCCACGCCAGCTGTTCGGATGCGCGCCGGTCGCGGCATTCGTGCGCGGCGAGGGCCATGCCCATGGCCGCGGCTGTGTAGGGCCCCGCGCTCTGGGTGACCATGTCGGCGATGGCCTGCGTGACCTCCCGGTGCGTTTTGCACGTGACGAATTCCACCTTGCCGGGATAGACGCGGCGATCGAGGATGCGCACCGCGCTTCCGTCGAACCAGGCCACGTTCTCATATTGCAGCATGAAGGCAAGGCCCTTGTCCTGTCGTTCCATCCGATCAACCCCCATAGAGCCGCTTCACGGCCCGCTTCGCGTCGAACATCGCCTTTTCCCGGTCGATGGTCAGGTATTCGCCGTTCTCATACAAAATCTTCCCGTCCACCATGGTCATGTACACGTCCGAGGCCTGCGCGGCGTAGACCAGCATCGGCATCGGCTCGAACGCCGGATAAAGGTGCGGCCTGTCCATGTCGATGGCCGCGATGTCGGCCTTCATGCCCACGGCCAGGCGGCCCGTGTCGTCGCGGCCCTGCAGCGCGGCTCCGTTCACCGTCGCCATGCGCAGCAACGTCGCGGGTGGCATCAGCTCCGGGTCCATCAGGTAGCCGTTGATGCCGATGGCGGCGATGTGCATCTCCTCAAACAAGTTCAGGTTGTTGTTGCTGGCCGCGCCGTCGGTGCCCAGCGCCACGCAAAGCCCCCGCTCCAGCATCTCCGGCACCGGCGCGAAGCCGCTGCCCAGCTTCAGGTTGCTGGTGGGGTTGTGGATGGGGCAGACGCCGTGCGCCTTCAGGATGTCCAGGTCCGCGGGCGTGCACCAGACGCAGTGCGCGGCGGCGGCGGGCAGGTCGAATATGCCCATCTTTTCAAACCACGCCGCGGGCGTCAGGCCGTGCCGGGCGATGCACTCTTCGTGCTCCTTGCGCGTCTCCGACAGGTGCAGCTGCACCCGCGCGCCCTTTTCCCGATAGGGGCGGATCTGGTCGGCGTAGTAGCGCGTGACGGCATCGTTGATGGTGTACTCGGCGTGCACGCCGAAATCCACGCGCACGCGCCCGTTCTGGCAACCGTGGAACTGGTCGAACAGCGCCAGGGATTCGGGGATGCGGTAGTTCTTTTCGGGCGGTTCCGCAGGGTCAAAGGCCTGCACCACGCGGGTCAGGTTCACCTTCATGCCCACCTGCTCGTTCAGCTCGATCAGCGTCTGGGGTTCCATGTACATGTCGCTGAACGACGTGACGCCGCTGGCCAGCATCTCCAGCACCGCAAGCTCGTTGCCCGCGATGAAGTCATCGGTCTTCATGCGGTCCTCCACCGGGAACACGGCCTCGAACAGCCAGCGGTCCAGCGGCAGGTCGCTGCCGACGCCGCGCAGCAGCGTCATCGCCGCGTGGCAGTGGCAGTTGACGAGGCCCGGGATCAACAGTTTCCCGCGCATGTCCTTCTCCCGGTCGTAGGGGGCCTCGGGACGGTCCGCGCCGATGTAGTCGATCGTGTCGCCGTCCACGCCCAGGAAGCCCTCGGGAATATAGTGGAAATCTTCATCTTTCCAGGCGAGTATGCCCGCGCCCTTGAACAACAGTCTCACAGTGCCACCTCCCCGATGCGGCTGACGATCTTCGTCAGGTAGTCGCTGAACGGGCCCTCGATTGCCTTCGCGGTCTCAAAGACCTCCTCGGTGGTCAGCGGCTGCTCCAGCACGCCCGCCGCCATGTTGGTCATCACGCTCAGGCACAGAAGCGGCATGCCGCAGTGCGCCGCCGTCAGCGCCTCCGTGACGGTGGACATGCCCACGGCGTCCGCGCCGAGGATGCGCGCCGCCCGGATCTCCGCCGGGGTCTCGTACTGCGGGCCGGTGAAGAACATGTACACGCCCTCGTGCAGCGTGAGAGGGGAGCCCTCCGCGCAGTCCCACGCCAGCTTTCGCAGCTCGGGCGTATACATGCGCGTCACGTCGAAGAAGCGCGGGCCGAATTCGTCAATGTTTTTGCCGCGCAGGGGGCTGGGCCCGGTCATCTTGATGTGGTCCGAGACGATCATCACGTCGCCCGGGCGGTATTCGGCGTTCACCGCGCCGGCGGCATTGGTCAGGATCGTGGCCTTCACGCCCAGCAGCTTGAACAGCCGCACCGGGATCACCAGCTGCTCGAAATCATAGCCCTCGTAGGAGTGGAAGCGCCCGGACATGCACACCACGCGCCTGCCCGCCACGGTGCCGAAGATCAGCTTTCCGGCGTGGCCGACGACCGTGGAGACCAGGAAGTTTGGGATGTCCGCGTAGTCGATGGCGATCGGGTCCTCGATGCTGTTCGCGAACGGGCCCAGCGCCGATCCCAGCACGATGGCGATCTCCGGCGTCCAGGGCACGATCTTCCGGATGTAATCCGCCGATTTTTGGAAGTATTCGAGCGTGTATTCCATGAGCGTTCCCTCCTTGTGGCGCAATCGCGCCGTTCAACTGTCGACATTTTATCATGTTCCATGCATGCAAGTCAACGCCGACGCGGGCGCGCGCGGCCACGAAAAAAAAATATAACTGAAAATGAGGGACATTAGCACTCGACACGCGGGCGCGAAAGTGATATGATAAAGGCGAACGGAGCGCATGCAGCCGGTGAGAACATTCGCCTTTACGCTCCAATGACGGCCCGAATTTGAAGCCGCACGGCTTTGAATAATTCGATTAAGGAGTTGCGTCCCATGAAGAAATTTGTTTCCCTTCTCATCGTGTTCGTTATGGTCCTGGCGATGACTGCCGCCGTGGCGGAGGGCGAAAAGATCGCCGTCATCTGCGACCCGGTCGGCGTGAACGCCTTTTTGACCCAGGTGGTGGAGAAGGTTGAGGAGCTGGCCGATACCTACGGCTACGAGTACCGCATCCTCGAGTGCCCCGACACCGACAAGTGGCAGGCGAGCTATGACGCCGCCGTGGCCGAGGAATACGACCTGATCCTGGGCGTGGGCTGGCAGAGCGCCGAGTATGCCGCCGCCAAGGCCGAGGAGGCCGGCGAGGGCATCCGCTTCGCCGTCATCGACACCGACGCGGGCAGCGACAAGGTCGCCTCCTACAGCTACAACGAGGAGCAGGCCGCTTACCTGATGGGCGCAATGGCCGGCTACGCCTTCCCGAACGAGACCAAGTTCGGCTACATCGGCTGCTTCGAGGGCTCCGGCTCCTTCAAGTATCGCTGGGGCTTCATGGAGGGCGTCAAGTCCGTGGTACCGGACGCCCAGATCACCTTCAACTACACCAATTCCTACAGCGATCCCGCCCCGGCCTATGATTTCGCCAAGCAGCAGCACGCGAAGGGCTGCACCTACATCTTCGGCGGCGCCGCGGCCTGCAACGAGGGCATCTTCAACGCCGCGCTGGAGCTGGCCCAGGAGGGCGAGTACATCTACTCCATCGGCCAGGATACCGACATGACCCGCGAGGAGAACCCCTACATCCTCTCCTCCCAGCTGAAGAACACCGGCGTCACTGCTGGCATCATCATCGACGCCTTCTTCGCCGGCACGCTGGAGAACGGCCTGCACGTGCTCGAGCTGAAGGACGGCGCCATCGGCGCGACCCACATCACCGCGGACGGCAACTACCTGAACGCCGACATCATGACCGACGAGGTCATCGAGAAGACCAAGGCCGTGGCCGACGCCATCGCCTCCGGCGAGCTGGTTCTGGAGATGCCCGCTTCTGAGGACGACTACGCCTTCCCGATCTTCTGATCGCAGATCGACGTCAACGGCCCTTTGGATGATCCAAGGGGCCGTTTTCGGTGAAGCCCACCGGCGTTCGGCGAACTGTCTCAAGGAGTATGTGATATGGTTTTTGAAATGAAGCACATCACCAAGACCTACGACTCCGTCGTGGCGAACGATGATGTCAGCCTGCACCTGAACCGGGGCGAGATCCTCTCCATCGTGGGGGAGAACGGCGCGGGCAAGTCCACGATCATGAAGATACTGTACGGCCTGGAGCGCCCCGACTGCGGCGAGATTTACGTGAACGGCAAACTCTGCCGCTTCCACGATCCCTCCGACGCGATGGCCGCGGGCATCGGCATGGTGCAGCAGCACTTCATGCTGTTCGAGCAGATGACCGTGGCGGAGAACATCGTGTTCAAGAACGAATTGCGCAAGGGCCCGTTCATGGACATGAAGGCCACGGTGGACACCGTGCGGCAGATCTCCGAGCGCTATGAGTTGAAGATCGACCCGCTGGCGCGCATCGCCGACTGTCCCGTGGGGCTTCGCCAGCGCGTGGAGATATTGAAGATACTGTACCAGAACGCCGAGATCATCATATTCGACGAGCCCAGCGCCGTGCTGACGCCGCTGGAGGTGGACGCGCTGCTGGAGACGATTCGCGGCCTGGCGAAGGCGGGCAAGAGCATCGTGCTGATCACCCACAAGCTGCAGGAGGTCATGGCCGTCTCCGACCGGGTCTACGTGATGCGGCAGGGGAAAGTGGTCGCGGAGCGCATGGCGGGGGAGACCGACATCGCCGAGCTCGCGATGCTGATGGTGGGCCATCCGCTGGCCAGCTACGAGATCGAGCCGCCGAAGCCGGGCGCGACGCTTCTGGAGACGAAGGGCCTCAAGCTGGTGGAGAATGGGCGCGAGGTGCTTTCCGACGTCAGCCTGCACGTGAACGCGGGGGAGATCGTCGGCATCGCGGGCGTGTCCGGCAACGGCCAGAGCGAGCTGATCCGCTGCATCACGGGCCTGGAGAAGGCCATGGGCGGCCAGGTGCTGGTGGGTGGCAAGGACATGACGAACCGCTCCGTCCGCGAGATCCGCGACGCGGGGCTGGCGCACATCAGCGAGGACCGCTACGTGTGGGGCAGCGCCCCGGAGGGCTCGCTGGAGGAGAATGTGCTGATGGCGCGGCAGGACGAAATGCCCTACAGCCGCCGCGGCATCATGCGCCCGAAGGCCATCCGCGAATACGCCGCGCGGCTGATCGGCGATTTCAACGTGAAGGCGTCGTCCCCGGCACAGAAGATGCGCGAGCTGTCCGGCGGCAACGCCCAGAAGCTGATCGTGGCGCGGGAGATGAGCCTGGATACGCCGGTGCTGATCTGCTGCGAGCCGACGCGGGGCATCGACATCGGCGCGATGGAGGCCATCCACAGCCGCATGCTCCAGCGCCGACAGGACGGCGCGGCCATCCTGCTGGTGTCCTCGGAGTTGACGGAGATCATGAGCCTGTCGGACCGCATCTACGTGATCTTCGAGGGCCGCATCGTCGGCGAGTTCCAGCGCGGCAGCATGGACGACAAGCACCTGGGTCTTTTGATGGTGGGAGGTTCGATCGAGCATGGACAATGAGCGCAACTGGAAGCGGGCGCTGCTGGGCGTCGTCGATATCGTCACCCAGCCGCTGATCGCCGTGCTGATCAGCTTCCTGCTGGGCGCGGTGGTGATCCTCGTCATCGGCAAGAACCCGCTGCTGGCCTACGGCGAGATGATCCGCGGCGCGTTCGGCAAGCAGGTCTACCTAATGAACACGTTGAAGCGCGCCACGCCCATCATCATGGGCGGCCTGGCGGTGTGCATCGCGTGGCGCAGCGGCTACGAGGCCATGGGCGGCGAGGGCCAGATGATCCTGGGCGCCGTGGCGGCGGCGCTGGTGGGCTACTACCTGCCGCTGCCGGGCTGGCTGCGCGTGCTGGCGGCGATGCTGGCGGCCGCGGCGGCGGGCGCGGTCTACTCGATGTTCTCTGGCTGGCTGTTCGAGCGGTTTGACGTCACCTTCGTCATCTCCACGCTGATGCTGAACTACATCGCCAACTACTTTGCAGCCTACCTGTGCAACTACCCGCTGCGCGACCCCGAGGCCAACGTCTACCAGATGCAGAACGCGCAGACGGGCAAGCTGCCCGAGTCGGTGGCGCTGCCGCCGGTGATGAAGGGCTGGGTGCACTGGGGCTTCGTGCTGGCGGTGCTGGCGGTGGTCGTTACGTGGTTCCTGTTCCGGAAGACGAGCTTCGGCTACAAGAGCCGCATGGGCGGCCTGAACCCGCGCTTTGCGCTGTACGGCGGCGTCAACGCGCGCCGGATGCTCTATCTGGTCATGCTGCTCTCCGGCGTGATGGCGGGCCTGGGCGGCTCCTTTGAGGTGCTGGGCAGCAAGAGCCGCTACGTGGACCAGATGATCTTCTCGACCGGCTACGCCTGGACGGGCATGGTGGCGGCGCTGCTGGCCAACATGAACCCGATCGGCACGCTCCTGGCCTCGGTCCTGCTGGCGGGGCTGGCCGTGGGCGGCAGCACCATGATGCTGAACATGGACATCCCCCTGGAGGTCTGCAACATCATCGAGGGCATCATCACGCTGTTCATGAGCGCCCGGATGATCCGCATCGTCGCGGGCAACCTGCGCAGGCGCAAGCGGGCGAAGGGAGGCGAGGCGGCATGACGTACCTTGCCCAGGTGATCAACTCCACCATTCGCGAAATCACCCCGATTTTGCTGGTCGCGCTGTGCGCGGGCGTCTGCAGCAAGGTGCAGGTGTTCAACATCGCGCTGGAGGGCACGCTGCTGATGAGCGCGTTCTTCGCGTTCCTGACGCACTACTTCCTGCACAACATCTTCCTGTCCATTGCGGTGGCGATGGTCGTCGCGATGGGCATGACGCTGATCATGTCGTTCTTCATCGTGCGGCTGAAGGGCCAGCCGATGATCGTGGGCATGGCGCTGAACACGTTTGCCCGCGGGTTTACGACGTTTCTGCTGTCGGTCATCTTCAAGACGAAGGGCGCGGTGAACCCGTCCGATCTGAAGGGGCTGACGAAGTTCGACCTGCCGGGCATCAAGCAGATCCCGTTCCTATCGACCGTGTTCGGCTCGCTGACGGTCATCGACTACCTGGCGTTTGTGATGGCGATCGTGATGTTCGTCATCATGTACCGCACGGTGATCGGCTTCAGGCTGCGCGCGCTGGGCATCAACAAGAGCGCCGCGAGCAGCCTGGGCATCAACGTGCCCCGCTACCAGATTTTGGCGACCACGCTTTCCGGCAGCATGATCGGCCTGGCCGGGTGCCTGCTTTCTCTGGGGCGCAACGCCATGTTCATCCAGGACATCTCCGGCGCGCGCGGCTACGTGGCGCTGGCGGCCAACAACCTGTGCAAGGGCCACCCACTGGGCGCAATGATCTCCAGCGCGCTGTTCGGCTTTACCACGGCGCTGGCCCGCAGCCTGCAGGGCACGGCCATCCGCCAGCAGCTGCTGCAGTGCATCCCCTACATCGCTACGATCGCCGCGATGGCCTTCTACAACGCCTACGCCAAGGCCAAGTCGAAGCGGAGGAACCGCGGCCTGTAACGGCTGGACAATATATTACCATCATCACATCGGGAGGAGAATACCATGAGCATCATCAGAGACATCAACCTGGCGCCGTCCGGCGAGAACAAGATCGAGTGGGTGCGCAGGAATTGCCCGCTGCTGCGGAGCCTGGAGGCGGACTTTTCCAAGTCCAAGCCCTTCGCGGGCAAGCGCATCGCGCTGTCCATCCACCTGGAGGCCAAGACCGCCTATCTGTGCAAGGTGCTGGCCGCGGGCGGGGCGGAGATGTTCGTAACCGGGTCGAATCCGCTGTCCACGCAGGACGACGTGGCCGCGGCGCTGGTCGCGGCGGGGCTGAACGTGTTTGCCTGGCACGCCGCCACCGAGGAGGAGTACACCGAGCACATCCGCCAGACGCTCTCGCACCACGCGAACATCATCATCGACGACGGGGGAGACCTCGTGCACATGCTGCACACCGAAATGCAGGACGAGCTGCAGTACGTGATCGGCGGCTGCGAGGAGACCACCACCGGCATCGTCCGCCTGATCGCCATGAACAACGCGGGCAAGCTGCGCTTCCCGATGGTGAAGGTGAACAACGCCGACTGCAAGCACCTGTTCGACAACCGCTACGGCACCGGCCAGTCCGTGTGGGACGGCATCAACCGCACGACGAACCTGATCGTCGCCGGAAAGACCGTGGTCGTTGCGGGCTACGGCTGGTGCGGCAAGGGCGTCGCGATGCGTGCGAAGGGCTTGGGCGCGAAGGTCGTCGTGACGGAGGTCAACCCCATCAAGGCCATCGAGGCCTACATGGACGGCTTTGAGGTCATGCCGATGCGCGAGGCCGCGAAGCGGGGCGACTTCTTCGTCACCGTCACCGGCTGCTCCGGCGTCATAACCGAGCCGGACTTCATGGAGATGAAGGAGGGCGCGATCCTCTGCAACGCCGGGCACTTCGACGTGGAGGTGGACATGAAGCGCCTGCGCGAGATTGCGACGGACATTCGCGAGATGCGCCAGAACATCATGGGCTACACGCTGCCAAACGGCAGGCACGTGTACGTGCTGGCCGAGGGCAGGCTCGTGAACCTGGCGGCGGGCGACGGGCATCCGGCGGAGATCATGGACATGAGCTTCGCGATCCAGGCGCTGTCGGCGAAGTACCTCGTGGAGCACGCGGGCCAGCTGAAGGAGATGCTGATCGACGTCCCCGCCGAGGTGGATATGGAAGTGGCCAACCGCAAGCTGTCGTTCCTCGGCGTGCGCATCGACGCGCTGACCCCCGAGCAGGAGGACTACCTGAACAAATCGGCGATCTGACAGAGAATAAACGGGGCTGTCTCCGATGGGGAGGCAGCCTCAATTTGCGCGACAGGCCCGCTTTGCCGGGCATGAGACAGGGGAGGGCACGGGCATGACACAGTATCCGAAGTACTTTACACGCCGGGATTACAGAATCGACGCCCCGGAGGTCCGGGATCAAAAGATCGACGCGCTCGTCCGGGCGATGACCTGGGAGGAGAAGCTCAGCCTGCTGGGCGGGACCAAGGAGCCGGACGACAAGGGGAAGATCGGCAACGCGGGCTATCAGTGGGGCGTGCCGCGCCTCGGCGTGCCGGAGGTGGTCATGTACGACGGGCCCGCGGGCATCACCGGCATCGTGGAGACCACCGGCCTGCCGCAGCCGAGCCTGCTCGGCTGCACGTGGGACGACGAGATGGCCTACGCCTTCGGCAAGGTCGCGGCGACGGAGTGCGCGGCCTGTTCCGGCAACTTCCTGCTGGCGCCCCAGCTGGACGTGATCCGCTCGCCCCACTTCTCCCGAAACAAGGACATGAAGTCGGAGGACAGCTACCTGGGCGCGCGGATGGGCGCGCAGGAGACGCGCGGCGTGCAGGAGAACGGGGCGGTGGCCACAATCAAGCACTTCACGGCCGCAAACCTGTTTGGAGATGATTTCTTCCACTTCCCCAAGCAGGCTGTCGACGAGCAGACCTTGCACGAGACCTACTGCCGCACGTTTGACGCCGCGATCCACGAGGGCGGGGCAGGCAGCCTGATGAACGCCTACAACGACGTGAACGGGAACTACTGCTCCGCGAACAGGGCGCTGCTGCAGGATATCCTGCGCGACCAGTGGGGCTTCCGGGGCAGCGTGATGAGCGACTGGGGGAGCGTGCACGCGTTTACGCTGGATGCCGGGATGGACATGGAGATGCCCTATCCGGCGTTCAACGACGCCAAGCATATCGAGCGGAATATAAAACGCGGCCGCCTGGACGAATCGCGGATCGACGAGGCGGTGCGGCACGTGCTGTGGGGCATGTCAACGGCGGGGCTGCTCGGGCTGGTGAAGCTGGACGAGAGCAGAGAGGTCGAACAGGAGCCGGGCCGCGTTCAGCCGATCCAGATGCAGTGGCGCTACGACGAGGAGGTCGCGGGCGGCATGCTGGACAGGCACGTGCAGATCGCGGCGCAGATCGTGCGGGAGGGCGCGGTGCTGCTGAAAAACGAGAACGGCGCGCTGCCGCTGAGCGCCGATGCGCGGACGGTGCTGATCGGGACCGGCGCGGTCTATCCGGTCTGCGGCCAGGCCCAGGAGCGCTCCTTTGGACGCCTGTCGCGGATGCTGTCCGGGCAGGAGGCACTGGAGGAGGCGACGGGCCGGGCGATCCCGGCCTATGCGGGCATCGACTACGCGGGCACGACCATCCCCGCGGAGGCGTTTTTCCGGGACGAAGCTTGCCGGACGCCGGGCCTGACGCGCACCTACGGCATACTGGACGCGGACCGCGACCTGGTGCGCTCCGTGACGGGCCCGGGCGGGGGCGGGGACGCCTTCTTCGGCGCAGACTTGCTGGACGAGGACGGCGAGAAGGTCAATACCGGCCTGGCTGGCTATGCCAGCCACGCGGAGGCGTACCCGGCGGACTATCCGCTCGGCGCGTTCTGCCGGGTGGACGCGAAGATCGACTTCACCTGCGGCGCGGACGAACGGGGCCGGATGATCAAGAACTACCGCAACGGCCCAGGCGGCACGGCGCTTCAAGAGGGCGAGGCCTACACCTGGAAGGGCTGGCTGCGCGCGCCCGAGACCGGCGAGTACAGCCTGATATTGCAGTGCGTGGGCGGCGAAGCCAGTTTCTTCATCCGCACGGACGACGGATGGCAGATGCCGGGCAAGAGCATGATGCGGGAGTGGGCCCAGTGGCCGTGGGAGTCGCTGATATGCAGCCGCGAGGGCATGGGCATCACCTGTTCAACGCTCCGGCTGGAGGCGGGAAAAGCCTACAAGGTGGTGGTGCACGCCCGCCAGTGCGTGCGCAACAAGGATCTGCAGCTGCGCCTGGCGTGGGCGACGCCCTCCTGGACGAAGGAGAACCGGGATAAGGCGCTGGCCGCCGCCGCGGAGGCGGACGACATCGTGTTCTTTGCCTGCGATGCCGTCGTGAACATCGATGAAGCGATGGGCAGTACCACCGCCGAGAGCCACATCACGCTCGGCGAGGAGCAGTCCCGCCTACTGGCGGACGTCATCCGGGCAAAGCGCCCCGGGGCGAAGCTGATCGTGGTGATGCAGACCTCGAACGCCCGCGCGATCGGGGCGTGGGTCGATTCGGCCGACGCCGTCCTGACGGCTTACCTGCCGGGGCAGGAGGGAGCGCGGGTGCTGGCCGGGATCATGACGGGGGCGATCAATCCCTCCGGCAAGCTGAACCAGACCTGGCCCGCCCGCCCGGAGGACACGCCGCTTTCGGACACCCCGGCGCACCGGGCGGAGCGCAGCGTCGGCGTGCTCTTTGGCGAGAGCGACACGCTGATCCGCATGACGGAGGGCATCTTCACGGGCTACCGGTGGTACGATCGCGCGGGCGTGAAGCCGCTGTTTCCGTTCGGCCACGGGTTGAGCTATACCCGCTACGAGTACTCGGACCTGCGCGTGCGCGCGGATCTGGATGAGCAGGGCTTGACGCGCTTTACCGTGTCCTGCCGGGTGAAGAACGTCGGCGACAGGACCGGCGACGAGATCGTGCAGCTGTACCTGGGGCCCGCCGAAGCGCCTGCCTACATCCAGATGGCGGAAAAGCAGCTGGCGGGTTATGTGCGTCTGAAGGACATCGCGCCGGGCGAGACGCGCGAGGCCGTAATGGAGATCGACCCGCGCATGCTGTGCTACTGGGACCCGGCGATGATGCTGCAAACGCGCCCGGACGGCACCCGCGACAAGTGGGTCCGCGCGAAGGGCGAGCGCGCCGTGTATGTCGGCGCCTCCAGCGCGGACATCCGGCTCAGCGGGACGATCTGCGTCGATTAAAAGGATATGTTGGGATACAAGAAAAACGAGCCGCCCGCGCCTGTGCGCGGGCGGCTCGTTCTCTCTGTTGGCGCTTGTCAATGGCGCTTGTCGGATACGATCAGCTCGCCCTTGTCGATGCGCTCGTAGAAGGCCTCCTTCGACAGCGGTCGGCTGAACAGGTAGCCCTGCAGGCGGTCGCAGCCGATCTGGCGCAGGAAGTCCGCGTGGGCCCTGGTCTCCACGCCCTCGGTGAGCGTGCTCATGTTGATGCGGTTCGCCATCTGCACGATGCAGTCGATCAGCGTCCGGGATTTTTCGCTGTTTTCGAGGTTGGACAGGAAACGCATGTCGATCTTGACGACGTCAAACTGGTAGTCCTTCAGGACGTTCAGCGAGGAGTAGCCGCTGCCGAAGTCGTCCAGCCACAGCGAGTAGCCCAGCGCCTTGATGCGGTCGAGGGCCTCGTCGAGCTTCGTGTAGTTGTCCATCAGGGCGCTCTCGGTCACTTCGACGTGGACCAGGTCCTTGGAGATATTGTACTTCGCGGCCAGGTTGTCCAGCACCGCGACGGCGTCCATCAGCTCAAAGTCCAGCCGCGAGAAGTTCAGCGACACCGGCACGACCGGCCTGCCGGCGTCCAGCGCCTGGCGGATGTCCCTGAAGGCGGATTCGTAGATGCAGCTGTCCAGCTTGTGGATCAGGCGGTACTCCTCCAGCACGGGGATAAACTCGTTCGGGTACAGCTGGCCGTACACCGGGTCCATCCAGCGGGCCAGCGCCTCGCAGCCGCAGAGCTCCTCCGTCTCCGACCAAACGACCGGCTGGTAGAAGGGCACGATCCAACCGTTCTTTACGGCGTTGTCGATGTTGTTGATGATGTACAGGCGCTTGTGGTACGCCTCGCTCATCGTCTTGTCGTACTCGCTGTAGATGGTCTGGAAGCGGTTTTTGATCAGCTGGGCGGCGTAGCGCGCGCGGTCGATGGAGATGCGCGGGTCCTCGTCGCTGCTGTTCAGGTGGTAAGCGCCGCAGTTGATGCCCAGCAGGATCTCGTCGTCGTAGCCGTGCACCAGCTCGTTGAGCTTGTCCAGCTTTTGCTCGAGGCCCTCCTTCCGGGTCAGCACGACGAAGTGATCGTCGGCCTGCCTGCCGCACAGCGAATCGCTGAACACCTCGGAGATGTACTTCGCGATCGCGATCAGGAACTTATCGCCCGCCTCAAAGCCACGCTGGTCGTTGAAGGCCTTGAAGTTGTGCACGTCGAAGAACAGGAAGACGTTTTGCTGGATGTCGCCGGCGAAATGGCGGATGCTCTCCTCGGCCAGCTCGGAGAAGTAGCCGTAGTTGTACAGGCCGGTGAGCGGGTCCTCCTTGGCGCTCTTTTCCAGCGCCTTGGAGTTCCTCGCCTCGTTCAGACGCCCGTGGTACATCGCAAAGCAGATCGTTGTCAGCGAGATGAAGAAGGTGACGTAGTTGACGGAGTCGCCGGAGATGAAGTGGCGCGTCACGCCGCTGATGACGACCTCCTGCTGCTGGAAGGACAGTCCGCCCTGGTAGGTCAGCAGCACGCGGTGGAACCCCAAAAAGCTGAGGCCGAGGATCAGGATGGTCACATACGGGCGGTAGATCAGCAGGCAGCCCACGTACAGCACCATCGTCAAAAAGCAGATGATCTCCTTGCCGCCCCAGAAGTCGCTGTAGGAGACGAAGATGCCGAACGCGAGGCACACCAGCGTGAACGCGATGATCGCCACGTGCTCCAGCAGCACGATCTTCTTGTTCTTCAGGCGGTCGAACAGCGCGTACATCACGATGGCCGCGCCGATCACGAACAGGAACACGTACACGGACACCAGCATGACGTTCATGATCCCGGCCATCACCGGGGTGATCGCCTCGCTCGTCGCCGTGAACGTCTCCAGGCCCAGCACGGCTGTGTACAGCATGCAGGCCGAGCCGATCGCGACCAGCGCGATGAACTGCCGCTTCGACAGCCGCCTGCCCCGCTTGTAGAACAGGCAGAACATCATCAGCCCCGTGCCGATCAGCATGAACAGCCAGTATTTGGACGTATATCTGACGAGCAGATCAAACAGCGGCTCGCCGGCCTGATACTTCGGGATGATCTTCGTCTGCGTCTGCCGGATCAGCATCCACAGCTCGATCAGGACGACGATAAAGCTCATGTAGCTGCAGCTGCGGATGTTCGCGTCGTGCAAGTAGTCGCTCTCGTACTTGCTCAGCTTTTCAAAGCCGAGGACGCGCGCGATGAAACCGAAGGCTCTCTTCATGTGGATACTCCCTTTATATATGGGTCGGCTGTCGGGCCCTGAAAGGCAAATATAGGCTTCTTTACCCAATTATACCACACAAACAAGGGATATGGCAACCGAAAAAAGGTGTCGCGGTGAGAGGGCCGATTTTGCTTTCTTGTTGCATCGCGGCCGTTTGGGGAGTATAATATGAGGGTCAAACATCAAACAGGAGTATGGCGCTGAGAGGGATCAAGAGGGGAATGCGTCCCGGCGAATCCGATCCCGCCGAAGCGCTCATTCAATTCCATGATACGAAAACTCGTCCGGCAGATGCTGACGGCGCAGATCCTGTCCGCGCTGACGGTGTCGCTATGCCTGCTGATCGACAACATCATGATCGGGCGCTTCCTGGGGGTGCGCGCGCTGACGGCTTACGGGCTCGCGAACCCGCTGCTGCTGGTCATCGGCGCGGTGGGCAGCATGCTGTGCGCGGGCGCGCAGGTGGCGTGCAGCCAGTCGCTGGGGCGCGGCGACATGCTCGAGACCGACGTCGGCTATTCCTCCACCATCGCCGTGGCGGCCGCGTTCTCGCTGGCCTTCATGCTGCCGGTGTTGCTGCTGCGCGTGCCGATCGCGCGCCTGCTGGGCGCGCACGAGCCGGCGTTGCTGCGCGAGACCAGCGGCTACATCGCGGGCTTCACCATCGGCACACCCGCGTCCGTGGGCGCGCTGGTGCTGGTGCCGTTTTTGCAGATGGCGGGGCAGGGCAACCTGCTGATCGTCGCCGTGCTGGGCATGACCTTGACGGACGTGGGCTTCGACCTTTTGAACGTGTACGTGTTTCGCGGCGGCATGTTCGGCATGGGCCTGGCGTCCGCGCTCAGCTACTACGCCGCGTCGCTGATCGGCATCGGCTACTTCCTGTCGAAGAAGTGCGTGTTCACGTTCTCCGTCAGGCGCGTCCGCTGGAGCAAGGTGCGCGAGTTGGTCGCGGGCGGCGTGCCGTCGCTGTTCGGCATGGCGTCCTCGGTGGTGATGATCTTCGGCGTCAACCAGATTTTGCTCAACGCGAGCGGCGCGGCGGCGGTGGCGGCCTTCTCGGTCATCGACACGCTGATGAACGCCAGCAACAGCATCAGCACCGGCTCCGGCGGCGTGGCGCTGACGCTCTCGGGCGTGCTGTACAACGAAGAGGATCGCACGGGCCTTTCCGAGCTGCTGCGCGCGCTGGTGCGGGCGTCCGTCGTGCTCGGCGTGTCGGTGATGGCGCTTCAGATCGCGTTCGCCCGGCCCTGCGTGGCGCTGTTCATCCCGGACGCCGGCGCGAGCCAGGAAATGGCGGTCCGCGGCCTACGCCTGTTCTCGACGGGCCTGACGTTCTGCTGCCTGACCTACGCGCTGCGCAGCTGCTACCAGGGCACGGGCCGCGTGCGCATGATGGAGATTATCTCCGTGCTGGGCAACGCGGCGCTGCCTGTGCTGGCGGCCTGGCTGTTCACCCGCGCCGCGGGCGTGGACAGCGCGTGGTACCTGTTCGGGGCGAGCCAGCTGGCGATGGTGCTGGGGATCCTGGGCTACGTGTGGCTGAAGAAGGGCCGCGTCACGTGGAGGGAGGAGGACGTGCTGCTGCTGCGCGCGGACTTCGGCGTGCCGCCGGAAGACCTGCTGGAGGCCAATCCCAGGAGCATCGAAGACGTGATCAAAACCACCCACGCTGCGGACGCCTTCTGCCGCGCCCACGGCGGCAGCGAGCGCATGGCCAACCACCTGGCGATCTGCATCGAGGAGATGGGCGGCAACATCGTCATGCACGGCTTCGCCGGAGGAAGGGGGAACCACCTGTCCATCCGCCTTTTGCGCAAGAAGGACCACTGGATGCTGCGCTTCAGGGACGACTGCCGGGCGTTCGACCCCGTCGACCACGTGTCCCGGGCCGACGTGCGCGACAGCATGGGCATCCACCTGGCGATGCGCATGGCCGACGAGGCGCGCTACGTCTACACGATGAACCTGAACAACCTCACGCTGATCCTGAGCGACGAGGCATGAGCGTGCGACAGACAAGCGACGGTCCCCCCGCCCATGGCAGGGGGACCGTCGCGTCTATGATGGGAAGAAATGTCAATACCAGACCGCCTGGACCTCGTTGCTGATGACCCAGCCCTTCACGGTCTTGCTCTGGCTCAGGCTCGCGTAGACCCGGATCCACCAGTTGCCGTCCTTGTCGCGCTTGAAATCGCCGGTGGCGCGGTTCTCGTCGCCGCTGCTGATCTGCGTGAGCGCGTCGTACTTCGCGTCAGGCTTGCTGCGCACGTTCACGGTCTGCGCCGTTGCCTTCATGAACAGGTCGTTGCTCTTCATCCGCTTCTTGATCTGCTTCACGATCAGCTTGTCCACCTTGCCCTGCTTCATGCGGCACGCCGCCCACGGGCCGTAGATCTTGTTGCCGTCGAGCACGGTGAAGGCGCGCACGCGGAAATCCACGGTGCCGTAGGCCTTCAGCTTGATCTCCGCCGACGTCTGGTCGGTCGTGGCGAAGGTGTAGTCCTCCTTGGTGCTCAGCCCGGTCTGGTTCAGGTTGTAGCAGTACTCGTAGCCATTCGCCCCGGAGACCTTCTTCCAGCTGTATTTGAGGCTGAACCCGTCCTTGTACACGACCGCGGCCGCGCCCTTGACCCTCGTCTTTCCGGCCTTCTTCGAGGCCGCGCCCGCCGTCGCGCAGCACGCAAACAGCAGCGTCAGCGCCAGCACCAGCGCAATCCATCTCTTCATGCCCGTCATCCTCCGTATCGTTCTTGCGCAGATTCTACTGCATTCCCATGTATTATACTTGAAAAGCGCGGCGAGCGCAACGCCCGCTTACGTAAACTTTACACAAGGCGGCGCGGCCGTGATTCGCCTGTGCGCCTTTACCCCTTCACCTTCGGCTCGTGGTATTCGCAGCCCTCGTCGAAAGTCACCTTCTCCGGCGGCGTCTCCAGCAGCTCCGGGTGCTCCAGGTAGCGCCGGATGTCGGTGAAGAAGCGCCCGTAGTGCGCCCCGGAGCAGACGCGCTCGTCGGCGGTGATGCCCACGGGCAGGTAGCGCTTCATCCGCGCCTGACCGTTCTCTACGACGGCGGTGCGCTCCTCCAGGCCCATGCCGAAGAACAGGCCGACGTTGCCCCAGTTGTACAGATGGTGGTTCACGTCGTGCAGGCGGATGGAGGCGGTGTTGGTGATGTACATGCCCACGTAGAACGGCAGCTCGTCCATCAGCACGGACGGGGCGATGCCGTAGCGGTCCAGCAGCTTGATGGTCCCCACCACCAGCGCGGGCAGCCCCGGCAGCGCGAACACCACGCGCAGCAGCTTGTCGATGAAGCCCGGGGTCGCGTCCTCGCCGCGGATCGTCTCCACGGCGGCGTTCACGCGGTCGCGCACGTCGTAGATCGTGTCCGTCAGGTCGAACTTGATCTTCACGACGGCCTCGCCCACGTCGATGTTGCCCGGGTTCTTGAGGATCGTGAACGCCGCCGAGCAGTTGTTGCGCGCGAAGAGCTGCCGGTTCATGATGAAGCGGTTGACCGCCGGGTTATGACTGATCGCGCGCACGTAGGCGGCGATGATGATCTGCATGTAGGTGATGCTCTCGCCCTTTTCCAGCTTCTGGCGGCGCACGTAGTCAAACAGCACGTCCAGGTCCACGCGGTGCTTCAGAAACACCTGCGCGTCGCAACGCATGGGCATGATGTAGGGCGTGATGCGCATGATCGGGTCCATGCCCTTGATCCTCTTTCCGTCAGGCCGCCGTCCAAACACTCGAGATCATCCTTTCTTTGGTTACAGGGGACAAACGATGCTCTGTATGTATTATGCCGCACTGCGCGCCGGTTGTCAACCGGCGTTTTCCCGTTGCCCCGGGCAGGGCCCTGTGATATAATGGTATATAGAAAGATACTTCCGGGGGACGACGCATGAAGAACAAATATCTGACGGACCTGGCGACAAAGAACCGTTTGCGGCACATCCCGGTCGGCCTGCTTTGCATACTGTTCAGCTCCGTCACCGTCCAGGTGTGGCTCGAGGACTCGCCGTTTGACGAGGACCCGGTCATCTGGCTGCTGGCGCACCTCACGGTGCTGGCGGTATCTCTGATGCCGCTGTGGCGCATCGCGCTCTGGCGCTTGAGGCAGCACAGCGCGAAGGTCATCGCGGGCAAGCTGGCCAAGCGGCGCGAGCATTCCATCCCGCTGGAGAAGCTCTCCGGCTTGCTGGGCGTGCCGCGGGCGGGCGCGAAGATCGCCAAATTGAAGCGGCTGGGCTTTTTGCAGCGCGTCGAGATCGAAAACGGCGAGCTGGTGCTGGACAATCCGCTGCCACAGGCCGCGCCGGTTCGGCAGGAGGCGCGCAGCGACGACGTCATCCTGGAGATCCGCCGCCTGAACGACGAGATCGACGACGCGGCGGTCTCCGAGCGCATCGACCGCATCGAGGACGTGACGGCCAGCATCCTGCGCACGCTGCGCGAGCGCCCGGACCGCGCCGCCGAGGCGCGGCGCTTCATGGACTACTACCTGCCCACGACGCTGAAGCTGCTGGAGAGCTATCGCCTGATGGAGGACCAGAGCTACCAGGGCGAGAACATCCGGGCGGCGCGCCGCAGCATCGAGCACGTGCTGGACAAGCTGGTGGCGGCGGCGCAGAAGCAGCAGGACAAGCTGTTCGGCTCGGAGGCGCTCGACGTGGAGGCGGAGATCGACGTGCTGGAGAAGATGATGGCCTCGGACGGGCTGATCGCAGGCAAAGACTTGCGCCAGACGACCTCCAACGGGTGATGGGAGAGCTCCCGGACCGGCTTCAGTAGTACACCTTCGCCGCGCCCTTGCCGCGGGCCAGCAGGTCCCTCTGCAGGCGCAGGGTCTCCCGAGCGACTTCGGCGAAGTCCATCTTCAGCGCGCCGTCGTACTTCAAGAACTCGCCCTCCACCATCGTGTAGCGGACGTTCGCGCTCGTCGCGGCGTAGAGTATGGCCGCGACGGGGTGGTAGTAGGCCATCGTGTCGGGCGTGTTCAGGTCCCAGACGACCAGGTCGGCGACTGCGCCCTCCTCCATCCGGCCGGTGTCCGCGCCGAAAACGGCGTGCCCCGCCATCAGTTTCTGCCACACCTCGAGCACCGGCTGAATGGTGGCGTCGCCGCGCTCGAACTTCTCGAGCATCGCGAACAGCCGCGCCTGCTCCAGCACGTTGACGCTTCCCGAGCTGGCCGCGCCATCCGTGCCGAAGCTGTAGCGCAGGCGGTCGGAAAAGTCGAAGAAGCCGCCCCGGCCGGAGGCCAGCCGCATGTAGGTCTTGGGGCAGAAGGCGAACCACGTGTCGTCACCGAGGCAGGCAAGGTCGGCATCCGTCAGCCACAGGCCGTGGGCGATCAGCGCCGGCACGTCGAAGCCACCCGCGTCCTGGAGGCGCTGGAAGGGCGTCCTGCCGGTCCTCTCGATCGACTGCTCCACCTGCAGGCGCGTCTCCGCGAGGTGCAGGTGGATCGGCAGGCGCATCCGCCTGGCCTCGGCCACGATCTGCGCCAGCGAATCCCCCGGGCAGGTGTAGTCCGAGTGCGGGCCGAACCGCAGCTTGATGCGCGGGGAATCGCCCTGGTGATCGCGGATGAATTCGCAGACCTGGGAGAGCCTGTCGCGCCAGTCGGGCGTCATGCCGAAGACGGTCGGCGCGATGTCCATGCGGATGCCCGCGTCCTTTGCGGCCTGCAGCACCTGCTCCTCCCCGAAGTAGTGGTCGGCGACGGCGGTCACGCCGTTGTTGAGCATCTCCGCGATGCCCAGCAGCGTGCCCGTGTAGATGTCGTCCGGCGTCATGCGGCTCTCGTACGGCCAGATCATCTCGTTGAACCAGACCTCCGGCGGCACGTCTTCGGCGATGCCCTTAAAGATGTTCATGGCGGTGTGGGCGTGCAGGTTTACGAGCCCGGGGCTCACGAAGTACGACGAGCAGTCGATCGCGTCGGTCGGCTTCAGCTCCGGCCTGGGCGCTCCCGCGTCGCAGATCTTTGCGATGCGGCCGCCGTCGATGTAGATATCCCGGTGCGACAGGCAGTTTCCGGCCTGGTCGATCGTCGTCGCGTTGTACAGCTTGATCATGGGCGAGCCCTCCGTTCTGTATTGGGCGGAACAGGTTGTTCCCGGCTGCTTCTATTGTCGCACAAAATCCAAATCCCCGCAACAACAAATTGCCCGGACGCCCCGCGGCAGGCGATATTCGCCATTTTTGTCTCACAAACCGCGAAAAAAACCGCGCGACAGGGCGCCGCAACGGTAGATTATTCCCCAAAAGTATGCTATACTGGGTGCATAAAAGGAGGCGCGATTTGAATGCGGGGATATGATACGAAGAGATTGTTCAACCTGGTATGCAGCGCCATCGCCCTGTTCTGCTTTGTGTCGCTGTTCATTCCGGTGATCGCGCCCTGCTATCCGGCGACGAATTACTATTCCGCGACGGGCGCCTCCACGACGGACTTCGTCTTTAGCGGCGAATACTACTACGCCCGGGAATACTGGAGCATCAGCCAGTACGTGTTCTCCACCGGCAGCCTCTTGGCCCGCATCGTGCTGGCGATGAGCGAGGCGCTGCTGATCTACTGGGCCTTTTACAGCGTCAAGGGCGAGGCCGGGAAGATGGGCATGGTCGCGGCTGCGCTGAACCTGGTCGTGGTCGCCGTCGCGGCGATCGACATGCTCGGGAAGCTGGGCAGCTGTCGGTGGAGCGTGCTGGCGGTGGTGCTGGTGGACGCGATCGTCGCCGCGGCGCTGGCGGCAAACGTTACGTTTGCCAAGCGCGGATGAATCGGCGGCGCGCGCCGCTTTCCGCCCGCGCCATTCCAGAATCTCAGGGTCCTGAATCGACGCCCTGACACGAAACATAGAAGCGAGGCAAATGCTCATGCAGCTGATCTACGGACACCGGGGCGCTTCCGGCTACGCGCCGGAGAACACGCTGGAGGCCTTTGAGCTGGCGGCGAAGATGGGCGCGGACGGCGTGGAGCTGGACGTACACATCGCCAGAGACGGCGAGCTGGTGGTCGCACACGACGAGGCGGTGGACCGCGTCGCCAACGGCAGCGGCCTGATCTGCCAGATGACGACGGCGGAACTGAAAAAGCTGCGCTTCAACCGGACGCACCCCGAGTACGAGAACGCGACGATCCCGACGCTGCGCGAGGTGTTTGAGATCCTAAAGCCCACAGACCTTCGCGTCAACGTGGAACTCAAGAACAGCTACATCATCTATGAAGGCCTGGAGGAGAAGTGCCTGAAGCTCGCGGACGACATGGGCATGTCAGACCGCATCCTCTACTCCAGCTTCAACCACCACAGCATGCTGCGCATGAAGGCCATCGACAGGAGCATCCCGTGCGGCCTCCTGTATGAGGCTACGATGATGGAATCCTGGAACTACGGCCACCGGCTCGGCATGGACGCCATCCACCCGCACTTTTCCGAATTGCAGGTGAAGGACGAGGTCAAAAGGGCGCACGCGCTGGGCCTTAAGGTGAACGTCTGGACGGTCAACGAGGAGAAGGACATCGTCCACTGCCTGCGCTCGGGCGCGGACATCCTCATCGGCAACTATCCGGACCGCGCCATGAAGCTGCGCGACCGGCTGGCGGGCGAATAGCGGCGCCCGGCCCGTTCCCGCGGACAGCTCGGACGAGGAGCCGAACGACGACAGGATTGGTTTTTGGTTTTTCAACGCGACCATCTCGGAGGAGGGCCGCATATGGAGAGGTATCAATATTCCCCGCAGGAGCGGGCGACGCTGGAGCGCCTGAGACATCCGTTCGCCGTCTATCAATTGGTCGGCAAGCAGATCGTCTGCCTGCTGATGTCCGACGGCTTTTGCGAGCTGTTTAAATACGACGACCGCGACCAGGCCTATCGCCAACTGAACAGCGATGTCTATCAGAACGTGCACCCGGACGACCGGGCGCGGACCGCAGACGCGTTCTATCAGTTTACCGCCCACGGCGACCGCTGCGAGATCATCTTCCGCGTGCGCATCCGGGGCGGCTCGGAGTTCCGCGTGATCCACGCCTTCGGCGAGCACGTGATGACCGAGAACGGGGCGCGCCTGGCCCACATCTGGTATGCGGACGAGGGCGTGTACGGCCTGGAGGGGACCGAGCTGAACCAGACCCTCAGCGAGGCCCTGCACGCGAACAGCCTCGTCAAGGCCAGCCAGTACGACGATCTGACCGGCCTTCCCAGCATGACGCACTTTTTCGAGCTGGCGCTCTCCGGCAAGGAGGCCATTCTGGAAAAGGGCGGCCGGCCTGCGATCCTGTACATCGACTTTATCGGCATGAAGTTCTTTAACAACAAGTACGGCTTCTCCGAGGGCGACAGGCTGCTGAAATCCTTTGCGTGGGAGCTGACGCGCCTGTTCGGCCTCGAGAACTGCTGCCACATCGGCGCGGACCACTTCGCGGTGCTCGCCGAGGAGGAGGGCCTGGAGGACAGGCTGGAGCGCATGTTTGCGCAGTGCCGGGAGATGAACGGCGGCCGGACGCCGCCGGTGCACGTGGGCGTGTACCTGGGCAAGCGGGAGGACGGCCACGTCAGCGTGGCGCTGGACCGGGCCAAGCTGGCCTGCACCGCGCTCAGGGGCCGCTACGGCATGGCCGTGAACTATTACAGCAAGGCGCTGAGCGAAGACGCCGAGAAGCGGCAGTACATCATCGAAAACATCGACCGGGCCATCGAGGAGCGATGGATCCAGGTGCACTACCAGCCCATCGTGCGCGCCGCCAACGGCCGCGTGTGCGAGGAGGAGGCGCTGGCCCGGTGGAACGACCCCGTCAAGGGCTTCCTCTCCCCGGCGGACTTCATACCGGCGCTGGAGGAGTCCGGGCTCATCTACAAGCTGGACCTGTACGTGCTCGACCAGGTACTGGAGAAGATGCGCAAGACGAGCGACACGGGCCTGTACGTCGTGCCGCACTCGATCAACCTCTCCCGGTCGGACTTTGCCGCCTGCGACATCGTCGAGGAGATCCGCCGGAAGGTGGACGCCTCGGGCATCAGCCGCAGCAAGATCACGGTCGAGATCACGGAGAGCGTGCTCGGCCGGAACTTCGACTTTATGAAGGCCCAGGTGGAGCGCTTCCAGAGCCTCGGCTTCCCCGTGTGGATGGACGACTTCGGCAGCGGCTATTCGTCGCTGGACGTGCTGCAGAGCATCAGGTTTGACCTGATCAAGTTCGACATGAGCTTCACGCGCAAGCTGAACGAGAGCGACAGCGCCCGCATCATCCTCACGGAGCTGATGAAGATGGCCACGTCGCTGGGCGTGGACACCGTGTGCGAGGGCGTGGAGACGCAGGAGCAGGTGCGCTTCCTGCAGGAGATCGGCTGCTCCAAGCTGCAGGGCTTCTATTACTGCAAGGCGATCCCGCTGGAGCAGATCGTCGAGCGCAACCGCAAGGGCATCCAGATCGGCTACGAGAACCCGGAGGAATCCTCGTACTACGAGGCGATGGGCCGCGTCAACCTCTACGACCTCGGCGTCATGGCCAGCGAGGACGACAGCGCCTTCCACAACGCCTTCAACACGCTGCCGATGGGCATCCTGGAGATCGGCCGGGGCAAGGCGCAGTACGTGCGCAGCAGCCGATCCTACCGGGAATTCATGAAGCGCTTTTTCGGCTTTGACGTGTTCAAGGAGCAGGTCGACTTCGGCGACGCCGTGATCGGCTACGGCCCGTCGTTCATCGCGAGCGTCCGCCAGTGCTGCGAAAGCGGAAACCGCACCTTCTTTGACGAGACCATGCCGGACGGCACGAAGGTGCACGCCTTCCTGCGCAGGATCGGCGTAAACCCCGTCAACGGAAACGTCGCCATCGCTGTCGCGATCCTGTCCATCAGCGATCCGGACGAGGGCGAGTCCTTCGCCGACATCGCGCGCGCCCTGGCCGCCGACTACTATAATATCTACGTCATCGACCTGGACACCGAGCGCTTCGTCGAGTACAACTCCTCCGTCGGCGGCGAGGAGCTCGCCGTGGAGCGCCACGGCACGGACTTCTTTGCCGAGGCGCGGCGCGAGACCATGAGGCGCATCTACGAGGAGGACCGGGAGCCATTCCTGGCCGGCTTCTCGAAGGAGAATGTCGTCCGGGAGCTGGACATCCAGGGCGTCTACACGGCCACCTACCGCCTGATCGACAGCGGCGCGCCGATGTACGCCAGCATGAAGATCACGCGCACGCGCTCCAACGCCAACCGCATCATCATGGGCATCAGCATCGTCGACGCGCAGATGAAGGAGCAGGCCCGCTACAGGGAGGCGCAGCACGAGCGCGAGACGCTCGCCAGGATGATGGCGCTGTCCGATGACTACCTGAGCCTGTACTCGGTGGACCCGGCGACGGGCCGCTACATCGAGTACAGCGCCACGAGCGAGTATGAGACGCTGGGCTTTGCCAAGGAGGGCGAGGACTTCTTCCTGCAGGGCGTCGTGGACGGCAAAAAGACCGTCCATCCGGACGATCTGGCGCTGTATCTGGAGCAATTCACCAAAGAAAACGTGCTCGAAGAGACCCGGAAGGGCAACGTGTTCAAGATGCAGTACCGCCTGGTGATTGGCGGCCAGCCGCGGCCTGTCAGCTTGCGGATCGCCCCGTTCAAGGAGAAAGGCGAGGAAAAGCTGGTTGCCGGCGTGCGCGCCTGGAGGCAGAGGGCGCAGAGGTAATCTGCCGAAAAAGAGAATAATGATTGTCGGCGTGTTCCTGCGGAACCCGCCGACCCGGAAAACGTTCCGTTTTCCTAATCATGTACAAGCCAAGAAAAATCCGCCGTCAGTCGTCTGAACGGCGGATTTCCGTGTAGATCATGCCGTGCCTGCCGCGATCGGACCGCATCAGCGAGACGTGGTCCACCGCCATCTCCACTTGCGGCACGGTCACCGCGGGTCGGCCCTCGGCCTGGCGCACCAGCGTGATGTGCGGCGAGAAGCGTTTGCGGTCAAACGGGATGCCCTGGGCGTCCAGCGCGTGCCGCAGGTTCTGCACGTAGCGGCGCAGCGCCTCGCACGGCCTGATCCCGGCCCACCACAGGCTGCCGAAGTTGCCGAAGCCGTCCAGCGACAGCGTAAACGGTTCAAACGCCGGCAGCGGCACGTCGTCGGGGTCCGGGTAGTCCCCGATGAACGCCAGCGTCAGGTGCATGTTCTCCGGCGGCGTGTAGTTGCCCGAGACGCGCTGGGCGCGCATCTGCGCCTGGATGTCGCGCAGGGCGGCGCGCATCTCGTCGGTCAGGCAGATCGCAATGAACAGGCGCATGTCTTTTCCTCCCTCGTCGCCCGTGTGGGCGATTTTTCTATACCCTCACGCCGAACAGGCCGTGGCGGTTGCAGTGGCACAGCACCTGCCCGCCGCCGCGGATGAAGAAGCGGGCCTCGGCGTCGCCCTCGGGGTAGAGGGCCTTCATCTCGAAGCGGTCCATCGTCACATAGGCGATGAACGCGATGAAGTGGTCCTTCTCCATCGGGTGCGCGACGCTCACGCGAAGCTCGCCCTCCGAGCGCTCGACGGCGATGGCGTGGCCGTCGTCCGGGGTTTCGGGCGAAAGCGGCGGCAGCTGGATGCCGCAGCAGGATAGCATCGCCTCTCCCTTGGCGAACGTGACGTTGCCGCACACGGGGCAGGCGTACAGGCGGCCGCGCATAAGGTTCGAGGCGCGGTTCGCGTTGACGATGGCCCGCCCGCAGAGCAGCTCGGGCACGGAGACGCCCAGCGCCTTGGCCAGCGGCTCCAGCAGCGCGATGTCCGGCAGCCCGTGGCCTGTCTCCCACTTGGAGACGGCCTTGTCGCTGACCATCAGCTTTCCGGCCAGCTCGGCCTGGGTCATTTTCAGTTTCTCGCGCAGCGATTTGATCGTCGCGCCGGTGACGAAGTTGTCCATGGTCTTTTCCTCCTTCGCCATCAGCATAGCAGACGCGGGGCGGGAAGGCAACCTACGCTGCGTAGAGAAGCCATGGCAAACGCGATCTGTAGGGGCGCCGATGCGGCGCCCGCCCGTGTATATTCACGAAAGTATCTTTCGGATGATCCAAAGCTGCGCCCGCACCGGCAGCGCGTTCAGTGCCAGCAGCATCGGGTTGCGGTTCACGCAGTACACGAGCCTGGGCCGGGGCGACTTCAGCGCCCGGACAACCACGTCGGCGATTTTCTCCGGTGCGACGTTGCGCGCCTCCACCCGGCCCACGATCCGCTTGAAGCGCGCGGCGTTGCACGGATACAGCCGGGTGTTTTCGCAGAAGGCGTCCAGTTTCCCGGTCGACGCGGGCAGCATGTCCGTTCGCACCGCGCCGGGGCGCACGACGACGACCTTGTGCCCCAGCAGCTGCAATTCCATCCGCAGCGCCGAAGCGTACTGTTCCACCGCCGTCTTGGTCACGGCGTAGACGCCGGTGAAGGGCAGCGGGTGCAGCGGGGCCAGTTCGCTGGAGATAATGACGATCCGCCCGCGCCGAAGCAGCGGCAGGAACGCCTGATTGACCCGGAACATGCCGAACAGGTTGACGTCGAAGTCGCGGACGAAGTCCGCTTCCGGCATCTCCGCCAGCGAATTGAGGTCGTAGACGCCCGCCGCGTGAACGATGCCGTCGAGGCTTCCCGCCTCCGCCCGCACGCGCTCGAACGCGGACTGCAGGTCGGCGGAACTCGTGATGTCTGCGCCGATCACGCCCTCCGATTCGCGCCGGTCGATGCCCCATACGCCGTGGCCCTCCCGGGCCAGCGCCCGGCGGATCGCGGAGCCCATGCCGCCGCTCGCGCCCGTCACCAGGTAATTGCCCATCGCTCTGATTCTCTCCGTTTTCCGCTTTTCGCGTCGCTAATGTTCTTGAATGATACTATTATGCCGCGGCGGCCCCGGGATGTCAAGCGAAACACCCAGGGCGGCATCATCTGCTTTTGAGGACGACCTCTTCCGCCCCTGCGGGGCACCTTCCCCTAAAGGGGAAGGCATTTTGATGCCGTACGGTTCTCCAAAGCCTTCCCCAGCGACCAAAGGGAGCGGTTCAGGGGAAGGTGGCGCGGCCCGCAGGGCCTAGCGAAGCGTCAGCGCCGGAAGAGGTCGTGGTCACTTATCTGCCGGTTGTGTATTTTGTTCTGGACAGCGTTCGACCGCATGCGCTATAATACGATCAACAAACGCGCGCCGGATGAAGCGGCGCGACAGGGGAGGGCGACGGCATGAAGGATCTGGTTTTGACAGCCCGCGCGAAGGACGCGTCCGAGGCGTATGTAACGCCGGAGGCGTGTGGCCTGCGCGCCGCGATCGAGTACAAAGACGGCGCGAACCCGCGCAAGGCAATCGTCACGATCACCGCGGACGAGGCGTTCGAGGGCGTGATCCGGATGGCGCTGCCCCTCGGCATGGCGCGCCCGCGGTTCTTCCTGCCCGGCTTCATCTACGGCACGAACCGCGGCGAGGTTCCGCTGGCGGTGCGCTGCAACTGCCCGCGCCTGCGGGAGAGCGGGGACTTTCCCGCCTCACCCTGGTGGATGGCGCGCAGCGACCGGCTCTCGCATCCGTGCGCTTTCGCGTGGGAAGACGGGCGGCTCTCGGGCCTGGCGGCGTCTCCGTACTACCTGCGCAGGGATGGCGCGCAGGTCGCGTGGGAGCCCGGCGAGGCCGGGGCGTTTGGCCAGTATGCAGGCTTCGGCTGCTCGCTCGAGAGCGGCGAGGTGTGGACTACGCTGGGGTACGAAAACGCGCCGTGGTTCTTCATGAACTCGCGCGACGCGCGGCCCCGCGCCCCGCTGGGCGAAAACTGCTTCGCCCTCGAGAAGGGCGAGCGCGTCGTCGCGCGCGTATATTGCTTCGACCTGCCCGCGGAGGACGAGCGCGGCCTGCACGACGCGTTGAAGTGGGTCTACGCGAAGTTCCACGAGCCGCCGCGCCGCCGCAGCGCGCCCATCGAGGCCGCGCGGGACATCGCCACCGCCATCGCCCGCGACGCCTGGCTGCCAGAGCGCCACAGCTACTCGTGCTTCGTGAAGGACCTGGGGGACAGGCTCGACTACAAGCCGCTGCCCTCGATCACGTGGACGAACGGGCTCTCCGCGGCAGTGCCAGTGCTGATGGCCGCGAAGCTGCTGGGGGATGAAGCGATGCGCGCGCAGGCGGTGGATTGCGTAAGTCACATCGTCGCCCATTCCATGAACGAACAAAGCGGCCTGCCCTTCCTGATGGAGGAGGGCGGGAAGTGGAGCAACCGCGGCTGGTGGTACGACAACCAGAACACGCCCGGGCACGCGGGCTACCTCGTCGGCCAGAGCGTCTACTACATCCTGAAGGCGTACGAGTGGGAGAAACGCGAGAACGGCGCGGAGCACGCGGACTGGCTCGCGTTCGCCGGGCGCGTCGTGGAGCGCATCGAGCGCAGCCGCAACGCCGACGGCGAGTATCCCTATACCTTCTCCGAGGCGACGGGCGCGGGCCTGGAGTACGATTCGCTCGGCAGCTCCTGGTGCCTGGCGGCCTCGGCGCTGTACTGTCGCGTCACGGGGGAGCGCCGCTTCCTGCCCGCCATGCTGCAGAGCGAGGCGTGGTATCACGACGCCTACATCCGGCATGCGGAGGGCTACGGCGGGCCGCTGGACATTGAGAAGAACGTCGATTCCGAGGGCGTGCTGGCCTACATCCGCGCGGCGCGGCACCTGCACGAGATGACCGGCGACGGCGCGCTGCTCGACCACCTGCGCGACGCGCTCTACTACGAATACACGTTCAAGTTCTGCTACAACTCGCCGATCAAGGTGCCGCCGCTGAGCACGGTGGGCTGGTCCAGCTGCGGCGGCAGCATCACCTCCGTCACCAACCCGCACATCCACCCGATGTCCTCCACGGTGCTGGCGGAGATGGCCTACTATCTGGAAAAACGAGAGGACGCCTACATCCGCGGCCGCCTGGAGGACACGCTGCTGTGGAGCTGCCAGTGCCACAACACCTTTGACGGCGAGTTCGGCTACGGAAAAGTGGGCTGGATGTCCGAACGCTTCTGCCACAGCGAGGGGCTCCTGACGGAGAAGTGGCCCGACGGCACGCCCGCGAGCACTTGGCTCGTGCTGATGCCATGGGCGGGCGGCTCGCTTTTGGAGGGAATCGTGCCACTAATTTTGTTAAATGGTGGAAAATTTTTACAGTCTGTGTTATAATAGGGCGTGGAATGTAAATTCCGATATTTTACGACGTTCGTCGCAATACAATCGTGCGCAGACTTGGAGGCCAACATGATCCATCAAACTGCGACCGTCCGCCTGAAGCGCTGCGCGGCGCTGGCGCTGTGCCTGGCCCTGCTCGCGGCGCTGCTGTGCCCGCTCGTGGCATGCGCGCAGGCGGAGGAGAAGGTCGTGCGCGTCGGCTGGTACGAATCCTCGTTCAATACGCGGGATGCGGCCGGGCGGCGCTCCGGCTATGCCTATGAGTACCAGATGAAGATCGCCGCCTACACCGGCTGGACCTTTGAATACGTCGAGGGAAGCTGGCCGGACCTGTTGCAGATGCTGGAGGACGGCGAGATCGACCTGATGAGCGACGTGTCCTACACGCCCGAGCGCGAGGAACACATGCTCTTTTCCAACCTGCCGATGGGCACGGAGGAGTACTACCTGTTCATCGCGCCGGACAACCGGGACATCAGCCCGTCGGATTACGCCACGCTGAATGGCAAGCGGATCGGCGTGAACAAGGACAGCATCCAGTCGATCTTCTACGCCGAATGGGCGCAGCGCAACGGGGTCAATTCGCAGATCGTCGAGGTGACCTCCGGCGAGGACGAATCCCTCGACAAGGTCGCGGACGGGGAGCTGGACGGCTACGTCACCGTGGATACCTTCGTCCATCCCGATCGCGCCGTGCCGCTGTGCAAGATCGGCGGCTCTGACTTCTTCTTCGCCATCTCCAAGAGCCGCCCGGACCTGCTCAGCGAGCTGAACGGCGCGATGAGCCGCATTCAGGAGGAGAACCGCTACTACAACCAGCGGATGTACGAAAAGCACATCAAGCGGATCGGCGCGAACGCGTTTCTCAACCAGGACGAGGTGAACTGGCTGGCCGATCACGGCCCCATCCGCGTCGGCTACCAGGACAACTACCTCGCCTTCTGCGCCGCCGATGAGGAGACCGGCGAATTGACGGGCATCCTGAAGGACTACCTGGCCTTCGCCTCCGAGTGCACCGCGAACGCGCGCCTGGACTTCGAGGCGACGGCCTATCCCACCGTGGCGGCGGCGCTGGAGGCGCTGGAGCGGGGAGAGGTGGACTGCGTCTTCCCGGCCAACCTCAGCGCCTACGACGGCGAGGTGATGAACCTGGTGATGACGCCGCCGATGATCAGCACGGACATCTTCGCCGTGGTGCACGCGACGGGCCAGAGCATCATATCCAACCGCGAGCACGTGATCGTCGCCGTCAACGAGGGCAACAAAAACTACGACGCCTTCCTGATGGACAACTTCCCCGGCTGGCGGAAGGTGTACTTCCCGACCACGGCGGACTGCCTGAAGGCCGTGTCCGACGGCGTGGCGGACTGCGTGCTGATCAGCAACTACCGCTTCAACAACATCGCCAGGCTCTGCGAGCAGTATCACCTGACGACGTTCACCACGGGCGTGGAGATCGACTACTGCCTGGCCGTGCGCAAGGGCCAGACGCAGCTGTATTCGATCCTGGCGAAGGCCACGGGCATGATCCCGGACGCCACCGTGAACTCCGCGCTCTCCTATTACATCGCCGAGGACGCGAAGTACACGCTGACGGACTTCATCAAGGACAACCTGACCGCCGTGATCGCCGCGCTCGCCGCCGTGATGCTGGTGATCCTGGCGCTGATGGTGCGCAGCATGCGCTCCGAGAGGAAGGCCAGGCGGCTGATCCTGGCCACCGAGACCGACGACCTGACCGGCCTGTACAACCGCGACTTCTTCCTCCAGTACGCCGAGCGCCTCTACCGCGAGCATCCGGACAAGCCGATGGACGCCATCGTGATGAACATCGAGCAGTTCCACTCCGTGAACGCGCTGAACGGCCGCGACTTCGGCGACCATGTGCTGCGCGCGCTCGGCAGCGAGATCCGCGCCGTCTCCACAGAGAGGGGAGGCATCGCCGGGCGCTTCGAGGCGGACCGCTTCGATATCTACTGTCCTCACACCGAGGGCTACCAGCAGCTGTTCGACCGCCTGCAGGAGAAGCTCAACAACCTCGCGCCGAACACCAGCATCCGCCTGCGCATGGGCGTGATGCCCGGGCAGGCGAACATCGAGCCCGTGCAGATGTTCGACCGGGCGCGCACGGCGTGCAGCATGGCGCGCGGCCACTACAAGGAGCACCTGATCGTGTTTGACGAGAAGGTGCACGAGCTCGAGATGTACGAGCAGCGCCTGCTGAACGATCTGCGCCGCGCGGTGGAGAAGTACGAGTTCGAGGTGTACTATCAGCCCAAGTACGACATCCAGTGCGACCCGCCGAAGCTGGTGAGCGCCGAGGCGCTGATCCGCTGGCAACATCCGGAGCTGGGCATGATCCCCCCGGACGACTTCATCCCGCTGTTCGAGCGCAACGGCCAGATCGGCATCGTGGACAAGTACGTCTGGACCGAGGCCGCGCGGCAGATCGTGCGCTGGCGCGACCAGTACGGCGTGACGATCCCGATCTCGGTGAACCTGTCGCGCGTGGACGTGTTTGACCCGACGCTGGCGGACACGCTCGACGAGATCCTCCGCTTCAACGGCCTGCGGCACGACGCCCTCAAGCTGGAGGTGACGGAGTCTGCCTACACGGAGAACGCCGACCAGGTGATTCAGGTCGTGGAGGGCCTGCGCCGCAGGGGCTATGAAGTGGAAATGGACGACTTCGGCACTGGCTATTCCTCGCTGAACATGCTCTCCGCCATGCCGATCGACGTGCTGAAGATGGACCGGGCCTTCATCCGCAACATCGAACACGACGAGAAGGACATCCAGCTGGTGGCGCTGATCCTCGACATCGCGCGGAACCTGAAGATCCCCGTCGTGGCAGAGGGCGTGGAGACCGAGGAACAGATCAAGCTGCTGAGGGACCTGGGGTGTTCGCTGGTGCAGGGCTACTACTTCTCCCGCCCGCTGCATCCCTCGGACTTTGAAGATGCGTTCGTGCGCAACATGCAGCCCGAGGAATGAGGCCGGACGCGAACGAAACGCGACAAACTATGCGAAAGGTGATCGTGAAATGCACTCGCTGCGAACAAGAATCACGCTGCTGACCGTCTGCGTCATCGTGCTGGCCGTGACCACCGTTACGTGCCTGAGCGTGGTGTTCATCCGGAAGAACGAGAAGCTCGAATCCGACCAGCTGCTGCTCTTGTTGTGCGAGACGGGGGGCGCAACCTCGACTACTACTTCAACAGCGTGCAGAAGTCGGTCAGCAAGGTCTCGACGTTCGTCGAGGTCGACCTGGACGGGCTGGAGCCGGAGAAGCTGCAAAATCACATCGACCGCGTGGGCAAGTACTTCGAGGAGATGGCCAACAAGACCAACGGCGTGCTGACCTACTACTACCGCATCGATCCGGAGGTCTCCGACACCGTAAAGGGCTTCTGGTACACGGACATCGACGGCGAGGGCTTCGTGGAGCATGAGGTGACCGACATCACGCTCTACGACACGCAGGACACCTCGAAGCTGGTGTGGTTCACCGTGCCGAAGTACAAGGGCGAGGCCATCTGGCTGCCGCCCTACATCACCGACAACCTGGGCAGGCGCGTGATTTCCTACAACGTGCCCATCTACTATGAAAGGCAATTCGTCGGCGTCGTGGGCATCGAGATCGACTACTCCACGATGGCCGAGCAGGTGGAGAGCATACGCCTCTACGCCAACGGCTATGCGTTCCTCAGCGATGCGGAGGGGGAGCTGTTCTTCCATCCGCGCATCGACGTCACGCAGCTGACCGAGGAGACGATGCCCGATGTGCCCGACGGTCTGGTCACGGACAGCACGTTCATCCGCTATCGCTTCGACGGTGTCGACAAGCAGGCGGCGTGGCTGCCGCTGTGCAACGGCATGCGCCTGAACGTGGCGGTGCCCATCTCCGAGACCGAGGGCGACTGGCAAAAGCTAATCCGCGAGATACTGGTCTTGTCCGCCGTCGTGCTGGTGACGATGAGCCTGTTCACGCTGTACTACACCGGCCGCATCACCCGGCACCTGGAGGAATTGACGCGCGCCGCCGAGCAGGTGGACAACGGCAACTACGACCTGGACCTGAGCTACGACCGGAACGACGAGATCGGCAGGCTCACCAACACCTTCAAGCGCCTGACGGACCACATGAAGGCCCACATCAGCGACCTGAACAAGCGCGTGTATATCGACTCGCTGACGTCCGTCAAGAACAAGGGCGCGTTCGCGGACGCGATCGACCGGCTGCAAAAGCAGATGGACGAGGACAAGTCGAACCTGGCGTTCGCCGTCGGCGTGTTCGACTGCGACGACCTCAAGTCCGTCAACGACCAGCACGGCCATGACAAGGGCGATTTGTACCTGAAGACCGCGTGCCGACTGATCTGCCGCGTGTTCCAGCACAGTCCGGTGTTCAGGATCGGCGGGGACGAGTTTGCCGTGATCCTGCAAAACGACGACTACAGGAACCGGGAGGCGCTCATTCGCCAGTTTGAGAGGACCCGCCTGGAGATCTGCGCGTCGGCGCAGAACCGATGGGAGCAGGTACACGTCGCGATGGGCGTTGCCGAGTTCGACCCGAAGGTCGATGCCAGCGTGATCGACGCCGTGCGCCGCGCGGACAAGGTCATGTACACCAACAAGCGCGCGCGGAAGGAAGCGCTGGAGTGATGAACGGGGGACGAAAAAGATCCTTCGACTTCGCTTGCGCTTCGCTCAGGATGACAACGACGGGGCATCTGCAAACCTGTCATCCTGAGCGAAGCCGCGTCAGCGGCGAAGTCGAAGGATCTTTTAAGTTACGCTTTCTATCTTCCCCTTACTTCTCCCTGCACTCGTAATTGTATCCGCTCTCCCTGCAATACTGCTCCGCGTAGGAGCCGCTGCCGACGATGACCTTGACGTTCGGACAGTCGTCGAACGCCTTGACGCCGATCTCAGTCAGCGAATCCGGGAGTGTGACCTCGTTCAGGCCGGCGCAGTTGAGGAACGCCACCTCGCCGAGGCTCGTCACGCCCTCGGGCACGTCGACCTTTGTAAGGCTTGTGCAGTTGCGGAAGGCGAGCCGGTCGATGGCCGTCAGGCTCGCGGGCAGGTCGATCTGCGTGAGGCTGGCGCAGTTGAAGAACGCGCCGCCGCCGATGCGCGTCAGGTCGGCGGGCAGCGCGACCTGCGTCAGGCTCGGGCAGTCGGCGAACATGCCGCTGCTGATTTCCGCAAGGTCGTCGGGCAGGAACACCTGCGTCAGCGCCGGGCACTTGTTGAAAAGGCCGTCGCCGACGCTGGCCAGCCCCGCGGGCAGCGCGACCTGCGTCAGACTCTTGCAGCCCTCGAAGGCCGTATTGCCGATGCTCTCCAGGCCGTCCGGCAGCGTGAGCTCCACCAGGGCGGAGCATGCGCTGAAGGCGTTTTGCTCGATGCTCTTCAGGCCTTCCGGCAGCGTGAGTCGCACGATGGTCCGGTTATGCATGAACGCCTTGCGGCCGATCGACGTCACCGCGTGGCCGTCCAGCGCCGCGGGCACCTCCAGGGCGACGTCCTCGCCCTCGTAGTCCGTGATCTGGGCGGTGCCGTCCTCCAGGAGGACGTAGGCGTAGTCGCCGCTCGTAAACTCCTCGTCCTCCGCGAGCGCCGGCAGCGCCAGCAGCAGGCACAGCAGGGCGATCATCAGCTTCTTCATGGGAAAACCTCCTTTGCGATTGGATCGATATGGCCCGCGGGCGCGAATTGGCCCGCGTCTTTTTTATTCCCTCAGCGCCTTCTTGGCCTTTTTGGCCTCGTACATGCGGGCGTCGGCCTCCTCCACGTAGGCGTCCAGCGACTTTCCAGCGCCGGGGTCGGCCAGCACGTAGCCGGAGCTGAACCCGGGCGGCTCCGGAAGGCTGAGCACGTCCGCCAGCAGCGGGATCGCCTCCGCGATGGCGTCCAGCATCCGCCGGACCGCCTCGTCGCCGCCGTAGGGCGTCAGCACCAGGAACTCGTCGCCGCCGTAGCGCACGGGGATGGCGTCCTTCGGCACGCTCTGGCGGATGGCCGAGGCGATGCACTTGATCGCGTGGTCGCCCACGCCGTGGCCGTAGGCGTCGTTGATCTGCTTGAGACGGTCCATGTCTAGGAACAGGATCGCCAGCTTCCCGCCGCGGGCGGCGATGTCGCGGTACAGGGGATAGGCCAGCTCGTGGTAGCCCAGGCGGTTGTAGAGCCCGGTCAGCCCGTCCTTCATGGAAACGCCGGACAGCACGCGGTTGATGTAGGACAGGCTTCGCGCGGAGAAGTAAGTGCGCAGCGCCATGGTCAGCGTGCTGACGACGGTGGACACGCCCTTGATGCGCATCAGGTCCAGGCAGTTGCGGCACGCACAGGTAGCCCATGGTGCGCTCCTGGAAGTGCAGCGGCGCGAACAGGCAGTTCGTCCGGGAGACGCTCATCGGCAGCGCGGACAGCTTCTTGCCGATCCTCTGGCGGGGGAAGCGCGCGTTCATGCCCTTCTCCCAGCTGAACACGAGCTCCAGCGTGTCCGGGTAGCCCTCGACGGTGAGGCCGCTGGAGATGTCCTGCAGGTGGCCGGTCTGCTCGCGGAACGACAGCGTCCGGTCGAGGTCGAACAGCCGCCGGTCCAGCACCAGGTCGATGCCCTCGCAGTTCAGCACGGAGATGCACTCGATCACCGCCTGGCAGATCTCCTCGATGGACTTGCAGCCGGGCAGGCGATACTGCATGGCGCTCATCTTGTAGTTGAAGTCGGTGCTGCTGGAGGCGCCGCCGATGTAGTCCGACGCGCGCTGGGAGACTCCCTGCGCCGTGGGCGTCGCGTGTTCCGTGCTCTGGCGCAGCACCAGCTTGGTGGGCGTGGTGATCACTTCGGGGACGTCCTCCCCGCTCCAGATGCGCCGCAGCGCGTCGATGCAGGCGTCGCCCATGTTCCAGCACTGCTGATCGACGGTCGTGATCGCGGGGGAGAACAGCGCGCCGGCCTCGGTGTTGTCAAAGCCGGTGACCAGGAAGTCGTCCGGGACGCTGTAGCCCGCGGCCTTCGCCGCGTGGCAGATCCCCATCGCGATGTGGTCGTTGGCGCAGATGACGGCCTGCGGTACCTTTCCGCCGTGCCGGGCGAGCAGCGCGTCGAAGGCGTGGATGCCGCATTCGACGATGAAGCTCTCCGCGTACAGGCGGTCCTCCCCGCAGGGCAGGCCGTTGGCGGCGCAGTAGTCCATGAGGCCCTTCGTGCGGACCTGGTTCTCGTAGTTGTCGGCCGGGCCGAGCGCGAACCAGAAGTCGGTGAGCCCGCGGTTGACGTGCAGGTGGCGGATCACGGAAGCCATCGCCTCGTAGTTGTCGATGCCCACGTAGTGAAAGCCGGGGATGTGGTTCGCCATCGAGATCACCGGCTTGCCGGACGCCGCGGCGGCCTCGACGACGTATTGGATGCCCATCGCGCCATAGCGGTTCGAGTCGTCGGTAAACACGCTGTTGATGTCCAGCAGGATGCCGTCGAAGTCGGCGTAGTCCGGCAGGCGATAGATGTTGTACTCGCCGTAGTTGTGCTCGACGGCGAAGCCTGAGTAGGCGTCGCTGCGCACGATGCACAGGCTGAAGGGCTCGCCCAGCCTCCGCAGTGCGCGGGTCAGCCCGGCGGCACGCTCGTAGCTGAACTTGCGCATGCAGTCGTTGAGCACGTACAGAACTCTCTTCATCGGTATATCACTCCAGAATCGTCATCGCTTCGCGATTTCCCGGACCGTCTCCACGACGTCCCTGTGCACGACGCTCCGGGGCTCAAAGCGAACGAGCGTGTACACCAGCTGCATCACCAGCCCCGCGCCGAACGTGCTGATGACGGTGCCGATGCCCACGGGCCCGCCGAGCAGCCAGCCCGCCAGCAGCACCGCCGCCCAGAGCAGGATCTCCACCAGGCCGATGGGCACCCGGGGCAGGCGCTTGCCCAGCCCCACCAGCAGCGCGTCCCTCGGGCCGCAGCACTGGCCGGCGCTCATGTAGATCCACATGCCCAGCGCCATGAACACGAAGCCGACGAGCATCAATACGACGCCCAGCGGCAGGCTACGGTTCTGAGGCAGCGGGTTCAGGTCGTTGTACATCTGCACGAAGTTCCCCGTCAAAAGCGCGTCGATGATCGTGCCGAAGCCGATGCGTTCCCTTAAAAGCAGATCGACGCACAGTACGACCACTGCGATCGTGGTCATGGACAGGCCGTAGTTCAGGAGCGTGTGTTTGGCGACGCCCATGCCCAGGCAGTCCCACGGCGCGAGGCCGATGTTGGCGAATATCGTCAGATGGACGCCGAAGGCGAACACCAGAAGGCCTGCGGCGATCTGCAGCCATTGAAGCAGCGTGCGTTTCACGGGTCAACCACCATTTTCTTTCGTTGAGGCTTGCGTGCGGCCTGAAGACTACTCCCCGGGTTCGGTCGGCGCGATGTCGGCATCGCCCAGCGCCTCGATCACGGTCTCATAGGCCTTTTTGATCTCCTGCGCGGTGTGGCCGTCCGGATCGGTGAGCGTGTCCCAGGCGCGCTTGACGTCCTCGCCGGCCTGGGTAAGCCACGCCTCGACGGCGGGGCCGTTCTCGTCGACGAATGCGCGGAGCTTCGCCGCGGCGCCCTCTGCCCACTCGGCGATCCCGGATTCATCGTACCAGTCGGTGACGTCGTCCAGCGCGCCCTGCGCCCATTCCGTCAGCCCGGAGTCGCTGGCCCAGGCGGCGATGTCGTCGGCCGCGCCCTGTGCCCACTCGGTGATGCCGGAATCCTCCGCCCAGTCCGAGGCCGCCTGTCCGGCGTCCGCGGCCATGCCGAGGAACGAGTCCCAGGTTTTGGAGAGGTTGTTGACAAAATCCTCGGCGTGCGAGGTCTCGGCCACGCAGGCGGGAGAGAGCAGGATGCACAGGGCGAGGATCAGGGCGATGCGTTTCATAGTGAGGCCTCCTTCACAAGATGGCAGGATCGGTTTGCAGATCAGTCAAATGAGAAGCGCTCGTGCGTCTCGAATACGGTGCAGATGGTCGAGTAGTTCCCAAACACGGTCAGCTTGTCGCCGGGCTGGAACACGGTGTCCGCCGCCGCGGGCACGGCCTTTCCCCGGTCCACCAGCATGACCAGCAGCTTGTGCTCCGAACGCAGGCCCGTCTCCGACAGCGGCTTGCCCGCGAAGGGCTCGGGCACCCGCTTCAGGACCACCTGCACGATGCTGTCCTCGCCGATGTAGTCGAGCAGGAAGGCCGTGTTCTCGTTGCCCGTCTTCATGATCTTCCCGACGAGCTTTTCCAGCAGGTTTTCGACCCAGGTGTGCACCTTGGGCATGCGCATGAACAGGAAGATCACCGCGATGGAAATGATCGGGAAGATCAGGCCGACGATGTGGGAGAAGGTCCGCTCGGAGTTCTTCAGAGAGATAAAGACGTTGATCAGCGCGGATATGAACGTCACGTTGAACACGTATCCGAACAGCATGATCATCCGCGCCAGCCGCCGCCGGGATTTGGTCGAGACGAATAGCTCGCTCTCGCGGGTCGTGTAGCCGCTGCCCGTCAGCAGGGAGACCACCTGGAAGCGCGCCTTCTCGTCGGGCACGCCGGTGAAGCGGAACAGCACCGTGAAGAACTCCGCGATGACCCAGTAGATGACGATGATCACGGAGAAAAGCGTGAATGCGAAGATCACGTTCATACGATCATCCTCTCTACGGTGCGCATACTATATCTCTATGTTATTATACCACAGAACCATGCGCCGGGGCAACCTGGAAAACACGTCTTTTCGGCGCTTTATCGCGCTTTATCGCGCCGTGAGAGGTAGACAAAGCGCCGCGCGTATGTTAGAATCGGTTTGACGGCGAAACAATGGATGATTATGGAAGCGCCTGCGGCGTCCCCGCTGGACGGGGCCGACGCGCGCACGGGAGAGATGAGACGTGAACAGCGAGACCAGGAAGGTGCTGCTGCTCAGCTGTAGCACGGGCGAGGGCCACAACCACTGCGCCAAGGCCGTCCGCCAGCAGCTGGCCGCCCGGGGCATATATACCGATTTCTTCGACATGCTCAACCTGTTCGGAGAGCCGGGGCCCATCCACATGGACCAGCTGCTCAACGTCATCTCCACCAAGGCGCCGAGCCTGTTCGGCCTGATGTATAAGGCGGGGGAGAAGGTCAGCGCGCTGGGCGTTACGTCGCCGATCTACCTGATCAACCGCAACTACGGGCGCAAGCTGTGCGACCTGATCAATGAAAACGGCTACGACGCGGTGGTGTGCTCGCACCTGTTCCCGATGGAGACGCTGACGTTCATCCGCAAGCGCTACGGCCTGAAGGCGCGCTGCTACGGCATCCTCTCGGACTACACCTGCATACCGTTCCTTGTGGAGACGGACCTGGACGCCTACTTCCTGCCGCACGAGAAGGTGCGCGCGGCGTGCGAACGCGCGGGCATCCCCGCCGAGCGGCTCGTCGTCACCGGCATGCCCGTGGCGGCTTCGTTCCACACGGAGATGACGAAGGCCGAGGCGCGCGCCGAGCTCGGCATCCCCGATGCGGCGCGGATGTACCTGGTCATGACGGGCGGCATCGGCTGCGGGGACGCCATCGGCCTGTGCGACAAGCTCCTGGAGGTCCCGGACGAGGACATGCTGCTCTGCGTGCTCGCCGGGCGCAACCAGGAATTGCTCGACGATCTGAGCGCAAGGTACGGCGCGAACCCCTGCGTGCGCACGGTGCCGTTCACAGACCGGGTGAGCGCCTACATGCGCGCCGCGGACGTGCTGCTGTCGAAGGCCGGCGGGATCTCCAGCGCCGAGGCCGCGGTGGTGAACGTGCCGCTGGTACACACGATGATGATCCCGGGCGTGGAGACGATCAACGCCGCCTTCTTCGCCGGGCTCGGCATGTCCCTGATGGCCGAAAACTTCGACGAGGCGGCTCGGTTCGCCGACCGCATCGTCTACGACGGAAAGACCGGCGCGCGGCTCGTCGAGGCGCAGCGGACCCACATGCTGCCGGAGGGTTCGGAGCGCATCGCGCGATACATCATCGAGCGGATCGAGGCGGAATAATCCATGGACAAATCGAAAACCAATGACAGCAAGGCTGTTCGCAAAAAGAGAAGAAAGAGGCGGTGGATCATGGTTGCGCTGATCGTTGTCGTCGCGTTGCTCGTCGTTTTATATGCGTTTGGCACGTATTTTGCCGCGTTCACGGCGCGGATCCCCCGGCAGACGCTGGAGCACGCGCGGGCCTGGCAGGAGGAGCACTACGACCTGTCCTGGTACGACGGCCTGAACAAGCGGGACTACACCGTCGAAAGCTACGACGGCTACGTGCTGCACGTGCAGCTGCTTAAGAACCCGACGCCCACGCGGCGCTACATGCTGCTCTCCCACGGCTACACCGACAACCGCTTCGGTGCCCTGAAGTACACGCGCATGTACCTCGACCTGGGCTTCAACGTGATCGTGTACGACCTGCGCGGCCACGGCGAGAACGAAGCGACGTTCTGCACCTACAGCGCCAGGGAGCGCAAAGACCTGCTGGCGTTGATCGAGGACAGCCGCGCGCGCTACAGTGACATGACGCTCTTCGGCATCCACGGCGAGTCCCTCGGGGCCGCGACGTCCGTCGCCGTGCTCGAATACAAGCCGGAGATCGACTTCGTCGTGGCGGACTGCGGCTTTAGCAACATCCGCGACGTGCTGGTGGGGGCCGCGAAGAGCCGACACACCCCGGCGTGGTTCGTGGACGTGGCGTCCCTCTGCTTCAAGCTGCGCTACGGCTACAGCTACGGGCAGATGCGCCCGATCGACAGCCTCCCCGGCAACCAGATCCCGATCCTGTTCATCCACGGCGCGGACGACAGCTTCATCCTCCCGGCCCACAGCGAGGCGATGAGCCGCGCCACGGCGGGCTACAGCGAGGTGCGCCTCATCGAGGGCGCGGAGCACGCCAAATCGATCCTGACCAACCCGGACAAGTACAGGGAATACGTGGCGGCCTTCATCGAACGGGTCGAGGCGGGGCGCGAGGGGTGAGAAAGCTATTGTTGGCTTGTTCATGATTAGGAAAACGGAACGTTTTCCGGGTCGGCGGGTTCCGCAGGAACACGTCGACAATCATCTGGTGACTTGACTTTTTCTCCCGTTCATGAGATAATTGACGTGCGATGGGACGCTTGATCAACACGGATCACAACCCCGTCCCCGGGAAACTGGGGCGGGCGTTTCTTTCGATTGCACAGAAGACGCGAGATCTTCCCGAAACACGACGGATGAAAGAGGGATGCACGGATGCAAGCGGTGCTTTCCAGCCTCAGGCAGTTCAACCTGGCGTCGGCCTGCCTGCGGCTGCTGCTGGCGATGGTCGGCGGCGGCGTGGTGGGCTACGGTCGCTCGAAGCAGGCGCGCTCGGCGGGCTTTCGCACCTATATCCTCATCAGCATCGGCGCGGCGATGGCGGTGCTGATGACGCTGTACATGTACGACATGCTGCGGGGCGCCTGGTCGTCGGTGACGGAGGAGGTCGGCCTGAAGTACGACGCCTCGCGCATGGCGTCCTCGGTCATCACGGGCATCGGCTTCCTCGGCGCGGGCATCATCATCAAGGTGGCGCACCAGCAGGTCAACGGCCTGACCACGGCCACGGGCCTGTTCGCCACGGTGATCATGGGCCTGGCGGCGGGCGCGGGCTTTTAAGAGTGCGTGCTGGTGGCGCTGGCGCTGATCATACTGGTGCTGAACGTGATGTCGCCGCTGGAGATCGCGTTCAAGCGCCGCCTGCGCAACATCACGCTGAACGTGGAGTTCCGCTCGGTGGCGGACATCGCCGCGATCACCGCCGCCATCGAGGGCGAGGGCGCGAAGGTGTACGACATCGACGTGGAGTGTACCGAGCGCAAGAACGCGAGGTGCGCCTCGGCGATATTCATACTGCAGATGAGCCGCGAAAACCGCTCGCACTCCAGCATGCTCACGTCCGTGGCGGCGCTGCCCTGCGTGCTGTCCGTACAGGAACTGATCTCATAGCGATAGGAGAAGAGGCGTATGATCCACCTGTTTGACGGCGTTCGCGCCCTGGGCTTCGGGGCGGTGACGGCCAAGATGCTGATGGCCTGCCTGTGCGGCACGCTGATCGGCATGGAGCGCTCCAGCAAGAACCGGCCCGCCGGCTTCCGCACGCACATCCTCACGTGCCTGGCGGCGGCGGTGGCGGTGCTGACGAGCCTTTACATCTTCCTGGAGATGAAGCTCCCGGCGGACATCTCGCGCATCGGCGGCCAGGTGATCTCCGGCCTGGGCTTCATCGGCGCGGGCACCATCGTGATCACCAAGCGCCTGACCATCAAGGGGCTCACCACGGCGGCGGGCCTCTGGACCACCGGCATCATCGGCCTGGCCATTGGCAGCGGCTACTATGAGCTGGGCCTGCTGGGCACGGCGCTGGTGCTGTTCACGGAGACGGTGCTGGAGCGCCTCTCCCGGAGCATCAAGCCCTCCCCGGAGTACGGCGTGGAGCTGCTCTACAACGAGAAGACCTCGCTGGATCGCGTGCTGCGCCACTGCAAGGACAGCAGCATGGCCATCGTGAACCTGAGGATCCACACGCTGGACGAGGGCGAAGAGGCCCATTACGCCGCCGAGATCAGCCTGCGCGGCTCGGTGAAGTGCGAGGCTCTGTTGGACAGGAACCACCAGATCCCCGGCGTCGTGTCCGCGGTGGCGCTGTAGCGCCCGGCCGCGGAAGCAACGGGGAATGAACGGGGAGGCGAGGAGATGGCGTCGTCGCTGACGAGGCGCATGATCATGGAGTCGCTGCTGAAGCTGCTGGACGAGCGGCCGCTGAGCAAGATCTCCATCAAGGACATCGTGGAGGATTGCGGCATCAACCGCAACACCTTCTACTATCACTTTGCGGACCTGCCGGACCTGGTGGAGGCCATCGTCCGCGACGAGGCCGACCGCATCCTGGAGGGCTACCACGGCGTATCGTCGCTGGAGGAGTGCATCGGCGCGGCGATGAAGCTCTCCACGGACCACAAGCGGGCCGTCATGCACATCTACAACTCCGACAACCGCGAGATCTACGAGCGCTACCTGATGGAGATCTGCGACCACGTCGCCACAGCCTTCATCGACAACATGATCGACGGCAGGCCCGTGGACGCGGTGGACCGCGTGGCGATCATCCAGAGCTACAAGTGCGAGCTGTTCGGCCACATCGTCGACTGGCTCGGCAACGGCATGAGAAACGACCTGCAGGCCCAGTTCCTGCGCCTGTGCGAGCTGCGCCGCGGCATGACCGAGGAAGTGCTGCGCAGGAGCCTGGGGGAGGAATGAACAAAATAGACCGAAGTCTATAATGCGTAGCATTATAGACTTCGGTCTATTTTTGTTTTACCCAAGAAAAACCAAATCCAGACAAAACCGCCCGTTTGCCCAAATTTTGGGCACGGGCCCTTTTTTGTCCGTTTTCAAGGCCCGCCGGATTTGCTATACTGCCTCCTGGAAACAAGAGGAGGTGGCAACATGCGTTCGGTGAAGTGGATTCGAGCCGCCAAGGCCTGCTACATCGCCCTGTCCGTCGCGTTCTGCGCGCTGGGGCTGATGCTGATCCTGCGGCCGGACATGTCCGCGCGTTTAATTGGAAGCGTCGTCGGCGCGGCTCTGATCGCGTTCGGCATCGTCAAGCTGGCGGGCTATTTCTCAAAGGACCTCTACCGGTTGGCGTTTCAGTTTGACCTGGCCTTCGGCAGCCTGCTGGTCGCCATCGGGGCGCTGATCCTGATCCGGCCCGTGACCGCGATGAACGTGCTGTGCGTGGCGCTGGGCATCGAGATCATCGCCGACGGGCTGTTCAAGGCCCAGACGGCGCTGGACGCCAGGCGCTTCGGCCTGGAGCGCTGGTGGCTGATCCTGCTGGCGGCGCTGGCGGCGGTGGGCATCGGCGCGGCGCTGACGCTGATGCCGGGCCAGGGCGCCGAGGCGTTGGGCGCGCTGCTGGGCGTGTCGCTGCTGGCGGAAGGCGCGCTGAACCTTTGCGTGGCGCTGTGCGCGGTGAAGATCGTCGACAACCAAATGGCCGACGGGGCCGCGCCCCGGTTCATACAATAACAGACTGAAGTCTATAATGTAAGGCTTCAAAAACAGACCAAATTCTATTATGAGTTCAAAGGAGGCTGTGACCATGCGGTTTGCCAAGGCTGTGGTCAAATGCCGCGTTCCCATCCTGATCCTCGCGCTGCTGCTGGTGATCCCCTCGGTGCTGGGCATCGCGGCGACGCGCATCAACTACGACATGCTCACCTACCTGCCGTCGGACATCGACACGATGGTAGGCCAGGACGAGCTGATGGAGGAATTCGGCAAGGGCGCGTTCTCGTTCATCGTCATCGAGGGTATGGGCGATGAGGACGTCGAGGCACTGAAGGCGAAGCTGGAAGAAGTGGAGCACGTGGAATCGGTGATCTGGTATACCAGCTTCCTCGATCCCTCGATCCCCAAGGAGATGCTTCCCAAGAAGCTGTACGACGCCTTCAACGCCGGCGACGCCACGATGATGGCGGTGTTCTTCGACGGCTCCACCTCCGAGGACGGCACGATCGCCGCCTTCCAGGAGGTGCGGCGCATCACCGGCGAGCGCTGCTTCGTGGCGGGCATGACGGCCATGGTCATCGACCTTCGCGACCTGTGCGAGCGCGAGGAGCCCATCTACGTGGGTATCGCCGTGGCGCTGGCGTGCCTGGCGATGATGATCTTCCTCGACGGATGGCTGGTGCCGTTTGTGTTCCTGGCCTCCATCGGCATCGCGATCCTCTACAACCTGGGCACCAACTACTTCCTCGGCGAGATCTCTTACATCACCAAGGCGCTGTCCGCGGTGTTGCAGCTGGCTGTGACGATGGACTACTCCATCTTCCTCTGGCACGCCTACAACGAGCAGCTGACCTGCACCGACGACCGGTTGGAGGCGATGGCGAAGGCCATCCACGAGACGCTGACCAGCGTCATCGGCAGCTCCATCACCACCGTCGCGGGCTTCATCGCGCTGTGCTTCATGAGCTTTACGCTGGGCCGCGACCTGGGTCTTGTGATGGCGAAGGGCGTGCTGCTGGGCGTGATCGGCTGCGTGACGATATTGCCCTCGCTGATCCTGCTTCTGGACAAGCCCCTTCAAAAGACGCGCCACCGCTCGCTGCTGCCGGATATGGGCGGCTTCGCGAAGGGCGTCACCAAGGTCTTCCCGATCCTGCTGATCGCGTTCGCGCTGATCGTGTTCCCGGCCTACAAGACTTATCAGAGCGCCAACGACGAGGTGTACTACAACCTGGGCGCGACGCTGCCCAAGGACATGGCCTACGTCGTGGCCGAGGACAAGCTGACCGATACCTTTGACATCGCCAGCACCCACATGCTGCTGCTGGACGCCGGGCTCGAGCCCAAAGATGTCTCCCGCATGATCGACGAGATGGAGCAGGTGGACGGCGTCAAGTACGTGCTGGGGCTGGAGAGCGTCACCGGCGCGACCGTGCCGAAGGAGATGCTGCCGAAGGAGCTGCTCGAAAAGCTGGAAAGCGACAAGCTGGAGCTGCTGCTGGTCAACTCCCGCTACGCTGTGGCCACCGACGAGGTGAACGCGCAGATCGACGAGCTGAACGCGATATTGAAGCGCTACGATCCCACGGGCATGCTGATCGGCGAGGCCCCCTGCATGAAGGACATGATCGAAATCACCAACCACGACTTCCAGGTGGTCAACCTGGTGTCCATCGCGGCGATCTTCGTCATCATCCTGCTGGTGGAGCGCAGCCTGTCGCTGCCGTTCATACTGATTTCGGTCATCGAACTGGCTATCTTCATCAACCTCGGCTGCTCGCACCTGCTCGGCCAGAGCCTGCCGTTCATCGCGCCCATCTGCATCAGCACGATCCAGCTCGGCGCCACGGTGGATTACGCCATATTGATGACCACCCGCTACAAGGCGGAGCGCGCGGCGGGGAAGGGCAGGCGCGAAGCCGTGTCCATCGCACTGGGCACGTCCACGCCGTCGATCATCGTCAGCGGCATGGGCCTGTTCGCCGCCACGTTCGGCGTGGCCATGTACTCGGACATCGACATCATCCGGTCCATCTGCATGCTGCTGGCGCGCGGCGCACTGATCAGCATGGTGTGCGTGCTGCTGCTGCTGCCGGCGCTTCTGATGCTGTGCGACGGCGTCGTGCGGCACACCACGATCGGCATGAAGAATAAAAACGAAAATGTGGTCGGAAAGGAAGCATAGACGATGAAAAGGAATATTTTGCGCAAGCTCTCAATGATCCTCTCTCTGGCGCTGCTGGCGTGCTCGGTGTTGCCGGTGCTGGCCGAGGACAAGAAGGAGACCGTGTTCGTCATGGCGGACGCCAACGGCGTCACCGATCACATCGTGGTCAGCGAGCGGCTGTACAACCCCGACGGTGCGGACACGATCGAAGACGTCTCCACGCTGGAGAATATCGAAAACGTCGGCGGCGACGAGACCTGGACCGTCTCCGACGGCGTGATCACCTGGAACGCCAACGGCGCGGACATCAGCTATGAGGGCACCACCGACGCCCCGCTGCCCGTGAGCGTGGAGATCACCTACAAGCTGGATGGCCAGGAGATCGCCCCGGCGGACCTGGCGGGCAAGAGCGGCCATCTGGACATCGAGATCCACTACGCCGCGACGCTGACGCAGACGGCGGACGTGGCCGGAAAGCCCACCGAGATGGCCGTGCCCTTCCTGATGGCCACCGTGATGCTGCTGGACGAGGACGTCTACAGCAACGTGGAGATCACCAACGGCAGGATCATCGACGCGGGCAACCTGCGGGCGGCGCTGTGCTACGGCCTGCCTGGCATGCGCGAGGCGCTCGACCTGGACGCCTGCGAGGACATCGACGTGGAACTTCCCGAGACGGCGACCATCAGCGCGGACGTGACGAACTTCCGCACCTCCGGCGCTTACACGCTGGCGAGCAACTCCGTGTTCAACCTGAAGAAGGACGACGTGAAGCTGCTGGACGGCGACATCGACCTGGACGAGATCTCCGACAAGCTCAACGACGCCATCGACCAGCTGCTGGACGGCGCGGACGCCCTCTACGACGGCACCGGGGACCTGCTGGACGGCGCGGACAAGCTGAACAATGGCGCGGGCGACCTGAAGGACGGCACCGAGGAACTGGCGGACGGCGCAGGTAAGTTGAACGACGGCGCGGGCGACCTGAAGGACGGCACCGCCCAGCTCGCCGACGGCGCGCAGAAGCTGTTGGACGGCACGGGCGACCTGAAGGATGGCGCCTCCCAGCTGGCCGACGGCGCGGACAAGTTGAACAATGGCGCGGGCGATCTGAAGGACGGCACCGCCCGGCTTTCGGACGGCGCGCAGGAACTGAACGACGGCCTTGCGGAGCTGGACAGCCACTCCGCGGAGCTCGCGGATGGCGCGCGGCAGATCTTCGAGGGCGTGCTGGCTACCGCGAACGACGGCCTGATGGCAAAGCAGGCCGACTTCGAGGCCCACGGCATCGAGCTGGTACCGCTGACCATCGACAACTACGAATCCGAGCTGGAGCGCCTCGAGCAGGAGCTGTTGGCAGCGGTCGAGGAGGAGGTCTACAAGCAGGCCGACGCGCTGGTCGCCAGCAAGGTGGAGAGCGCGGTGAAGACCGAGGTCGAGAAGCGCGTGCACGCCGGCGCGAAGAAGAAGGTGGAGGCCGCCGTGCAGGAGGCCGCCGAGCAGCAAGTGCGCCAGAAGGTGGAGGCCGGCGCGGACGGTCTGGTGCGCCAGAAGGTGACCGAGGCCGCGCGCGAGAAGGTCCGCCCGCAGGTGGAGGCCGCCGTGGGCCAGAAGGTGCATGCCGCGGTGGAGGCCGAGGCCCGCAAGAAGGTGGAGGCCGCCGTGCGCAACCCCGACGAGGCCACGCTCAACGCGCAGGTGGACGCCAAGCTGAACTCCGCCGACGTGCAGGCCCAGATCGACGCCGAGACGGCCAACCAGATGGGCTCCGACGCCGTGAAGGCGACCATCGAGTCCAAGCTGGACGAGGCGGTCCGCAGCCAGGTGGAGGGCCAGCGCGACGCGATCCGCAGTCAGGTCGCCGCGGCCATTCGCCAGGGCCTGGTGGAGAAGTACGCCGCCGTCAAGGGCGACGAGGCCGATGCGAACCCCGAAGCAAACCAGGAACAGAATCCTGAGCAGAATCCTGAGCAGAACCCGGAGCAGAATCCTGAGCAGAATCCTGAGCAGAACCCCGAAGCGAACCCGGAACAGAATCCTGAGCAGAATCCTGAGCAGAACCCGGAGCAGAATCCTGAGCAGAATCCTGAGCAGAACCCCGAAGCGAATCCTGAACAGAACCCTGACCAGAATCCGGAACAGAATCCGGAACAGAATCCCGACGCGGACCCGAACGCCAATTCCGAAGCAAACGGAAGCGTCGCGAGCGAGGAAAATGCGGGTGCGATCGAGGGCGCTGACGAATATGTGATAGACGATCCCGCCGCCATGGACGCCGCCATCGAAGAAGACGGCATGTACAAGGGTGCGATGGACTGGCTGATCCCCGCGGCGCATGCCGAGGAGGGCGGCCCTGCCGTGGACATCGATGCGCTGATGGCCTCCTCCGACGTGCAGGCGCAGATCGATGCCAAGACCAACGAGCAGATCGAGGCGCTCGTCGCCGCGAACAAGACCGACGACGCCCGCGCGAAGGTGACCGCCGCGGTGCAGGCCGAGGTGCGCAAGCAGGTGACCGCCGCCGCGCGCCAGAAGATCGTGGACGCGGCCAAGTCGCTGCCGGACGACCAGGTGAAAGCCATCGTCGATGAGAAGATGGCCTCCGCCGACGTGAAGGCCCAGATCGAGAGCGCCTACAGCGCCCAGATGGCCTCCGACGACATCCAGAAGACCATCGATTCCGAGACCGACAAGCAGCTCGCTTCCGGCGATGTGAAGGCGCAGATCGACGCCGAGGTCGCCAAGCAGGAGGCCACCGCCGACGTGCAGCAGCTGATGGAGGAGGAAGTCGCCAAGCAGCTGGCGTCCGACGAGGTCAAGGCCCTGATCGACCAGAACGTCAAGGAGCAGATGGAGAGCGACGAGGTCAAAAAGGCCATCAACAAGGAGATCGCCTCCCAGATGCGCAGCGGCAAGGTGCAGGGCATCATTGACGAGAACATCTCCGACCAGAAGAAGAAGGCGGCCTACCTGGACGGCGTGGCCGAGGCGCTGGAGGAGAACGGCGAGAACGGCGAGGCCTACCGCGCGCTGGCGAACCTGCTGACGCAGCTGGAGGACGTGGACCGCTTTTACCACGGCGTGATCGACTACACCGACGGCGTGAGCAAGGCCGCTTCCGGTGCGGGCGAGCTGGCGGACGGCGCGAAGCAGCTGGACGACGGCGCGGGCGAGTTGAAGCAGGGCGCGAGCGACCTGGCCGACGGCGCGCACAAGCTGGACGACGGCGCGGGCGAGTTGAAGCAGGGTGCGAGCGATTTGACCGACGGTGCGAAGCAGCTGGACGACGGCGCGGGCGAGTTGAAGCAGGGCACGAGCGACCTGTTGGACGGCGCGCGCAAGCTGGACGACGGCGCGGGCGATCTGAAGCAGGGCACGAGCGACCTGTTGGACGGCGTGAAGGCGCTGCATGACGGCGCGGGCGACATGAAGGACGGCCTGCATCAATTCAACGACGAGGCCATCCAGAAGCTGCTGGACTACCTGGACGGCGACCTGCGGGGCCTCGTGGACCGCGCGCGCGCGATGATCGACGTGGCGAAGGGCTACGGCAGCTACTCCGGCATCGCCGAGGGCCGCACCGGCGTCACCCAGTTCATCATCAAGACAGCCAGTATCTAAATACACATACTAAAACAGCCCCGCGGGCACGTTGCGCCCGCGGGGCTGTTTTGACGATGATTGTGCCGCCCTCGCTCTTGATAACCGGCCTGCGATATGCTATCATTAAATCATGCGGGGGCGCGGGGATCGCCGCGCCCGCACGCCAACCCAGACCAACGCGAAGGGAGCGCTGAAACCATGCCCGTCATCGCAGCCTATATGGTGCCCCATCCGCCGATGATCGTGCCCGAGGTGGGCCGCGGCAGCGAGGCGCAGGTCGAGGCGACGCGCTCGGCCTACGCGCGGGTGGCGCGGGAGATCGCGGCGCTGGCCCCGGAGACGATCCTCATCTCCAGCCCGCACGCGACGATGTACGCCGACTACTTCCACATCTCCCCGGGCCGGGAGGCGGAGGGCTCGTTTGCGCGCTTTCGCGCGCCGCAGGTGCGCTTCAAGGAGACCTACGACGCGGAGCTGGCAAAGACCGTCGAGCGCCTCGCCATCGCAAATGGCCTGCCCGCGGGAACGCAGGGCCAGCGCGATCCCGAGCTGGACCACGGCACGATGGTGCCGCTGTACTTCATCCGGCAGGTCTATTCGGGCTTCAAGCTGGTGCGCCTCGGCCTGTCGGGGCTGCCGCTGGAGGACCACTACCGCCTCGGGCAGCTGATCGCTCGCGCCGTGGAGGAGACGGGGCGCAGGGCCGTCTACGTCGCCAGTGGCGATCTCTCCCACAAGCTGCAGGCCTACGGCCCCTACGGCTTCGCGCCGGAGGGCCCGCAGTACGACGCGCGCATCATGGACGTTTGCGGGCGCGCGGCGTTCGGCGAGATGTTTGACTTCGATGAAACCTTCTGTGAGCGCGCCGCGGAGTGCGGCCATCGCTCGTTCGTCATCATGGCCGGGGCGCTGGACGGCCTGGCCGTGGAAGCCGAGCCGTATTCCCACGAGGACGTGACCGGCGTGGGCTACGGCGTCTGCGCGTTCCATCCGAAGGGGAAGGATGAAAGCCGCTGCTTCCTGGATATTTGGCAGAGAACGCAGCAGAAGCGCCTCGCGGACGCGCGCGCAAAGAGCGACGCCTGGGTAAACCTCGCCCGGCAGTCGGTGGAAAGCTGGGTGCTGAATCGCAGGGCCATGGATGTGCCGGACGGCCTGCCCGCCGCACTGACCGACAGCCGGGCCGGCGCGTTCGTGTCCATCCACAAGCAGGGGCGGCTGCGGGGCTGCATCGGCACGATCGCGCCGACGCAGGACAGCCTCGCCGAGGAGATCATCCACAACGCCGTCAGCGCGGCCGCCCGAGACCCGCGCTTTGACCCCATCCGGCCGGACGAGCTCAAGTGGCTGGAGATCAGCGTGGACGTGCTGGGCGCGCCGGAGGCCATCGCCTCCGAGGCGGAGCTCGACGTCAAGCGCTACGGCGTGATCGTCAGCCGGGGGCGTCGACGCGGGCTGCTGCTGCCGGACCTGGACGGCGTGGACACGGTCAAAAAGCAGGTGGAGATCGCCCGCCAGAAGGCAGGTATCGGCCCCGGCGAGAAGGTCGACCTGCAGCGCTTCGAGGTGGTCCGGCACACCTGACGGAGGGATAGATATGGCCAGATGCGACGTTTGCTTTCGCCGCTGCGACATCCCGGAAGGGGGCAGGGGCTTCTGTGGCGCGCGCACGTGCGTCGGCGGTGAGGTGGTCCCGGAGAACTACGGCAAGATCACCGCGCTGGCGCTGGACCCCGTCGAGAAGAAGCCGTTGCGACGCTTCCATCCCGGCGGCATGATCCTGTCGGCGGGCAGCTACGGCTGCAATCTGCGCTGCCCGTTCTGCCAGAACCACGACATCTCCTGGTCGGAGGAGGCCATGCGCCAATCGGAGCGTGCGCAGCGCGTGACGCCGGAGGAACTGGTGCAGGCCGCGCTTCGGCTGAAGCCACGGGGGAACATCGGGCTGGCGTTCACCTACAACGAGCCGCTGGTCGGCTGGGAGTTCGTGCGCGACGCGGCGAAGCTATCGCACGAGGCGGGCCTGGTGAACGCGCTCGTGTCGAACGGCACGGCGAGCCTTTCCGTGCTGGAGGCGCTCGCGCCGCACATCGACGCCATGAACATCGACCTCAAAGGCTTTTCAAAGCGATACTATTCGGACGTGCTCGGCGGGAGCCTCGACATGGTCAAGGCCTTCATCGCGCGGGCCGCGCAGCTTTGCCACGTGGAATTGACGACGCTGATCGTGCCGGGCGAGAACGACTCCGAGGACGAGATGCGGGCATTGACCGCTTGGGTGGCGGGGCTTACGGACGCGGCGGGGACCGCCGTCGGGCGCGCGATCCCGCTGCACATCTCCCGCTTTTTCCCGCGCTTTCACATGACCGACCGCGCTGCGACCAACGTGCGGTGCGTGTACCGGCTGGCGGAGGTCGCCCGCGAAAAGCTGGAATACGTCTACACGGGAAATTGCTGAGGGATTGGCCCATGAAGAAGCCGACTGTGAAACCCCGAAAGCCGTTTGTCGATGGTGCCATCGATATCCGGCGCTGGAAGGCCGGAAAGAGATGGGAGAGGCGCGTCAAGCGGCTCCGCGAATGGCTGAAAAGCGCGGGGAAGCGCGACATCCGATGAATACAGACAGGGAGGACACACACGCATGAACATCGTCGTACTGAACGGCTCGCCGGCGGGGAAGGACAGCATCACGCTGTACACGCTGCTGTACATCCAAAAGCACTTCCCGGAGCATCGCTATGAGATATTGCACGTCGCCCAGCAGATTCGGAAGATGGAAAAGGAGCCGGAGACCTGGCGACGGGCGCTCTTGGAGGCCGACCTGATCCTGTTCTGCTACCCGGTGTACACGTTCCTGGTCCCGGCCCAGCTGCACCGCTTCATCGAGATGATCAAGGCGAGTGGCGTCGACCTGTCTGACAAGTACGCCACGCAGATCACGACCTCCAAGCACTTCTACGACGTGACGGCGCACCAGTTCATCCAGGACAACTGCGCGGACCTTGGGCTGAAGTACGTGCGAGGCCTGTCCGCTGACATGGACGACCTGCGCCACGAGCAGGGCCGCAAGGATGCGCTCTCGTTCTTCAAGTACGTGCTCTGGAGCATGGAGAATGGCCATCAGGAGCCCGTCGCCCATTTCCCGCAGGCCGCGCCGACCGTTCCCGCCGATCCCGCCGCCGACAGGCTGGACGCGCCGGGCCCAAAGCGCATCGTCATCGTGGCGGACTTCGGCCGCTCGCAGGACGGGCGGCTGCAGGCCATGTGCCAGCGCCTGAAGAACCGCCTGCCCTGCGAGACGGAGGTCGTGGACATCGATGAATTCCCGTTCGCGGGCGGCTGCCTGGGCTGCTTTCACTGTGCCGCGGACGGCCAGTGCGTCTACAGGGACGGCTTCGACGCCTACCTGCGCGAACACATCCAGTCCGCAGACGGGCTGGTGTACGCCTACACGATCGCGGACCACAGCATGGGCGGCCGCTTCAAGCTGTTTGACGACCGGCAATTCTGCAACGGGCACCGGACGGTCACGATGGGCAAGCCCGTGGCCTACCTGGTGGACGGCGCGCTGGACGCCGAGCCGAACCTCAAACTGCTGATGGAGTCCCGCGCGCAGGTGGGCGGGAACACACTCGCGGGCATCGCCTCGAACCAGCGCGACCCCGACGGGGAGATCGACCAGCTGGCCCGGACGCTCTGCTACGTCATCGCCGAGGCCTACCAGCCGCCCAAGAACTTTTACGGCGTGGGCGGGCTCAAGATATTCCGCGACCTGATCTGGCAGATGCAGGGACTGATGCGGGCCGACCACAAGTTCTACAAGCAACACGGCTTCTACGACTTCCCGCAGAAACATCGCGGCACGATGATGGTGATGTACCTGGTGGGCGGCATGATGAATAATCCGAAGCTGAGCAAAAAGCTCGGCTCGAAGTTCACCGAGGGCATGATCATGCCCTACAAGAAGGCGCTGGAGAAGGACTGAGATTGCTCTGCCATTCTGAGCGAAAAATCTTTTGAACGAACCTGGGGAGGGGACGTCGGCATGGATAGCCCGAGGATTCCGCTTGTCGTGGGCGTCACGGGGCACATCGCGCTGCGCGAGGCGGACGTGCCCGCGCTTCGCCGCGCCGTGGCGGCGGAGCTGAGCCGGTTGAAGGAAAGCTGTCTGAACTCCCGGATTACGATGCTGACGGCCCTGGCCGCGGGCGCGGACCTGCTCTGCGCCGACGTCGCGCGGGAGTTGGACATCCCCGTCTGCGCGGCGCTGCCGATGGAGCCCGCGGAGTACCGCAAGGACTTCTCCGAGGTGGACGCCACCCGATTCGACGCGCACTGCAAGAGCGCCGCGTGGGTGGACGTCGCGCCGGCCATCGAGCGCGCGCCCGAAAAACCCCGGCGCAGCGACGCCTACCGCCGCGCGAGCGTCTACGTGGCGGCGAACTGCCACGTGCTGCTGGCGCTGTGGGACGGCGGCGCCCCGGACGCGAACCGCTGCGGCACGGCCGCGGCCGTCGAGATCGCGCTGCGCGGTGCGTACAGCCCCGAGCGCGGGAGCGTCGCGCGCAAGGGCCCCTGCCCGCTGGTGATCCACATCTTTACCCCGCGGAGCGAGGAAAGCGGACGCGCCGCGGGCGAGGTGCGCCGCCTGGGGGACGAGGCGGCGCTGAGAGACATGCTGGAGCGCACGGAGGACTTCAACCGCCTCAGTGGCGCGGACCCCGGCGGGGGAACGCTCCTCTCTCAGGAGGCCTGCGCGGGCGACGCCACGCTCGGGAATATGTGCGCGCTCTACGGCGTCGCCGACGGGCTGAGCGTGCGCTTTGCCGGCATCTACCGCCGCGTGCTTGCGCTGCTGGCGGCGGCCAGCACGCTGCTTGCGTTTGCGTTCTTGCTGTACGACGAGGTCGATGCGATCTGGATGATACTGCTCTGCGGAGGCATGCTGGGCATGGCGCTGCTCTGCCGGGGCTACGCCGTGCGCTCGGACTGCCATAGGCGTTACATCGAATACCGCGCGCTGGCGGAGTGGCTCCGCGTGCAGGCCTACCTGAGATACGCCGGAAGCCGCCTGCGCGTGACGGAGCTGCTCACCTGGACGCAGTCGCAGGAGACGGCCTGGATCGCGTCCGCCGTGCGCGCGGCGTCGATCGGCCCCGAAGCGAGGCAACAGCACGACGTCCGCGCCTGCTGGGTGGACGAGCAGCGGGACTATCACGCCTCGGCGATCGGCAGGACGTCGCAGGGCCTTCGGCGCAGCGACCGCGTCGTGCGCGTCGCGCTGGTGTTCAGCGCCTCGCTCTACGTGCTGGCGGTGCTTTTCGAAGTGGCCTTCGGCGGGCTCACACCCCGCCCGCTGGCCCGGCCCCTGGACGTTGACCTCTGCCGCACGATCCTCAAGGTGGCGCTGGGGACGCTGTCCACCGCGACGGTCTTCATCTCCAATTACTACGGCAAGCAGTCGCTGCCCCGCAAGCTGTCAGACCACGGCAAGATGGCGAAGTTCTACGCCATGATGTCGAACGCGCTGGCGGAGCACGGCCAGAGCGAGGCGCTGCTGGAGCAGCTGGCGCGCGAGGAACTGATCGAAAACGGCAACTGGCTGTCCTATCAGCGGGACAACGCGCCGGACATCAGCCTGTGAGGAGGAGAAAGCTATGAAAAAGAGATTGGCGGCGCTCGTCGCGCTGGCTTTGCTGCTGCTGCCCGCGGCGCGCGCGGAGGGCTACGACCGCTTCGCCTCCGCCTCGGACGCGGCGCTCGGGGCGCTCACGGGCGCGCTCGACGCGATGCAGCGGCGCGTGTACGTCTACCGGGACTTCGGCGACACCGAAAACCACTTCACGCAGAAGGCGAAGATGGCCGGCGCGGACGACAGTCTGGTCAAGGACATGGACGAGAACTGGCGCGACTTTCCCTATGAGGGCGAGACCTGTATCCGCTGCCAGCAGACCACGGCTCTGGGCGACTGGGGCGGCTGGCTGTTTCTGAACGGCTGGCTGGCGGAGGGTGAGACCGCGCCGCGTCTCAACGACGGAAGCATGGACGGCCAGGGCCTGGACTTGACGGGGGCGCAAAAATTCACGTTCTGGGCGCGAGGCGAAACGGGGAATGAGACGGTGGAGTTCTTCACCTGCGGCTTCGGTTACGACGGCGAGTGGGGCGCGCCCATCGTCGAACACCCCGACAGCGCGGGGAAGCGCTCGCTGGGCTACGTCAAGCTGGGAAGCGAGTGGCAGCAGTACACCATCGACCTGACCGGCGCGGACATGCGCTCCATCGCCTGCGGCTTTGGCTACGTGCTCTCCGGGGACATGTCCGGCGCGGCGGACAGCGTTTTCTACCTCGACGACATCCGCTTCGAAGGCGACTTCTCCGGCCGGGACGCGCACCCCATGCTGCGCTCCTACGATACCGACAACATCTACATCCAAAACGCGGCCTTCTCCTATGACAACGCGCTGGCGGCGATGGCACTCCTCTCCGCCGGGCGAAAGGACGAGGCGGTGTGGCTGCTGGACGCCTTCGTCTACGCCGTGGAGCACGACCGCTACCATCCCGGGCGCGTGCGCAACGCCTATGCCGCCGGGGATATCACCGCCTTTCCCGGCTGGGACGGCGCGGCGCGGCTGCCGGGCTGGTACGACGCCGAGAGCGGAAATTGGTTCGAGGACCGCTACCAGACCGGCTCGAACGTCGGCAACACATCGTACGTGGCGCTGGCGCTCTTGCAGGGCGAGGCGGCGACGGGCGACCGGGCGTACCTCACGGTTGCGGCCTCGCTGATGGACTGGGTGATCGAGAACTGCTCGGACGACACGCCCGGCTTCACGGGCGGCTACGACGGCTGGCCCGAGGGCGGGGAGGAGACCACGTACGTGTTCACCTACAAGTCCATCGAGCACAACATCGACGCCTACGCCGCGTTTAAGCAGCTGTACGCGCGCACGGGCCAGAAGCGCTACGCCGACGCCGCCGACAGCGCGCTGGCCTTCATACGAGCCATGTACGATGAGAAGGGCCGGGTGTTTTACACCGGCACGCTGGACGACGGCGTGACGCCCAGCGCGGACAACCTCGTGCTGGACGCGCAGGTGTGGGCCTGCATGGCGCTGGGCGACGACTTTGCGCCCTACGAGGACTCGCTGGACGCGGTCGCAGCCATGCGCACGCCGGAGGGCGGCTATCCGTTCTGCATGTCGAACGCCAACGGCGGCTGGTGGGCCGAGGGCACGGCCTACACCGCGTTGATGTACCGCCTGCGCGGCGAGGACGAAAAGGCCACGGCCGCGCTCGACGCCCTTGTCGGCATCCAGTTGGACACTGGCCTGTTCCCGGCGGCCACGGTGGAAAACCTCTCCACGGGCTTCGGCCTGTTCGACGGCTCGCCCTGGGAGTACGGCGCCGCGCCGCACATCGCGCCGACGGCCTGGTTCGTGATGGCTGTGAACGGCTTTAACCCCTACGCCTTCCCGGACGGCGGGCGCTGAACGGCTGAGAAAAACCGCGAAAGGAAGCGGAGCATGTCCCAAAAGAGCATTTTTGACACCGACCGGCTGGTGCCAACATATTTCAAGCTGGCGCTGCCGGTGGTGTTCAGCATGGTGATCACGCTGGTGTACAGCCTCGCGGACACCTACTTCATCGCCAAGACCAACGACGCCATGCTGGTGGCGGGCGTTTCGCTGTGCTCGCCGCTGTTCACGGCGCTGATGGCCGTCGGCAACATCTACGGCCAGGGCGGCAGCTCGCTGATCTCCCGGCTGCTGGGCGGCGGCGACCGCGAAAGCGTGCGCCGCGTCAGCGCCTTCTGCTTTTACCTGTCCATCGCGACGGGCGCGGCGATCGGCGCGGCGCTCTTGCTGCTCCGCGGGCCGATGCTCGGCCTGCTGGGCGCGAGCGCGGAGACGTTCAGGCACGCGCAGGACTATTACATGGTGATCGTGGGCGGCGCGCCACTGGTGATCCTCTCGTTCATTCACTCCAACCTGATGCGCAGCGAGGGCATGTCCACGCTGTCGATGGCGGGCACGGTGTGGGGCTCGCTTCTGAACATCGTCCTCGACCCGATCTTCATCAGCGTGCTCGGCTGGGGCGCGCGGGGTGCGGCGCTGGCCACGGTGCTGGGCTATACGCTGACGGACGCGCTCTGCCTGATCTTCGTAACCAAAAAGAGCGCCGCGCTGTCGGTGGACGTGCGCAGGGCGCGGGTGAGCCGCGGGGAAGTAAAGCAGATCTTCAGCGTGGGCTTCACTGCTGCGCTGACGAACTTCGCCTCCAGCGTGTGCCTCGTGTTCATGAACCAGTTTCTGCGTCCCTACGGGGATGAAAAGATCGCCGCGCTGGGCATCGTGCTTCGCGTGGCGATGGTGGTGCAGCTGATCCTGGTGGGCTTCTCGTTCGGCGGCGTGCCGCTGTTTGGGTATCTGTACGGGGCGCGAGAGCGCGACAAGCTGAAAAGCCTGCTGCGCTTCTGCACGCGCTTTCTGTGCGCGCTGGCGCTGGCGGAATCGCTGGCGGTGTTCCTGCTGGCAAGGCCCCTGATGCGCGCCTTCATCGACAACGCCGCCATCGTTTCAGACGGCGCGGTGATGCTGCGCTGGCAGATCCCGGGCATGGTGTTCTGCGCCGTGGTGCTTCTGTACACGTGCCTTTTCCAGGCCAGCGGCAAGGCACTGCGGGCGCTGGCGATGTCGCTCAGCCGCCAGGGCGTGCTGTTCGTGGCGGTGTTTCTGATCGCTACGAAAATCGCGGGCTATCGCGGCTTCCTGGCCGCGCAGTTGATCGCCGACGCCCTCAGCGCGGCGCTGGCGCTGGTTTTATACAGGGGTTTGTTCAAGGAATAGATCAGGTCCTCTGCTTCAGCGACGGGTTCATGCGGTAGCAGTTCGCCTTGTCCTCGTACATGCGCGCGTCGGCCTCGGCCAGCGCCTTGCGGATGTCGCGGTCGCAGCCCAGCGTGCAGTATCCTGTGGCGAAGCTGACGTTTTCAAACAGCTCCGCCTTCTTTTTGATCTCCTCGATCTTTCGGCACATATCCGCCTCGTCGGTGTCGTTCAGCAGCACCAGGAACTCGTCGCCGCCGGCGCGATATACCTCGTCGCCCGCGAACGTGCTCTTGAGGATCATGGCGGCGTTCTTCAACAGCATGTCGCCCGCCATGTGGCCCTGGTGGTCGTTGACGTACTTCAGGCTGTTCATGTCCGCGAACACCACGCCCTTTCGGCAGGGCTCGCCCTCCGCCGCCTCGCTGAGCGCGGCGACGCGCGTGTTCATGACGCCGGTGAGCATGTCGATCTTGTACAGCTCCTTCAGCTGGTTGATGAAGCGGTTGTTGGCGATCTCCGACGCGATGAAGTAGGTGGTCAGCTCCAGCGTGCTCTTGATGTGCTGGGTGTTCTCCGTGTCGAAGTTCACGGCCATGATGTAGCCGAGGAACTGCTCGCGGTGGATCAGCGGATACAGCACCAGGCGCTGCACGTTCGCGGCGATCAGCGACTGATACCAGCGCGGGTTCTTCTGCCGGATGAAATCCATGTCGTGCTCGTTGCTGATGACGAGGCAGAAGCTGCCAGCCATGGTGTCCTGCCAGCTCTCGACGAGGTCGTAGAAATCGCTGCCCTCGGGGCTCTTTTCCGTCCACTCCAGGCCGGAGCCCGGCGCCTTCGCCTGCCCAAGCTCCGAGCACTGGCGCTTGCTCTCGTCCACGAGCAGTATGCTGCAATACTCGGCCCCGCAAATGACGCGCACGTCCTCCACCACGCCCTGCATGACCTCGTTGAAGGGCTTGTCCTCGCGCAGCTTGATGCACGTGGCGATCACCTCGTTGGCCGTCTCCTGCGAGATGCTCAGCGTCAGCAGGTTGTCGTCGGACTTGGGCGTCAAGACCTGCGTGTAGGAGCAGTAGCCGATGTTTTCGTCGTCGCTCTCCAGCGGCATGAAGTACGACTTGATGTCGAACGGATAGCGGCTGGCGCGCACGAAGTTGTACATCGGCTGCATCATGATGGCGCACTGGAAGCAGGCGTCCTCAAAGTTCAAATCTTTGGGGATGTAGCGCGTGTACTCGCTGTTGGGGACGAACTCCGTCTTTTTCTCGCTGCCCAGGTCCACGCCCCCGGCGGCGAGCGCCAGCGAGGCCAGGTACTTCTCGTTGCCCGTGACGTAGCGGATCGTTCCACACTTGCCGTCCGGCTTCTTCTCGACGGACAGTATGCAGGTCATAGGGTCAAACCGTTCCGCAAAGCTCTTCCAATCCACGATGATGCCCCCGATCCTTTTCGATGCTTCCGTTGTGTCTGTTTATGTGGTTTGCAGGTTGATCCCTGCCTTGTGATTTCTGCTCAACAAAAAATCCCTATGTTAAGATTACTACTTTTCACAACAAAAATCAACCGCTGTCCGCCATTTTGCTGCAAGTGAAAACTTTTTTGTCTACTCTTGACATGCGACCGATCGTTCGCTATAATGATTGCGACCGATCGGTCGCTTTCGGAGGTGAACGGCATGGCGAAAGACACGAAGGAGCGGATACTCGCCGCGGCGCTGGAGATGTTTGCCCGCAACGGCTACGCGGGCACGAACATCCGCGAGCTGACGGCCTCGCTGGGGCTGGGCAAGTCGTCGATGTACCGCCATTTCCAGAGCAAGGAGGACATCTGGAATACGCTCCTGGACGAGATGATCGCCTACTACGCAGCGCGCTTCGGCTCGCCCGAGCGCCTGCCGCCCGTGCCGGATTCGCCGGAGGGGCTGGTGGAGATGACGATGCGTATGGTGAACGTCACGGTGCGCGACGAGCGGATCGTGATGACGCGCAAGGTGCTGACGATCGAGCAGTTCCGCGACGAACGCGCGCGGGACCTAGCGACCAAGCATTTCCTGACGGGCCTTGCGCAGATGTTCACACCGATCTTCGCCGGGATGATGGAGAAGGGGCTGTTGCGCCGCGACGACCCCGCGATGTTGGCCTTCGCCTACACCGCGCCAATCAGCGCGCTGATCCACCTGTGCGACCGCGAGCCGGAGAAGACGGACGAGGCCCTCAAACAGATCGAAGCGTTCAGCCGGCACTTCATCAGGGCATACGGGGCGACGGAGAAAGGGTAAAGCCGCTGGCTGTGATCGGATGTGTGAAGCATGGCGAACATCATTACAGGGCTCAGAATTCTGGTCAGCCTTGCGCTGCTGTTCTTCCCGGCGTTCTCCGCGCCGTTTTACGCATTGTACCTGACCGCGGGGATCTCCGATGTGCTTGACGGTGCGGTGGCGAGGCGGACAAACTCCGCCACCGGGTTCGGCGCGAGGCTGGATACGGCCGCGGACTTCGCGTTTGTGGCCGTCTGCCTGATCAAGCTGCTTCCGGTCATGGATGTACCCGTATGGCTGTACATCTGGACCGGCGCGATCGCCCTGATCAAGAGTGTAAACGTCGTCTCCGGATTTGTCACGCAAAAAAGGTTCGTGGCGGTACACACGCTCATGAACAAGGTTACGGGCGCTTTGCTGTTTCTTTTCCCGCTGACATGGCCGCTTGTCGAACCGAGGTATACCGCGACTGCCGTCTGCGCGATCGCGACGTTCGCCGCGATTCAGGAAGGGCATTTGATTCGGAGCGGTGATGAGACTGAGTGACCGATGCCGGGTTCTCTGCAAACGCTGAACACGGCGGAACGGCGCGCCGATCTGGAAGGACACGTTCGTCTACGCGATCGTCGACGAAGACTGGAAACAGACAAAGGAAAGGATACATGCAAAATGAAGATACTCGTACTCAACGGCAGCCCCAAGAAAAAGAGCGACACCTTCCGCCTGACAGAGGCGTTTCTGAAGGGGCTGAACGCCGACGGCCGCCATGCGGTCGACATCGTCAACGTCATCGATCGGCAGATCGCCCCCTGCCGGGGCTGCTTCGGCTGCTGGGCGCGCGGGAACGGCCGCTGCGTGATCGACGACGATCAGAACGCGATCCTGGATCTGTACCGGAACGCGGACGTGATCATCTGGAGCTTCCCGCTGTACTGCTACGGCATGCCCTCGCACTTGAAGGCCGTGCTGGATCGCACGATCCCGCTGGTGAAGATGAACATGGTGCGGGAAGCGGACGGCACGGTGCGCCATGAAGCGCTGGTCGATTTCTCCCGCATCCATACGCTGGTCATCTGCGGCTGCGGCTTTCCCCACTGGGAAGGCAACTTCGACGGGCTCAAGCAGATGTGCAAGACCTGTTTCGGCGATCCCGACATGGTTTGCGTGCCCGAGACGCCTCTGATGAACGTGCCGGCAGCCGCGGTCGTGGCCGAACCGCTGCTGGGGCGCTTTGAGAAGGCCGGGGAGGAATATGCCGCCGCGCTGTCCCTGTCCGAAGAAACGATCGCCGGGCTGGAAAAGCCCATGATCCCCGCGGGGGAGTACATCCGGCATGTGAACGGAAGCGCAGAATGAGATGGACTCCAATGCCATATCACTGACTGTATTCTTTCAGGAGCCCTTCTGGATCGGCGTCTTTGAACGGGTGGAAAACGGCAGGCTGTCGGTCTGCAAGGTGACGTTCGGGGCGGAGCCGAAGGACTACGAAGTTCACGAGTATTTGCAGAGAGAATACTACAGCCTGCGCTTCAGTGATGCCGTAGAAGCCGAGGAGCGAAAAAAGGCGGACAATCCCAAGCGCAGGCAGCGGGAAGCATCGAAACAGATACAGAATACTGGGGTCAGCACAAAATCACAGATGGCCTTGCAGATGCAGCGCGAGGCCATGAAGATCGAGCGCAAGAAGATAGGCAAGGCGGAGCGCGAAGCCGAAGAACAACGCCGATTCGAGCTGAAACAGCAAAAGAAGAAGGAGAAAAAGCGAGGACACTGAGAAAAACGGGAACTGACAGAAACGTATATTACGAAATCCCACAAGGAAGTCGAACCATGGACAACATGACCGCGCTCGTCAGCGCCTTCGCGCGGGCGTATCACTACCAGAACAGCCGCGTGCACGTCTTTGCGGACGATTTGGCCCAGAGGCTGCTATCGGATAAGGAATATTCCGCGATCTCGAAGAACATGACGGACGGCATTGCCTACTTCGCACCGGGCTTCGAGGGCACGCCGGACGAGGCGCTGCGGTACGTCGTCGACCATCAGCTTGCGCCATCGGTGCTGGCCAGGAGCGCCTTCTGCGAGCGCGCGATCGACAACGCCGCGCGCATCGGCTGTCGGCAGGTCGTTTTGTACGCCGTTGGCTACGACACCTTCCCGCTGCGCAACCGGGACAGTCGGCTTGCGGTATTCGAGCTCGACAGGCCCGCGATGATCGCGGACCGCTGGGCTCGCATCCATAGGGCCGGGCTGGAGTCCGCCTGCCGCGTGGAAGCCATCGGCTGCAACCTGTCTGGACCCGAATGGAAGGACAGGCTGATCCGCGCAGGCTTCGACCCGGGCGAAGCGTCCTTCGCGAGCCTGCTCGGCATCAGCTATTATCTCTCAAAGGGCGATTTCAAGCGCCTTATTGAAGGGATCGCGTCGATCTGCCCCGAGGGCTCGTCCGTCTGCTTCGACTATCCGATGGCGGAAGGCGGAGCCGAGGCTCGGCGCAACCGCGAGCTCGCCGCCGCGGCGGGGGAGGCCATGAAGGCGAAGTACGCCTACGATGAGATGGAGGCGCTGCTCGCGGACGCGGGCTTTTTGATCTACGAGCACATGGACGCCAACGAGGCGACCGATGCGTTCTTCGCGGCCTACAACCGCGAAGAACCGGCGCATGCGATGCGCGCCCCCGAGGGCGTCGGCTACTGCCTGGCGGTCAAGAAAGGCAATTGACGGACGACTGAAGGAACAGGCGAAACAAACGGGACCACTGAGGTGCGGAGGGAACGCCATGAACAGGGAATGGTCGGAGAAGAACAAGGAGATACAGGCGCTGCTGTCCAAGGGGGCGACCTTTGCCTCGGGCATCGAGAAGCTCATCGAATTTAGGGGCGAGCTGTTCGGTCAGGTCGAACAGATCGCCGCAAACTACCCCGCGGAGGCGTTCTGGCAGATGCCGTTTGCCAGTGCAGACGGCCTGCACAGCAAGACGCTGGACTACTCCGTCTGGCACATCTTCAGGATCGAGGACATCGTCGCGCACGAGATGATCGCCGGGGATCGCCAAGTGTTCTTCGAGAACGGCTTTTGCGATGCGGTCCGCGCGCCGATCATCACGACGGGCAACGAGCTGGCCGGGGAGGCGATCGCCGACTTCTCCAGGCAGCTGGACCATCGACAGCTGATCCTGTACGCGCGGGAAGTGATGCAGTCCACCAACCGGATCTTGAATCGCCTCGCGTATCCGGACCTGAAGCGAAAGTTTGGCGACGACGTGCGCGAAAAGCTGCGCGCGACGGGCTGCGTCAGCGACGACGAGCGCGCGCGGTGGCTGATCGATTACTGGTGCGGCAAGGACGTGAAGGGCCTGATCCTGATGCCGTTCTCCCGGCACTGGATCATGCACATCGAGGCGATGTGCCGCATCAAGAACCGGCTCTGCAAGCTGGCGAGGAAGGGCGCCGACCCCGTCGCGTACTGCGGCCTGTCGTGCAACCACTGCTTCCTCGGCGAGTGGTGCGGCGGCTGCCGGACGGCCTACAACGCCTGCTCGTTCGCGACCTGCTCGCCGGACGGCGTCTGTCCCAACGCGAAGTGCTGCCGGGAGAAGGGGATCGACGGCTGCTGGGATTGCGAGAGCCTGGAGACCTGCGATGTGGGCTTCTACGTCCCCACGAACGACGGAGCGGCCGCGGCCAAGGCACACTCCCTGTACATCCAAAAACACGGCAAGAAGGCGTTTCTGGCGGTCCAGGACCGCCTGCATGAGCGGTTCGACTTTGAAAAAACACAGGAGATACTCGGCCAGGATCGCCTGGAGGGGCTGCGGATCCTGGAGGAGAATTGACACGGATTCGGAGGATAAAAGGATGAAAAAGAATTGCGAGGTCTACCTGTTCGGCCAGGTGCTGGGCACGCACTCGTTCCTGCTGCGGGACGGCTTTTTGAGACCGGACGAGTATTCGGAGATCAGTCAGCAGTACTTCCTGCCCGGCGGCGAGACCGGCACGGCGGCGACGGTGCTCGACGCGCTGGGCACTTCGGTGCGCATGGACGGCACCTGGATCGGCACGCAGGTCGGGCCGATGCTCCGGGCGTTCTACGCGGACAAAAACGTGGACCTGTCGCCGCTGCGCTTCGTGGACGACGACCCCGGCGTGATGGACTACGTGGTGATCGCCGGGCTCGTGCGCTCGCCGATGGGCCGCTTCCAGACGCTGTTCGCCACGGGCAGGCGCTGGTGGAGCGTGCCGCGGGAGGAAGACATCGCCGGCTGCAAGGTCGCGGCGGTCGACCCTTACTTTGGGGACGAATCGCTGCTGGCGGCCGAATTCTGCACCCGCCACGGCATCCCCTACGTCACCATCGACTGCCCGCACGACTCGCCCCTGCACCATGGCGCTGCCGTGAACGTCGTCTCCCACGAGTGCAGCGACGAGGTCTACGCGGGCATGGCTCCCGAGACCGTGGTGGCGCTGTTGAAGGAGGAGACGGACGGCCTGACGATCCTCACGCAGGGTGGCGGCGAGATGCTCTATGCCCGCAAGGGCGGGCCCATCCAGAGGATGAAGTCCTTTGCCGTCGAGGTCAAGAGCACGCTGGGCGCGGGCGACACGTTCAAGGCCGGGTGCGTGTACGCGCTATTGCACGGCATGAGCGACGACGACATGGTGCGCTTCGCAAGTGCGTGCTCCGCCGTCGCCATCTCCCGCTTCCCGCTGCCGCTGAACCCGCCGCGGCTGGAGGAAGTGCAGAGGCTGATCAAAACGGGAAGGATCGATTGAAAGAGAGGAAACTACAATGAAGACGAACGGAAAAAAGATATTGACAGCGGGCATCCTGCTGATAATCGCGTTTATACTGTGGACCGTCCTGATCCTGTGCGTGGACGTCAAGCCGGTGGGGCAGAACGGCACCGACATCGGCTTTGCCGCGCTGAATACGTGGTTTCGCAAGCTGACGGGCGTGCACATGGGCCTCTACACCATCACGGACTGGCTGGGCCTTGTGCCGGTGTTCATCTGCATCTGCTTCGGCGCGCTGGGGCTCTGTCAGTGGATCAAGCGCCGCAGCCTCAAGAAGGTCGATCTGGACATCATCCTGCTGGGCGGATACTACATCCTCGTGATCTTCGGCTACCTGATCTTCGAGATGATCCCGATCAACTACCGGCCGATCCCGATCGACGGCGCGATGGAGGCGTCCTATCCCTCCTCGACGACGCTGCTGGTGCTGAGCGTGATGCCGACGCTCGTGTTCCAGGCGAACCGGCGCGCGCGCAGCGCCTCCGTAAAGACCGCCGCCGCGGCCTTCGCTGCGCTGTTTGCCGCGTTCATGGTGATCGGCAGGCTGGTGTCCGGCGTGCACTGGCTGACGGACATCGTCGGCGCGGTGCTCTTAAGCGCGGGGCTCTATCTGATCTATCGCGCCTCCGTCATGTTGCTGTGCGACGGCTGCAAATAAACTGTTTGACAAAACGCTGAGGAAAGAAAAATGACGATCGAAAGGCGGGGCCTGTTCGGCCCCGGACAATTCTACAAAAGCGCGCTGGCCATCGCGGTGCCGATCATGCTGCAGCAGCTGATCCAGAGCATGGTCTCGCTCATCGACAACTTCATGGTGTCGGGGCTGGGAGACGTGTGCATGTCGGGCGTGAACGTCGCCGGGCAGGTGCTGTTTGTGTTCATGGTGTTTTTGAACGCCATCTGCATGTCCGGCGGCATCTTCATGACGCAGTTCTTCGGCGCGAAGGACCCGGAGGGGATGCGGCAGGCGTTTCGCTTCAAGCTGGCGATGGGCCTGGCCGCGTTCGTGCCGTACTTCCTCGTCTGCATCGTGTTCCCGAGACAGGTGCTGTCGCTGATGCTGATCGGCAACACTCAGGCCGACCGCATCCTGGACGAGGCTGTGCAGTACATCCGCATCATGTTCTGGATCGGCTTGCCGATGACGATCTCGATGTGCGTCGCGAGCTCGCTGCGCGACATGGGCAAGGTGAAGACGCCGCTGGTGGTGACGGTCGTCGCCACGCTGACCAACACGCTGTTCAACTGGCTGCTGATCTACGGCAACCTCGGCTTCCCCAAATTGGGCGTGCGCGGCGCGGCGCTGGCGACGGTGATCGCGCGGCTGGTGGAGCTCATGCTGTTCGTCGTCGTGTACGTGCGCAGCAAGCCGGATTTCGCCGTGCCGCTTGCGGAGATGCCGAAGATCGACGGCAGGCTGTTTCGCGAGATCCTCAAAAAGGGCGCGCTCGTGCTGTTCTGCGAGATGGTGTGGGTGCTTTCCGAGACCGTGACCACGGCGCTCTACAACGGCCGGGGCGGCGCGGACGTCGTCTCGGGCATGGCCTCCAGCTTTGCCATCGCCAACCTCTACTTCGTGGCCTTCGGCGGCGTCTACTCTGCCACGGGCGTGATTTTGGGAAAGACGCTGGGCGAAGGGGACCTGGAGAAGGCGCGGCGCGAAAAGACGTGGCTGCTGTCGGGCTCGGCGGTGTTCGGCGTGATGATGACGCTCTTCGGCCTGACCACGACGCTGATCGTTCCGATCGTGTTCGGCCGCCTCAGCGACAGCGCCATCGCCATCTGCCGCAGCATGGTGACGATGATGTCGCTGCTGATGCCCGCGTGGGTGTACATGAACACGCAGCAGGCCGTCGCCCGCGCGGGCGGCGATACGAAGATGGGCGCGTACACCGACGCGGGGCTCACGATCTTCGTGATGACCCCGATGGTGTTCCTGCTGGCGCTCTGTACCGACGTCGGTCCCGTGGCGATGTACTGCGGCGTCAAGCTGATCGACGTGGTCAAGCTGGTGATCTTCCACTTCTGGCTGAAGAAGGAGCGCTGGCTCAAAAACCTGACGCTCCAGGAGGCATGATATACAGCCGATCTAATCCCATTCAAGCTCGGCGTTGCTCAGCTGGATGTACATGTAGCCGTTCTCGATATAGGTGCCGAACGTGCCCGTCACGGTGATCATTGTTTCCGGCGTGGGATAGTCCTGCGGATAGACGTGCTCGCCCGCCCAGACGAACTCGATGCCCTGGGCGCAGCAGGCCGTCGCGTCGGCGATGACGGCGGCGAAGTACTCCGCGCCTGTGTCCGGGTCCTTAAAGTAGCTGAAATTGCCGCGCAGCTTGACCCGCAGCCCTGTGTAGCTGTCCGGGTCCATGATCATGTTGTACACCTGCGAATAGAGTATCGTGCCGCTGACGGCGGTCAGGTCGAGGTCGATGGGCGTCTCCTCCGCGCGAACGCCCATTGGCAATAGCGACAGGCACAAAAGCGCGATCAGCAGTATGCGTTTCATAAATACGCCTCCTATCCCTTCAGTTTTTCAATCAGCGCGAACGCGAAGAACACGGCGATGTCCACCGCCACGATGGTGGAGCCCACCGGCGTGCCGCCCACGATGGAGATGAGCATGCCCGCCAGTGCGCAGACGACCGACACCGCGGCGGAGCAGATCGTCACGCCCCGGAAGCTCTTGAACAGCCGCATGGCCGACAGCGCCGGGAAGATGATCAGCGCCGAGATCAACAGCGACCCCACCAGGTTCATCGCCAGCACGATGATCACGGCGATCACCACCGCGATCAGCAGGTTGTAGGCGTCCACGCGCGTGCCGACGGCGCGGCAGAAGTCCTCGTCGAAGGTGATGGCGAATATCCGGTTGTAAAGGAGGATAAACAGCGCCACCACGACCAGCGACAGCACCGCGCACAGCCACACCTCTGCCTTCGTCAGCGTCAGGATCGACGTGGAGCCGAACAGCGTGGAACACACGTCGCCGGAGAGGTTCGACGAGGTGGAGAACAGGTTGAGCAGCAGATAGCCCACCGCCAGCGCGCCTACGGAGATCATCGCCACCGCGGCGTCGCCCTTCACTTTCGCGTTCTTCCCCGTGCGCAGCAGCAGCACCGCGCAGACGATCGTCACCGGCATCACGAACAGCATGTCGTCCATGATGTGCAATACGCCCGCGACGGCCATCGCGCCGAACGCCACGTGCGACAGGCCGTCGCCGATGAACGAGAAGCGCTTCAATACCAGTGTCACGCCCAGCAGCGACGAGCACAGCGCGATCAGCGTGCCCACCACCAGCGCGTAGCGCACGAACGGAAACTGCATATACTGCGATAGCATAGCCAAACCTTCCTTCGGGAACGGGCGCGCCGATTATTTCGACAGCGCCTGCTTCAATGTGTCGAGGTTGCCCTCCATCGCGCCCAGGTAGGTTGCGCCGCTTTGCACGTCCCCGGCGGTGACGGACTGCATCGAATCCAGCGACAGCACCTTTGCGTCCTTCGCCTGGGTGTTTTCCACGATGGTCTCGGCGATGCGGTGGTCGGTTCCCTCGATGGTCAGTACGGTGGTGAGCCCCAACTCGTCCACCTTGCCCGCGAGGAACACGATGGTCTCAAAGCTGGCCTCGCTCTCGGCGGAGCAGCCGGCGAAGGCGGCGTAGTAGTCGAGGTCGTAGTCGTCCGCCAGGTAGCGGAAGGGGAAGCGGTCGCCGAACAGGATCGTGTCAAAGTCGGCGCCTTCGCGGGCGGCGGCGTATTCGGCGTCCAGCGCTGCGAGCTTTTCGATGTAGGCGTCGGCATTGGCCGCGTAGGCTTCGGCGCGGTCGGGGTCAGCCTCGGACAGCGCGTCCGCCAGCGCCTTGACCAGCTTTTGCGCGTTGCGCAGCGACAGCCAGACGTGCTCGTCGTACTCGACGGCCTCCTCGTTCTCGCCCTCTTCCTCTTCGGCCTCCATGCCCTCGACGAGCTCTTCGGCCACGATGTCGTCTCCCAGCGCTTCGAGCAGGTTGACGACCACCCGGTCCGGATTCGGCGCTCCGGCCAGCGCGCCCTCGACCCAATCGTCGGACTCGCCGCCCACGTACACGAATACGTCGCAGGACGCGATCTTCAGGATGTCCTGAGCGGTGGACTGGTAGCTGTGCAGGTCCACGCCGGTGTCCAGCAGCATCGTGATCTCGACGTCGCTATCCCCAGCGATCTCGCGCACCCAGTCGTAGATCGGGAAGATGGTGGTCACGACGCTCAGCTTCTTCCCCTCGGCGCAGGAAGCGCCGGAAAACGCAAAACCAAACAGCATGACAAATATGAGCATGCAAGCAACAGTCTTTTTCATGATAGGAACCTCCAAATGATTCGATAGATGTGTCGTCAAAAAGGGCATAAAATGGCAAGGGCAAACAAACGCGAGCCCATCCGCGACGCAAAAACGGCGCGGGGGCGCGTTCACCCTTGCGAATCAATGTGATTTAACTGTTCAGACGGATCTTCCTGCCGACGGGCGTGGCGAGCGCGGGCACGGCCATCGCCGGGGCGGCACGCCAGGTGCGGCCCGCGGCCAAAGAGATGCAGACCAGCAACAGCGCCAGCAGGGCCGCGCCGAAGACCCGGCGGACCTGCTCGAGGTGCGCGATGAACTGGCAGACGGGGCAACCCTCGCCGGTGCAGGCGTGGGGATGGATCGCCTCATGTGCGATGCAGGCGGAGGACGCGAGCATCGACAGCGCCACGAAGGCGCAAATCAAAACGGCAAGCACTCGTCTGCGCTTGAACACGGTTCGCTTCCCCCTTTCCCACGATTCCCATTCATTTTAGCACGGTGTCGTGAAATGTCAATATGAAAACCGGTTTCAAATTGAGAAATTTCTGTGAACAGCGTTGAAAGACGGGTGGCAGGGGAGGGGGCGCAACGCGCGTCGTATTTGAAGAAAATACGCTATTAAACGAAGAAAAAGAAGGAAAAAGCCGCACCCGCGGAAAACTATATAGGCGAGCAATCCACATGCGAAGGAGAGGCATTATGCGAAGCATCAATATCAACCGGGAATGGCACTTTGGATACGGGCTCGTCGACGGACCCGCGCGGGTGCTGGGGACGCTGGACGAGCGCCTCGTGGACCTGCCGCACGACTACATGATCGAGGGCGACGTGCGCGCCGACGCGACACCCAGGTCGTCCAGCGGCTACTACGACGCGGGCGTCGCGCACTACTGGAAGCAGATCGAGATCCCCGCCGAATGGGCGGGCGAGCGCGTGGCGCTGCGGCTGGACGGCGCGATGATGAACGCCACGATCGATGTCAACGGCGCGAAGGCCGCGCTTCAGCACTACGGCTACGCGCCCTTCGAGGCGGACATCACGCAGCTGGTCTATCCGGGCGAGATGAATTGCGTCGTCATCACCGTCAACCCCAGCATGCAGCCAAATTCGCGCTGGTACTCCGGCGCGGGGCTGTTCCGGGGCGTGACGCTCGCGCACATGCCGAAGCT
>CADAQZ010000002.1:0-102137 GCA_902790175.1 uncultured Eubacteriales bacterium | reverse complement strand
CCTATCTGCAGGTGTCCGCCGAGATCAGCAACGATTACGCCGAAAACCGCCTCGCCGAAGTGGCGTTTACGCTGTTGGACGATGTGAGCGGCGACGCCGTCCGCGCGGCGAAGGCGCTCATACAGGTGCCGCCGATGGGCGTGGCGACGGCCCGCGCGACGCTGACCGTGGACGCGCCGAGGTTCTGGAGCGCCGAGGCGCCGAACCTCTACCGGCTCGTCGTGCGGGCAAAGGACGCGGCCACCTACAAGACCCGCATGATTCCCGCAGAAAACCCGACCGTCGACGAGGAGAGCGCGCTGTTCGGCATCCGCACCGTCGAGGCGGACGTGAAGCACGGCCTTCGCGTCAACGGGAAGGTCGTCAAGCTGCGCGGCGGCTGCCTGCACCACGACAACGGCGTCATCGGCGCGGTGAGCCTGTACGACGCCGAGGCGCGCAAGGTGAAAAAGCTGAAGGAAGTCGGCTTCAACGCCATCCGCACGACCCACAACCCGCCCTCCGCCGCGCTGATCGAGGCGTGCGACCGGCTGGGCATGTACGTGTTCGACGAGGCGTTCGACGCCTGGGGCATGGGCAAGCAGCCCGGCGACTACAACCAGTTCTTTGAGTCCGACTGGCAAAAGGACCTGGCCGCGTTCGTGCGCCGCGACCGCTGCCATCCGTGCGTGCTCCTCTGGTCCACCGGCAACGAGATCGCCGAGCGTGCGGGCCTGAACGATGGCTACGTGTGGGCGTCGCGGCTGGCCGACGCCATCCGCGCGTTGGACCCGAGCCGCCCCGTGTCCAACGGCATCTGCTCGTTCTGGAACGGCCTGGACGACAAATTGATGCGCGCGCAGCTTAAAAAGGGCCGGGAGGGCGAACTGCAGAACGCGGACCTCGGCGGCGCGCAGGACATGCTGTGGGAGGACTACACCGAGGCCTACGCCAGCCCCCTGGACGTCGTCGGCTACAACTATCTGGAGGACAAGTACGCCCAGGACCACGCGCGATTCCCCGAGCGGGTGATCCTGGGCTCGGAGAACTTCCCGGTGCAGGTCGGGCGGCACTGGCCGATGATCGAGCGCACGCCGTGGGTGATCGGCGAGTTCACGTGGACGGCGTGGGACTACATCGGCGAGGCGGGCATCGGCCGCTCCACGTTCCTCGCGCCGGGCGACCCTGGCATGGCGATCGCCGCGAGCCCGTGGGCCAGCGGCTCGCCGTTCCCGTGGCGATTGGCCAACGACGCGGACTTCGACATCACCGGCGCGCTGATGCCGCAGGGCGTCTACCGGCGCATCGTGTGGGGCAGCGACGAGACCGCCGTGTTCAGCTACGATCCGGCCGATTTCGGCAAGGTGGAGGTGCTGACGCCGTGGGGCTTCCCGGGCGTACAGGCCAACTGGAACTGGAAAAACAGCGACGGAAAATCCGTGGACGTGCTGGTGTTCAGCGCGGCGGAGGAGGTGGCGCTTACCCTGAACGGCGCGTGCGTCGGCCGCCTGCGCGCCGGGGAGGCGACGGTTCACGACATGCCGCTGACGTTCCTGTTCCACATAAAATACGCCCCCGGCACGCTGGAGGCCGTGGGCTATCGCGGCGGCGCGGAGGTATCCCGTTCGCAGCTTTGCACGACGGGAGAAGTTGCGCAGATCCGGCTGGTTCCCGAGACGGACAGACTCGCGGGCGTCGGCGCTTCGCTGGCTTACGTGCGCGCGGAGCTCGTGGACGCCGACGGGAACGTGGTCCCGGATGCCAAGGTTCCCCTGAGGGCCGAGGTCAGCGGCGCGGCGACGCTGCTGGGCTTCGGCTCGGGCAACCCGATCACCGATGAAAACTACACCCGCGGGGCGTTCACCAGCTATCGCGGCACGGCGCTGGCGGTGCTCCGGGCGGGAGTCAGTGCGGGCGAGGCGCGCCTGCGCGTGACGGCCGAGGGCGTCGGGGAAGCGGAGGTCGTATTGCCGGTCAGGGGCGTGTAAGAAAAGAAAATCACTCTCCAAACCCCTCGTACCATCTTACGGCGCGCTCCGTCCATCCGGCCATGCACATCCCCGAGCCGTCCGCGAAGCCGTGGTTCCCGGTGGGGCCGACCTCGAGGCGGCAGGGAATGCCCTCCTTTTCGAGCGACGTGGCCAGCAGCTTCGAGTTCTCTGGGTTCACCAGGTCGTCCCCGGCGGCCACGAAGATGGCGCAGGCCGGAAAGCACTCCACGTGGTCGGGGATCTCGTATTCCGTCTTTGCCGCCTCCTCGATGGAGCAGCCGTAGAGCCGGATCGACTCCTCGAGGTCGGAGGAGAGGTAGCGGATCTGCTCGCGCAGGGTCGTGACGGGGTAGACGGGGAAGGAGGCCTTCGGCTTCGGCAGGCCGTGGGCCAGGTAGCCCAGGCGCGTGTTCCACAGGCAGATCAGGTAGCCGCCGGCGGAAAACCCGCAGGTGATGTACCGGTCGGCGCGCACGTGGAAGCGCGCCTCGTTTTTTTGGATGAGGCGCAGCGCGGCGGCAAAGTCCTCCAGGCACTTGTCGATCAGCTTTTCCTCGCCCTCGACCCGGTAGGTGAGTATGAACACGTGGTAGCCGAGGCGGTTGTACTGCGCGGCGATGGGCCAGCCCTCCGTCAGGTTCCAGACGTTCACGAAGCCGCCGCCGGGAACCAGAAGGATGAAGGGCCGATCGTCCGCGGCGGGGTCGTCGGAGGGAAGCCAGACGATGTTCACGCCCCTGCGCGCCGGGTCCTGCGCGCACGCCTCGTCGTCGTAGAGCGGGAAGTACCAGTCGCCCGCGTCGGCGGCCCGGTACAGGCGCTCGAAGCCGCAGGCGATGTCGCCGGAGAAGAGGCCCTCGCTCTTGAGCCGGGCCGGCGTCATGTCCCAGACCGGCTCCGCGCTCAGGTCGCGTCCGCGGATGGCGTCCGATGCGATCGGCGCGATGCGGGGGTCGCTCAACAGCGCGCCCAGGCTGATGCTTTCATAGTTCATGTATCCTGCCTCCTGCCTTTCGTGTCGTGAAAAAACGTGTTGACGCATGGGATCATCGCACTCCCATTCATTATATACACACAACGCGGCCCCGTGTCAATGGATTGGCCGAAAAAAGCGCCGCGGGCGGTCCAAGCGGCGAACGGGCGACAAAACGGTGTTGACATAAATGTAAGTATGTTGTAAAATATAAATGAACTGCGGGTACATTTCCCGCGCCAAACAAACACAAGGAGGCAAACATCATGAGGAAATTCTTTGCGCTGATCCTGGCTGTCGCGATGTTGATGACGCTGGCCGCCGCCGCGGCCTGCGCCGAGGGCGACGTGTACACCGTGGCCTACCTGGTCAACGGCAACCTGGGCGACAAGTCCTTCTTTGACTCCGCCGCCGCGGGCCTGACCGCGCTGGAGGAGGCCGGCCGCATCGAGTGCACGACCATCGAGATGGGCGGCACCGACGAGGACCAGCCCACCTGGCTGTCCACGCTGTACGACGTGTCCGCTTCCGAGGAATACGACGTGATCATCTGCGGCACCTACCAGATGCCCGACTACCTGAAGGAAGTCGCCACCGAGTATCCGGAGCAGAAGTACGTCATCTTCGACGACAACACCTATGTCGGCGAGAACGACAACGTGCTGAACCTGACCTATCGTCAGAACGACATGGGCTACCTGATCGGCGTGTTCGCGGCCTCCATGACCACCGACACCGCCCTGGAGAACATCAACGAGGACGCCGTGGTCGGCTTCGTCGGCGGCGTGGATTCTCCCGTCATCAACGACTTCCTGATCGGCTTCATCGAGGGCGCGCAGTCTGTGAACCCCGACATCAAGATCGACACCCGCTACACCAATGACTACGTGGACACCGCCATCGCCAAGGAGTACGGCCTGTCCATGATCAACGACAACAAGTGCGACATCATCTGGGGCGTCGCGGGCAACGCCGGCAACGGCGCGGCCGAGGCCGCTCTGGAGACCGGCAAGGCCTGGTTCATCGGCGTGGACTCCGACCAGGAGCTGACGCTGAGCCCTGACCTGGCGGCCCTGACGCTGACCTCCGGCCTGAAGAACATCGGCAATTCGCTGATCTGGGTGTTCGACGAGCTGGACGCCGGCAACGAGTACTGGGGCAGCGAGGTGACGCTGGGCCTGGCCGAAGGCGGCGTGGGCATCGTGACCGACAAGAACTTTGACAAGTACGCCTCCGACGACACCAAGGCCGCCGTGACTGCGGCTCAGGAGGCCGTGCTGGCCGGCGACATCGTCGTGGATACCGCCATCGGCGAGAACGCCGCCGACGTGACCGCGCTGCGCGAGGCCGTCCGTCCGTAACGGACAATACGCCAACCCGCCCGGAAGGGGAGGAGGCTCCTTGGAGCTTCCTCCCCTGCTTATGAGGCTGCGCTCACACGCACACAGGAGGAGGGAAATGCCATGCCAGACGGAAACGCCGTCGCCAACGAGACGTTTGTCGTCCAGATGAAGTCCATCACCAAGGTCTACCCCAACGGCGTCGCGGCGAACCAGGGGGTCGATTTCAACCTGCGCAAGGGCGAGATCCACGCGCTGATGGGGGAGAACGGCGCGGGCAAGAGCACGCTGATGAAGATGCTCTTCGGCCTGGAGCAGCCCACCAGCGGCGAGATCATCGTAAACGGCGAAAAGCTGGAGCTCACTTCGCCCTCCGTGGCCATCGCCCACGGCATCGGCATGGTCCACCAGCACTTCATGCTGGTGCCGAGCCTGTCCGTGGCGGAAAACATGGTGCTGGGCATGGTGCCAAAGAAGTCGGGCCTGTTCATCGACCGCGCCAAGGCCATCGAGATCACGCGCCAGTACTCCGAAAAGTTCAACCTACATGTCGAACCTGAGGCCAAGGTGATGGACATCCCGGTCGGCATGAAGCAGAAGGTGGAGATACTGAAGGCGCTGGTGCGCGGGGCGAAGATCCTGATCATGGACGAGCCCACCGCCGTGCTGACCTCGCAGGAGACCGCGGAGCTGTTCGTGGAGCTGAAGCACCTCAAGGACGAGGGCTACACGATCGTATTCATCTCCCACAAGCTCAACGAGATCATGGAGATCACCGACCGGCTGACCATCATGCGCAACGGCCGCAGCATGGGCGTGTACAACACGCGCGAAGTGACCAAGGAGCAGATTTCCCGCCTGATGGTGGGTCGCGACGTGGTGCTCAGCGTGCAGAAGGACAGAGCCGTCCCGGGCGACACCGTGCTGCGCGTGCGCGATCTGGAGTACGTGAACGAGTGGGGCAAGAAGATGCTGGACAAGGTGTCCTTCGACGTGCGCAAGGGCGAGATATTAGGCATCGCGGGCGTCGAGGGCAACGGCCAGAAGGAGCTTGTGGACATGCTGTTCAACTTCAACGTGCCCAACTCCGGCGCGGCCACCGTGAACGGCACCAGCATACTGGGCCTGCCGCAGCAGAAGATCCGCGAGTTGGGCGTTTCGCTCGTCCCGGAGGACCGCATGCTCTACGGCATCGCCGCGGGCGCGTCCATCGAGGAGAACGTCATCTCCGACCGCGCCAGCGACAAGCGCCTGAACAACGGCCCGCTGTTCAACATGAAGGCCATCCACGAGGAGTCCGACCGGCTGATCAGGGAGTTCACGGTGCTGTGTAAGTCCCGCAGCCAGCACGTGGGCATGCTCTCGGGCGGCAACATCCAGAAGGTGGTCGTGGCGCGCGAGTTCTCCAACAATCCGGCGCTGATCCTCGCCGACCAGCCCACGCGCGGCATCGACGTCGGCGCGACGGAGTTCATCCGCAAGAAGCTGGTGGAGCTGTCGCGATCGGGCATCGCGGTGCTGCTGGTGTCCGCGGACCTGAACGAGGTCATGGAACTGTCCGACAGCCTGATTGTGATGCACAACGGCCGCATCGCCGCGTACTTCGACGACACGTCCGGCCTGACGGACGAGATCATGGGCGAGTACATGCTGGGCCTCAAGCAGCAGAGCGACGCGGAAGTTAGGAGGGTTTGCCATGACTAAGAAACGCCAGCTGCGGTTTACGATCATCCGCAGCCTCGTCGCGATACTCATCGCGCTGCTGGTCGCGACGATCCTCATCTTCATCAGCTCCGCCGGAGCGACCTTCGCCGAGAAGCTGGACGCCACGCGCGAGGCGCTCAAGCAGATGTTGGCGGGCCCGGTGTTCCGGTTCAGCAAGAAGAACGGCACCGCCTTCGAGGCCAAGCGCCTGGCCGACATACTGGCCGCGATGATCCCGACCACGTTCACGGGCCTGTCGGTGTGCATCATGTTCTCCGCCAACCAGTTCAACCTGGGCGCGGAGGGCGGCATCATGCTGGGCGCGTTCGTGTCGGCGATGGCGGCCATCTACCTGCCCCTGCCCGCTTGGCTGCACCCGGTGGCCGCGGTGCTGCTGGGCGGCATCGCGGTGGCGGTGACGATGCTGCTGCCGGCGCTGCTCAAGACGAAGCTGAACGTCAGCGAGATGGTGTGTTCGCTGATGCTGAACTACATCATCATGTACGTGATCAAATTCCTGATGAACACGTACCTGGCCGACAAGACGCGCGGACAGATCATGTCCTATCCATTCAAGGAGACGTCGGCCATCGCGCCGATCGTCGACAACGCGGTGTTCAGCGGCGCGAAGCTATCGTGGGGCTTCGTGATCGCCATCGTCGCGGTGATCCTCTGCGGGCTGTTCATGTACCGCTCGCGCTGGGGCTACGCCATCCGCATGATCGGCATCAACCAGGATTTCGCCAAGTATTCCGGCATGAAGGTCGGCATGATCATCGTGCTCTCGCAGGTGCTGGGCGGCTTCCTGGCGGGCGCGGGCGGCGGCATCGAGATGCTCGGCCGCTACACCAGCTTCTCCTGGAGCGCGCTGCCTGGCTACGGCTGGACAGGCATCACCATCGCGATCCTGGCGGGCAACAACCCCTACATGGTGCCGTTCGCGGCGTTCTTCATGGCCTACCTGTCCAAGGGCTGCGACTTGATGGCGACCTACGCGAAGGTGCCCGCGCAGCTGATAGACATCGTGCAGGGCGTCATCTTCCTGTTCTTCGCGGCGGAACAGTTCCTGTCGGGCTACCGGCAGAAGCTGGTGGTGAAGTCCGCCGAGGAGGAGATCAAGCTCGCAAAAGCGCGGAAGGAGGGCGTCACCAATGCTTAATTTCCTGAAAATACTGGCCACGCCGGAGTTCTTCTTCTCCATCATCCGCATTTCCGCGCCGATCATATTTGCCACGCTGGCCGCCATCGTGGTGGAGAAGGCAGGCTTTGCCAACATCGGCCTGGAGGGCCTGATGATGTTCTCGGCGCTGTCCGGCTCGCTGGTCAGCTACTACGCCGGCAGCTGGTTCTGGGGCTTCCTGGCCGCGCTGGCCACGGGCGTGCTGATGTCGCTGGTGATGGGCTTTTTCGCCTTCCGGCTCAAGACGGACATCATACTGGTCGGCATCGCCATCAACATGATGGGCTCGGGCGGCACGCTGTTCCTCTGCAAGGTGATCACGAACCTGACCGAGGGCAAGGCGATGGCCTCCACGACCGGCCTGATCACCAAGTCGCTCTGCATCCCCGACATCAAGATCCCGCTGATCGACAAGATACCGTTCCTCGGCGCGGTGCTCTCCGGGCACAACCTGCTCACGTACCTCGCCTTCCTGTTCTGCCTGCTCACGTCCATCATGCTCTACAAGACCTCGCTGGGCCTGAACATCCGCTCGGTGGGCGAGAACCCGGACGCGGCGTCGTCCGTCGGCGTGTCGGTGCAGAAGATCAAGTACATCGCGATGGCGTTCTCCGGCCTGATGAGCGGCTTCGGCGGCGCGTTCATGTCGATGGCCTACGCGCAGGGCTGGTCGCAGGACATGGTGTCCGGACGCGGCTTCATCGCGCTGGCCGCGCAGGCGATGGGCGGCGGCGAATGCCTCGGCGGCATGCTGTCCGCTGTCGTGTTCGGCTTCGCGCAGGCGCTGGGCATCAAGTTCTCCGCCGTCGGCCTGGACTCGAACCTCGCCTCGCCGATCCCATACGCCGTGACGATCATCGGCCTGGTGGTGTTCGCCGTCGTGCGCAACAACCGCGTCAAAAAGCAGCACTCCGCCGCGGCGCTGATGAAGACGGCCGGGAAGCAGGAGGCGTGACATGGCGCAAGAGATGAAGATTCCCGTCATACTCGACGGCGACCCGGGGCATGACGACGCCATCGCCTGGACCATCGCGCACGCCAGCAGCCGCTTGGACATCCTCGCCGTGACCACGTGCGCCGGCAACCAGACGATCGAAAAGACCACCTACAACGCGCTGCGCGTCTGCGCGCTGATCGGCCTGAAAGCGCCCGTGGCGAAGGGCTGCCCGAAGCCGCTTCTGACCGAGCCCATGAACGCGCCGAGCGTGCACGGCGAGTCGGGCCTGGACGGTCCGCCGCTGCCGGAGCCCGCGTTCGAGGCGGAGCCCGTCGGCGCGGTGGAGCTGATGGCGCGCGTGATCCGCGCGTGTGATCGCAAGGTGACCATCGTGCCCACCGGCCCGCTGACGAACGTCGCGGCGCTGTTGATGGCGCACCCGGAGCTGAAACAGCGCATCGAGCGCATCAGCCTGATGGGCGGCGGCCTGGCACACGGCAACTGGACGCCCGCGGCAGAGTTCAACATACTCGTGGATCCCGAGGCGGCGAAGATCGTGTTCGAGTCCGGCATACCGATATTGATGGCGGGGCTGGACGTGACGGAGAAGGCGCTCGTGACCCCGGCGGACTTCGAACGCATCCGCGCGCAGGGCAGCGCCGTGAGCGACGTGGTGTGGCAGTGGCTGGAGTTCTTCTACAAGTTCCACCGCACGCTGGGCTACGAGGGCGCGCCGATGCACGACCCGTGCGCGGTGATGGCGCTGATCCACCCCGAGCTTTTCACGATGAAGGATTACTACGTGCAGGTGGAGACGCTCGGCGACTACTGTAAGGGGACCACCGTCGCGGACTGGAACGGCATACTGGGCAAAGCCCCGAACGCCACCTGCCTGATGGACGTGGACCGCGACGCCTTCGCAGACCGGCTCGTGGAGCTGATCGACCGCTACAGGGAGGTGTCCGCATGAACAGGATCCCGATCTGGATGGACTGCGACACCGGCACCGACGACGCCGTGGCGATCATGCTGGCGCACGCGCTGCCCGAGCTCGACCTTAAAGGCATCTCCACCGTCTGCGGCAACACGATCCAGGACAACGCCTATTGGAACACCCACCGCCTGAACAGCCTGATGGGCGCGCACTACCCGGTGTATCGCGGGGCGGAGCACCCGCTGCTCAAACCGCTGAAGACCGCCGCGCACGTCCACGGCGAGAACGGGCTGGGCGACGTGGAGCTGCCGATCCCCGAGGACGCCGTCGTGCGCGACGAGCCCGCGTGGGACGCGATGTACGCCTGCGCGCTGGCGCACCCCGGCCAGCTGCGGCTCATCGCCACGGGCCCGCTGACGAACGTGGCCATCGCCTTTACCAAGCACCCGGATATGCCGAAGCTGATCCACTCGGTGCTGGTGATGGGCGGCTCTGCGGGCGCAGGCAACGACACGCCCGCGGCGGAGTTCAACTTCTTTGCCGATCCCCACGCGGCGGAGATGGTGCTGCACAGCGGCGCGAACTACGTGATGTGCGGCCTCGACGTGACCCTGCAGGCCTACTTCACCATGGAGCAGCTGGACGCGCTGGCGGCCTCCGGCACGCGCGCGGGGTGGTTCACCAAGGCGTGCAACATGCGCGCCTGGAAGATACTGTCGCGCTTTGGCATGAAGGGCTTTTGCATGCACGACTCCTGTCCGGTGATGTACGTCGCCCACCCGGAGCTGTTCGAGGGGCGGATGGCGGGCGTCGTCGTGGAGACGCGCGGCACCGTGACGCTCGGCAAGTCCGTCACGGACCTGTACAGCGACAAGCAGTTCCCATTCAAGAACGCGCTGGTGCTGCTGAAGGTGGACCGCGAAAAGTTCATATCGATCCTCACGGATTGCATATTGAGTATTGGGTAAAGGAAAAGCCTGACCACCGGCTGTGCCGGTGGTCAGGCTTTTTAGAATTACACTGTATTACAGCCCCCGCGCCAGCGCGCGCGCGTCGCCCATGGCCTTCTCGAGGATCTCCCCGGCATGCGCGGGGAACACGTCCAGCCCGTCGGCGGCGATACAGTGATAGCGGTCGAAGCCGTAGAACGTGTGCAGCGCGTCGAGGTAGCGGCTGCCCATCTCCATCGGGTTGTTCGCGTAGATGCCGCCGCGCGTGGTCAGCAGCACGAGGTCCGTGCCGCGGCAGAGCCCGACGAGGCCGTCGTCCCGCGCCGTGAACGTGATGCCGTCCACGCTGATCTGCTCGATGTACACCTTCAAAAGCGCCGGGAAGCTGAGGTCCCAGAAAGGCGCGGCGATGCACACGATGTCGGCCTCCGCGAACTGATGCGCGTAGCGGAAGCGCGGATGGTCGAGCATGCCGGCGTCCAAGAGGCGCTGGCGCTGCTCAAAGTGCGCGCCGACGAGGCAGGAGAGCGCCTCCTCCTCCAGTACGAGTTTTTCGACCTCCACGTCCGCGGGCAGCGCCCGTGTAAACGCCTCCATGAGGCGCGCTGTGCGCGAAATCGCGCCCCGCAGGCAACAGTCGACGATCAGCGCCTTTCTCATTGCATACGCCCCTTTCTGCGCGCGTCCAGCCGCGCGAACGCATCCAGCGCCACGCGGATCTCGTCGCGCTCGCCCCGCGCGGTCAGGCTCTCGCCGCCGGCGTAGTCGGCGACGGCATCCGCGGTGTCCTCGCCATAGAGCACCACGTTGTTGAGGATCGAGGCGGCCTTCATGCCGCGCAGGCGGCCGATGGTCAAAAGCGCAGCGCTCTCCATGTCCGCGCCGAGCACGCCCTTCTTCGACCAGTATTCGCTCTCGGCGTCGTTCTCGTCGTGGTAGAAGCTCTCGTGGCTGTGGGCGACGCCCTCGTGGTAGGGGACGCCCAGCGCCGCCGCGGCCTCCAGGATGCAGGACACCAGCTCGATGTCGGCGTATGCGGGGTAGATGTCCGGCAGGTATGCCTTCGACGCGCCGTCGTCGCGCACCGCGCCGGAGACCACGATCAGATCGCCCAGCGCGATGCCCTTTTGCAGCGCGCCGCACGAGCCCACGCGGATGGCCGCGCGCACGCCGATGTTGTGCAGCTCTTCCGCGGCGATGCCGGCGGAGCACCCGCCGATGCCGGTGGACAGCGCGAGCACGTCGATGCCCCTGTACCTACCCCGCACGCTGCGAAACTCGCGGTTGTACGCCAATTCGCGCGGCTTGTCCAGCATTTCGGCGATGCGGTCGATGCGGGCCGGGTCCCCGGGCAGGATCGCGTACTCGATCCCAAGGCCCTCCTCAAGTGCGATGTGCGGCTGTTTCATGCTCCATCCCTCCAGTAATATGCCCAATCGGGGCAGTGCGTATGCTTTCGACGTATTACCGCACGGTCACCAGTTCGTAGTCGCGCGTGCCCAGGCCGATCTTCTCGCCGTGCGCCAGCGTCTCCTTCCACAGCACGTTCGGGTTGCTGTCCAGGAAGTGGTCGTGGTGGTGGTGCCAGTCGGGCCGGGCCAGGTTGTCGCCCAGCTGGCTGTTGCGGATGGGCTCGGCCTGTTGGCACAGGTCGGCGCAGGCCTGGTCCAGCGCGACGGGGTCGAACGACGCCAGCATGCCGATGTTGGGCAGGATGGGCGCGTCGTTCTCGTCGTGGCAGTCGCAGTTGGGCGACACGTCCATGATCAGGCTGATGTGGAAGCACGGGCGGCCCTGGCAGATCGCGGCGGTGTACTCGGCCATCTTGCAGCACAGCAGCTCCGTGGCGCTGCCGTTTCGGTTGCTGATGGCGTCGAACGCGCAAGCCCCGATGCAGCGCCCGCAGCCCTTGCAGAGCGCGGGGTCGATGAAGGCCTTGCGGTCCTCGCCGTAGGAGATGGCGTCGCTGCCGCACTCGCGCGCGCAGCGCCCGCAGCCGCGGCACAGCTCGCGATCCACCTGCGGCGTGCCCTCGCTGTGCTGGTGCATCTTCCCGGCGCGGCTGCCGCCGCCCATGCCGATGTTCTTGATGGCCCCGCCGAAGCCGGTCATCTCGTGGCCCTTGAAGTGGGAGAGGGAGATCAGGATGTCCGCATCCATCAGCGCGCGGCCCACCAGCGCCGTGGGGCAGTATTCGCCGTTCGGCACCGGAACTTCGACGTCGTCCGTGCCGCGCAGGCCGTCGCCGATGATCACGTGGCAGCCGGTGGTCACGCTGTTGAAGCCGTTGAGCTCGGCGTTGGTCAGGTGGTCGATGGCGTTTTTTCGGCTGCCGGGGTAGAGCGTGTTGCAGTCGGTCAGGAACGGCTTGCCGCCCAGCTCCCGGACCAGGTCCGCCACGGCCTTGACGTAGTTGGGCCGCAGGTAGGAGAAGTTGCCCAGCTCGCCGAAGTGCATTTTAATCGCTACGAACTTGCCCTCGAAGTCGATCTTCTCGATGCCCGCCGCGCGGCACAGCTTTTGCAGCTTCATGCCCTGGTTCACGCCCAGGCGCGTGCGAAAATCGGTGAAACAGACCTTTGCCTTTTCCATGGGGACGCCTCCCTTTCGTTGCTCGTGATCGCTTACAAACAGGGCGTTGACAATCCACGCGCCGTGTTGTATATTATTATATACCTTGAAGTTTACTCTAAGTCAATACTGTGGAGGAAAAAATGTACACGATCCACGAGGCCTGCAAGCGCACCGGCCTGACCGCGCACACGTTGCGCTATTACGAAAAGGAGAAGCTGCTTCCGAACGTCTCCAGGAGCGCCGGCGGGTTTCGGCAGTACACGGACGAGGACATGGAGTCCCTTGCGATGATCTGCTGTTTGAAGAACACGGGCATGTCGCTTCAGGACATCGCGCGCTTCATGGAGCTGGCCCGCGAGGGCGACCAGACGCTGCGCGAGCGCTGCGAGCTGCTCGAGCGGCACCGGGAGAGCGTGCTGGCGCGGATGGAGGAGATGCAGCGCTACCTGGACAAGGTGACGGGCAAGGTGGACTACTTCACCGAGAAGCTGCGCGAATTTGAAAAAAACCAGTCGAAATAGTCGCTCACGCGCAAAAAGGGTGACACTTTCTGGTAGACACGCATTCCGATATGCGTTATAATGCATCATGGTGATATAAATGACGCGCGGCGACCCGCCGTCGCCGCGACCGAAATCGACCCGAAGCCCATCCCACCACGACCATCGACAGAGGTATTTATGTCAGGAATCGATACGACCCGGCACAATTCCATCGAGGACGAGAAGCGCAGGGTGCTCGTCGCCGAGAGCGACGCGGCGCGGCAGCGCTTCCTGGTCGAGGCGCTCGAGGGGCACTACGACGTCTGCGTCGCCGAGACCGGCCGCGCGGCCTACGAGGCGGTCTACGCCGAGAAGGACACGCTCGCGCTGGCGCTGATCGGCGGAACGCTGCCGGACGCGAAGGCCTCGGACGCCCTGAAGCAGGTCAACGAGGACCCGCTGCTGATGCGCGTGCCGGTGGTGGTCGTGGGCGACGACCGGGAAGAGGAGGTCCGCGCGCTGAACGGCGGGGCGATGGACTACATCCTGATGCCGTGCCCGACCGGCGAAGCCGTCCTCGCGCGCGTGCGCCACGCGATCGAGCTGTCTGAGAACCGCAACATCATCCGCTCCACCGAGCGCGACCAGCTGACCGGCCTTTACAACAAGGAGTTCTTCTTCAGCTACGCCGACCAGTACGACACCTACCACCGGGAGATGGAGATGGACGCCATCATGGTGAACGTCAGCCACTTCCACATGATCAACGAGCGCTTTGGCCGCAACTACGGCGACGACGTGCTCTGCCGCATCGGCAAGCGCATCCGTGACTACGTGGCCCCCGACGGCGGCATCGTCTGCCGTCGCGAGAACGACACGTTCCTGGTCTACTGCCCGCACCGCTCGGACTATTCCGAGATCCTTCGCGAGGCGTCCGGCGGCATGGACAACCGCGTGCACCTGCGCATGGGCGTCTATCCGAACGTGGATAAGTCCATCGACATCGAGCGCCGGTTCGACCGCGCCAAGCTCGCCTCGGACACCGTGCGCGGCAGCTTCACCAAGAACCTCGCCATCTACGACGACAAGCTGCACAAGTCGGAGATCTACATGGAGCAGCTGCTGGAGGACTTCCCGCAGGCCATCCGCGACAAGCAGTTCGTCATCTACTACCAGCCGAAGTTCGCGATCCAGTCCACGATGCCGGTGCTCAACAGCGCCGAGGCGCTGGTGCGCTGGAACCACCCGAAGCTGGGCATGATCTACCCCGGCGACTTCATCCCGCTGTTGGAGAGCAACGGCCTGATCTGCCGCCTGGACGCCTACGTCTGGCGCGAGGTGGCCGCACAGATGCGCGACTGGAAGGACCGGCTCGGCGTGTGCGTGCCGGTGTCCGTCAACGTCAGCCGCGTGGACATCTTCGACAACGACCTGCTCGCCCAGATGAAGGACCTGATGCGCGAGTTCGACCTCAGCCCGGATGAGTTCCTGCTGGAGATCACCGAGTCCGCCTACACGCAGGACTCCACCCAGATCATCTCCACCGTCAAGGCGCTGCGCGAGGCGGGCTTCCACATCGAGATCGACGACTTCGGCAGCGGCTATTCGTCGCTGAACATGATTTCGTCCCTGCCGATGGACGCGCTCAAGCTGGACATGGAGTTCATGCGCAATGCATTCAAGGAGCGCAAGAACACCAAGATGCTGGATGCGGTGATCGACATCGCCTATTCGCTGGACGTGCCCACCATCGCCGAGGGCGTGGAGACCGCTGAGCAGATGTTCGCGCTGAAGGAGATGGGCTGCGACGTGGTGCAGGGCTTCTACTTCTCCAAGCCCCTGCCCGCCGCCGAGTACGAGCGCTTCCTGCTGGAGAAGAAGCGCGGCACGCTGGGCGCGACGGACAAGGAGAGCCGCATCAAGGCGGCCGAGCAGTTCACCTACGAGGCGCTGCACGACCCGATGACGGGCTTGTACAACCACAGCGCCTACAAGATTCTGCTCAAGGACGCCGACCAGCGCAACATCGCGCTATTGCTGGTGGACATCGACGGCTTCGACGAGCTTCAGGCCGAATACGGCGAGGAGGCGATGCACGAGGTCATCCGCAAGGTGTCCGAGGCGCTGAAACACAGCTTCCGCTCGGTGGACTTCGTCTGCCGCATCGGCCAGGAGGAGTTCGCCGTCATCATGACGCGCGTCAACAACGACATGAAGCCGCTGATCTCCGAGAAGGTGGAGCACATCAACGCGATGCTCCGCGACGCCGAGGAGGGCATGCCGCCCGTCTCGCTGAGCATCGGCGTGGCCTTCGCCGACCGCGTGAACCCGCACGGGGACATCTTCCAGGACGCCGATGCCGCCCTGCAGCAGATCCGCAGCGTGAAGCAGAACGGCTTTGCGATATATTGATCTAAACTAGTACAACCCCTCGACGACGGCGGCGACGCCGTCGTCGTCGTTGCTCGCCGTGACGAGGTCCGCCGCGCGCCGGATGGCGTCCGTCGCGTTGCCCATCGCCACGCCGATGCCCGCGTCCACGATCATGCTCATGTCGTTCATACCGTCGCCGAAGGCCATCACCTGCTCGCGGGGCACGTTCAGGTGCTTCGCCAGCGCGAGCAGCGCCTTGCCCTTGTTGGCGTCCTCGTCGTTGATCTCTACGTTGCGCGGCACCGACGACGACACGGCCAGCCTCTCAAACGGCAATCCGCCCAGCAGCCGCCGCTGCGTCTCCTCCTCCAGGCAGAACGCCTGGATTTTTTGTACGTCGCTGCCCCTCTGTGCGACAAACGCCTTTAAGTCGGGCACGGGCGTGCGCACCGAGCGCATGTAGTCCACCACGATCGGGCTCGCCGCGTAGCGCGCGATCTGGTTCCACATCGCCTCGGTCATCCAGCCGCGGTCCTCCATGTAGCAGTCGTAGATGACGGGCTGGTCGTCCAGCCAGCGCATGATCTCGAGCGCCCGCGCGTTGTCGATCTCCGCGCGGTAGAGGACCAGATCCTCCTTCGCGTCGTATACGGAGGCGCCGTTGGAGGTGATCGCGTAGCGCAAAAACGGCAGCTCGAGCACCACCTGCGGCAGGCCCCGGAAGATGCGCCCCGTGACCGGGACGATGTACGCGCCGTGTTCGCTGGCGCGCTGCAGCGCGGCGCGGTTCCTGTCGGTCAGCCGCTTGTCGGTGGTCAGCAGCGTGCCGTCCATGTCCAGCGCGATGATCTTGACGGGGGGCTTTGCCATGGCTATGGCTCCTTTCTGCGCGCGCTGTTGCGAAAGAGCGGGCGCGGGGGAGTGTGAATAAGCTTATACACATCCAGTTTAACACACCCGACTTCCGTTTGCAAGGAGAGATAGATAGACATGCAGGGGACATCATTTCGTTTGCAAGGAAGCGACCTCATCCGTCAGCCCTGCGGGCTGCCACCTTCCCCAAAGGGGAAGGCAACAGGGAACGGCGCCAAAAGCCTTCCCCTTTGGGGAAGGTGGCCCGCGAAGTGGGTCGGAAGAGGTCGTTTCGTACTTCCGTAAGTAAATGATGCCGCACAGTCGATGCGCCTGCGCATTTTCCTGTTGACAGCGCGCGGCAGCTCTTGTACAATCGGTTCAAGGAAGTACAAAAGCGCAGGCGGCGAATCGCCGGGAGGCAACCATGGAGATACAGAGATTCCTCGACTACAAGAATCGCGTCGTGGCGGCGGTTTCGCGCGCCATCGTAGGCAAGGACGAAGCAATCGAGAAGGTGCTGATCTGCTACGTCTGCGGCGGCCACGTACTGCTGGAGGATGTGCCCGGCACGGGCAAGACGATGCTGCTGCGCGCGTTCGCGAAGGCCATCGGCGGCAGCTTCAGCCGCGTGCAGTTCACGCCGGACCTGCAGCCCTCCGACCTGACGGGCATCAACTTCTACAGCCAGAAGACGGGCGAGTTCCAGTTCCGGCCCGGGCCGCTGTTTCACGACGTGGTGCTGGCCGACGAGGTGAACCGCGCCACGCCCCGCACGCAAGCCGCGCTGCTGGAGGCGATGGAGGAGCGCCAGATCACCGTGGACGGCGACACGCATCCGCTGGGCGAGCGCTTCCTGGTGATGGCCACGCAGAACCCGCTGGAATCCTACGGCACGTTCCCGCTGCCCGAGGCGCAGGTGGACCGCTTCTTCATGCGCCTGGCGCTGGGCTACATGAGCCGCGCGGAGGAGTTCTCCGTGCTGCGCCGGGGCGACACGGTGGACATCATCGCCGGGCTGGACAGGGCCGTTTCTGACGCGGACACTGCCTACATCCGCGCGCACTACCGCGACGTGAAGGTGTCGGACGACGTGGCCGGGTATCTGATGGACTTGGTGGATGCCACGCGCCGCGGCGACTTCTCCTGCGGCGTCAGCACCCGCGGGGCCATTGCGCTCTACAAGGCGGTGCAGGCCTCGGCGGCGCTGTCGGGCCGCGACTACGCCATCCCCGAGGACATCCGCCGCATGGCTCCCTGCGTGCTGGCACACCGAGTGGCCGCCGGGGCGGGCCTGAAGCGGGCCGACGCCGAGGCGCGGCTGATGGGCCTGGTGGACCGGGTGCCCGTGCCGGTGGAAAACATGCCATGATCGCCTTTTTGCTGATGCTGGCGACGGTGATCGCCGGGGCGGAGATGTGGTCGCTGCGCCGCGCGCTGGACGGCGTGGAGTACGACGTGCGCCCGTCGAAGGCTGTAGCCGAGCCGGGGGAGAAGTTGCAGCTGGTGACGGTCATCACCAACCGTCGGCGGCGCTTTGTGCCCTTCATCCGGCTGAGCGAGAACGTGCCGGACGCGATGGCGACGGCGAACAAGCTGGGCGTGGAGGACGTGAAGGGGCGTCGCGGGGCGCTTCGCAGCACGGCCTACATGATGCCGCGCCAGCGCCTGACCCGCCGCACGGATTTCACGATCGAAGCCAGGGGCCGCTACCTGTTCCTGGGCGCGACGCTGGAGGGCGGCGACTTCATGGGCCTGAGCACCACGCCGCGGCGCGTGGACTTGCACCGCGAGCTGGTGATCCTGCCGCGCGCGATGGACGCCGGGGACGTCAAGCGGCTGATGGGCGGCTGGATGGGCGATCGATCGGTGAACCGGTTTATCATGGAGGACCCGGTGCTGACGCTGGGCTTTCGCGACTACACCGGGCGCGAGCCGATGAAGCAGATCTCCTGGACGCAGACCGCGCGGATGGACCGCCCGATGGTGCGCTGCCAGGACCAAACGGTGGAGCGCACCGTTACCGTGATGCTGAACGCGCACACGTTCGCCTTCGGCACCTACGGGCGGCTGATGCTGGAGAAGGCGTTTTCGCTGTGCCGCGGCGTGTGCCAGGCGCTGGAGGACGAGCGCATCCCCTACGCGCTGATCACGAACGTGCGCAGCCTGGGCGCGCCGGACGGCTTCGGCGAGGTGGGCGACGGGCTCGGCTCGGCGCACCTTTCGACCGCGCTGGAGGGCCTGGGCCGCGCCAACTGCGACCACCGGGATACGCTGGAAGGCCTGTTCGACCGCGCGATCTCGCGGGCCAATTTCGGCCGCGGCCACGTGTTCATCACCCCCGTCAAAAACGACCTGCGCCCGGACCTGATGGAGAAGCTCCGCGCCGCCAGCGGGGAGGAGCCGCTGTGCCTCGTGGCGGAGAATGAGACAGAGAGGATAGAACCATGCCCTTCGCCTACGCTCTGACGTTTTTCTGCGACGCCATGCTGTACTACGGCGCGGCGGGTTGCCTGGGCCTGCTGCGCGCGTGCCGGGCGGACCTGTTCTGGGCCCCCGTCGCGCTGCTGGCGGGCTGCTGGCTCAGCGGGCGGCTGGCAAAGCGGGGGAAGCTGCGCTGGCTGCCGATGGCGGCGATCCTGCCGGCGCTCTGGCTGGCGGGGAACGTGCCGGGGCGACTTCTGACGATCCCGATGGCGGCCTACCTGCCGCTGTACGTGTACAACAACCGCCGCGCGCCGGACTACGACTACGCCGCCGACCGCTTCCGCCACAGCCTGATCGGCATGGGCGTGGTGCTGCTGTTGGCGACGCTGCTGCGCGCGCGATCGTGGCAGCGCGGCCTTCCGTACCTGTTCGCCTACTTTACGCTGAACATGGCGCTGTTGCGCCTGCTGCGACACGACGACCGCGTGGCCCGCTCCGGGCGATTCCGCCTTCTGAACCTCGGCGGCGTGGCGCTGGTGTGCGCGGCGGGCTTCGGGCTGTCCCAGCCGGGCATACTGGCCGTGGTGCGCACCGCGTGGCAGTGGTTCCTGCAAAATGTCATATTGAACCTGGCGGCGCTTTTGCTGCTCGCGATCCAGTGCGTGCTCTATGCCGGGGCGTGGCTGGTGAGTCTTCTGCCGTGGATAGACCCCGGGGACGCCTTCGAGGTCCCGAAGATCGCGCCGATGGAGGGCGAGGGTTCGGCGCTGACGCGCGCGTCGGAATCGGTAAACATGCTGCCCGCCGTGGTGCGCTATGCGATGATGGGCTTCGGCACGGTGCTGGTGCTCGGGCTGGCGTTCATGATCCTGCGGGCGCTTTCGCGGCGCGTGGCGCGCACCGAGACCGCCTCCGGCACGGACCACCGCGAATCCCTCGACGAGGAGGAAGCGCCCCGCGCGCGCGCGCTGAAGCTGCGCAGGAATCCGGAGGACGGCGTGCGGCGGCAGTACCGGCGCGCGCTGGCGCAGGTCCGCGCCCGCGGGGGACGGGTCGCGCCGAACATGAACACGCGGCAGATACTGGAGCAAAACGGCGATTTCTCCGACCCCGCCGCAATGGCAGAGCTGCGCGAGCTCTACCTGCCCGTGCGCTACGGCGGCCGCGCCGCTACGAAAGACGACGCCGCCCGGGCCCGGGACGCGGCCAAGCGATGCTGACCCATCCGTCACTTTTGCGCGCGAAATGGGTCGAATCTTCCACATATCCACAGAGTTATTAACAGGGAATTGAAAATTTATTACAAAAGAATTGCAAAAAAGATCCTTCGCTGCGCTCAGGATGACACCGACACACTGGCTGCCAATCTGTCATCCTGAGCGTAGCCTTGCTCCAGCAAGGCGGAGTCGAAGGATCTTTTCTATTTGCAAATCTTATAGCATTATCCTCTCCATGACCTTCGGGACCCTGCACGCCACCTTGCCCCCGTACTTTGCGTCGAGGTAGTCCGCGAAGGCCTCGGGGTCGCCGGGATTGTCCGCGAACATGTCCCAGTGGCCGGGCAGCGCCAGCTTCGGCGCGAGCTCGCCCGCGACGTCGACCGCCTCCTGGAACGTCATGTTGCCGATGAATCCGACGCGGTAGCGCGCGCCGTCGCGCCCGTTGATCGGCAGAAGCGCCGCGTCGATGGGCCCGAATGCACGCAGCATCGGCACCATGCCCTCATAGCGCAGCGTGTCCCCGGCGTGGTAGATGCGCGCGCCGCCGCCCTCGATGACGTATTGCAGGCATGGATAGCGCCCGTCCGATGTGGGCGAGAGGAACTCGTGCGCGGCGGGGATGGCGTGGATCGTGACATCGCCCACGCGCACGCTCTTGCCCGCGTCGATGGGCAGCAGCTGTGCTTCCGAGACGCCGTCGTCCAGCACGGCCCGCCGGTGCACAGACGGGAACACGAACTTCGCGCCGGGGCAGGTCTTCGCCCACACGCGCCAGGCGTCGTGGTCGATGTGGTCGATGTGGTCGTGCGTGCCCAAAAAGGCGTCCACGCCGCGCACCTCGCCCGCGGGGATCGGCGCGGGAATTTGCCGCCCCTCGAAGTCTGAGGCGAAGTAGTCCACCATGATCGTCGTGTCGCCGATCTCGATCCGCAGGCCCATCTGCCCCAGCCAGGTGATCGCGGGTCGACCCTTCAGAGTATTCGTCGTCTCAGCCATGTCTCATGTCTCCGTTTCAGCGCGTATAAAGTCCATCATCCCAGGAATCCCGTGCCCACGTAGATGATCGCGGGCAGCGTGGCGGCGAACAGCAGCGTCGACAGCAATACGCCCCGCGCCGCAAGCTCCGGCTCCATGTCGCTCTGGATGGCGTAGATCGAGCTCATCGTCGCGCAGGGGCACGCGAGGTACACCAGCAGGCACACCTTGCCCGCGGGCTCGAACGGCATAAGCTTCAGCAGCAGCATCCCCAGCAGCGGGATCAGCAGGTTGCGAAGCAGCGCGATCCCGTAGGCGCGGCGCTCCCTGAGCACGGCGACGATCGGGCTCTCCGACAGCATCACGCCGATGATGATCAGCGAAAGCGGCGAGATCATCGCGCCGGTGTTGGAGACGACGGTCTGCACCGGGTCCGGGAAGCGGATCCCCAGCGCCAGCAGCACGATCAGCAGCGCCGTGGCGACGGACGGCGGCGTGACGAGGTTGCGGAAGCGGAACTTCTCGCCGGTGAACAGGCTGATCTGCCACGTGAAGAACAGCACGTTGAACGCGACCATCAGCACGGCGTTGTAGAGGATCGCCGTGTCGCCGAACAGCGCCCGGCACAGCGGCAGCCCCAGGAACGTGCAGTTGGGGTAGGTGACGAGCGACGCCGTGGTCACCTTCGCGGGCAGGGCCACGCCGCGCGCGGTCTGCACGCGCAGCGCGACGAACGTCGTCAGCGCGAATATGCCCAGCATCAGCGCCGCGGCGAGCCCCAGCTCAGCCAACTGACGCCCCGAGACGCTCTGGTTGGCCGCGGAGAGGATCGTGAAGGGCAGGATCAGGTTCGTGCACAGGCGCGTCAGGTACTTGCGCTGCGCGGGGCTGACCAGCCCGCTCTTGCCCGCGACGAAGCCCACGAGCAGGTAGAGCAGGATTACCAGGATCTGGGTGAATACGACGTTCATCGACGGCATGGCTTTGAATACCTTTCGAGGAAATCTTCTTTGGCATTTTCGATGCCGACAGGCGGCATGATCGCGATAACTGGATTATAGGATGCGGCGCGGCGCGCGACAAGGTTTTTGCCGAAACTGGACAAATACTGAGAAACCACGGACAATTTATGATTAAATATATGAGCATATATCATTGATTGCCGCAAGGGCATCTGATATAGTATAGACAGCGACAAGGAGGGCGAAGCCGCCTTTGTCGAGCGATCAACGGCCTTGGAAGCCACGAAAGGGGAGTATGACGGCATGAGCGATCTCACGGCCCTGCTGCCGGACGGCACGTCATTTGATTTCTGGGAGGTCGAGCCCGTCTTCGACGCCGAGCTGCACGTGGACCCCGGCCACCCGTCCGCCTCGGACGACAACGACGGTAGCGAAGCCGCGCCGCTGAAGACCATCGGCCGCGCCGCCGAGCTGGCCATGCCCGGCACGCGCGTGCGCATCCACGCGGGCGTCTACCGGGAGTGCGTGCGGCCCGCCCGCGGTGGCACGGACCCGGCGCACATGATCAGCTACGAGGCGTTTGGCGACGGCCCCGTCGTCATTCGCGCCTCCGAGCAGGTGTGCGATTTCAAGCCCAGCACCGGCTGGCGGCTGCGCGGCTGGGGCGATACGCGCGACCTGTCGTGCATGCGCGTGTACGCCCACGAGCTCGACCCCGACATGTTCCGCGGCTACAACCCGTTCTGCGCGGTGAACATACTCCACGACCGGCTGTTCATCGAGTACGACAAGACAGACATGACGCCCTACCTGAACCGCCGCGGCTGCGTGTTCTGCGACGGCAGGCCGCTTCATCAGGTGGCGCTCTACAACCAGCTGTCCGAGCGCGAGGACGCCTACTGGGTGGAGGCGAACGGCCAGACGGTGCACTTCCGCCTCGCCGGGGATGACAACCCCAACAATCACGCGATCGAGATCACGGTGCGCGAGCAGTGCTTCGCGCCGAAGACGCCGTTTTTGTCCTACATCCGCGTGAAGGGCCTCGTCTGCGAGCACGCCGCCACCGGCGCGCCGGTGCCGCAGCGCGGCGCGATCTCCTGCAACCGCGGCCACCACTGGATCATCGAGGATTGCCAGGTGAACTGGTCGAACGCCGTGGCCATCGACGTGGGCAACGAGTGCTGGCACCACGAGATCGTCCCCGGCCAGGTGATCGGCCACAGCGTCGTGCGCGGCTGCACGATCCGGGACGCGGGCGTCTGCGGCATCGCGGGCCTGTTCGCCACCCACATGCTGATCGAGGACAACGTGATCGAGGGCACCGGCTGGCAGAGGATGGAGCTCTCCTGGGAGGCCGGGGCGATCAAGCTGCACAACAGCGTGGGCGGTCTCATCCGCCGCAATGTGTTCAAAAACACGCTCCGGGCCGACCACCTGTGGCTCGACTGCGGCAACGAGAACAACCGCATCACCTCCAACCTGTTCCTGAACGGCATCGAGCAGCGCGAGGCCATCTTCATCGAGTGCACGAAGGACGGCGTCAACCTGATCGACAATAACGTCATCTGGAATGTCGAGGGGCGCTTCGACCCGGCAAAGGTGCCCGTGGAGCCCGGCTCGTCGGGCTGGTACAAGCTGCGCGAGGACGAGTCGATCAACGGCTACGGCATCTACTGCGAGGGCACGGACCGGCTGATCGTGGCCCACAACCTGATCGCCAGGTGCCGCCACAGCGGCTACTACGCCAAGCCCGTGGGCTTCAGGATGGGCGGCTGGCAGCGCGGTGGCACGTCCAGGAAGGCGAAGATCCTGAACAACATCTTCTACGACTGCGGCGAGGCGGCCATCGTATTCCCGACGATCGACAACATGTCCGAGGGCAATTTGTTCCTGTGCATGGATGGGGGCTACCTGCGCGTGATGTACCCCGAGCCGGAAACCTGTTTGGACCTTCCCACCTGGCAGGAATTCAATGGCTTCGACCTGACCGGCCAGCACGCCTGGTTCGGCCTGGAGCTGGACGAGGACGCGATGGTGCTGCGCACCTGCGAGCGCCACGACTCGCCCTTCGACGCGCCCGGCCCGCCGTGTAAGATCGCGCTGGCTCGCGCGCCCGGGGAAGTGCGCGGCGCGCCCGCCGTGGCCTGCGTCCCGGGGGACTATCATGGGAATCCCCGTCCCGCCGGGGACGCTCTGCCCGGGCCGTTTGCCGAGTGGAAGGACGCGCTCCCGCTGTGATGAAAAACGGCGGCCATTCGGATGAATGACCGCCGTTTTTTGCCTCGAAACGGTAGACATCGCCCCGCGTTTCATGTATAATGAATGTGTTAAGAACTGGATTGTACGCGCGAACCGCGCGCCGACACACACGACAGGGAGGGCGATGGCATGGCGTATACGGCGTTGGAAAAGATGCGCAAGATGAACCTCAAGGAGTTCGGGGCGGACCTCGGTCCCGCCCAGCCCTATCGCTACGGCGGGCAGGCGCAGGGCAATGACCTGAAGACCGCGGCCCTGCGGTTCATCCACGACCGCTGCGAGGAGCTGCGCTTCGACAAAAAGATCGAAAAGAGGGAGGACGAGACGGGCGCGTGGCAGGGCGCGAGCATCTCGCCCAACCAGATCCCCTACAACATGCAGATGGACATCGACCGCCTGTGCCTGGAGCGCGAGCTGGAGCGCTTCATCGACTCCGGCGTGGCCGATGACGCCTACAACGTCTACTACTGCTACCTGGAGATGTTCTTCGGCCGCTACGGCCGCTCCAAGAAGATGGTTGAGCTGCTCAACGAGTACGAGACCAACGGCTCGTCCCTCCTGATGAAGCACCGCGACCACTACTCCCACTCGGTGTACGTGTTCGCGCTGGGCCTGGCGATCTACGAGACGAACGTGAACTACCGCCGCGCGTTCAACGCCTTCTACGGCTACGACGCCAAGGGCGACGCGCGCGACAGCCGCGCGGCCAACTTCTTCCTCGAATACTGGGGGCTCACGTCGCTTTTCCACGACATCGGCTATCCGTTTGAATTGCCGTTTGAGCAGGCGATGTCCTACTTCGAGGTGAACAACCAGAAGCGCAGCAAGAACAGCCTGCTGATCGCCTACAAAAACGTGGACGCGCTCACGGCGCTGGGCGACGAGGCCAAGGCGCGCTTTGAAAAGCTCTACGGCAGGACGTTCCACACGATCGTCGAGCTGCTGGCCTACGACATTACAAAGAAGCTGGGCGACGCCTACGGCTTCAGCGAGGGCTACCTGATGCGCGTGCTGGACGAAAAGCCGCAGATGCCGGAGCACTTCAACTGCTTCATGGACCACGCCTTCTTCAGCGCGGTGCGCCTCTACCGCGAGATCACCGACGCCATCGGCGTCGACACGGAGGGGGAGGGAACGTCCGCCATCAACGAACTGAACCCCGTGCACGTGGACGCGCTCTCGGCGATACTGCTGCACAACAGCCTGTACAAGTTCTCCATCGCCTTCTACAAGGACGAGCCGCCGACGAAGCCGAAGCTGCCCATGAACGCGCACCCGCTGGCGTGGCTTCTGATGCTGTGCGACGAGCTGCAGTGCTGGGACCGCACGGCCTATGGCCGCAATTCCCGCACGGAGCTCCAGCCGATGGGCGTGCGCTTCGACTTCAGCGGCAACGAGATCCGCGCCGAGTACATCTACGACGAGGACGAGAAGGATAAGATCGACGCCTTCAACGCGAAGTACGCGGTCTGGAAGGCGAACAAGAAGGAGGGCAAGCAGCCCAAGCTGAAGGCCTACAGCAGCATGGTGGACGACGAAAACAGCTTTGCCGCCGACATCGAGCGCATCGTGGACACCTCCGGCGCGAAGCTTACCGTGACCGTCGATCCCAACGGCAAGGCCAACCGCGGCATGAAGCACATCTACCTCTCCGCCAGCAACTTCCTGCACATGCACGACTTCGCCGCCGCCCTGAACGGGCGCTATGCCCACGAGGGGCACGAGGACGAGGTCAGCGCCGAGCAGCTGGACGCCGAGTTCGAGGCGCTGTCGCTGGAGTACAAGCTGTACAACATCAACCAGGTCAAGAGCTTCAGCAAGTACCTGAACGCCATCCAGTGCTTCTACACCGATCGCCCGGTGGACTTCGACCTGCTGTCGGAGTTCACGCCCGAGCAGGTGGAGCTGTTCGCGCCGATGGAGCACGAGCGCTGGGTGCGCGAGCACCAGGAGATGGGCTGGCGCTTCGGCACCGAGTACAACGACGTGAAGGTGCCGCGCGGGGCCAGCAAGGGCAAATACCAGAAGATGCTGCGCGAGCACATGCGCATCCACGAGGACATGATGGACGGGGAGCTGACCGAGGAGCGCGTCCAGGCGCACTACAAGTCCCTGCCGGAGAAGGAGCAGGGCAAGGATTGGCAGCCCTTCAACAGCATGCTGAAGCTGATCCGCAAGTACGACGGCCTGCGCATCTACAAGCTCACCTGACGGCGTGCCCTCGGGTTGACAACGGCACGGCGGCTGTGCTACAATGAACGTGCGCCGGGCGACCGGCGCGGGACGGCATTGGTGGGTGCGGTTACTTCGATTCCTATGGTGAAGGCGCGGGTCCGAATCCCGCACGCGCGTTGGCGCGTTCGTCTAGCGGTCAGGACGTCATCCTCAAAGCACGCCGCGGTCAATTTTATCCGTCCCCTTGTCAGGATAGAAAGCGCCACGCGCTTTTTATGCCGAAGAAGCGGCATTGCAGGCGGGAGTTACTTCGCCATTTCACTTACGTGAAAAAAGGCTCCCACCGATTTCATCCGCTTCGCTTTCGGCCGTGGCCGAAGGGCTGTTTCAACAGAGGAGCTTTGCCTCGCATCGCTTTGGACCATACCATGCGCGGGCGGGGCTCCTTTCTTTACGACCGGTTTTGCGTTTCACCATCCGATCTTGCCCGCGAAGGCGGCGCCGACAGGAGGCGACAGCATGAGCAAGTTCAACAAAAAGCCGACGGAGACGACCGTCAACCGCGAGGGCTTCGCGGCCTATGCCATGAAGGACCGCGAAAAGCTCGTCACGCAGGTGCTGACCTCGTTCTTCAACGAGTCTAAGTTCTATGGCGACAACAGCGCGGAGATGGAAAAGACGATCCGGCGCGTGATCCGCGAAGACGCGCAGTTCGTGTCCCGGCTGGCCGTGTTCGCCCGCCGGGAGTTCCACATGCGCTCGGTGGCGCACGTGCTCGCGGCGTACCTGGCGAACGAGCCCAAGGGCAAGCCCTACGCCCGCAGCACCGTCCGCGGCATCACGCTGCGCGGCGACGACGTGACGGAGCTGCTGTCGTTCTACCTCAAGACGTTCGGAAAGCCCATTCCCAACGCGCTGCGCAAGGGCATCAACGACGTGTTCGCCGGGTTCGATGAGTACACCCTCGCCAAGTACAAGGGCTCGGGCAAGACCGTGCGCATGCGCGACATACTGATGCTGTGCCATCCCGCGCCGAAGGACGAGGCGCAGAGCGCGATGTGGAAGCGCCTGCTGGAGGGTAAGCTCAAGACGCCCATGACCTGGGAGACGCAGCTCTCGGCCAACGGCAACAACAAACAGACCTGGGAGGCGCTGATCGACAGCGGCAAGGTGGGCTACATGGCGCTGCTGCGCAACCTGCGCAACATCTTAAACGCCCAGCCCGACAACATCGAAAAGGTGTGGCAAACCATCGAGGACGACATCGAGGACGAGAGCGCCGTGCTGCGCTCCAAGCAGCTGCCGTTCCGCTTCCTCTCGGCCTACAAGGAGATCGCCGACCTGGCGGGCAGCCGTGCGCTGGACGCGCTGGAGTCCGCCGTGCGCGCCTCCACGGCCAACCTGCCCCGGCTGCCGGGCACGACGGTCATCGCCGTGGACAACTCCGGCTCCATGTCTTCGGCCGTCAGCCAGCGCTCCAGCGTGCGCTGCGCCGAGGTGGGCATGATGCTGGGCCTGATCGCCAACCGCATCTGCGAAAACAGCCTGTTCTACACGTTCAATACCGTGATCGCGAAGTATCCGCTCTCCAGCCACGCCGCCATCCTGGAGACCTGCACGCGCTACGCCCAAGCCGTCGGCGGCACCAACATCGGCCTGCCGTTTGTCGCGATGGCCAACGACAAGATCGCGGCGGACCGCGTGATCATCATCAGCGACAACGAGTGCAACCAGGCGCCCTGGAGCCGGAACGAGCCCATCCAGGTGCTGGCAGATGCCTACCGTCAGCAGTCCGGCCGCGACATCTGGGTGCACGCCATCGACCTGCAGGGCTACGGCACGCAGCAGTTCAAGGGGCCGCACACGAACGTCATCGCGGGCTGGAGCGAGAAGGTGTTTGACTTCATCCTGCTGGCGGAGCAGGACGAGGGCACCCTCGAGGCGGCCATCGCGGCCTACGAATGGGAATGAAATCTGTGCCTCGACGAAGGTGAATGGATATGCAAAAGGAAGAAAAGCGAAAGTACCCACGGACGTGGCTCTATTCGATGTTCCGGCCGCTGGCCAGCGTGCTGTTTCGGCTGATCTACCCCTTCAAGGTGATCGACCGCGACAAGATGCGCACGCCGAAGGCGCCGTACCTGCTGATCGCCAACCACAACAGCAACTTTGACGCGCTGGTGCTGGCGTGGCTGTGCCCGTACGAGCTGTACTTTCTGGGGAAAAAGGAATTGATCCGGGGGCGGTTCACGCGCTGGTTTTTGCAGGACAAGCTGCACATGATCCCCATCTCCCGGACCGACAACGACATCAACGCCATGCGCGCCTGCATGAACGCGCTGAAGCAGGGCAACGTGCTGTGCGTGTTCCCGGAGGGCACGCGGCAGCCGGACAAGCTGATGGAGCGCGTGGAGAAGGGCGTGGCGCTGATGGCGATGCGCCAGAAGGCGGACATGGTGCCGGTCTACATCGGCGGCAGGCCGCGGCTGTTTAGGCGCAACGTCGCCGTCGTGGGCGACGCGCTGCTGGCCGCCGACTACCCCCAGGGCCCGTACACCGACGCAAAGGGCGACGCGCTCTGCCAGGCGATCACCGAGACCTTCCTCGCGCTGCAAAAGAAGGCGGGGGAAGGGTAAAACGCACAAGGAGGGGTGGCAATGAGCCGCCCCTCCTTGTGCGTTTTACCGTATCAAATCAGCTCAGCTTCTCCACATACGCCACCAGATCTCCCACGGTGCGCAGCTTCGGCATGTCGTCCTCGGGGGCCTCCACGCCCAGCGCTTCCTCCAGATCGAACACGATGGAGAAGTAGCTGACCGAATTGAGACCTAAATCCTCCACCAGCAGCGAGTCGGGCCGGATGTCCTCCCGCTTGACCTCTGTGTAGCCGTCCAATACGTCGATGACCTTCTCAAGCATTTTTGTTGTCCTTTCTCGCCTCGTGGCGGAGTATTTTCCTCGATGAGTTCTTCGGGAACTCCACGTCCCGCAATATCACCCTTCGGATGTGCTGCGCCGGCGGCAGCGTCTGGTTGAAGCGCTCGATCTGGCCGTCGAAGAACGCCTGGTCGCCCATGCGCGCCTCGTCGGGGAAGATCTCAGCCTCGATCTCGTCGCCGTTCTGGAACACCAGCACTTCGTTGACGCCCTCGATCAGCCCCAGCCGCGATTCCAGCGCCTCCGGAGAGACGTTCTCGCCGTCGCTGAGGATGATGAGGTTCTTCTTGCGCCCCGTGATGTACACGAAGCCGTCCTTGTCCACATAGCCCAGATCGCCGGACATGTACCAGCCGTCGCGCAGGGCCTGCGCCGTGGCCTCGTCGTCGTGCCAGTAGCCCTGCATCACGATCGGCCCCTTTATCATCAACTCGCCGTCCTCCGCGGCGCGCACCTGACAGTGCTGAACCGGCAGGCCCACCGCGCCCTCCTTGTGGTAGTAGTTGCGGCTGGCGGCGATGCCCGGCGAGCACTCCGTCGCGCCGTAGGCGGTGATCAGCTCGATGCCCCAGGCGCGGAACTCGCGCTCGTAGTACGGGTCCAGCGCCGCGCCGCCCACCAGTATGAAGCGCAGGTTGCCGCCGAAGGGCTTGCGGACCTCTTCCATCAGCTTCGCACGCACGTCGATGCCCAGCGCGTACAGCATGAGGCCCAGCTTCATGCCCATGCGCAGCTTCTTGTACTTGCCCTCCTTCTTCGCGCGCTCCATGATCATCTTGTGGAAGGTCTGGATGTGCAGCGGCACCAGCATCGTGGTGACGGGCTTCGACTCCTGGAAGTCCGCCATCAGCGACTTGAGGCCGCTGTTGATGAACACCGTGCTGCGCCAGTTCACCAGCATCAGAAGCGCCACCACCAGGCCGAACATGTGGTGGTAGGGGAGGACGGACATCGACGGCCCCTCGGGGTTGAAGTGCGGACAGCCGTAGTTGATGTCGGCCAGTATGCCGGCCTGCGTCAGCATCACGCCCTTGCTGTCGCCGGTCGTGCCGGAGGTGTAGACGATCAGCGAGAGCGCGTCCACGTCCTGCTTGTAATCGACGAACGTCCGGTCCCCGGCCTCCAGGCGCGCGCGGCCCTCCGCCATCAGCTCGTCCAGCCGGGAGAAGGGAATGACGTCCACCTGCGACGCGGCCTTGCCAACGCCCTCCGCCAGCCGGTCGGCCACGAAGGCGTGGGCGCTCTCGCTGTGCTTCAGCAGCCGCCCCTGCTCCTCGGCGGGCAGGTCCTTGTCGATGGGCACGACCACGCTGCCGCTGGAGATGATCGCGAAGAACGCGACCAGCCACGGATACGAGTTCGGCGAGATGATCGCGATGTGGCTGCCCGCGAGATGGGCGTCAAACAGCCACGTGCCCAGCGCATCTACGTCATTCAGGAAATGGGAAACCGTCCTTTCGACGATCTGCCTGCCCTTGCGATAGCGGAACGCGACGCGGTCCGGTTCGTCCTTCACCTGCAACGCGAGCATGTGCCGCAGGCTTTCGCAGTGCGGCAGCTCGTAGAGGGGATACTGTCGATTGAGGCGTCTCATGGCTTGCTCCTTGTGCGGTGGGTTTGTATGAATTATACCGTATTATTCTATGGAAAACAAGATGCTCTACAGATTCAGCAGGACGAGCGCCGCCAGCGTGACGAAGAGCGCGACCCGCTGGCGCGGCGTGTTCTTTTCGCCAAACAGCAGCCGCCCCGACAGCGACGTGAGCACGATCGTCCCGCAGGAGAACGCCGGGAACGCGACGCTCGCGGGGATTTCGGCCAGCGCGCGCAGCAGGAAGCGGCTGGAGAAGTAGTTTGGAAGGCCCAGCAGCACGCCAAACATCATATCGCGGGCGGTCGGGCGCTGCCTGAGGCGCACACAAAGCGCGGCGCAGAGCACCAGCGCGAACGCGAACACGAAGCATAGGTAGTGCCCCTCCAGCGCGGGATTGCCATAGGCGCTGTAAAACTTGCTCATGCCGTCGGCCATGCCGCCGCCCAGCATCAGAAGTGCCAGCAGCCCCGCACCGCTTCGCCCGGAGCGCCATTCGCGCGGGTTGCCCGCCAGGATGGCGATGGCCGCGGCGGTCAACGCAATGCCGGCGACGCGGGCGATCCCGGCGCGCTCGCGAAACAGCGTCAGACCGAGGATCGTCGGCACGACGACGCCCAGCTTCATGAACGCCGAGGACAGCGCCACGCCGTTTTCGCGCACGCTGCGCTGGAGCAGCAAAAAGGCACCGAGGTAGAGGATGCCGCCGGCCAGTCCGAGGCCGACGGCGAATCCCATACCGGTAGGTTCGGTGCCACTTTTAAGGAACAGGAGCGATACCGCCGCGCAGACGAGGTAGTTGACCGCCAGCATGGGCTTGCGGGGCTCGTCGCCCTCGGACCCGATGCGCATCACGACGGCCACCAGTGCGCTCGAAAGCATGGCCAGGATCAGGCTCGGCATGCGCTTACTTCGTCTCTTCCGCCAGGCTCAGCTGACCGGCCTTGCGCTGCTGCGCGCTGCGCCAGGCGTACATGATCAGCGCCACGGCGATGACGCCGTAGGACAGGAACGCGCGGAAGTACTCGCCGACCGCGGAGTCGCCGAACATGGCCGAAGCCGCGCTCTGCGCCGTGATGAACAGCGAGTGGAACAGGAACGTGCCCACCAGAGCCTGCAGGTTCGTGGCGCGGTCGATGGATGCGCCACCCACCAGGATGGCCGCGCCGGCGTACAGGCCCACCTGCTCATGCGCCGCGTAGGTCTGGAACGTGCCGATGCCGTCGGATTGCATGAACATGATCTGGCCCCAGCCGGCAAGCACCGTGGAGATCATGATGGCGATCACGCGGGTGCGGTCGACGTTGATGCCGGAGGCGTTGGCCACGGTCTGGCTCTGGCCCACGGCGCGGAACTTCTGGCCCAGGCGCGTGCGCATGATCGTGGAGTTGAACAGGCACAGCAGGAGGATCATCATCCACGTCACCAGCGGCAGCCGGATCACGCGGCCATGGGAGCCGTTGAAGATCGAGGCCACGGGCGGCAGGCTGAATATCCCGGCCAGCGCCGCGGAGAGCGCCAGCGTCACGATCAGGCGCTTGGACGTGATCTTCTTGCGCACGAATTGCAGCACGCCCGCCAGCGCCAGAACGCCAGCGCCGATGTAGAGCGCCGTCAGGAAGGGAATGTGGGCGATGCCGTCCACGGCGGTGTACAAGCCCACCTGGCCCGTCAGGTTCAGCGTGTTCTGCACGCCCGACGCGCCGACGATGGTCACGTTGTCGTTCAGCGGGATGATCGTGCCGAAGATGAACAGGAACAGCAGCTGGTACGCGCCGTTGGCGAAGTAGCCCAGGATCAGCGAGCCGATCGTCTCCTGGCCCTTCATCTTGTTTAGCAGCTTTCCGATCAGGAAGCCGAAGAACGAGCCCAGGGGCAGCGTGATGGCTGCGGCCAGCATGATGCCGGGCAGGCCCGTGACGCCCCAGTTGATCGTCAGCAGCAGGCCGATCTGCGCCGCCATCGCGCCGATGGTGATGGCGAAGTTGATGCCCATGCCGGCGATGATCGGTATGATCAGGGCCAGCACGATGAAGGCGTTGCGGTTCAGGCGCAGCAGCAGCTGGCTGGCGACGTAGTTGATGTCCAGGCCGGACACGATGATGAACGACACGCTCAGCGCGATGAACAGGTAGGTCACCGCGTATTTGCTGATGTGCGCGAGCGCCTTGTTTTGATTAGTCACGACGGCCACCTCCACTCTGCGTCAGGGCATACAGTATGATGCCGTTGGATATCATGATGCGCATGACCTCGCTCAGGCCGCCGCCCGCCACCACGGAGTTGGCGATCTGCTGGCCGAACACCAGCACGCCCTCGAACAGGAACACGCCGATCAGCACGTGGCTGACCTTGGCCTTGCTCACGGTCGCGCCGCCGATCAGTATGGCGCTGGAGGCGATGAAGCCCAGCTGGCGCGGCGCGGTGTAGAGCTGCGCGTAGCCGAACGCCTGGGAGTAGATCACGATGCCGACCGCGGCGATCATCGTGGAGAGCACGGTGCCCACCGTGCGCATGCGGTTGACGTTGATGCCGCTGGCCTCGGCAAAGCGCGGGTTCGAGCCCGCCGCCGTCATGGCGATGCCGGTGCGCGAGCGGGAGAACAGCCACATCATGCCGCAGCACACGCCCAGGAACAGCAGGCCGCCCGTGGGCACGTTGATGCCGAATACCTTGAAGCTCAGGAAGTTGTCCAGCAGGTGCGCGAAGCTCCCCAGCAGGCTGTGGGTGACGCGCAGGCCGCGGCCGCTGAGCAGCCAGATGATCTTGGGGTTGTTGAAGGGCAGCATCATCCAGCCGATGCACATCAGCGACACGAACGAGAAGCCGACGTAGGTGGAGATGGTCATCTCATTGCCCTTCATGCGGTTGAGCAGCTTGGAGTAGGCCCAGCCCAGCGGCAGCGAGATCACCGCGCCGCTTGCGCAGGCGAACAGCAGCGCGCCGAAGCCGGTCATGTTGAACTGCAGCGAAAGCACGATGCCCAGGAGGCCCGAGATGCAGCCGATCGTCATGCCCATGTTCAGGCCGATGCCGCACTGGATGCCCGGCATCATCGCCAGCACCAGCACGCCGTACATCGTCATGCGCTCCAGCACGTTGCCCAGCATCATGCGCACGCTGATGTTGTACTGCTCGGCCAGCAGGCACAGGTAGATGAAGAACAGCGCGATGATCGTGCGCGGCACGCCGAAGCGGCGGGTCAGGCTGTCCCAGAAGAACAGCACCAGGCCCAGCAGGAGGAGCGCGATGCTGGCAAGCAGCAGCGTCTCTGCAAGCGATGCCAGCTTCAGCGCGGTGCTCGCGCCGCCGGACAGTACGCCGCCGGCCTTGCGCGCCATGTAGGTGTTGTAGAGGGTGGTGAAGTCGAGGCTGCCCGGCCAGAGCACCTTCTCCAGGTTCGTGCGCAGGGAATCCTGCAGCTTGCCGGTCAATTCGCACAGGTCGGGGATGATCTTCACCAGCTGGGTGTCGAGCGCCTCGAAGGCGTCCTCGTTGTTCTGAATATCTTTGGCGAGCTCCTCGCTCGGGATAAAGTAGCTGTAGTTGACCTGCGTCTCGCTGACGGTCTCGGCGCCCTCCTCGGAGGCCGCGGCTTCGGGGACGGTCTCGCCGCTCTCAGCCGCCGCGATGTGCGTCTTTGCCGCCTCCAGCAGCGCGTCCTTGAAGCGCTCGCTCTCCTCGAGCTCCGGCACCTCGCCGATCAGCTTCTCCCACAGCGCGTCGCCCTCGAGGCCGGAGAACTCGGCCCAGTCGGCGATCGCGCCGGTCATCATCGAGACGGACTGGCCCTGCATTTCCGCGTCGAGCGCGGCCTGCTGGTTCGCGGCCAGGTCCTTCGCCAGCTTCACGAAGCCCGGCTTCAGGTGGGCGTTGTCCTCGTCCAGCAGCGCGGGCGCGGTGGACGCTAGCGCGGCGATGATCGCGTCGTCGTCCATGTCCGGGGCGGCGACCTCCGTCCACGCGGAGATGTTGTCCACGAGGTCCAGGTAGATCTCGCCATAGACGGCGTGCTCCTTGTCCTCCAGCTTGCCGGACGTGCTCAGCACGCCCTCCATGTTCTCGATGGCGCTCTCCAGCGCCGCCTCGTCCTCCACGACGGGGTTGCTGTAGAGTTTCTCAGCCTCCGCGCGCGCCTCCTCCATGGCGGCGTCGCAGATGCTGTTCACCTCGTCCAGGCCGCGCTTGCGGAAGTTCTTGTCCGCGCGCAGCTCCTTCAGCTTTTCAGAACGGGCCTCCTGGGCGATGTTGTCCACCAGGCCCTCGGTGGCCGTGTGCAGCACGGCGCTGGTGCGCATCCGATCCAGGTTTGCCCGGGTGGAGGCGCTGCCGCGCAGGATATAACCGCCGATCGAAACCGCCAGCAGTATACCGGCAAGCGCGAACAGCACAATCGACGCCCAGAAGCGGCTGCCCCGCTTCTTCTCGGCCTTGCCCGCAACGTGTTCGCTCATGCCAACTCACCTTCCTTTGCTCTCTTGCCCGACATCGCCAGGCCGAACGCCGTGTCGGAATCCTCGGCGCGGAGGATGTCCACCACCTTGCCCTCGGCGACGATGGCGATGCGGTCGCAGATGCTTCTCAGCTCCTGCAGCTCCGAGGAAACCATGACGATGGTCATGTTCTTCTCCCGGTTCAGCTTCACCAGCGTCTCCAGCACCAGCTGCTTGGCGCCGATGTCGATGCCGCGCGTGGGCTCGGAGACGAACAGGAACTTCGGGTTCATCGTCAGCGCCCGCGCCACGCACACTTTCTGCTGGTTGCCGCCGGACAGCGTGCCAACCGGCTGGGTGGGGGAGGTGCAGCGGATGTCCAGCTCCTTGATCATCTCTTCCGCGTGCCTGCGGATCGCGCCGGAATCCTTCTGTTTCAAAAATCCCTTCAGGAAATCGCCGTGCACCTGCATGGCGGTGAATACGATGTTGTCCTCGATGGACTGGTCCAGCAGCAGGCCCACGCCGCGGCGATCCTCGCTCACCATCGCAAGGCCCGCGCGCAGCACCGCGTCCGCGTCGCCCAGGGGCAGCTTCTGGCCGTTGAAGGTCACTTCGCCCCTGGCCTCATAGAGGCCCATGATGCCGTTGGGGATGCCGATCTTGCCCTGGCCGGCCAGGCCGCCGATGCCGAGGATCTCGCCCTCGCGCACGTCCAGGTTCACGCCGCGGTCCACCTCGCCGGGCATGCTCACCCACAGGTCGCGGATGCTCATGGCCGTGCCGCCGGTGATCTCGCGGTCGGTCTTGTCCACGTGGATCACGCCCTCGCTGCCGCGGCCGATCATCAGCCCCGCCAGCTTCTCGGCGGTGGTCTCGGCCTTGGGCAGCGTCGTCACCAGCGTGCCGTCGCGCAATATGGTGATCGTGTCCGCCGCGTCCATCACCTCGTCCAGACGGTGGGTGATGAATATGATGGCGATGCCCTGCGCGGCGATCTTCTTCATCACGTCCAGCAGCTGCTGCGCCTCGCTCTCCGTCAGAACGGCGGTGGGCTCGTCGAACACCAGCAGCTTCATGCCGGACTTGTCGATCTCGCGCGCGATCTCGATGAACTGCATGTGACCGATGGGCAGGCCGCTGACCAGCGTATACTCCTCGATGCTCATGCCCACGGCGTCCAGCGCCCGGCGCGCGTCGGCGGACATGGCCTTCGTGTCCAGGAACTCCAGGTCCTTGCCCAGCAGGCGGCTGACGGGCCAGGGCTTGGTGATCTCGCGGTTCAACTTGATGTTGTCGGTGACGCTGAAGCCGGGGATCAGCATGAACTCCTGGTGCACCATGCCGATGCCCTTGCTCATGGCGTCCATCGGCGAGGCGATGCTGACGGGCTCGCCGTCAAACACGACTTCGCCCTCGAAGCCGCCTGTGGTGTGGATCACCGGCATGCCGAACAGCACGTTCATCAGCGTGGACTTGCCCGCGCCGTTCTCGCCCAGCAGCGCGTGGATCTCGCCCGGGCGGATGCGCAGCGTCACGTCCTTGAGCACGGCGTTGGAACCATACACCTTCGTGATATGGTTCATTTCCAGCACAAATTCGTTTGCCAACAGCTACAACTCCTTTTACGACCCCCGCCAATCATCGGGAGGGCGGACATAGAATAAACAACAACAGCGCCGCAGGGCTTCTGCGGTGCCGCGGGTGAGCTTTCCGACGCACGCCGACGGCGACGTTGCCGCCCGCGTCCATCGGAAAATTCGCTCGTCTCGCTTTTTAGGCGCTCATGTACAAACATGAGAAAAGCTGTCCGGAACGCCGGAAACCGGTGTCCCGGACAGCTTGGAGTATAAATGTTGATTAGTCCAGGTAGTCCGCGAAGTCGATGGGCTCCAGGGCGATCAGCAGGTAGTTGGCATACTCGTTGCCCTCGGCGTCCACGTAGGTGCCCAGCTCGATCTCGCTGCCGGTGGCGTCGACGAAGCACTCGTTCAGCACGTCCATATCGACCTTGCCGTCGGTGCTGCCCTCGGCGTAGGCGCAGGCATACTCGAAGCCGGCGTTGATCATGGACATGTTCACGGGCAGGCTCCAGGTGGAGAAGCGGCCCACGGCGTCATGCTCGTTCAGGTAGGTGGCCAGGTTCTTGATGGCGCCATCGATGTCGCCGTAGGTGGCGGTCAGGCCGAAGGCCTCCTGGAAGCCGTGATAGGGGCTGGGGCAGCAGGGCAGCGCGTAGTAGGCGTTCGGCTCGTTCACGATCGCCTGCTGCAGGGCCACCTGCAGGCCGCAGTTGGTGCAGTAGAAGCACACCTTCTTGCCGGCGTACTCTTCCATAACCTTCGGGATGTCCTCCAGGACAGCCGCCTGAGCACCGGACATGCCGGCGTCGCCGGTCGGGTCGGGGCAGTCGCGCTCGACGAACTCGATGCCGTAGCCCTCAGCGGTGGCCTTCATGGCGTCGCGCTTGGCGACGATGGTCTCATAGGACAGGTGACGCGCGAAGCTGTAGTGCACCAGCACTTCGCAGCCCCACTGGTAAGCCAGGTCGGCAACCTGATAGCCGCAGCCGATCTCGTCGTTGGCGAGCACGATGTCGGAAACGGCGGAGATGTCGGCGGGATCCTCGGCGGGAACGCCGGAGATCAGCAGGATGTCGTCGCGGCCCATGTCGCCCTTGATCTGGGTGAAGGCGGCGGTGGCGCCCTGGACGGCCTGCACGAAGATGATGGCCTTCACTTCGGGATCGCTGGCGAAGGCGATCAGCTTGGAGATGGTCGTCTCAACCTCAGAGGAGAAGGCGTCGGGATAGGTGTCATGGATGACCATGTCGGGATACTGCTCCGCCAGGGTGTTGGCGGCGTAGTACTCTTCCTCGCCCTGAGAGGTGGTGCCGGTCATGATGGCGATCTTGTACGCGGGGGCGGCATCCGCCATCGCGACGGTGATCAGGCCCATAACCATCATCATGGCCATGAGCAAAGCAAGCAGTTTCTTCATGGTATAGCCTCCTTATAATGTTCCGCATTTTCATACGTTGGAATCCATTATAGCTTCAATTATCCATTTTGTCAAGAAAAAGCCCGCACAAATCGCGGGAATTTGCAATTTTGATTCGTGAAAATTCAGTTTGTGCGCTCGCTCGCACAACCGGTGGACAATCCCGCGCCGCATAGGTATAATAAAGGCGAATGATCGAGACGGATGCGGAGGTGCGACGAATGATCACGGTCAACCTGAGATACACCGGCGCGGGCGGCGCGGCGCGGGCATTCGCCGAGGAGATGATGGCTTCGGGCACGGTTGCGGCCATCCGCGCCGAGCCCGGCAATTTGCGCTACGAGTACTACGCGAGCCTCGACGAACCCGAGACGGTGCTGCTCATCGACAGCTGGAGAGACCAGGCCGCCATTGATGCCCACCACGCCTCGCCGATGATGGCGACGATCGCTGCGCTGCGAGAGAAGTACGATCTGCATATGACGGTGGAGCGCTTCGTCGGCATGGACGAGAACCCGTCGGACGCGCGCTATATCCGAAAGTGATGTTATAAGGAGGATACGAACATGCAGGCCTTCAACCCCTACCTGCCCAGCTGGGAGTACATTCCCGATGGCGAGCCGCACGTGTACGGCGACCGCGTGTACGTCTACGGCTCCCACGACCGCTTCCGCGGCCACGCCTACTGCCTGAACGACTACGTGTGCTGGTCCGCGCCGGTGGACAACCTGGCCGACTGGCGCTACGAGGGCGTGATCTTCAAGAAGACCGACGACCCGGACAACGCCGACGGCGACGGCTGCCTCTACGCGCCGGACGTCACCCGCGGTCCGGACGGACGCTACTACCTCTACTACGTGATCGACAAGTTCTGCTACGTGTCCGTGGCGGTGTGCGACGAGCCGGCGGGGAAGTACGAGTTCCTCGGCTACGTGCGCCACCCGGACGGCACGCGCCTGGGTGAGAGGGAAGGGGACGAGCCGCAGTTCGACCCCGGCGTGTTGACGGAAGGGGAGACCACCTGGCTCTACACCGGCTTCTGCGGCCCCTGGGACCCCTCGCGCCGCGGGCCGATGGTCACGCGCCTGGGCCCGGACATGCTCACCGTCGTCGAGGGCCCGCGCACGCTGCTGCCCAGCATGCCCTACGCCGCGGGCAGCGGCTTCGAGGGCCACGAGTTCTTCGAGGCCTCGTCCATCCGAAAGTTCGGCGACCTATACTACTTCGTCTACTCCTCCGTGGTGATGCACGAGCTCTGCTACGCCACCAGCGACCGCCCCGACGGCGGCTTCACCTACCGCGGCGTGCTGGTCAGCAACTGCGATCTGCACATCGACAGCTACAAGCCCGCCGAAAAGCCGATGCTCTACTGCGCCAACAACCACGGCGGGCTGGCGCAGATCAACGGGAAGTACTACATCTTCTACCACCGCCACACGAACGGCACCAACTTCTCACGCCAGGCGATGGCCGAGCCGATAACCATGAACCCGGACGGCAGCTTCGTGCAGGCGGAGATGACCTCCTGCGGCCTCAACGGCGGCCCGCTGATCGGGCGGGGGACCTATCCGGCGCACATCGCCTGCAACCTGTTCACCAGCCGCGAGCACATGTACACCGGCGGCCCCGGCGGCGACGGCCTCTGGCTGGACAGCTGCTATCCCATCCTCACGCAGGACGGCCGCGACGGCGACGAGGAGCCGGGCTACATACTGAACCTGACCGAGACCGCCACCTGCGGCTTCAAGTACTTCGACTTCCAGAACGTCACGCGCATCACCGTGCGCACGCGCGGCTACGCGACGGGCTACTTCAGCGTCAAGACCGCCTGGGACGGCGAGGAGCTGGGCCGCATCCCCGTGCCGCACAGCGCCAACTGGCGCGATACCACCGCCGACGTCCGCCTGCCCGACGGCGTCCACGCGCTGTACTTCACGTACCACGGCCACGGCGGCACGTCGCTGTTGAGTTTTACATTGGAATAGAAATCAAACGTGTGAACGGGCGCCGAATGGCGCCCGTTTTTGCTTCCCTCTCAAGGGGAGGTGGCCCGCAGGCCGGAGGGGTTGTCACGGCAACCTCGCGCCGCCCGCCCTATGAATTCAAATTTTTGCTCTCAACGCACTGTGCGCCTTCTCCACTATCATGTCGATCGCGACCTCGCCAACCGCTTTTTCGTCCATCCCGTCGGGCACTATATCCGCCAAAAACTCGATGTTCCCGTCCCCGCCGGCGATGGGCGAGTAGTCCAGCGCTCGCACGCGCCAGCCCAGCGTCGGCACAAACGCAACAAGGTCCCGCAGCACCTGCCGATGCACCTCGGGGCGCGACACGATGCCGCCCTTGCCCACGGCCTGCCGCCCCGCCTCGAACTGCGGCTTCACCAGCGTGATCATCCGCCCCGCGTCGCCCAGCACCTGGAGCGCCGCCGGCAATATCAGACGGATCGAGATGAACGACACGTCCATCACGCCCAGCGTCGGCCTCTGCGCGAACATCGACGCCTCCAGCGCCCGCGCGTTGACATGTTCCATGCTCACAACGCGCGCGTCCCGTTTGAGCCTCTCGTCCAGCTGGTCCGTGCCCACGTCAACCGCGTACACCAGCGCCGCGCCGTTTTGAAGCAGCACGTCCGTAAACCCGCCGGTGGACGCGCCGATGTCCACGCACACGCGCCCCCGCGCGTCGACCTCGAACGCGCGCAGCGCCTTTTCGAGCTTCAACCCGCCGCGGCTCACATACGGGTGCTCCGCGCCCGTCACCTCGAGCACGTCCCCGTTCCGAACCTTCTGGGCGGGCTTTTTGATGATTTCGCCGTTCACGCGCGCCAGCCCGGCCTCGATCAGCCCGCGCGCCTTCTCCCGGCTCGCCGCCAGCCCGCGCGCCGCCAGCGCCGCGTCCGCCCGGGTCGTGTTCTCGTCCATGTCCTATCCCTTCCAAACCCTGCCATGCCTGCCAATTTATGCAAATCGGCGGGTTTTTAATTGACATAATTGTACGCTATATATAAAATAGTCGTGAAATATATTTCAAAATGATTACAGAAGGAAGTGAAACACGATGAAGAAGATGAAGCGAGTATTGCTCGCGATGCTGTTGACCGCGCTGTTGATGTCGCAGGCGAGCGCCGCGACGATGGTGAGCCCGCGCTACCGGCTGAAGACGCTTTGGACGCAGCCCGTCGCGCAGACGACGGCGAACACTGGCGCGCTCAGCACGAGCGCCGCGGAACAGGTGGTCGCGCAGGTGAACGCCGAGCGCGCGAAGGCGGGGCTTTCCGCGCTGCGCGTGGACGCGGAGCTGACCCGCGCGGCGCAGGTGCGCGCCCGGGAGATCGTGCAGAAGTTCAGCCACACCCGCCCGGACGGCACCGCCTGGAACACCGTCAGCGCCAGCGCCTACGGCGAGAACCTCGCCATGGGGCAGAAGACCGTGGACAAGGCGATGGCGGCCTGGATGAGTTCATCGGGCCACCGCGCGAACATCCTGCGCGCGTCCTACGGCTCCATCGGCGTCTGCTGCTACGTCTCCGGCGGCGTCACCTACTGGGTGCAGCTGTTCGGAAAGTAGATCATTCCACCATATTGTTCATCCAGACGCCCTTTTTCATCAGTATGAACCCAAACGCGCATTTGATCAAATCCGCCAGCTGCACGCACAGGTAGATCATCGCCACCGGCATGTCCGTCAAGTGCACCAGGCACCAGGCCAACGGCACGGCGATCGCCCAGGTGTAGCCGCTGTCGAACAGGAACGTGATGCCCGTCTTGCCGCCGGAGCGCAGCGTGAAATACGCGCTGTTGCAGAAAGAGAACAGCGGCATGCAGAAGGCGTAGATGCGCAGGAACTGCGTCGCCAGCGCGCGTACCTCGACGGAGGTGGGGTAGAGGCGCGGGATCAGCGGCGCGACGATGTTCATCACGATCAGCGTCGCCACCGTGACGGCCAGCGAGAACACCGTCAGCCGCCAGGCCCGCGTCCGCGCCTGGTCCATATCGTTCGCGCCCAGCGACTGCCCGACCAGGATCGCCGTGGCGCTGCCCATCGAGAAGATCGTCACGGCGAACAGGTTGGAGATCGTGTTGGAGATGTTCATCGCGGCCACGACGTTCAACCCGCGCACGGAATAGCACTGTACGAGCATCGTCATGCCGCTGGACCAGAGCGCCTCGTTCACCAGCAGCGGCATGCCCTTCATCGTGATCTCCTTCGCCAGATCGCGCGGGATGCGCAGCGTGCGATAGAGGCCCTTGGCAAAGCGGTAGCGCTCCTCGTGCCGGTGGGTGTAAGAGACGACGATCGCCAGCTCCACGTAGCGGGAGAACACCGTCGCGATGGCCGCGCCCTCCACGCCCAGCTTCGGAAAGCCCAGATGGCCGAAGATCAGCAGGTAGTTGAAGAGCAGGTTCACGAAAACCGCCGTGATGCCCGCGAACATCGGCAGCTTCGTCTCGCCGCTCTCGCGCAGCGTTCCGGCGTAGACCTGCGTCAGCGCGAACGGCAGAAGGCCCGCGAGCATGATGCGCAGGTAGGCCAGGCCGTGCTTCAGCGTCAGTTCCACGCGCGCGGGGTCGGCCTCGTCGTGCAGAAAGCGGGTGATCAGAAAGCGCCCGCCGAACAGGAAGATGCACAGCGCGCCGGTGATCAGCAGCGCGCACACGTACAGCTTGTAGCGGAAGCAGTGGCGCACGCCCTCCTGGTTGTTCGCCCCGTAAAACTGCGCGGAAAAGATGCCCGCGCCGGCGATGCCGCCGAACACGCACAGGTTGAACACGAACATCAGCTGGTTGGCCACGGACACGCCGGACATCTGCTCCGTGCCCACCTGGCCGACCATGATGTTGTCCAGGAGGTTGACGGAGTTCGTGATCGCGTTCTGGATCATGATCGGCACCACGATGGCCAGTACCATGGCGTAGAAGGACCGGTCGCCGATCAAAAGCCGCCGCAGCGGGTGCGGGGAGCGAAGGTCGCGCTGCATGAAAATGCTCCTTGTACATGGGATCGTGTGTATCTTATCACAGCCGCCGGATTCATGCAACAAACGCCGTGAAAAGATTTAAAGAAGGGGAGGGATTAGGGAGTAGGGAGTAGGGAGTAGGGAGTAGGAATTGTAGGGGCGGCGATGCGCCGCGGGGCGCGGTCCCACCGCCCGCCCCTGCCTCCTCCTTTAGGGGAAGGTGGCCGAGCGCAGCGCCGAGGGGTTGTCGCCGCCCGCCCCTGCCTTCCCCTTTAGGGGAAGGTGACCGAGCGCAGCGCCGGAGGGGTTGTCGCCGCCCGCCCCTGCCTTCCCCTTTAGGGGAAGGTGGCCGAGCGCAGCGAGGTCGGAAGAGGTCGTCCCTGCTTTTCAAATCACCGTTTCTCATGTATAATACTCCCATAATCGCACGACATGGGGGTGCTTGCATGGCGCGGGACTTTCGCTCGGCGCGCTACTGGGCGGCGGAACTGATCGAAAGCGCGCTCTGTCCCGGGGCGCGCGCGGTGGACGCCACGATGGGCAACGGCCACGACACGCTCTGGCTGTGCCGCCTGGTGGGTGAAAACGGCCGCGTGTACGCCTTCGATATACAAGAGGAGGCCGTCGCGCGGACGCGTGCGCTGCTTAAAAGCGAGGGCGTGCTGGACCGCGCGGCACTGTTCTGCCGGGGCCATCAGCACATGGCCGAGTGCGTCTCCGAGCCCGTGGACGCCGTCGTATTCAACCTCGGCTGGCTCCCAGGCGCGGCGCACGGCGTCACCACGCGCGTGGAGACGACGCTGCAGGCCGTGGAAGCGGCGCTAGGGCTCCTCGGGGAGGAGGGCCTTGTGACGATCTGCGTCTATCCCGGCCACGAGGAGGGTGCCAGAGAGCTTGCCGTGCTCGACGACTGGGCGCGTGCGCTCGATCCCGTCCGCTACGACGCCATGACCTGCCGCTACATGAACCAGCCCGGCGACCCGCCCGTGCTGATCGCCGTGAAGCGGAAGAAAGGGAAATAAAAAAGACCAAAGTCTGTTATTATAAATAACAGACTTTGGTCTATAATCATTCTTTCTCCTGATACATCCTGTACAGGTGGTAATACGTGCCCTTCTTCGCCATCAGCTCGTCGTGGCTGCCCTGCTCCACGATGCCCTCGTCCGTCAGCACGAGGATCGTGGCCGCGCCGCGAATGGTGGTCAGGCGGTGGGCGATCGTGAACGTCGTCCTGCCCTTCATCAGCCCCTCCAGCGACTGCTGCACCAGGTGCTCCGATTCGTTGTCCAGCGCACTGGTGGCCTCGTCCAGGATCAGGATCGGCGGGTTCTTCAAAAACACGCGCGCGATGGAGATGCGCTGCTTCTGCCCGCCGGACAGCTTCACGCCGTGCTCGCCCACATAGGTGTCGTAGCCGTGCTCCAGCTCCATGATGAAGTCGTGCGCGCCCGCCAGCTTCGCCGCCTCGACGATCTCGTCGCGGCTCGCGCCGGGCCGCCCGTACTCGATGTTGGTCAGCACCGTGCCGGAGAACAGGTACACGTCCTGCTGCACCATGCCGATCTGCTTGCGCAGCGAGTGCAGCGTGTAGCCCCGGATGTCTTCGTCGTCGATCTTGATCGTGCCGCCCTGCGGCTCATAGAAGCGGGGGATCAGGTTGCACAGCGTGGTCTTGCCGCCGCCGGACGGCCCCACCAGAGCCACGCTCTCGCCGGGCTGAACGCGCAGGCTGATATGGCTCAATACGTTGCCGCCGCCGTCCTCGTAGGCGAACGACACGTCGTCGAACTCCAATTCGCCGCGCACGTCTTTAAGCTCCACGGCCCCGGGCACGTCCGCGATCGAGGGTGGGATGTCCATCACCTCCGCGAAGCGCTCGATGCCGGTGATGCCCCGCTGGAAGCTCTCGGTGAACTCCACGAGCCTTCGGATCGAGGTCAGCAGCGTCGTGACGTAGAGCAGATAGGCCACGAGATCCGCCGCGCCGATGCGACCGCGGATCATGAAGATCGCGCCCACGCACACCACCAGGATGTACATGATGCCGTCGAACATGCGCGTGACGGAGTGGAAGCCCGCCATGTTGTGGTACATGCGCTTCTTCACGCCCAGGAACGCCTGGTTGTCCTCGGCGAACTTCTCCTTCTCGAGGTCCTCGTTCGCAAACGACTTCACCACGCGAATGCCCGACAGGCTGTCCTCCACGCGCGCGTTGATCTCGCCCAGCTGGTGCCGCGATTCCTTGAAGGTTTTTTGCATGGGCTTGGCGAAATAGTTACTGCAAAGCACCATCAGCGGCAGCATCGCGAATATGATCAGCGTCAGCGTAACGTTCATCCCGCAGAGGATCACGAACGCAATCACCACCTTGATCGACGTGATGAACAGCTCCTCGGGGCAGTGGTGGGCGAACTCGGTGATGTCGAACAGGTCGCTGGTGATGCGCGACATCAGCTGGCCGATCTTCGTGTTGCTGTAGTAGGCGTGGGGCAGGTCCTGCAAGTGCGAGAACAGGTCGCGGCGCATGTCGGTCTCGATGTGGGTGCCCATCACGTGGCCGACGGACTGCATAAAGTAGTTGGCCGCGGTGTCCACGACGCGCAGCACGATGTACAGCGCGCTCAGCTTCACGACCGTGGCGACGGTCAGCCCGGCGAGGTTCGTGGCCCCCATGTTCGTGATGTAGCGCACGATCAGCGGCAGCACCAGGTCGCACACCGTGGTCAGCGACGCGCAGAACAGGTCCAGCAGCAACACGGGCAGCCGGGGCTTGAAGTAGGGCAGGAAGCGCCTGAACAGGCGCAGGTTTTCCGAGGCGGTGCGCCGCTTGACCGTCCGCTGCATGTCTCTTGTACCTCCCGTATGCCGGTGATGTCGGTATCCTCATCATAGAGGATTTCGCGGCTTCGTACAAACCACTTTCGTAATGTTCCTGTTAAATTTCAGGCCGCGCCAACCCTTCGCGGGCTTCGGCGCGTCCTGTATGAAAGAGGGGGAAGCGATATGAGCCGGATCGGTCGCCTCGCGCGGCTCTTCGGGGTGTTCTTCAAGATCGGGCTGTTCACGTTCGGCGGCGGCTACGCGATGATCTCGCTGATCGAGCACGAGGTGGGCGAGAAGCGCCGCTGGATCGACATGGACGAGTTGGCAGAGGTGTTCGCCATCGCGGAATCGACGCCCGGGCCCATCGCCGTGAACTGCGCCACCTACGTGGGCCATCGCCAGTGCGGCGTCCCCGGAGGTATATGTGCCACGCTGGGCGTCGTGCTGCCTTCGTTCATTATCATTTACATCATTTCGCTGTTCTTCGAGCGCTTCATGGCGCTGACCGTCGTCGCCCACGCCTTCAAGGGCATCCAGGCAGCGGTCGCGTTCCTGATCCTGCGGGCGGGGGCGCGGATGGTCAAGCGCGTGCCGAAGCGGCCGCTGCCGATGGCGCTGTGCGCGCTGGCCGCGGCGCTGGTGATCTGCGTCAACCTGCTCTCCTGGCGCTTTTCCACGGTATGGCTCATAATCGGCGGCGCGGCCGCGGGGCTGCTCATGCGCCGGGCGGGGAAGGGAGGCGACGCCAAGTGAAGTGCCTCGAGCTTTTCCTCGTGTTCTTCAAGATCGGGCTGTTCACGTTCGGCGGCGGCTACGGCATGATCCCGCTGGTGAGCCAGGAGACCGTCTCGCGCGGCTGGATGGACGAGGCCGCGATCGTGCGCTTCATCGGCGTGTGCGAATCGACGCCCGGGCCCATCGCCGTGAACATGGCCACGTTCGTGGGCAGCGCGCAGGCGGGCTTCTGGGGCGCGCTCTGCGCCACGGCGGGCGTTGTGCTGCCGGCGCTGATCGTAATGCTGATGATTGCCGCGGTGCTGAAGGGTTTTCGCGAAAACAAGTGGGTGCGCGCGGCGATGTCGGGCATTCGCCCCGTGGTGGCCGGGATGATCGCCGCCACGGGCCTCTGCGTGGGTCTGCGGTGCCTGGTTCCGGGGCTGGGCAAGACAGTGGCGGCGCTGGACGCGCGCCAGCTCGTCGTGATGGCGGCGCTGGGCGTCGGCGCGCTTATTTGGAAGAAGGGCCTTAAGCGCGGTTTTTCGCCGATCGCGCTGATCCTGTTCTCGGCTGCGGTCGGCGCGGCGGTGTACGGGTTTTAGCCCGTTTTTGCGCAAAAAGCGCCGAAAAGACACAGAAACGCACAGAATTAAATATTTCAAAAGATTGACAAATTAATTTCAACTGATGTAAAATATACGGGTAAACACAGGCGCATCATATGAGGACGCGCGCAAGGAGATATCTGAAAATGAAGAAATGGCTTACACTGATGCTCGCTCTGGCGCTCTGCGTCGCGCCGATCGCCGGGGGCCTTACCCTGGCGGAGGAGGCGGCCGGAGAGGTCGAGCTGACCACGGAGGTCGAGCCCGCTACCGCGGAGGCGCTGGAGGGAACGGGGCTGGTGCTGGAGGGCGAGGAGGTCGAGGCGGCTCCGCCCGTGCAGACGGAGGAGATACCCGCGGAAGCGCCCGCGGAGATCGCCGTCGCGCCCGCCTTCGAGGGCTACTGCGTCGTCGCGGCGGAGGCGGCGAACGTCTACGAGGCCGCCGAGGCCGCCGCGCCCGTCGCCATCCTCAAGCAGGGCGACGTGGTGCTGGCGCTGGAGCTGGACGAGGCGTTGAACCGCATGAAAGCGGCGTTCAACACGAGCCAGGGCGTGATCGTCGGCTACGTGGCTGCGAACGAGCTTGAACAGCTGATGGGCGAGGCGCTCGACGCCGCGCTGAACGCCATCGGCGAAAATGTCGGCGCGTGCTATCAGGACGACATCAACTATCCGCTGGCGACGCTGGACTGCGCCTTCCCGGGCGAGGCGGCGCAGGAACCGACCGAAAGCGCAGAACAGACCGAAGTCTCATCTGATAACACAGAACAGACCGAAGTCGTAAATAAAGAACAGGCCCCTGCCGACGGCGCGATCGGAGAAGCTGAGCCCGCAGCGGACGAACAGCCCGCGCAGGCGCAGGAAAACGCCCCCGCCGAGGAGGGGGCACCGGCACAGGAAGCCGATTCAGAACAGGATAAACCGTCTGAAGAAACTGCCCCGTCGGAGGATGCGACCGTCCAGGAGACTGGGGAAGCGCCCGCACAGGCGGAAGCGCCCGCCGCGCCGGAAGCCGCTCCCGCTCAGGAGCCCGCGCCCCAGCCCGGCGGCGAGGAATACGCCGTCGCGGCGGCGGAGCCCGCGGGCCCGCCCACCGATTTTGTGCTTCCCGCGACGCTGACGTTGGGCCAGAAGGAGAGCTACCTGCTGCTGACCCCGGCGCTGATCCCCGAGAACAGCGTCGCGACCTTCACCTGGCGCAGCAGCAAACCCAAGGTTGTCGAAGTGGACCCCAACACCGGCGCGCTGCTCGCAAAGAAGAAGGGCGACGCCATCATCTACGCCACGTCGGACAACGGCATCGAGAAGAGCTGCACCGTCAACGTGGTGAAGGCTCCCAAGAGCGTCGAGCTGAACGAGACCCGGGTGGTGCTGATGGGCGGCGGCCAGACCTTCCAGCTGACGGCGACGCTGTCGAAGAAGTCCGGCGGCACCGTGTACTTTACCTCATCGAATCCCGAGGTCGTGAACGTGGGCCCGGGCGGCCTGTTGACGAGCGCCGCGCCCGGCACCGCCACGGTCACGGCGCGCACCTTCAACGGCAAGACCGCCGAGTGCGCCGTGCGCGTGCTCGACCCCTCCGTGCCGCAGCCCGCGAGCGTGGCGCTACCCACCGCGGAGTACACCATCGGCGTCAAGCAGACGCTGGGCTTTGCGCCGGTCATGTTCGGCAGCGACGGCGCGAACCTCGGCACGACCGAGTTCTCCGTCGAGAGCAGCGCGCCCAAGAAGCTGAAGGTGAACCCCGACAACACCGTGACCGGCGCGAAGAAGGGCGACTTCACCGTGCGCATCACGGCCTACAACGGCGTGTCCGCCACGGCGACCGTGCACGTGGTGAAGGCCCCCAGCAAGGTGGCCATCGCGCCCGCCAACCCGATCATCGGCGTGGGCCAGACCCGCCAGCTGACGGTCGGCTTCCCCAAGGGCGGCGTCGGCGCCTACACGTTTGCCAGCAGCAACCCCGGCATCGTGGCCGTGGACGGCAACGGCTTCATCAGCGGCCTGGCCGAGGGCAGCGCCGATGTCACCGTGCGCACCCACAACGGAAAGACCGCGAGGGTCACCGTGAAGGTCACGCGCGGCCCCGCGTACGTGGGCCTGAACGTGAACTACAACCTGCAATACGACCAGCTGAGCAACACCTACAGCTCTAACTATACGCTGACGCTGAATCCGGGCGAGAGCTTCCAGCTGGCCTGCGAGGTGGAGTACGGCGCCTACGGCGACGTGGCGGGCTTTGAGAGCCGCAACCCCGGCGTGGCAACCGTCACCGGCGGCGGCTTGATTACCGCCGTCGCGCCCGGCGTGGCCGACATCGTGGTGCGCGCCACCGGCGGCTCGGAGACCATCTGCCGCGTAAGCGTCAACGGCGAGCCCGCCTCGCTGTGGTACGATGCCGCGGACGCGACGCTCGTCGTCGGCCAGAGCGCGGGTATCCCGGCGCTGGCGAGCTCCTCCATACCGGCGGAGGAACTCGCGAACGCGACCTACGCCTCCAGCAATCCGGGCATATTCACCGTCACGCAGGCCCAGGACACCGGCGCCTGGAGCATCAACGGCGCGGCCGTCGGCGCGGCTGAGCTCGTCGCCACCGTGGGTGAGAATACGGCCAGGCTGACCGTGACCGTCATACCCGCCGTGCCGGAGGCCACCACGCCCACGTACCGCCTGTTCGCGGCTTACGAGTACGTGAACCCCGACGTGAAGGGCTATCTGCCGTTCCCCGGCAACAATGCCGAGGGCGTCGTGACGGCGTTCAGCAATTCCAGCATCTCCGGGCTCGGCTACACCACGAAGCTCATGGGCAACCCCACCAAGACGGCGCTGCTCTCCGGCATCTCCAGCTTCTTCTCCGGCACCGCGAACGTGGACGTGAGCATCGTCTACCTCTGCTCGCACGGCCACATGACCAACGGCACCGCTGGCTATCGCCTGTCGCTGCCCGGATACGACGACAGCCCCAACAACGCGAACTATTCGCTGTCCTCGCAGGAGATCTTCAACTGTGTCAGCCGCATCCACGGCAACGTGATCCTGATCCTCGACTCGTGCTACAGCGGCGCGTTCCTGGAGGACATGGGCGGCCAGCTGGACGCACAGGGCGGGCGCATCGCCGTGATGACGGCGGCCTCGGACACCCGCGCCACCTACTACAACGTCAAGAAGACCGAAAAGACGGTGGACTTCTTCACGTTCTTCCTGATCAAGGGCTTGGGCTACAACCCCCGCGACAGGTGGTGGACCAAGAACGCCGCGGGCAAGAAGGGCGCGTATCCCGGCTACCTCGCCGCGGACCTCAGCGGCAACAGCGACGGCATCGTGACGCTGGGCGAGTTCTACAACTACGCCGCGAATAGCCTCGCGGCCAACATCCCCTCGTACATGAAGAAGAGTTGGTACTGGGGCGACAAGACCCGCGTGCAGGCGCCGCGGTACTACGCCGGAGGGTTGAACGACCTGGTAGTCTACCAACCGAAGTAAAGACAGCGCGGGCCGCCCATACGGGCGGCCCGCGTCATTCAATAAAACCTTTATTTCCTTTCCATGATCCTCTGCTCCAGCGCCGGGGTGACGACGCCGGTCGGGTCCATGCCCAGCGCGCGCTGGCAGCGCATCACGGCGACGACGGTCGGCGCGTCGAACTCGCCCGAGGGCGCTTCGTCATAGTAGCCCAGCTCGCTCAGCCTGCGCTGTAGTGTCAGCACGGCCCCGCCGCTGTCGCCCCGCACGAGCAGCACCTTGACCTGCACGGGCGGGTGGACGAACGTTTCGTAGCTCTCGCCGTCCTCCAGCGCGTAGCTTCGGGACAGCAGGCGCTCTCGAAGCTCGTCCTGATCGCCGGTGCCCAGGAAGATGCGGGTGGAGGTGCCGTCCGGGCAGTTCTCCGCGATCCACTTCGCGTCCTCCCAGCGCAGCCGCACGCAGCCGTGGCTGGCCGCGCTGCCCAGCTGCTTGAGCGCCGCCATGTCCACGCTCGCCATGTCGCGCTCGGCGTAGGGCAGGGAGTGGAACAGGATCGAACCCCGGATGCGCGTCGGATACTTCACGAAGCACTGGTACTTGCCGATGAAGTACCACGCCTGCCGGTCGGAGTCGAGCGACGCCTGCAGGCGAAAGCTGCCGCGGGGCGTGGTGTTGTCCTTGCCCGTGGAGCAGATCATCTGCCGCACGACGGCGTCGTCGCTGCGCCGGTAGACGGTGGTGATCTGGTTGGACAGGTCCACCTCGATGCGGTATTCGCCCGCGTCCCCGGCGCGCGCGCCGACGAGAGGCGTCAGCCACAGCGCCGCGCAGAGCAGCACCAGCGCGATCCATTTTCGCGCGGACATGGCGAACACCCCCGATCCAACAGACGTCTATCCAATATTTTACAGCCTCGGCGGCGCGTTTGCAAGGACGGCGCGCCGTTTAACAAAGAAAAAACGCAAATATAGGGGTAATTCAACGATTCTACCCGCCTGATGCGTATTGACAGACGGGCAAAACTGCGCTATAATGTTCTGGCGATCGAGGTTATGCACCATTAGCTCAGTTGGTAGAGCACCTGACTCTTAATCAGGGTGTCCAGGGTTCGAGCCCCTGATGGTGTACCAAAGCCACCCCTACAGGGGTGGCTTCCTTTTTTCATCAGGGGCTCGAAGGGCGGGGAGTGAATGGAAGCCCAGTGGGCTTCCAGAGCCCGCCCTGACCGAGCCCGCAGGCGAGAATCGAGCCCCTGATGGTGTACCAAAGCCACCCCTACAGGGGTGGCTCTTTTACTTGTTTGATTCTGATTCCACCGGCGTGATGCGCGCGATGTCCCCAAACGGGATGGCCCTGTCGGCGATCAGCAGCACGCGGCGCACCGGGTCGACCCTTTGCACGACGCCGGTCACGGCGTGGTACAGCCCGTCTCGCCCGCAGGCCTCGTGGTGGGGGTCGGCGCAGGCCACGAAGTACTCCACGCGGGCCTCTGCGCGGTTGCGCCGCGCCAGCGCGCCCGTGCGCGTGGCCAGGTACAGCCTGTTCAGCGCCCGGTCCAGCGCGCGCGCCTCGTCCGCGTCCGGGATGTGCCGGGGGACGTAGGGGACCTCCTTCGATCGCACGGCCGAGCCGAAGCCGGTGAGCGCGGCGAACGGCGCGAACACCTTGGCCCGGTTCAGCCGCGGCATCTTCGGGTGGCGGCGGCTGAACACATCGCCGTCGTGGACCGGCCGCTGCATATCGATGATGTCGCCGTAGGCGTTGTCCATGAATATCGCCTCCATGCAGAAAATCACGCGCGGTGCCCGCCGATCTGCGTGTTGCGCTCCCGCGCCGTGGCCCCCTCCAGGAAGTTCATGCCCTTGAGGATGGCGTTGCCGCCGTACTTCTTCCGGATGCCCAGCACCGCCCGCTGCACCTTTTCTTCGCTCTCCAGCGCCGCGTAGTCGGTGAACATGTCCAGCTGGAGGCACTCGTTGTGCGTGTCGCAGGCGCAGACGCCCAGCCGCCGCACGTACAGCCGGCTATCTACCTGCCCGTCGAACGCCTCGAGAAGCGCGCCGCGGATCGCCCGGGCGCTGGAGGTGCGCGCCCTGAGGCGCACCGTGCCGCCCACGTGTTTGGGGTGCGGCCTGCCGTAGTAGTCGACGGACACCGGGCCCTCGTAGCGGCACTTCTCCAGCGACACCGGGTCGAACGCCACCCAGAACGTCAGGCAGGCGGTGGCGAGCCCCTTGGAGACGAGGTCCATCGACAGCTGCTCCGCCATCTCGCCGAACACCAGCCGGGCCTCCCCGAAGGCGTAGGGGCGGGGGAGCACCTGGCCCACCGACAGCGAGCGCGCCTTCGGCGCATAGGCCTTGATGTCCGCCAGCGTGCAGGGCTCGAGGCCCCAGGCGTGGTCGATCAGTATCTCCGCGTCGATGCCGAACAGGCGGTACAGGAACTCCTCGTCGGCGAGGGAGGTGCGCGCGATGTCGCCCATCGTCAGTATGCCGTACTTCGCCAGGCGGCGCGTCTTGCCCTCGCCCATCTGCCAGAACACCGTCAGCGGGCGCACCGGCCAGAGCAGCCGCCGGTAGGCCGCCTCGTCCAACTCGGCGATGCGCACGCCGTCCCTGTCGGCCGGGGCCTTCTTGGCCACGATGTCCATGCCGACCTTCGCCAGGTACAGGTTCGGGCCGATGCCCGCCGTGGCCGTGATGCCGGTGGACTTAAGCACGTCGCGGATGATGGCGAGGGCCATGAAGTGCGCCGGAGCCATGCCCGCGCGCGCGGCCCGCTCGCGGTACATCGACAGGTAGGGCGTCGCGTCCATGAACACCTCGTCGATCGAGTACACGTGGATGTCCTCCACGGCCACGTATTTGAGGTAGATCGCGTAGATGTCGGCGGAGATGCGCTCGTACTCGGCCATCCTCGGCGGCGCGATGATGAACCAGCAGCCGCGCCTTCAGCGGGTCCAGCCCGCGGGCCACGCACTCCACGGAGGCGTAGTAGCTCTTCAGGTCGATGCAGATGTAGGTCCGCTCCCGCGCGTCCATGCCGCCGCCCCCCTCCCGATGCCGATAAAAAGGGTTCTTCATGGAATGTTGTGGGATGTCAGACACCTCATCCGGCCCTGCGGGCCAAGCCTTCCCCTCAAGGGGAAGGCTTGGCACTGAAGGCTCCCCCCTGGGGGAAAGCTGTCACCGTAGGTGACTGGCGTTAGCCTAGCGAAGCGTCTGAGGGGGAGTTAGCCACAACTTTCCGTGATGAGCCAAAAAACGACACCCTCGCGAAAGCGATGGCGAGGCGCATGCGCGCCGCGCTGATCTCATGCTTTCGTAAGGTGCCGTTCGATGGGAATATTATAATATCGAACGCATGTTCTTGTCAAGGGGATTTCGCGGATTTCGGGCAGATTTCATCATTTTGACAAACGATGTTCGATGCGGTCGCCTGCGTGTCAGAGCAGCTTCACCAGCTCGTCCCGGACGCCGTCGTAGTGCGCGTCCACCAGGCCGTAGTCCTTGTTCTTGTAGTTCCACAGCGCGCGGCCGATGCCGTGCCGGTCGAACACCTGGCCGATGTCCCGGTGCCAGCGCAGCGCGTCCTCGGCGGGGGCCTGGTCGATCACGCCGTACTCGCCGCAGTAGAGGGGCGCGTCGTTGGCCTCGGCGGCGCGGATCGCGGGCGCGAACATCGCCTCGAAGAACTGCGGGCCGAGCGCGTCCACCTTCTCGCCGGCGATGGCCCCGGCGAGGTCGAACGACAGCTGCTCGGACAGGGCCTGGTAGTGGGCGAGGTCGTCCGGGTAGGCCACGTCCAGGTCCGCGGGCATGCCCTCCACCCAGTAGGCCTTCTGGTGGGTGAAGATCATCGGCTCGTAGCAGTGGAAGTTGTACACCACGCGCGCATCCCGCGGCGGCGCGAGCAGCGGCACGCTCTTTACGTTGTTGTAGCACACGCCGCCCACGACGATCCACGTGTCCGGCGCGATCTGACGGATGGCGGCGATGGTGCGGTCGACGATGTCGTTCCACTCATTTACGACGTTCGGCGAGACGACCTCGTTCAGAAGGTCGAACGCTACGCCCGCATGCGGCCCGTAGCGGCGGGCCAGTCGGCGCCAGAGCGCGATGAAGCGCGCCTGCAGCGCCGCGTCGTGGAAGAAGATCTCGCGGTCGGCGTTCACCTCCAGCGGGTCGAAGGTATAGCCGAACGCCTTGTGCAGATCCAGCAGCAGATTCAGGCCCCGCGCCTCGCACCAGCGCACGCAGTCGTCGATGTGCCCAAGACCCGCCTCGATCGGCGCGCCCTCCTCGTCCTCGATCCAGTTGTAGTCCACGGGCAGGCGCACGTGGTCGAGGCCCATCGTGGCGATGCGCTCGATGTCCGCCTCGGTGATGAAGGTGTTGAAGTGCTCGTCGGTGGTGGCGACGCACTGGCTGAGCCAGCCGCCCAGGTTCACGCCGTGCTGGAAACCGGTGAATGTGCGCATGGAAAAACTCCTTTCTGGTCGTAAAGGGCCGGCCTGTGCGGGAAAGGGAACGAGACAGGCGTCAAATCATGTGCGATTCGATGTATTCGCGCGCCGGGCGGGCCAGCTCTTCGATCTTGGGGAACACCTTTTCCGTGAAGAAGGGCAGAAAGTCCTTCTGGAACCACGGGCCGACCTTGTCCCGGAAGAACGAGACGACGCCGAGCTTCTCCAGGTCCTTGACCAGCAGGTCCATGTCGCCGTGGTACTGCATCAGCTTCAGCCCCACCCACGCGCCGACGAGCAGCAGGGTGGTGACGATCAGCAGGCGTATCACGGAGCGCTTGAAGTTGAATTCGCGCATGGGCAGTCCTCGCTTTCGTGGGACGGGGCTGTCGCGCCCCGCTCCTTTTGATGATAACGCCCGGGAGGCCGGATGTCAACACAAAAGTGTGCAATAACATCAAACCCCGGGCCGCCTTCTGCGGCCCGGGGTCAATATGATGCCGGAGCGCGTCACGCCTCGCCGGCGTACATCCGCTTCAAAAGCCCGCTGGACTTCAGCGCCGGGAGCACCGCGTGGTAGAACAGCGGCGCGGCCACCACGGCTGCGGCGGCGTTGATCAGCGAGGGGATCAGCTTGGCGACCATCGTCGCGCCCACGGCGTCCAGCGGATAGCCGTAGACGAACTTGTTGTAGATGAAGGTCTTGAGCATGTAAAGCGCCACGTAGGTCAGCGCGCCGACGACGCAGGCCAGCGCCGTGCGATCCAGCCGATGGGGCTTTTTGCCGCCGTGAAGTATCATGCCGCAGACCCAGGCCATCGCGAACTTCGACACCAGCGTGATCAGCACGTTGATGAAGTCGTAGCCCGCCACGGCGTCGTAGAGCGCCGAGCCGACGCCCGCCGCCAGGCCGCCCTGCAGCGGCCCCAGCAGGATGCCGGACAGCAGGCACACGGCGTTGGCGAAGTGGACCTTCGAGCCCATCAGCGGAAAGCGGAACAGCGTGACCACGTAGACCATGGCCGCCATCATCGCCATGAACGTGATGTTGAATACCGTCAGGCGCTTGTTGTTCATAGAAACACCTCCAAAAACCGGGTTGACTTTGAATGCACTAGAGTATATACTAAAACTGTTCCTATGAAAAGCGCCAGAAAAGGAGAAAATAATAAGACCAGATGCGCGCCGACAAGCCTGAGTATTTGAAGTTGTACGAATCCCTGCGGGACGAGATCGCCCGCGGGGCGTGGCCGTATGGGGCGCGTCTGCCCTCGCGGCGGCAGGTCGCGCTGGACCGGGGCCTGAGCGCCATTACCGTGGAGCACAGCTACGAACTGCTCTGCCAGGAGGGCTACGCCGAGGCGCGCCCCCGCAGCGGCTACTTCGTCCTCTACCGTCGCTCCGACGGCTTTGCCGCCGCCGAGGCTGCGCAGGCGCTTCCCCGGCCCGCGCAGGGCGTGGGGGAGGCGGACGCCTTCCCGTTCTGGGTGCTGGCGAAGTCGATGCGCCGCGTGATCTCGGACTACGGCGAGGCGCTGCTGCGAAAGTCGCCGAACGCGGGCTGCCTGGAGCTTCGGCGCGCGCTGTCGGCCTATCTGTCGCGCAACCGCGGCGTGCAGGCGGGCGTGGACCAGATCGTGATAGGCTCCGGCGCGGAGTACCTCTACGGCCTCGTGGTGGAGCTGCTGGGCCGCGAGCGCGTGTTCGCCGTCGAGGACCCCTCCTACGCGAAGATCGAGCAGGTCTACCGGTCCAAGGGCGTAGCGGTGGAGCCGCTGCCGCTGGGCCGCGACGGCATCCGCAGCGCGGCGCTGAAGAACACGCGGGCGACGGTACTGCACATCACGCCCTTTCGCAGCTATCCTACCGGTGTCACCGCCTCGGCCTCGAAGCGCGGCGAGTACCTGCGCTGGGCCACGGAGGGCGATCGATACATCGTCGAGGACGACTTCGAGTCGGAGTTCTCGCTGCTCAGAAAGCCGGAGGAGACGGTGTTCTCGCGCTCGGAGCGCGGGAACGTGATCTACCTCAACACGTTCACACGCACGGTGTCGCCCTCGCTGCGCGCGGGCTACATGGTGCTGCCGGAGCGCCTGACGGCGCTGTTTGAGGAGCGCGTGGGCTTTTACAGCTGCCCGGTGCCCGCGTTTGAACAGTACCTGCTGGCCGACCTGATCGCGGGCGGCGACTTCGAGCGCCACATCAACCGCGTCCGCCGCCAGAAGCGCCGCGAGGCCGGGAAATGAGGGTTGATTAACCGCGGTGGGTTATGGTATAGTGGATTAGGGATTAGGGATTAGGGATTAGGGATTAGGGATTAGAGATTAGGGATTAGGGATTAGGGATTAGGGATTAGAGATTAGGGATTAGGTAGGGTGTAACATATGCTGTACATAAATTCCGCCCTCGCGGAAGAGGCGTCCGGGATGCAGGGCGTCGTGGACCAGGTGGGGGACATCATCGAGTCCGCGAGCGACAAGGCGGGCAACTTCCTGTCCGGCCTGCCCATGCTCACCACGCGCCTTCTGATGGCCGCGCTGGCGATCTTCATCGGCTGCATCGTGATTCGCGTCGGGCGGCGCATGGTCGCCTCGGTCGTGAAGATGCGCGGGCAAAAGAGCATGAAGTCCGCCGCCCAGCTGAGCACCGTGCGCTCGCTGGTCACCAGCATCTTCAACTACATCATGTACTTCATCATCATCACGGTGACGCTGAGCATCTTCAACGTCAACGTGTCCTCGCTGCTGGCCGTGGCCGGGGTCGGCGGCATCGCCATCAGCTTCGGCGCACAGACGCTGATCAAGGACATCATCTCCGGCATATTCATCTGGATCGAGGGCAGCATCTCCGTCGGCGACATCGTCAGGATAAACGACCTGGCCGGCACGGTGGAAACCATCGCCATCCGCACCACCGCAGTGCGCGACTACAACGGCAACCTCTACGTGATCCCAAACGGCGACATCCGCACGCTGACCAACATGAGCCGCGGCTACAAGCGCGCCATCGTGGACGTGCGATGCCCCTACGATGTCGAGCAGGCGAAGATCGTGGAGATGCTCGACGACGAGATGGAGAAGGCCGGGAAGGAGGTCCCGGGTCTGATGGAGAAGCCCGAGGTGATGAGCATACTCTCCTTCGAGCCGGACTGCGTGCTGGTGCGCATCGCAGCCCAGTGCCCGGTGGGCGAGAATTGGCGCATCGAGCGCGAGCTGCGCACCCGCGTGAAGGCCCGCTTCGACGCCGAGGGCATCGAGATGCCGCACTACCAGAGGCCGGTGGTGAAATAGATTTCGACGCGTGTATTCCCACGAAAAATCCTTGCATTGAAGTGGGAAATCATGTATAATGAAAATAGCGTAAACTGCCGGTGATACCGGCGCGACCAATAAAGGAGGTGTCAGGCATGTCTGCGACCATCAAGGACGTGGCCAACAAGTGCGGCCTGCCCGCGCATCTGGTGGGCAGGGTCTTGAACGATTACGCGGTCATCGGGCCCGACATGCAGGCTAAGGTGCTGGAGGCGGCGCGGGAGGTCGGCTATCCGCTGGAGAAGGCCGAGAAGCCGCAGCTGACCCACAACCTCGGCGTGCTGTTCGTGGACGAGACCTACAGCGGCCTGACGCATCCCTTCTTTGCCACGATGCTCAACGCCTTCAAGGCCGAGGTGGAGAGCCGCGGCTACGACATCACGTTCATCAACCACAACATGAGCGGCGAGAGCGCCAGCTATCTGGAGCACTGCCGCTATCGCAACCTGGACGGCGTGTGCCTGGCGTGCGTGGATTTCTACTCGCCCGAGGTCACGGAGCTGCTGGAGAGCGAGATCCCCTGCGTGACCATCGACCATCCCACCGACCGGCACCCCAGCGTGTTCTCCGACAACCACGACGGCGTCAAACAGCTGGTGGACTACGCCTATTCGATGGGGCACCACCGCATCGCCTTCATCAGCGGCCAGCGCAATTCGCAGGTCACGGAGGACCGCATCGACCAGTTCAAACAGACCATGCAGGCGCATGGGCTGGAGATCCCCGAGGGCTACCTCGTCGAGGGCCGCTACGGCGAGCCGGACGTGGTGCGCATGATCGTCGAGAAGATGCTGGATCGGGAGGACCGCCCCAGCTGCATCCTGCTGCCCGACGACGCCACCTATTTCGGCGCGCAGGAGATCATCCGCGAGCGCGAGCTGCGCATCCCGGCGGACATCTCCGTGGCGGGCTACGACGGCATCGGGCTGACGCAGTCGCTGCGCCCGCAGCTGACCACGATCCGCCAGAACGGCGTGTCCATGGGCCGCGAGGCCGCGATCCGGCTCGTCGAGCGCCTCGAGAACCCGCAGGCCACCCGCTTTGAGGACGTCACCATCCCCGTCACGCTCGTCAAGGGCGGCACCGTGGGCTGGTGCAATGAGTGGTAAACGAACGCGTGAGAAATGGCCGCCGGTCGATGCCGGCGGCCATTTCTTATAAGATTCAATCCAAACTCTCCATCAACCGCTTCATCAGCGCCACGGCTTCATCCCCGCCGGAGCTCATGTACTCCACGCTGCCGGGGGAGTCGTCCGAGCGCAGGTCGCGCTCGTCGAGCAGGTATTTGAGCCGCTGGGCCGTGCCCTCCAGCCCGTCGAACAGTTGGGCGTCCGGGAACAGGCGCTGGATCGGCGCACGCAGGAACGGGTAGTGCGTGCAGCCCAGCACGATGGCGTCGATCTGCCGGTCCATGTAGGGCATTAGCAGCGCGGCCAGCCGCACCTCGGCCTCGGGAGACGCGGCCTTGCCGCCCTCCACCAGCTCCACCAGCCCCTCGCCGACCACCGGGATCACGTCCCGGCCGTAGAGGCTCATCAGCCGTTCAAACTTTTCAAGCCGCAGAGTCGTGTCCGTCGCCAGCACGATCACCTGACCGCCGTGGCGTGCGAAGTGCGCGGGCTTCAGCGCGGGCTCCATGCCCACGATGGGCAGGTCCCTGCGCTCGGCGCGGATGATCTCGGCGTAGGCGGAGGTGGCCGTGTTGCAGGCGATCACGACGGCCTTCACGCCGCGCTCCAGCAGCTTTCCGATGCCCGCCGCGCTCAGCGCGCGGATCTCCTCCAGCGACCTTGGGCCGTAGGGGGCGTTTTTGTTGTCGCCGTAGAACAGGAAGTGCTCGTTGGGCATGAGCCTGCGCGCCGCGTGCAGCACGCTGATGCCGCCCACGCCGCTGTCAAAGAAGCCTATCAGGTCATTCATGCGCGCGCACTCCCGTCTCGTTTCATGCTTCCATTATAGTCTTTTTTGGCTTGAAAAGCAACAAACCCAACTTTTTTTCCAAAACCTATTGACAAATCCCGGAGATGCGCTATAATAGTCAAAGAAAGTCAAATAAGACTTTTAAACCTTACTGCCCTTGAACGAGAGGGGGAGAATATATGAACTTTGAACGCTATACGCAAAAATCGAAGGAAGCCGTGCTGGAGGCGCGGGAGTGCTCCATCCGCAACCAAAACCCGCAGGTGGACCAGCAGCACATGCTCTACGCGCTGCTGGCGCAGAAGGAGGGCGCGATCGGCCAGATGCTCAAGAAGCTGAAGGTCGACGCCCGCCGCATGGCCACGTCCTGCGACAGGGAGATCCAGCGGCTTTCCAAGGTCGCGGGCTCCGGCGTGGACGCCAACAGCTTCTACGCCTCGCAGTCGCTGCAGTCGGCGCTGACGGAGGCCGAGCAACAGGCGGAGTACATGAAGGACGAGTACGTTTCCGTCGAACACCTGATGCTGGGCCTGATCGAGCGCCCGAACGTGGCCGTGAAGGCGATCTTGTCCGAGTTTGGCGTCACGCGCGAGAACTTCCTCGACGCGATGATGCAGGTGCGCGGCAACACGAGCGTCACCAGTGAAAACCCGGAGAGCACCTACGACGCGCTCCTGAAATACGGCATCGACCTGACCGAGCAGGCGCGAAAGGACCTGGACGACCAGGCCAGCAACCGCAAGCTGGACCCGATCATCGGCCGCGAGGACGAGATTTTGAACGTCATCCGCATCCTGTCCAGAAAGAGCAAGAACAACCCGGTGCTGATCGGCGAGCCCGGCGTCGGCAAGACCGCCATCGCCGAGGGCCTCGCGCAGCGCATCGTGCGCGACGACGTGCCGATCACATTGAAGCACCACAAGCTGATCTCGCTGGACATGGGCGCGCTGATCGCCGGCGCAAAGTACCGCGGCGAGTTTGAGGAGCGCCTGAAGAGCGTGCTGGAGGAGGTCAAGAAGAGCGAGGGCAACATCATCCTCTTCATCGACGAGCTGCACAACATCGTCGGCGCGGGCAAGGCCGAGGGCAGCATGGACGCCGGCAACCTCTTAAAGCCGATGCTGGCGCGCGGCGAGCTGCACTGCGTGGGCGCGACCACGATCGACGAGTACCGCAAGTACATCGAGAAGGACCCGGCCCTGGAGCGCCGCTTCCAGCCCGTGATGGTGGACGAGCCCAGCGTAGAGGACACCATCTCGATCCTGCGCGGCCTGAAGGAGCGCTACGAGGGATTCCACGGTGTGAAGATATCCGACCAGGCGCTGATCTGCGCGGCGCGGCTGTCTGACCGCTACATCACCGACCGCTTCCTGCCCGATAAGGCCATCGATCTGGTGGACGAAGCCTGCGCGATGATCCGCACGGAGCTGGACTCGATGCCGCAGGAGATGCACAAGATCAACCAGGAGATCACCCAGAAGGAGACCGAGGTGGCCGCGCTGTCGCAGGAGGGCGAGGAATCGAGCCGCGAGCTGGACAAGGTGAAAGCCGAGCTGGACGCGCTGCGTGAGCGCTACGGCGGCATGAAGGAGCAGTGGGAGAAGGAGAAGGCCGACATCAAGCGCGTGGGCGAGATAAGGCAGCAGATCGAGCAGGCGAAGGCCGACATCGAGACGGCCCAGCGCCAGTTCAACTTTGAAGAAGCCGGCATGCTGCAATACAAGAAGCTGCCGGAGCTCGAGAGCGCACTCGCCGTGGCCGAAAAGGCCATGGAGGGCGGCAAGCAAAACGCGCTTTTGCACGACCGCGTGACCGAGGACGAGATCGCCCGCATCGTGTCCCGCTGGACGGGCATCCCGGTGACGAAGCTGGTGGAGAGCGAGCGCAGCAAGCTATTGCACCTGGACGACGAGCTGCACAAGCGCGTGATCGGCCAGGACGAGGCCGTGCGCAAGGTGGCGGAGGCGATACTGCGCTCCCGCGCCGGCATCCAGGACCCGAACCGGCCCATCGGCTCGTTCCTGTTCCTGGGCCCCACGGGCGTCGGCAAGACGGAGCTGGCCAAGACGCTGGCGCAGGCGCTGTTTGACGACGAGAAGAACCTGATCCGCATCGACATGACCGAGTACATGGAGAAGTTCAGCGTGTCGCGCCTGGTCGGCGCCCCTCCGGGATACGTCGGCTACGAGGAGGGCGGCCAGCTGACCGAGGCCGTGCGCCGCAAGCCCTACAGCGTGGTGCTGTTCGACGAGATCGAGAAGGCGCATCCGGACGTGTTCAACATCCTGTTGCAGGTGCTGGACGACGGGCGCATCACCGATTCGCAGGGCCGCACCGTGGACTTCAAAAACACCATCATCATACTGACCAGCAACCTGGGCTCCGACATCATCCAGCAGGGCATCGACGCCGACGGCAACCTGAAGGCCGAGGCGCGCGAGCAGGTGGAGGCGCTGTTGAAGCGCGGCTTTAGGCCGGAGTTCCTGAACCGCCTGGACGAGACCGTGATCTACACGCCGCTGACGCGCGATCAGATCGTGAAGATCATGCACCTGATGATCGCGAACCTCGACAAGCGCCTCGCCGACCGCCGCCTGAAGGTGCGCCTGACGCCTGCCGCCGAGCAGTGGGTGGTGGACAACGGCTACGACAGCGTCTACGGCGCGCGCCCGCTCAAGCGCTTCATCCAGCGCGCGGTGGAGACGCCGATCGCGCGGCTGCTGATCGAGCGCGACCTGCCCGCCGACACGACCGTCGTCGTGGACGTGGAGAACGACGAGGTGAAGCTGGGGACGGAGGAATGAAAAACAATATGACCATTTCCACCCCGCGCCTGACCCTGAGGTCCGTGTGCCTTAAGGACCTCGAAGCGCGCCACGCCTATTCCAGCGACCCGGAGAACACGCGCTTCATGATGTTCCTGCCCAACGAGAGCATCGAGGAGACCGAGGCCTTCATCCGCGAATCGATGGCGGAGATGGCGAAGCCAGAGCCGAATTGCTACGAGTTCACCATCTTCCTGGACGGCGCGCAGATTGGCGGCATCGACATCGAGATGCACGGCGAGGGCCAGGGAACGCTGGGGTGGATACTGGACAAGCGTTACTGGGGCAACGGCTACGCGCAGGAGGCCGCGAAAGGGCTGATGGAATGGGCGCATAAAAACCTGGGCGTCCGCCGATTCATCGCCTACTGCGACAGCGAGAACGCGGCCTCCTACCGCCTGATGGAGCGCCTGGGCATGCGCCGCACCGCCTGCGACGGCGGGCGCAAGAACCGCTCCTCGGACGAGGAGCGGATGGAATTGACGTATGAGGTTGAGGTTTAGCCTGGCGCGAGGGGGAAAGATCCTTCGACTCCGCTGACGCTCCGCTCAGGATGACAGGTCGGCAGTTGCCGCGTCGTTGTCATCCTGAGCGAAGCTTTAGCGAAGCGAAGGATCTTTTACTTTACCAGCAGTTCCGCGATCTGGATCGCGTTGGTGGCCGCGCCCTTTCTGATCTGGTCGCCGCAGCACCACAGCGACAGGCCGTTTTCGCAGGTCAGGTCGTCGCGGATGCGGCCCACGAACACGATGTCCTGGTCGCTGGTGTCCAGCGGCATCGGGTAGGACTTGTTCGCCAGGTCGTCCACCAATTTGCAGCCGGGCGCGTTCGCGATGGCCTCGCGGGCCTCGGCGACGCTGATCTTGCGCTCGGTGCGCAGCGTGACGCTGATCGAATGGCTGCGCAGCACGGGCACGCGCACGCAGGTGCAAGTGACGTTGAGCTCGGGCAGGTGCAATATCTTGCGGCCCTCGTTCTGCATCTTCATCTCCTCGGAGGTGTAGCCGTTGCCGGTGTCGTCGCCGATCTGCGGGATGACGTTGAACGCGATCTGCCAGGGGAACACCTGCTTTTCCAGCGGCTTCCCGGCGGCGTAGTCCATGACCTGCTGCTCCAGCTCCTTCAGCCCGCCCGCGCCCGCGCCGGACACGGCCTGGTAGGTGCTGGCCACCATGCTCAGAATGGGGGAGACGCGGTTCAGCGCCGCCACCGCCGTCAGCGTGATGATGGTGGAGCAGTTCGGGTTGGAGATGATGCCGTTGTGCTTCTTCGCGTCCTCGGGGTTGATCTCCGGCACGATCAGCGGCACGTCCGCGGACATGCGGAACGCGCTGGAGTTGTCCACGAACACCGCGCCCGCCTTCACGATGGCCGGGGCGAACTTCTTGGCCAGCGGGTTCTGTGCCGCGCCGAGCACGATGTCCATGCCCTCGAAGGACGCCTCCGTCGCCTCCTCCACGACCACCTCGCCGCCCGCGAAGGGCAGTTTCATGCCAACGCTGCGCGCGCTGGCGAGCGCCTTCAGTGTGGCGACGGGGAACCGGCGCTCTTCGAGCACCTTCAGCATTTCGCGGCCCACGGCGCCCGTGGCGCCCAGTATGGCGACATTGACCTTTTTCATAATGAATCCCTGCTTTCGATTGATTGTTTTGTATGCACTCCTGTAGGGGCGGCGATGCGCCGCCCGCCCTTACTGTGTTGGAACGTAAACCATGTCATTCTGAGCGGAGCGCCGCGCAGGCGGCGCGCAGTCGAAGAATCTTTCCCGCGAAGCGGGAATCTCATTCTTTTTCCCTGACACCTGCGAAGAACAGCCGCGGGTCCTTCTCGCGCAGCTGCGCGGCCAGCGCGTGCATGTCCGCGACGCTCATCGGCTCGGTGACGTACGCCGCGCCGCCCTCGGTATCGCTCAGCTTCCTGACCGGCACGCCGGGATGGGCGGCTGTGCGCAGGTAGTAGGCGTGGCGCGCCTGCCGGTTGTCCACGTCGGCGTTGCCCTCCGGGATCGGATTGAGCCGTGGGGAGACGCCATCCAGGATGTCCCTCAGGCCCAGCTCCACGGCGAAGGCGGTGGGGTGCTTGCCCGCGCCCTGGCCCTGGAAGGTGTGCGTGCCGCAGTATTCGCCGGTGACGGAGATCGTGTTGTTGTTCATGTGCACGGCGGCCTCGGTGGAATCGTTCGGCACCAGCGTCGGCTCCACGTAGGCGCGGATGCTGCCGTCCGTATTCAGCGCGGAGTTCACCAGCAGTCGGCACACCTTGTTCATCTGCCCAAAGAATATGATGTCCCCGGCGCGGATGTGCCGGATGCCCTCAGTGGCGATGTCCTCGGGCCGGACGTACTTCTGGTAGGCCACGGCGCTGGCGATGCACAGCTTGCACATGGCGTCCACGCCGTCCACGTCCGCGGAGGGGTTCGCCTCGGCGTAGCCCAGCTTCTGGGCCTCGGCCAGCACGTCGTCAAACGCGCGTCCCTCGCGCTGCATCACGTCCAGGATCAGGTTCGTGGTGCCGTTGACGATGCCGCAGATGCCTGTCAGCGTGTCGGCTCCGCGATAGCGCATCAGATTGTAGAGGAACGGTATGCTGCCGCCCACGCTGGCGTCGTAGCGGTACTGCACGCCCATGTCGCGCGCCAGAGTCAGTATCTCCTCCATGTGGTGCGAGAGCATCAGCTTGTTGGCGGAGACCACGTTCTTGCCGGCCTTCAGCGCCTGCACGGTGAACGTGTGCGCGGGCTCCATGCCGCCGATCAGCTCCACGACGGTGTCGATCTCGGGGTCGCTTAGAATCTCATTGAAATCGGAGGTCTCCAGGTGCTCCAGTCCGGGATGGCGGAGCAGCTCCAGGATCTTCACGACCTCGATGTCGTCGCGCGCCTTGAGGTGCTCGTAGATGCCGGAGCCGATGGTGCCCAGGCCCAGCAGTCCGATTTTCACGCTCGTCAACTCCTTTGTGTCTTTCGGAGAAAAACACGTGTTTTTGCAATAGAGACACTATATCACAACGGGCGGCGTTTGTCAAAGGCGCGGGCGCAGAGTTATCAGCTATTTAACGAAGAAAACGCTTTGCCGCGCCCCGCATGTAAAATCCGGGACAAATCGCCGCGCCCACTTGCTTTTTTGCGATAAACCCGGTATGATATTAACAGGAAATGCGATTCACAGCAAGGGGGTTGCTCTCATGGTATTCTACAGCACGCGCTCCAAAGCGCATACCGCCGACTCCACCGAGGCGGTGCTCAAGGGCATCGCGCCGGACGGCGGCCTGTACACGCCCGTGGACTTCGAGCAGATGCGCGTGGACATCGGCGCGCTGCTCAACATGAGCGCCGTGGAGATCTCCGCCGAGGTGATTGGGAAGATATTGAGCGACTTCACCCCGGAGCAGATGCGCGCGCTGATCGAGGCCGCCTACGACGGCAAGTTCGAGACCGAGGACCTGACGCCCGTCGAGAAGGTGGGCGACGACTTCGTGCTGGAGCTGTTCCGCGGGCCGACTTCCGCGTTCAAGGACGTGGCGCTGTCGGTGCTGCCGCGGCTCATCACCGCCGCGAAGGACGTGCTGGGCGTGAAGGACGAGATCGTGATCCTGACCGCCACCAGCGGCGACACCGGCAAGGCGGCGCTGGAGGGCTTCCACGACGTGCCCGGCACGCGCATCGTCGTGTTCTACCCGGACGGCGGCGTCAGCGACGTGCAGAAGGCCCAGATGGTCACGCAGGCGGGCAATAACGTCGGCGTCTGCGCCGTGAAGGGCAACTTTGACGACGCGCAGACCGGCGTGAAGAACATCTTTGCCGACGACGAGCAGAACCGCTGGGCCGCTGAAAACGGCGCGCGGCTCTCCAGCGCCAACTCCATCAACATCGGACGCCTCGCGCCGCAGGTGGCCTACTACTTCAAGGCCTACTGCGACCTGGTGCTGCGCGGCGAAATCCGTCTCAATGACCCGGTGAACTTCGTCGTGCCCACGGGCAACTTCGGCGACATACTGGCCGGCGAGTTCGCGCGGCGCATGGGCCTGCCGGTGGCAAAGCTGGTGTGCGCCTCGAACGCCAACAACGTGCTGACCGACTTCATCCGCACCGGCGTCTACGACCGCCGCCGCGAGTTCTACAAGACCGCCTCGCCCTCGATGGACATCCTCGTGTCCAGCAACCTGGAGCGCTACCTGTTCCTGGCCTCCGGCGGCGACTTCGAGCTCGTCGCGGGCCTGATGGCCGACCTGCGCGACAAAGGTGTCTACACCGCGCCGGAATCGCTGATGCAGGAGATGCGCGACCACTTCAGCGCGGGCTGCGCCGACGACGCAGCGGCGCTGGACGCCATCGGCCGCGTGTGGCGCGAGCACGGCTACCTGATGGACACCCACACCGCCGTGGGCTGGGCGGTCCTCGAGCAGTTCAAGGCGAATGAGGACAACGGCTGGGTGAACGTGGTGCTGTCCACGGCCTCGCCCTATAAGTTCAGCCGCGACGTGCTCTCCGCGATCACGGACGACGTCCCCGAGAGCGGCTTCGGCGCGATGGACAAGCTCAACGCAATCACCGGCGTGCCCGTGCCCGCCGCCCTCGCCGCCCTGCGCGAGAAGGAACCCCGCTTCACCGATTGCGTGGAAAAGGACGAGATGCTGGAGTACGTAAAGGAACGGTTGAAGTAAGCCCCTCTTCGTATATCACCCCTCCCATCCGCATAACATGCCATGATAACGCGGACGGGAGGGGTTTTTATGGCGCTGGAGACAGACCGTCAAACCATCGAATTGGAAAACCTGATCGGGGCGCGCCGGGCGCAGGCGCTGGTGCGGGCGGAGGCGCTGGTCCCCGGCGCGGGGCGCGACGCCATCGAGCCGCTGCTGGCGGACGCGACGCTGTTCATCGCGCAGGCGGACGTGCAGGCCGATCGCGTGGTGCTGGAGGGCACCGTGTCGTGCCAGGCGGCCTATCGGCAGGGTGAGGAGAGCGTACTGAAGGCGCTGACGGCGCAGGCCGCGCTGAACCACGTGCTGGACATCCCCGGCGCGCAGCCGGGCATGCTCTGCCGCGTGCGGGGCGAGGCGGCGCACGTGGACGCGCGCTACGAGAACGGCCACATGATCTTCCAGGTCACCTGCAACCTGTGCTGCCAGGTGCTTCGGCTGTCCCCGGCGCAGGTGATCACCGGCATCGGCGGCGCGGACGGCCTGCAGACGGCGTTCAAGCAGATCCAGTCGGTGAAGCTGGCCGCGGAGGCGACGGAGCTTGCGCTGGTGAAGGACAGTGTGAGCCTCCCCGCGGCGCTGGACGCGCGGGCGGCATTGATGGACTGGGCGGCGGCGGAGATCGAATCGACCGAGGCGGACCTCGGCGGCGTGCGCGTGAAGGGCCGCCTGTGGGTGGAGACGCTCGTGTCCAGCGGCGTGGCGGGGCGGCCCGCGGTGGTGGTGCGCTACCCGCTGCCCATCGACCAGCTGGTGGAGCTTCCCCAGTGGCTGGCGGGCGACGTGTTTGCCGAGTGCGACGTGCGCGCTCTGCGCAGCGAGATCGAACCGGCGGGGGAGGACGGCGACATGCGCCTCGCCTGCGAGGGGGAGGTGCGCGTGCGGGTGCTGGCGAACGCAGCCGACAGCGCCAACGCCCTGACCGACGTCTACGCCACGCGCGGCGCGACGCTGGACGTGGAGCGCGAGACGCTGCGCTACTGCGTCGCCGCCGACCACCTGCGCGTCGGCGACGTCGTGCGCGGCACAGTGCTGCTGGGCGAAAACGCGCCGGGCGTGGGCACGGTGATCGCAGTGAAGGCCGTGCCCGTGATCGGCGAGTGGCGCGCGGAGAATGGCCAGGGGCGCATCGACGGCGTGATCGAGGCGCGTGCGCTCTACATCCCCGGCGGCTCCGACATCCCCGCGTCCGCCGAGGCCGAGCTGCCCTTCTCGATCACAGTGCCGCAGGCGCTGAACGACGATTCGCTGATCGACATCCAGGTGATCTCCGCCGAAGCCAACGCGCTGATGAGCGACCGGCTGGAGATGAAGCTGAACCTGTCCGTAACCTGCGACACGCGCCGCCGCGAAGCGACGGAAGTGGTCTCCGAGGTCTCGGAGGGGGAGAGCGCGCCGCGCCGCCCCGGCATCGTCATCCGCTGGCCCGACCCCGGCGAGACCGCCTGGGACATCGGCAAGCGCTACGCCGTACCCGTCGAGAGCGTCGGCGAGGTGGCAGTGGGCCAGCCGGTGGTGGTGCGGATGTAAGGAAGGCAAGCCGCACGCCCGCCCAAAAGAGGAGTGATCCCGCCGGGATCACTCCTCAAAAAACTGTGTCGTGCGTGTTTCTTACTTCCCGAAATACCTCTCCAGCAATCCCTTGAACGCCTTGCCGTGCCGGGCTTCGTCGCGGGCCATCTCGTGGACGGTGTCGTGGATGGCGTCGAGGTTCAGGGCCTTGGCGCGCTTGGCCAGGTCAGTCTTGCCGGCGGTCGCGCCGTTCTCGGCCTCCACGCGCATCTTCAGGTTCTTCTCGGTGCTGTCGGTCAGGACCTCGCCCAGCAGCTCGGCGAACTTCGCGGCGTGCTCGGCCTCTTCAAACGCGGCGGTCTTCCAGTACTCGCCGATCTCCGGGTAGCCCTCGCGATAGGCGACGCGGCTCATGGCCAGGTACATGCCCACCTCGCTGCACTCGCCGTTGAAGTTGGCGCGCAGGTCCTCGATGATGTCGGCGGGAGCGCCCTGAGCGACGCCCACGACGTGCTCGGAGGCCCAGGTCATCTCCTCAGACTGCTCGATGAACTTGCTGGCGGGAGCCTTGCAGACGGGGCAGAACTCGGGCGCGGCGTCGCCTTCGTGCACGTAGCCACAAACGGAACAGACATACTTACTCATGGGGGTTCCTCCTTACCAATGATCGTTATATTGTGCTTTACAGCCTTCATCTTATTATATCATAACGGATGGGGTTTGTGAAGCACTTATTTTTCATACAGCGGCGGGGCAAACTTCTCCATGTGCATGCGCAGGTTCACGTGGCTGCGCATCAGCCGCGCGGCCTCGGGCCACTCCGGCCTTTCGAAGAGCAGCTGGAACTTGTCGAACTGCGTGCGGGGCGTCTTCAACAGGATGCGCCGCGCGCCGTTGGACATGCGCGGCACGGCTCCGTACATCGTCTCGCGCCGGGACGCGGCGCAATCGAGGCACACCGCGCCGCCCGTGTCCGCGTCGAAGCAGGCGTCGCCGTCGAGGGGCTTGCCACAGCGCACGCAGGCGTCCATGCGCGGGGAGAGGCCCATCAGGCGCATGAAGTGGCATTCGAACGCGAACGTCACGAGCTCCGGCGGAAGCTCCCCGTAGTTCAGGTGCGCCAGCGCCCGCAGCGTGACGATGAACAGCTCCGGCGCGGGCGTGTCCGGCAGGATGGCCGTGTCCAGCAGCTTTAGCCAGTACACGCCGTGGCGCAGGCGATCGTAGTCCGAGCGCAGCTCATAGTAGCTGTCGGAGATCTGGCACTGCTCCAGCGAGTTGCGCTCGCGGTGTGTGAACAGCTGGAACTCGCCGCTGGTGAAGGGCTCCGCCGCGTTCATCAGCTGCGACTTCGGGCGTCGGCACCCGCGGGCGATGGCCTCGACGCGGCCCAGCTCCGGCGAGAACAGCGTGATCATGCGGTCGTAGTCGCCGTAGTCGGCGCGGCGGATGACGATGGCGGGGGTGGTGAAGGACGGCATGGATCACTCCTCGTAGCCCAGCGCGCGCAGATCCCCGGCGCGGTTGCGCCAGTCCTCGCGCACCTTCACCCACAGCTTCAGCATCACCTTCGTGCCCAGCAGGCGCTCGATGTCCGCGCGGGCCTCGCTGCCGATCTTTTGCAGCATCGCGCCCTGCTTGCCGATGATGATGGACTTGTGGCTCGCGCGCTCGCAGTACACGTTGGCGTGGATCTCCGTCAGCGTGTCGGAGATCTTCTTGATCTGCAGCATCTCCACGCCCACGCCGTGCGGCACCTCGTCGCGCAGGTTGCGCAGCGCCTTCTCGCGGATGATCTCCGCGCACATCACGCGCTCGGGCTGGTCGGTGATCATGTCGTCGGGGAAGTACTTGGGCCCCTCGGGCATGGCGTCCACGAGCAGCTTCAGGAGCGTATCGACGTTTTCACCCGTGCGCGCGGACGTGGACACGATCTTATCGAAGCCGATGTCGTGCAGCTGTGCCAGCTGGGGGAACAGCTTTTCCTCGGGCACGATGTCGATCTTGTTCACGGCCAGGAACTTCGGGCAGCGCATCTTCGTCAGGTCCTGCATGATGGCCATGTCGCCCGCGCCGATGTGCTGGCCGTCCACCACGCACAGCACCGCGTCCACGCCCTCCTTGGCGTCCTCGGCGCTCTTGACCATGAACTCGCCCAGCTTCGTGCGCGGCTTGTGCAGGCCGGGCGTGTCCACGAACACGATCTGCCAGTCGTCGTGCGTGGCGACGCCCAGGAGCTTATTGCGCGTGGTCTGGGGGTGGTTGGAGATGATGGCGACCTTCTCGCCCACAAAGCGGTTCATCAAGCTGGACTTGCCCACGTTCGGCCGGCCCAGTATCGCGACGAAGCCGGAATGAAAAACCTTATCAGACATGACTTCCTCCGTATATAGATATTTAAGAGTTTAGAGTTGAGAGTTTAGAGTTTAGATGAGTGTGCTGAAAACACAATCACTATCTCAACTCTCAACTCTTAACTCTCAACTCTGATATCTACTCCCAGCTCTTCCGGCCCGAAGCTCTCCGGGAGCAGTTCGCCGAGCGTCTTGACCGAGAAGCCCTTGCCGTACTCGCCGACGATCACGGGCATGTCGAGGTCGGAAAACTCGCGCAGTACCTGGCGGCAGATGCCGCAGGGCCAGGCCGCGGCGCTGGAGCCGACGATGGCGATGGCGGCGAAGCGTCGCGCGCCGCTGGCGATGGCGTTTCCCGCGGCGCAGCGCTCGGCGCAGATCGTCGCGCCGAAGCTGGCGTTTTCAAAGTTGCAGCCCTTGAACGTGCGCCCGTCCGTGGAGAGGATGCACGCGCCCACCTTGAAGTGGGAATAGGGGCTGTAGCTGTTCTGCATGGCCTCGCAGGCCAGCGCGAACAACTGCTCGTGGGTGATTTCGCCGCCCTCGCGGGTGATGCCCAGGGCGCCGAGCGCCTTCTCTTCCATGGCACGCATCTGGCGCTTCTCCTCCTCGTTCATGTGGTCGTAGCCCATCAGGTGAAACGCGGAATGGGCGGCCAGGTACGCCAGCTCCCGCTCGAGCGAGTGGCCGTACTCCGTCGCCTGCTTTCGCGCACGGTTCAGGTTGATCACGCAGTCGCCCAGGTTTGCGCAGCCCATGGACGGGTCAAACTCCCGCGCCACGCGCCGGGGACAGTCGCGCGCCGTGCGCCCCGCGGGGTAGGACACCGTGGGGAAGGACAGCACGTCGGTGGCGCTGTCGATGTTGCGCGTCTCGCGGTTCAGCGCGCGGATGGCCTCGTCGTCCACGATGCGCACGGCAAAGCCCGCGTTCGAGACGCCCTCGGCGTCAAAGCACGCCTCAGCCACGCGCTCCATAAGCGCCTCCAGGCCGGTCAGGTCATCCGGGACTGGGACGTCCCACTGAAGCTCAATCGTCATCTTCCGGGACCTCCGTGGGCTCGGCCTCGGGCTCTGTCGCCATCGCCGCAGCCGCCTGTTCGGGCTGGGACGGTGTGACTGTCGCCGAAGGCTGCTGTGCCGGTTGCGGCTGCGCGGGTGTCGCCGCGGGCTGAGGTGCGCTCTGGACGTCCTCCGCCTCGGCGCGGCTCTCCGCGCGCGGGGGCAGCTTCACGTCGGGATACTCGATGCGCTCGTGGAACACGCCGGTCAACACGGTCGAGAACGCGCTGCAGATGCGCTCCAGGTCGCTGAACGTCAGGTCGGACTCCTCCAGCTGGCCGTTGTTCACGGTGTTGTACACCAGCTTGTGGATCAGCGCATCCACCTTCTCCTGCGTCGGCTCCGGCACGCTGCGCGCAGCAGCCTCGATGGTGTCGGCCAGCATCACGCAGGCGGCCTCCTTGCTGCGCGGGCGCGGGCCCTCGTAGCGGAAGGCTTCGATATCCACGTTCTCCGCGCCGTACTGCTTCACGGCCTTGTCGTAGAACCACAGCGGCACGCTGTCGCCGTGGTGCTGGCGGATGATGTCGATAACGGGCTCGGGGATGCGGGCCTTCTGCGCCATCGCCGCGCCGTCGCGCGGATGCGCCGTAACGATGGCGGCGGACACGCGCGGGTCGGTGCGGTCGTGGGGATTGTCGCCCATCTGGTTCTCCTTGAAGTAGACGGGGCGCTTCAGCTTGCCGACGTCGTGGTAGTACGCACCCACGCGGGCCAGCAGGGGATTGCCGCCCACGGCCCCGGCGGCGGCCTCGGCCAGGTTCGCCACGATGATGGAGTGGTGGTAGGTGCCGGGTGCCTCCAGCAGCAGGCGGCGCAGCAGCGGCTGGTTCGGGTTGGAAAGCTCGATCAGCTTGGAGTTGGTGGCGAGGTTGAAGATCGACTCCAGCAGCGGCTGAAGGCCGATGCACAGGATCGCGCTGATGATGCCGCTGGACATGGCCCAGAGCGCGTTGGTCGCGACGCCGCGCAGCTCCGCGCTGTTGATGAGGCCGACGGACAGCGTGCACACGAAGTTCGACACGCCCACCAGCACACCCGCCAGCAGCAGGCTCGTGCGCTGCGTGCTGCGGCTGTACACGTACAGCACGATGGGCCCGGCCACCATGCTCATCAGGATCACCGAGAACATCGTGACCGTGAACAGGCCGCCGCTGGCGTCCATCAGCATCGAGGCCAGGAAGCCCAGCGCGATGTTGAAGTAGAGCGCGATGCGCTGCTCAAACAGCAGCGCCACCAGCATCAGTCCCAGCGATATGGGCATCATGTAGGCGTTGAAGCGGCTGATGGCGAGGCACAGGCCCGTCACTACCACCGCGATCAGGCAGAGAAGAAGGATCGCGCTGGTGTTCAGCTTCTTCTCCGCGTAGCGCCTGAGGTACAGCGCCGCGCATGCCATCACCAAAAGGACGATCAGCGCGATGCCGGCCAGCAGCGGGATATCCAGCGAATCTTCTTTCAGCAGGCCCAGCGAGGACAGCATCGTATACTGCGCCAGCGTCACGATCTCGCCGCGCCTGACGATGACCTCGCCCTTCACGCAGGTCTCCATCTCCACGGCGTCGCGCGCCTTCTGGCGGTTCGCCTCGGTGATCTCCTCGTCGATGAGCATGTTCGGCTGGATGCAGGCGTTGATCACCTTCGTGGCCATCGACACCAGGTTCTGATCGTAGCCCGTGGCGGCCAGCGACCGCGACAGGCGGCTCACCGCCGCGCCCTCCTGGCCCTCCAGGAGCGTGGAATTGAGCGCCTCGCGCACGCTGATGATCGCGTCGTTCACGAGGTGGTCCAGGTTGTCGGTATCCGCGTAGATCAGCGCCTCGTATTCATCCCAGTCCAGGTTGACGGGCAGCGTGAGGTTGAGCGTCTCCAGCTCCGCGTCGGTCATGTCCGCCGGGTCGGGATACGAGCCGTCGCGCAGCGCCAGCAGTCGGTTGAACGACGATTCCATCGCCGAGGACACCGTGCCCACCACAGAGAAGTCGATGCTCTTGTAGCTGGGCTCCACCATCGCGGCGGCGGCGTCGCGGTGCTCCTCGGTGGTCACCGTGTCGTTCACGTCCTTGGTGGCCAGTATGTCCATCGGGGCGGGGGAGCCCACCTGGATGTCGTGCTGCTCCGGGGTCGCGCCCAACACGAGCATCGCCGTCAGCAGCAGATACGCCGCGGCGATGATCAGCGTGTTTTTCAGCACCGGGGCGACGCGCGATGTGCTCGCCCTGCGTCTTGTCATCTTCATGGGTCTTCCCTCCTACGAGCGGAAAACGCGAGGCCTGCGCTCGGTCCGCTCGTTCTTTTGCGCGTTCTTCTGCGCGTGCTTCTCATAGGCGCGCACGATGGCCTGCACCAGCTCGTGGCGCACCACGTCCTTGTGGGTCAGGCGCACGATGCCGATGTCGTCCACGTCCTTGAGCACCTCCAGCGCTTCCACCAGGCCGGACTTCTTGCCCATGGGCAGGTCGATCTGCGTCACGTCGCCGGTGACGACCATCTTCGAGCCCATGCCCATGCGCGTGAGAAACATCTTCATCTGTTCGCTGGTGGTGTTCTGGGCCTCGTCGAGTATGATGAAGGCATCGTTGAGCGTGCGCCCGCGCATGTAGGCCAGCGGAGCCACCTCCACCGCGCCGCGCTCCAGCAGCCGCTGGTAGGCGTCCAGGCCCAGCATCTCGTGCAGCGCGTCGTAAAGGGGCCTCAAATACGGGTCCACCTTCTGCGCCAGGTCGCCGGGCAAGAAGCCCAGCTTTTCGCCGGCCTCCACGGCGGGGCGGGTGAGTATGATCTTCTCGATCTCCTTGTTTTTGAGCGCCACCACCGCCATGGCGATGGCGAGGTACGTCTTGCCCGTTCCGGCGGGGCCCACCGCGAATGTGGCGGTGTTTTGCTTGATGGCATCTACATACTGCTTCTGCCCCAGCGTCTTGCACTTCACCTGCCGGCCGCGGTAGGTGATGGCGATCACGTCGCGCATGATCTCGCCGATGCGGTCGGCCTTGCCCTCGGAGGCCAGGTCGATGGCGTAGCGGATGCGCGTGCGGTCCACGGCGTCGCCGCGCAGCACGATCTCCTGCAATTTCTCAAGCGTCTCCCGCGCCAGCGACACCTTCTCGGGGTTGCCGCTGAGCGTGATCTCGCCGCCGTGGGCGAATATCTCCACGCCCAGTTCCTCGCGGAAAAGCGGTATGTTCTCCTCGCGGATGCCGAACATGCCGATGAACTGCTCCGGAGAATCGACGTTCATGTGCTCGGTGTAGGTATCAGACGTGTGCTCCAAGTCGTAAGGCCTCCCTGCGGTGATGGTTTCAGTTTGCGCTTGTATTCCGGGCGAGCGCCTCGCGCGTCGTCGCGGCGTCGGCGCTGATCTCGATGACGGACCGCGCGATCAGGCGATCGCCTGCGGCCTCGAAGTCGATCCAGCGCTTCAATATCTGATAACTTTCGGGACCCTCGCGCGTCAGCTTCAGCGCGGCGTCCGCAAACGCCAGCGATGTCAATTGCCTCTTAAGTATTTCTTGGTCAATCGAGACCTCACGGGCCTCAACTTCCCGCCGCGTTACGCGCTCGACCTCCACCGGAATGAACAGTCCGCCGATGGGCAGGACCTCCCGCTCCTCGCGCTGGCAGACGTAGGCTTCGCCGTCGGTGAGCGAAAGGTGGAACCACGGCGTATTCAGGCGGCTCTGCGCGGACGAGCGTCCCGTAAAACGCTCCTGGGCCTGCTTCGTCGGCAGCGAGGCCTCCCCGGCGAACCACGCGCGGACGACCACCTCGCCCAGCGCGGCGATGGGCTGCGTCTCCTCCGCGCCCGCGATCTCCTCGCCGCGGATCAGCAGCTGGCCGCGGCGCACGGCGTCTCCCGGGTGTACGCACAGCTCGCCGGAGCGGGCCACGGCGCTTAAAACGATGCCGTCGCGGTCCGAGACGAGGTCGCGCGCGGCGCTAACGTCGTAGAGCGGCGGGGAAGGGACCTCCGGCACGGCCTCGATCGAAAGCTGCACGCCCCGAAGCCGCGCGCCGACGTAGCTGTAATCCCCGGCTTCTGCGCGAAGCGTCTGGCCCAGCGCGTCGAGGTCGAGGTCCCGGGAAATGCCCGGGCGCACGCCCGCCTGACGCAGGGCGCTCTCCAGTGCGACAGTATCGCCCAGCTGCGCGGCCTCGCCGGTGAAGGCGACGTCCACCAGCCAGATCCTGCCGAGGAACAGCCAGCACAGCGCCGCGCAGAGCATCAGACCCAGCGGCAGCGTGGCGCGCCGCTTCGCGTAACTTTTGAGGGCGCTGCGCCCGCGCCTGGAAAGCACGCTGGCGGGCAGATGGAAGCGATTACACTGCTTGAGCAGTATCTGAGCGCTCGTTTCGTCGCAGTCGACGATCAGCGCGTGGGCGTCCGTGCGTCGAACGGAGTGGAACCACGCGCCCTCGCGCAGCGCGCGCTCCAGCAGTTTTTCCGGCATCAGGCACTCCACGCGGACGGTGACTTCACCCCTCATCGGGCGCATCACCTCCCGCGCAGGGCAGCTCCACCCTGGCGATGTCGCCGCGGACGATCAGCGCGCCGGGGCGAACGTCGCGAAGCGTCAGGCCGCTGCCGGTCACGCACAGCGGGCCGCGGGCCGTGTCCAGCTGCACGCGGCGGTCGGTGAAGCTGAGGACCCCCGTGTGGTTCTCCACCAGCAGGCTGCGGTTTCCGATCACCGTGGCCCGCGCGCAGCGCCCGGCGGCGTCCTCCACCCACTCCAGCGCGGGCAGGCTGCGCCGTCGCGGCACGCGGGCGCGCGCCCGTGACGCATCCTTCGCGCTTCGTGAAATCCTCATATCCATCCCTCCGCTTCCGGCCAATGGGCGTTCCCTTCACCTTATGCGGCGGGTATAAAACTATGCTATCTTATTATACACGATTGCGCATGGTAAATGCAAGGAAAATGTGAAAGGACGAGAGTGAAGAGTGGAGAGTGGAGAGTGGAGAGAGGACAAAGCGGCCTACATTCCACGTAGGGGCGGCGATGCGCCGCCCGCCCAAAAACACATTTGACATCCCGATGCCAAACTTGATATACTTGCAATATCATTTTTGCAGGAGGCGTGCCATGTCCTTTCAGATTACCGACCTGCTGCCCGCGAAGGGGGCGGGCCTCGCGCCGATGGCGGGCGTCACGGATACGGCGACGCGGCTGCTCTGTCATGAGCAGGGCGCGGCCTGGGCCGTCAGCGAGATGCTCTCGGCGAAGGGCTGGGTGTTCTCCGGCGGCAAAAACCGCGCCGCGAACGACCTGCTGGCCCGGCTTCCGGGCGAGGGCGTGGTGGGCCTGCAGCTGTTCGGCAGCGAACCGGCGTACATCGCCGAGGCCGCGCAACAGCTCATGGATCGCGGCTTTCAGTTCTTCGACCTCAACTTCGGCTGCCCCGCGCCCAAGATCACAGGCAACGGCGAGGGCAGCGCCATGATGCGCGAGCCGGAGAAGATCGGCAGGGTGGTGCGCGCGCTCGCCGACGCCACGCCGCTGCCCGTCACGGCGAAGATCCGCTCCGGCTGGGACGCGGACAGCGTCAACGCCGTCGAGGTCGCGAGGATATGCGAGGACAGCGGGGCCGCCGCCGTGACCATCCACGCCCGCACCCGCGCCCAGCAGTACGCCGGGCAGGCCGACTGGCGCGTGATCCGGGACGTGAAGCGCGCGGTGTCGATCCCCGTGTTCGGCAACGGCGATGTGCGCAGAGGCGCAGACGCGCTGCAGATGCTCGAGGAGACGGGCTGCGACGCCGTGGTCGTGGGCCGCGCCGCGCAGGGAAACCCGTGGGTGTTCCGGGAGATCGCCGCCGCGCTCCGGGGCGAAGAGGCCGAACCCCCGACGCCGCGCGAGCGCGTGGACACGGCCGCGCGCCACTTCGAGCTGGAGAAGGCGCTCTACGGCGAAAAGCTGGCCGTATTGCAAATGCGCAAGCACATCGCCTGGTACGTGCAAGGCATGCGCGGGGCCTCCCGCTTCCGCGAGACGATCAACGCGCTGGAGACGGGCGGGGAAGTGCTGGAGGCGCTGGAGGCGTTTGCGGAGGCACAAGAGCAGACCGAAGTCTGAAAAGACTTCGGTCTGTTCTTGCATTCCATCGCACTCTAATCAGCCTCCGCGACCCCTATCCGCTTCGGCACGGTCCCGGTGAACGCCGTGCGGCTGGCGTCGGATTCCACGTCGATCCCGCCGCCGTACTGCTCCAGGATATCCCGCACGATGCTCAGGCCCGAGCCGTGGCCGTCGCTCTTGGTGGTAAAGCCCATCTGGAAGATGCTGCGCTGGATGGCAGGGTCGATGGCGGGGCCGTTGTTCTCCACGCGGAAGCTGTACGCGCGCGGGCTCTCGTCGATCACCAGCGTCACGCGCCGATCGGGATTGGAGACGTCCTCGGTGAGCGCGTCGCGGGCGTTGTCGATCAGGTTGCCCAGCACCCGGCACATCTCCCAGCCGGGAACGGGCATGTCCCGCCAGGGCGCGGTGATGCGGATGTCCAGCGCGATGCCCTTCTCATCCAGATCCTGGCGCTTCGCGGCGATCAGTGCGTTCACGGCGGGAATGGCGGTCTTGAGGACGCTGCCGGTCTTCTTGATGTCGCCGTAGACGTTCTCCACGTACTTCATGGCCTCGCCCGGGTCGTTCAGCTCCAGCAGCGAGAACACCACCTGCAGGTGGTTCATGAAGTCGTGCCGCTGCTTGCGCAGCGTGGCGTTCAAGTCCTCCAGCTGGCCGTAGGCCTCCTCCAGCATCCGCGCCTGATCGGCGATCTTGCCGGCGTTCAGCGCCTCGCGGATGTCCAGCGCCGCGCCCCAGGACACGATCAGCAGCGCCGCGGCGATGGCGGCGATCTCCACCGCGCGGCCCTGGGGCTTGTCGCGGAAGATGGCATAGAGCAGCACGGCAACCATCGCGGCCACCTGCAGGGCGTTGACGGTCACCGCGAAGCGCGCGGCCTTTTTGACATTCAGCTTTTCACGCAGGCTTCTCTTCATGGATCTCGGCTAAAAAATCGGCGTCAATCGATGATCGACGCCGATACCTTTCGAGTTGGGTTGTACTGCGACGTGAACTTACTTGAGCTCGGACGTGCAGTGCGGGCAGCGGGTCGCGTCGTCGGCAATCTCGCTCTTGCAGAAGGGGCACACGCGCGCGGCCTTGGGCGCCGGAGCGGGCTTCTTCATCGCGTTGATGCCCTTCACGACGGCGAACAGACACACGGCGATGATCAGGAAGTTGACGACCGCGTTGAGGAAGTTGCCCAGCGCGATGGGACCGACCTTGATGGCGGAGAAGTCGGGCTGGCCGAAGATCGCACCGATGATCGGGGTGATCAGGTCCTCGACGACGCTGGAGACGATCGCGCCGAACGCGCCGCCGATGATGACGCCGATGGCCATGTCCATTACGTTGCCCTTCATGGCAAATTCCTTGAACTCTTTAAGCATCTTTCCCATGGTGATTCCTCCCTTTCGTATTCCCAAGGAATAACAAACTGCGATCGTATTATAGCACAATGCTTTACCAAAATAAAGCCCCCTGCGCCAAAATCGCAAATAATGTCACAATACGATCAAAGCAGCGCTATCTCGACCCCTTGTCGTAGGGGATGCCCTCGGCCTTGGGCGCGGCGGAGTTCTTCGAGAACAGCGCCAGCACCACCAGGGAGATGATGTAGGGCAGCATGTTGTACACGGTGCTGGGCAGGTTCAGGTTCTTCAGGAACGCAAAGCCCGTGTAGACGTTCGACAGCGATCGGAACAGGCCGAACAGGAGCGCCGCCAGGGCGATGCGCTGGGGCTTCCAGCTGCCGAAGATCATCACGGCCAGGGCCAGGAAGCCGAAGCCCGCCACGCCGTTTTCAAACTTCCAGGCGCTGACGCCCGCGGTGATGTACACCAGGCCGCCCAGGCCGCCCAGAAGGCCGGAGATCATCACGCCCGCGTAGCGCATGCGGTATACGTTGATGCCCACGGAGTCGGCCGCCTGCGGGTGCTCGCCGCACGCCATCAGCCTCAGGCCGAACTTCGTCTTGTACAGCACGACATAGGAGACGATCAGCAGGATCAGCGCCAGGATCATGAACCAGCTGAACTCGGTGCCCTCGGCGATGATGAACGACTTCTTCGCCTCCACGTACATGATCTCCGAGGAGGGGTTCGAAGAGTCCGCCGCGGTGTTGATGGCCTTGACGATGACGGTCGCGGCGGCGGTGCCCAGCAGGTTCATCGCCGTGCCCACCAGCGTCTGGTCGGCCTTGAAGTTGATCGCGGCCACGGCCAGCAGCAGCGAGTAGAGGATGCCGGAGAGCATCGCGGCCAGCACCGTGACGCACAGCATCACGAACGGCGCCGTGCCCGCGGGCATGTACTTCATGATCAGCGCGCCGCCCAGCGCGCCGAACACCATGATGCCCTCGAGGCCGATGTTGATGACGCCCGAATGCTCCGAGAAGCAGCCGCCCAGGGCGACCAGCATCAGAACGGAGGTGAATATCAGGGTGTATTGCAAAAGCAGCATCATGCGGCGTTGCCCCCCTTCCTGCGCTGGGCTTTGGCGTCCAGCCGCTTGTTCATAAACTGCTTCATAAACAGCACGAAGCCGCACATGTAGATGATGACCGACGAGATCAGGTCGGAGATCTGGGCGCAATACATGTTCATGTTCACGTTCGCGCCGCCGCGGGTGATGTGCTGGATGAAGTAGGAGGAGAAGATCGCGCCGATGGGGTTCAAGCCGCCGAGGAACGCGGCGGCGATGCCGTTGAAGCCCATCGCGGGCACGGAGGCCTGCGTGACGGCCCACTGCTCAAAGTCGGACAGGTACAGCATCGAGGCGCCCAGGCCGGCCAGGCCGCCGGCGATGGCCATCGTCAGGATGATGTTGTAGCGGTCGCGCATGCCGCAGTACTTCGCGGCGTTCTTGTTCAGGCCCGTCGCCCGCAGCTCGTAGCCCAGGCGCGTCTTGGTCAGCAGCACCCAGATGCACACGCACACCAGGATCGCCAGCGGTATGGCGATGGTCACGTTCTTTTGGTTCAGCAGCTTGTCCAGTCCCAGGCTCGGCAGCTGCGCCGAGGCGTTCTGGCTGACGATGGTGTAGGTGTCCTTGCCGGTGGGGTTCTTCACCGGGGCCAGCAGCGTGTTCACCAGGTACAGCGAGATCCAGTTCAGCATGATGCAGCTGATGACCTCGTTCACGTTGCGGTAGGCCTTCAAAAAGCCGGAGACAGCGCCCAGCGCCGCGCCGCAGATCACCGCAGCCAGCACGCACACGTACCAGGGCATGTGCAGCGCCAGCGCGCAGTAGAGGCTCGCGCCCGCACCGGCCACGTACTGCCCGGCCGCGCCGATGTTGAACAGGCCCACCTTGTAGGCGAACAGCACCGACAGCGAACACATCAAAAGCGGCGCGGTGGTCACCAGCGTGCAGCCGAAGTTCTTGAGCTGCTTTTCGGGCTTCGAATAGGCCCAGAAGTTCTTGACGACGCTGATGATGGCCTCGGTGGCGCCGCTGGGATTGATGATCAGCAGCGCGATGTAGCCCACCAGCAGGCCCAGCAGGATGCAGATCAGGCTGGCGATCAGCGTCTGCACCCCGGGCTTTCTCAAAAGGGATTCACGGGACTTGTCAGCCTGCATAGCTGGGCACCTCCTCGCGCTTCGCGCCTGCCATGAACAGGCCGATCTCTTCGGGGTTGGTCTTCTTCGGGTCCAGCTCGCCCACGATCTCGCCCTCGTACATCACGAGGATGCGGTCGGACACGTCCAGCACCTCGTCCATCTCCAGCGACACCAGCAGCACGGCCTTGCCCTTGTTGCGCTGCTCGACGATCTGCTTGTGGATGTACTCGATGGCGCCGACGTCCAGGCCGCGCGTGGGCTGCACCGCGATCAGCAGCGCAGGCTCCTTGTCGATCTCGCGCGCGATGATGGCCTTCTGCTGGTTGCCGCCGGACATGCTGCGGGCCGTCGTGACCGGGCCCTGTCCGGAGCGGATGTCGTACTGATCGATCAGCTTCTCCGCGTACTTGCGGATGTTCTTGCGCCTGAGGAAGCCCCTGTTGTTGAACTCAGGCTCAAAGTAGCGCTGGAGCACGATGTTGTCCTCGAGCGAGTAGTCCAGCACCAGGCCGTGCTTGTGCCGGTCCTCGGGGATGTGGCTCATGCCCAGCACGGAGCGCTGGCGTATGGCGGTCTTGGTCAGGTCGTTGCCCTCCAGGGTGATGGTGCCGCTGGACAGGGGCTCCAGGCCGGACAGGCCGTAGACGAACTCGGTCTGGCCGTTGCCGTCGATGCCCGCGATGCAGACGATCTCGCCCTCGCGCACCTGCAAAGACACGTGTTTGACGGCGTCGCCCGGATGGCTGTGGGACTTGACCGTCATGTCCTTGATGTCCAGGATCACCTTGCCGGGGGTCTTTTCCGGCTTCTCCACGTGGAAGTTGACGTTGCGACCCACCATCATGGCGGAGAGGTCTTCCATCGTCACGTCCTTGGTCTCGACCGTGCCGATGTACTTGCCCTTGCGCAGCACGCTGCACCGGTCGGCCACGGCCATGATCTCGGCCAGCTTGTGGCTGATGAACAGGATGCTCTTGCCCTCGGCGGCCAGGTTCTTCATGATCTGCATCAGTTCGTCGATTTCCTGCGGCGTCAGCACGGCCGTGGGCTCGTCGAAGATCAGGATCTCGTTGTCGCGGTAGAGCATCTTGAGGATCTCGGTGCGCTGCTGCATGCCGACGGTGATGTCGGAGATCTTCGCGTCCGGGTCCACCTGCAGGCCGTAGCGCTCCGAGAGCTCGATCACGCGCTTGCGGGCCTCCGCCTTCTGCAGGAAACCCAGCTTGCTGGTCGGCTCCACGCCGAGAATGATGTTGTCCAGCACCGTGAAGCACTCCACCAGCTTGAAGTGCTGGTGCACCATGCCGATGCCCAGGTCGTTGGCGTCGTTCGGGTCGTTGATCTTTACGACCTTGCCATCCTTCTTGATGGTGCCCTCCTCCGCCTGGTACAGGCCGAACAGCACGCTCATCAGCGTGGACTTGCCCGCGCCGTTCTCGCCGAGCAGGGCGTGGATCTCGCCCTTCTTCAGCTGTAGCGTGATGTCGTCGTTGGCGATGATGCCGGGGAAACGCTTCGTGATGTGCAGCATTTCAATGGCATACTGGTTCTCCAATTCTGATCGCCCTCCTATGCAACATGGAATGGGAATCTCAGGTCCAAAGAGTATCGCTCTCTTTGACAAAAACCCCCGTGCTTTCCCGGGGGCTTTTGTCAAAGAACCGGGGAAGAATGCTTCCCCGGTTCGATGGGTCATTACTTGACGGTGCCCAGGTCGTTGACGGTGATCGCGGTCTCCGGCATCGCGTCGATGGCGTCGGAAACGGTCACGTCGCCGTTGAACATGGCGGCCACGAGGGCCTTGTAGTCGTCCTCGGTGAAGCCTTCGCCGAACTGGGTGGAGCCGGCCAGCTGCACGTAGTTTGCAGCGGGGTCTTCGCCCACCAGGCCCAGGGACTCGACCTTGCCGCCGTAGTTGGCGAAGTTGCCCGCGATGGTCTCCGCCAGCAGGGTGTCCACGGTCGCGGCCAGGCCCTTCATGGCGCTGGTCACGGTCAGGCCCTCGCCGTAGGTGCCGTCGATGATGGCAGCTTGGTCGACGTCCACGCCGATCACCTTACCGCCCTCGACCTTGGCAGCCGCCTCAGCCGCGGAGGAGTAGATGCCGCCGCCGCAGGCGAACACGATCTGCACGCCCAGGGTCTGATACCAGTTGTCCATGTAGGCGGTGATGTCGGCGTCGCCATAGAACTGGTTGCCGTACACATACTCGACGGTCACGTCGCCGGCGATGCCCAGCTCCTCGGCAGCCGCGTTCGCGCCCTGCACGAAGCCGAAGCCGTAGCGCACGACGGCGGGAACGGCCATGCCGCCCAGGAAGCCCAGGTGCGTGTAGCCCAGCTTCACGGCCGCGTAGCCGGCCATGTAGCCGCACAGCTCTTCCTTATAAACAGCGCAGTACACGTTGCTGGCCACTTCGGCGCCGCCCAGGTCGCCCTCGGACACGTCCAGCGCGATGAAGCTGATGTCGGGATACTCTTCCTGAACCTCAGCGATGGTCTCGCCGAAGGCGAAGCCGGGCATCACGATCACGTTGTAGCCCTCGTCGTCGGCCTTCTCGACCATGGCGACGCGCTCGGCGGTGGAGTCGCCGTTGGGCTTGTAGTAGGTGAAGTCGATGCCGTTGGCCTCGCAGAAGGCCTTGCAGGCTTCATAGGTGGTCTGGTTGAAGGACTGGTCGGTGATGTCGCCGTAGTCGGTGATCATCGCCACGCGGTAGTCGCCCTCGGCGAACGCCGCGACGGACAGCAGCATCATCGCTGCCAGCAGGACACAAACGAGTTTTTTCATGGTGCATTCCTCCTTGTCTTGTAAGCATCCATAAATAATGCTCCTCGCATATTATAACATGTCCATTACGTTTTGAAAAGCGTTTTCGACAGAAAAATTATATAAATCGGGCAAAAACTGGACAAAACTGGCAGCGGCGAGAGCGCCAAAATCCCCGTCCCGCGGGCCCGGAAAAGCAGGGGAGGGACAAAAAAACCGCCATTTAGGACAAATAATGATTAAATTATATGGGGATATTGACAACAGGCGCAAAGGGGTGTTATAATAAGCGCGATATTCGGTTGAGTAGGCGCTATGACGCCGTTAACATGATTTCTTGCGGCAAAGCCGCATGAAAATACATTAAAAGGAGACGGTATTCCATGAAAAAGATCCTCGCAGTCCTGTTGGTTGCCATGCTGGCGCTGAGCGCGCTGTGCGTCGCCTCCGCGGAAGCCAAGACCTATAAGGTTGGCGTTTCCATCTACCAGTTCACCGACAACTTCATGACCCTGTACCGCAACGAGCTCGAGTCCTACATGAAGTCTCTCGAGACCGACGACATGAAGTTCGATATCACCATTCAGGACGCCAAGAACGACATGGCCGAGCAGACCAACCAGGTCCGCACGTTCATCACCCAGGGCATGGACGTCATCATCCTGAACCTGGTCCAGACCTCCTCCGCGGACGCCGTGATCGACGAGATCGTGGCCGCCGGCATCCCGCTGGTGCTGATCAACCGCGAGCCTCTGGGCGACGACGGCGACTACAGCTACGCCGGCATCCTCGACAACCCTGAGGTTTGCTACGTTGGCGCTGACGCCCGTCAGTCCGGTACCTACCAGGGCGAGATGGTCTGCGAGCTGGAGAACCACGGCGACATCAACGGCGACGGCAAGATCTCCTACATCATGATCGAGGGCGATCCCGAGAACGTCGACGCTCAGTACCGCACCGAGTTCTCCGTGAAGGCTCTGACCGACGCGGGCTACGAAGTGGAGTGCCTGGACGACCAGGTCGGCAACTGGGATCAGACCAAGGGCCAGGAGCTGTGCGCGAACGCTCTGACCAACTATGGCGACGCCATCGAGGTCGTGTTCTGCAACAACGACGGCATGGCGCTGGGCGCCGCGACCGCCATCGCGACCGCCGGCCGCACCGTGGGCGAGGACATCTACCTGCTGGGTGTCGACGCTCTGGACGAGTGCGTCGAGATGGTCAAGAACGGCGAGATGACCGGCACCGTGCTGAACGACCACATCGGCCAGTCCCACGCGGCGGTCGACGCGGCCATCAAGCTGCTCAAGGGCGAGGAAATCGAGAACTACTACATCGTTGACTACGTGAAGGTCGACAAGGCCTATGTCGACGCCCAGTAATTCGAACTATCGGATTTAAGGCTCCATCGGCATAGATCATGGACAGGTGGGTGAGCCAGATTCTTGGCTCACCCATCGTTGAGGTTATCAAGCGGCGCATTTCGCGGCGCGCCCGGGCGCGTTCGGACGCGGCGCGAAGTGCGCTGGAATGACAGCGAACAATCGAAAGGAGGTATGCCTGCATGTCTGAATACGTGCTGGAGATGAACGGCGTATCCAAGTCCTTCCCGGGCGTCAAGGCGCTGGACCACGTGCAGCTGAAGCTGCGCGCGGGCAAGGTGCACGCGCTGATGGGCGAGAACGGCGCCGGAAAATCCACGCTGATGAAGTGCATGTTCGGCATCTACAAGATGGACGAGGGCGAGATCCGCATGGACGGACAGCCCGTGACCATCACCGACCCGATGGACGCGCTGACCAAGGGCATCGCCATGGTGCACCAGGAGCTGCAGCCCATCCCCGCGCGCACCGTGGGCGAGAACATCTTCCTCGGGCGCTACCCGATGAAGAAGGCCTTGGGCTTCATACCGATCGTCGACCACAAGAAGATGTACGACGACACGGCGGAGCTGCTCAAGAAGGTGCGCATGACCTTCGACCCGAAGCAGAAGGTGGGCGAGCTGAGCGTCTCGCAGATGCAGTCCGTCGAGATCGCAAAGGCCGTCTCCGCGAACTGCCGCGTGCTGATCCTCGACGAGCCGACCTCGTCGCTGACCAGCAACGAGGTGGAGGCGCTGTTCCGCATCATCGAGGATCTGAAGGCCGAGGACGTCGCCATCGTCTACATCTCCCACAAGATGGACGAGATCCTGCGCATCGCGGACGAAGTGACCATCATGCGCGACGGCAAGTACATCGGCACCTGGGAGGCCAGCGAGCTGACCACCGACAAGATCATCACCCAGATGGTGGGCCGCGAGATGCACAACCTGTACCCCAAGCGCGAGAACGTGCCGGGCGATGTCGTGTTCGAGGTCAAGGACTTCACGTCCATCAACCCCCGCTCCTTCCGCCACGTGAACTTCCAGCTTCGCAAGGGCGAGATCCTCGGCGTCGGCGGCCTGGTGGGCGCGCAGCGCACGGAGCTGATGGAGGGCCTGTTCGGCATCCGAAGCCACACCACCGGCGAGATCCTCTACAAGGGCAAGCCGCTGAAGATCGACCGGCCCAAGGACGCCATCGACCAGGGCGTGGCGATGCTGACGGAGGACCGCCGCGGCAGCGGCATCATGGCCGTTCTGAGCGTGGCGGACAACATCTCCATCTCCTCGCTGAACCAGTATCTGGACTACGGCTTCGTGATCAACGGCAGGAAGGTCGAGAACCTGGTGCAGGACAACGTGAAGAAGATGAACATCCGCACGCCCTCCTCCAAGACGCTGATCAAGTCCCTCTCCGGCGGCAACCAGCAGAAGGTGCTGGTCGGGCGCTGGCTGGCGAACAACCCGGACGTGCTGATCCTGGACGAGCCCACGCGCGGCATCGACGTCGGCGCGAAGTACGAAATCTACTGCATCATCGCCGACCTGGCCAAGGAAGGCAAGAGCATCATCATGATCTCCTCGGAGATGAGCGAGCTGATCGGCATGTCCGACCGCATCATGGTGATGTGTGACGGCCGGGTGACGGGCTTCGTCAACGGCAGCGAGGCGACGCAGGAAAACATCATGGCGCTTGCCACACAGTTTGAATAACTGAGGGGGACAGTGATTATGGATAATAGTAAACAAAACACCGGCGCGAAGATCCTCGCGGTCATCAAGGGCAACCCCATCGCGCTGCTGCTGGTGGTCGCGGCTGTCGTCGTCGGCTGCCTGAAGGACAACTTCTTCTCCTGGGCGAACTTCTCCAACCTGATGAGCAACACCGCCGTGCGCTTCCTGATCGCGCTGGGCGTGTCCGGCTGCCTGATCACCAAGGGCACGGACCTGTCCGCCGGCCGTCAGGTAGGCTTCGCGGCCGTCGTGGCCGGCATCCTGTGCCAGAAGGGCGACTACGGCAGCAAGCTGTGGAAGTGGGCGCCCGAGATGAACATCGGCCTGGTGCTGATCATCGTGCTGCTCATCGGCCTGTGCTGGGGCCTGATCAACGGCTTCATCGTCACCAAGCTCCACGTGCCGCCCTTCATCGCCACGCTGGGCACGCAGACGATCGTCTACGGCATCTCGCTGGTCATCTCTGACGCGCAGCCCATCGGCGGCTTCCAGAAGATCTACACCAGCCTGATCAACGGCCGCCTGGGCTCCACCAAGAGCTTCCACCTGCCGTACCTGCTGTTCGTGGCGCTGATCTTCGGCTTCCTGTTCTGGTTCATCTACAACAAGACCCGCCACGGCAAGTACATGTACGCCATCGGCGGCAACGACGTGGCGGCGGAGGTCTCCGGCGTGAACACCACGTTCACCCTGATCCGCATCTACGCCACCGCGGGCCTGATGTACGCGCTGGCCGGCTACCTGCTGGCGGCGAAGTCCGGCGGCGCCTCGGCCTCGATGGGCCAGGGCTATGAGCTGGAAGCCATCGCGGGCTGCACCATCGGCGGCGTCTCCACCACCGGCGGTATCGGCACCGTGCCCGGCGTGCTCGTCGGCGTTCTGGTGTTCGAGCTTCTGAAGATCATACTGCAGTTCCTGGGCGTCAACCCCTACTACAACTACGTTGTGCAGGGCCTGGTCATTGTGCTGGCTGTCGCGCTGGATATCCGCAAGTACATCGCGAAGAAGTAAGGCACAAACCAAGCGAATAAGTATGACAGAAAGATCCTTCACTGCGTTCAGGATGACAGGTTTTATCGATTCACGACGATGTCATCCTGAGCGAAGCGAAGGATCTTTCACTTTCGTCTGCTTTCCGAAAACTTAACGAAGAATCGTCCCAAACGAATAATATTATACCGTTTCGAGGGGATTTTTACATTGACTTGTGCCAAAAAAATGATATAATTATTTCCGAACGACCGGGCCGTTCCGATTCGCATGGCGGTGCGCCTGCCGTCGCGGAACGCGCGTCCCGGCCCAATAATGGAGGAGGAAAACAACATGAAGAAAGTTCTGGCTCTGGTCCTGGCGCTGACCATGCTGCTGAGCGTGGTTCTGGCCGCAAGTGCCGAGAATATCAAGATCGGCGTCTCCATCTGGAGCTCCACCGACACGCTGGGCAGCGAGTGCAAGCGCATCATTGACGCCGCTGCCGAGGCTCTGGGCGATGTCGAGGTCCAGTATGTGGACCAGGCGCACATCTCCGAGAAGGTCACCGCTTCCGCCGAGGATCTGGCCATGGCCGATTGCGACGGCATGATCATCTGCAACTCCGCTTCCGCCGAGATGGCTTCCGTCATCAAGACCTGCGAAGACAACGAGATGTATGTCGCCCAGTTCTTCCGCGTGATCAATCCGGACGACAACCCCGATGAGTATGCTCAGGCCTGCGCTTCCCCGTACTATGTGGGCGCGGTGCACGAGTCCGAGTTCGACAACGGCAAGACCCTCGTCACCATCCTGGGCGAGAAGGGCTGCCGCAAGATCGGCCTCGAGGGCTGGGAGCCCGGCGACGCCACCTTCCTGGGCCGCTGGGCCGGCTATCAGGCGGGCGTTGAGGCCTGGAACGAAGCCAATCCCGACGACCAGATGGAGATGCTCGAGCCCCAGTACGGCCGCACCACCACCGACACCGGCCGTCAGGCGGCTGAGGCCATCATCGACGCCAACCCCGACATCGACGCTCTGATCGTTGCGGGCGGCGGCGGCGACACCCTGCTGGGCGCCATTGCCGGCATCGAGGCCAAGGGCCTGACCGGCAAGATCGCCGTGGTCTCCACCGACTTCCTGCCCGACCTCGACGTGAAGCTCGAGACCGGCGCGATGGCGGCCGAGTCCGGCGGACACTACGCCGACCCGTTCTTCGCCTTCCTGATGGTCTACAATGCCATCAAGGGCAACTACGAGACCAGCACCGACAGCTTCTATGACATGGTGTTCCCGTACATGTTCGTCGCGTCCCCCGAGGACTATGCGAACTACGCCGAGTACTTCACCGGCGAGGAGCTGCCGTACTACGCGGACGAGATCGTCGAGCTGGCCGGCCTGCCCTATGACGACCTGGCTGCGGCTTGCGCGAAGCTGTCCGTTGAGGACGTCGTGGCGCGTCACGCCAAGTAATTGCGATTGTCGGCGGCATCCCTGCGGATGCCGCCGAATCCGGGAAACGCGATGTTTTCCCGATCGTGCCCAACTTACTGTGAAAAGCGGGCAGCCGTCAGGCGCGGCGGAGCCCGCTTTTCACGGGTCATGAGACTATCAAGGCAAACTGCCCCGGCAGGACGCCGAAAGAATAGGAAGCGAAGCTATGTCCAAAGCACTGGAAAAGCTGAAGCGCAGTAAGTACTACGGGCTCGTCCTGCTGTTGGCGATGCTGGTGTTCTTTTACGCCTTCTTCAAGATCCTCACGCCAAACAACTTTGGCTCTCTGAACAATCTCTCATCCTATCTGCAATCCTCGATCATCTACTCCGTCGGCGGATGCGGCCTGTACTTCATCGTCGTGATGGGCCTGTTTGACTTCGCCGTCGGCTCGAACGTGGTGCTGTCGAGCATCGTGGGCGTCATACTCTCGCAGAAATTCGGCTATATCGGCTTCGTGCTGGGCTGCCTGGGCTGCGGCACGCTCCTGGGCTTTTTGATCGGCACGCTGTACAACAGGCTGAACGTGCCCTCGATGATCGTCACCGTGGGCGTGATGCTGGTGTTCGAGAGCGTGGCCGTTTTCGTGGCGGGCGGCGACAAGCAGACGCTGGACCCCGCCTATCGCTTCTTCAGCGGTGCGCCGGGCAACTACATACTGGCGCTGCTGGCGTTCCTGCTGATGTACTTCATCCTGAACTACACCAAGATCGGCACCTACTGCGCCGCCATCGGCAGCAACGAGTTCACGGCCAAGAACATGGGCATCAACGTCAAGAAGTACAAGCTGATCGGCTTCATGCTGCTGCACTTCTTCGTGGGCGTGATGGCCATCCTGTCCGTGTCCTACGGCACGACGATGACCGCTCTGACCGGCATGAGCACGATGAGCCGCAACTTCCAGCCCCTGATGGGCACGTTCTTCGGCGTCGCCTTCCGCAAGTACGGCGTGCCGATCACCGCCATCGTGGTCGGCGAGTTCATCATCTCCATGATCTTCAGCGGCTTCGTGGCCCTGGGCGCCCCGACCACGATCCAGAACGTCGTCACCGGCGCCGCCCTTCTGATCATCGTCACGCTGACGGCCCGCGGGGGCAAGGGCAGCGTGGTGAAGTAAGGGGGTGCGCGCATGGATAAGAAGACAATGCTCGTTGCCGAGCACATCGACAAGCGCTTCGGCATGACGCACGCCGTCAACGACGTTTCCGTCACCATCGACGCGGGCGAGATCCGCGCGCTGATCGGCGAGAACGGCTCCGGCAAGAGCACGTTCTGCCAGATGCTCTGCGGCATATACACCATCGGCGGCGGCACGTTCACGCTCGACGGCAAGGAGCTGCACATCAAGAACCAGGTGGAGGCCAACGACGAGGGCATCTCCATCATCGTTCAGGAGATGGGCACGCTTTCCGGCCTGACCGTGGCCGAGAACATCTACCTGGGCCACGAGCAGCCCTTCATGCACTACGGCGTGAAGGACACCCGCGCCATGAACCGCGAGGCCCAGAAGCTGCTGGATTCCTACGGCTTCGGGCGCATCAAGGCCGGCTCGATGATCGACCGCTACAACTTCGAGGACCGAAAGCTCGTCGAGATCGTCAAGGCCACCTACATGAAGCCCAAGATCCTGGTCATCGACGAGACGACCACGGCGCTTTCGCAGAACGGCCGCCTGGAGCTGTACAAGATCATGGACGCCGTCCGCGCGGACGGGCGCTCGGTCATATTCATCAGCCACGACCTGGGCGAGGTGCTCAGCCACGCCGACACTGTGTCCATCCTGCGCGACGGCGAGTACATCGACACCGTGAACGCCAAGGACGTCACCGAGGACGACCTGAAGCGCCTGATGGTGGGCCGCGAGATCGGCTCCGCCTACTACCGCACCGACTACGGCACGCCCGTGTCGGACGAGGTGGTATTGAAGGTCAGCGGCGTGACTGTGCCCGGGGAGATCGAGGACGTGACGTTCGAACTGCACCGGGGCGAGATCCTCGGTTTCGGCGGCCTTTCCGAGTGCGGCATGCACGAGGTGGGCAAGGCCATCTTCGGCGCCAGCTGGGACCGCACCGGCTCCGTGACGCTGGCCAACGGCACGGCCATCAACGACATCCCGACCGCCATCAAGAACTCCATCGCGTATACCTCCAAGGACCGCGACAACGAGTCGATCATACTCAACGAGTCCATCCGCAACAACGTGGTGCTGCCGTCGATCGACGACCTCGCCAGCCACGGCCTGCTGAACGGGCGCAAGCTCACGCGCTTTGCCAACGAGCATGCCACCAACATGCAGACCAAGATGCAGAACGTCGGCCAGTTCGTGTCCGACCTGTCCGGCGGCAACAAGCAGAAGGTCGTGCTGGCGCGCTGGCTGGGCAAGGGCAGCGACATACTGGTGCTGGATTCACCCACGCGCGGCATCGACGTCAAGGTGAAGCAGGCGATCTACGCGCTGATGGCGGAGATGCAGAAGCAGGGCAAGAGCATCATCATGATCTCCGAGGAGATCCCCGAGCTGCTGGGCATGTCCGACCGCATCTTCGTGATGAAGGACGGGCGCATCAACGGCGAGTTCAAGCGCGACCCGGCCCTCAGCGAAGAGGACCTCATCGCGAAGATGGTTTAAGGAGGCGAGGAACATGGAAAAGGCGAAAAACCGTGAAAATGAGCAATCCAGGCTCCGCGCGTTCTTAGGCGGGGACACCTTTAAGGCGCTGCTGCCGCTGATCGGCTTCGTCGTGATCATCGTCGTGCTGAACATCCTCACGCACGGCAAGATCCTGACGCCGAAGAAGCTGCGGCTGCTGCTGAGCCAGATCTACTATCCTACGATCGTGGCGACCGGCGTGTTCTTCGTGATGACGCTGGGCTCCATCGACTTCACCGAGGGCTCCACGCTGGGCGTGGCGTCGCTGGTGGTCAGCGCGCTGAGCTTCTACAGCATCCCGCTGGCCATCCTCGGCGGCATCCTCTGCGGCGCGGCCATCGGCGCGATCAACGGCTTCTTCCACGTGAAGTTCAAGCTGCAATCCTTCATCGTCACGATCTGCACGATGTACCTCTTCAGGGGCGTCTGCGCCTACTTCACCACCGAGACCGCCGTGCCCGCCAGCGCCGCCATCAAGGCGCTGGACAACAACGGGCTGAAGATCGGCATCACGGTCGCGGTGCTGGTGGTGGCGTGGTTCCTGTTCAGGTTCACGCGCATCGGCAACGACGTGAAGGCCGTCGGCTCCGGCGAGACCGCCGCGCGCTTCTCCGGCGTGCACACGGACCGCGTGAAGTTCCTGGCCTTCGTGGCGGCGGGTTCATTGACGGGTCTTGCGGCGTTCGTCAACGTCATCAAGGTCGGCTCCATCACCGCCACCGCCGGCAACCAGCTTGAGACGCAGATCCTGATCTCGCTCGTGCTGGGCGGCCTGCCCATCACAGGCGGCGCGAAGGTGCGCTTCTCCAACATCATAGTCGGCACGCTGATGTACGCCGTGCTGAACAGCGGCCTGGCCATACTGGGCTACGACCCGCAGACCCAGCAGCTGATCAAGGGCGTCATCTTCCTGATCTTCGTCGCGCTGACGATCGATAGGAAGGCGCTGAAAGTGATCAAGTAAAACATTCCGTTGAGAAAAACAGCCGCGCTTTAAGCGCGGCTGTTTTTCTATGCCATCTTCTGCAGTTCATCCCGCAGCTTCCCGATGATGCGCTTCTCCAGGCGTGATATGTAGCTCTGCGAGATCCCCATCAGGTCGGCGACCTCCTTCTGCGTGTGCTCCTTGTCCTCGCCCAGGCCGTAGCGCAGACCCACGATGTACTTTTCGCGCGGGTTCAGCTTCTGGATGGCGGTGTGCAGCATCTGCTTTTCGATGTCCGCGTCCAAATCCTTGCTCACGAGGTCCGGCTCGGTGCCCAGTATGTCCGACAGGAGCAGCTCGTTGCCGTCCCAGTCGGTGTTCAGCGGCTCGTCGAACGACACCTCCAACTTCAGCCGGTTCGTCTTGCGCAGCACCATCAATATCTCGTTTTCGATGCACCGGCTGGCGTAGGTGGCCAGCTTGATGTTCTTGTCGGGGTCGAACGAGTTGACGGCCTTGATCAGCCCGATCGCGCCGATGGAGATCAGGTCCTCGATGCTGATGCCGGTGTTTTCAAATTTGCGCGAGATATACACCACCAGCCGCAGGTTGCGCTCGATCAGCGTGGCGCGCGCCTGGCCGTCGCCCTGGTTGGCACGGCGCATCATCGCGATCTCCTCCTCGCGGGAAAGCGGCGGGGGCAGCAGGTCGCTGCCGCCGATGTAGCACACCGAACCCCGACGAATCTGTACGATCAGGCCGAATATGGACTGCCGAATGGAATTGAGTGCCATGGGGATGCCTCCTTTATGTAAAAATCCGTCAGATAAAACCGGCAAATTCGGCGGGCGCGAGGGCGCGCGCGCTTCCGGGAAGCGGCCCGGGGGAGAGCGCGATCCACGCCTCCGGGGCGCGCGTGCGCCCGCGACGGCCCTCGATCCACAATCCCGACGGCTTGAAGCAGGCCATGCGCCCGCCGCCGCCCACCGCGCCAAAGTGCAGCTCCCGCCATCCGGATGCGGGCAGCGCGCCCTCGAGCAGCCGCGCCTCCGCGATCACGACCGGCTGGCCGGACATCGGCTCGCGCAGGCGGTTGCCGGTGTCGATCAGCGCCGGGAAGCGGGCCGTCCGCCCATCCACAGTTATGGACAGGCGCACCTGACAGTCGCCGGAGAGGGGCTTTTTTGCGGCCAGTATCAGCGTGAGCAGCGTCGCGCCGCACAGGGCGCAGGGGAACGCGACGGGACCGCGCAGCGCCCAGAACGGCAGAAGGCTCGCGCCGCCCGCGAGCAGTGCACCGCCGCAGAGAAACGCGGCGGTTTTGAGCAGCACGCGCGCGGGACAGCCCCAGGCGAGCCATAGCGACGCGACCGCCAGCAGCGCAAGGCTCGCGCAGGGCGCGGCGAACGGATAGGGCCTGGAGGCCGCCAGCGCCCCGCACAGGGCGCACAGCCCGCCGCAGGCCAGTACGCGCTTCCATCTCAAAAGCCCCAGCGCGCGTGCTGTCGCGCCCAGCAGGGCGACGTCCGCAAGCCCGTTGACGATCAGGAACAGCTCGATGCTCATTTCGATCACCCCGCCGGAACATCATAGCCAAAACGGGGCCCCGTTCTCAACGATTTCCTGTCGATGCGCGCCGGTAAAAGTTCGACGAAATGTCGCGCGATCCGCCCCCTTCGCAGGCGCTTTCGACAGGCGGCGCGAATCAGGCCTTGGCAGGGAACCGCGAAACGGGGGAGTAGCCAGGCGCGGGCGGGCGGGGAAGCCGCCCCGGCGGGCACTTTCGCCGCGATGTCGAAGCGTCGGGGAATTGTCGACGGATTTCGGCCGGAAAGCGCCTCAAACGCATCAAAAACGGCCGTTCGACACCGATTTTTCGCACGCGATTTTCTCCTGACGCATAGCATATTCCAGGGAGGGGATAGCATGAGCTTTTCTGAGCTTCGGCGCAAGGACGTGGTAAACATCTGCGACGGCAGGAAGATGGGCCGTCCGATCGACCTGATCCTGAACGACCAGGCGTGCGCGCAGGCGCTGGTGGTGCCCGGGCGACTGGGCGGGCTGCTCGGCTTCTTCAAGCAGGACCGGGAGGGCATCGTGATCGACTGGAGCCGCGTGCGGCGCGTGGGGGACGACGTGATCCTCGTGGAGGTGGACCCGGAGCGCTCCGAAAGTCAATAATTGGGGCCAAAGAGTAAATTAATCGCGTTTTTCAAGCGCTTTTGTGCAAATAAATTAAAAAAGGGACTGGACTTTACGTTATTTTTTGTGTATAATAGAGTACGAGGTGATAAAAGGATGAGGTGTGCCTATTGCGGCTGCGTGCAGAGTCGAGTGGTCGATTCCAGGCAGAACGAGGACGGCACATCCATACGCAGGCGCCGCGAGTGCGAGAACTGCGGCCGCCGCTTCACCACCTATGAGCGCGTGGAGCTCGTGCCGCTGATGATCATCAAGAAGGATCAGACGCGCGAGGCCTTCGACGTGGAAAAGCTGCGCTCCAGCATCGTCAAATCCTGCGAGAAGCGCACGGTGTCGCTGGTGAAGATCGACGCGCTGGTGCGGGACATTGAGCAGAAGCTGAACGGCATGGGGGAATCCGAGATCCCCAGCAAGGTCGTGGGCGAGCTGGTAATGGACGGTCTGAAGAAGCTGGACGAGGTCGCCTACGTGCGCTTCGCGTCCGTATACCGCCAGTTCCGCGACATACAGACGTTCCGCGACGAGCTGAACAAGCTGCTCACCGACTTCGACAAGGGTACTGCTGACGGCGACGCCGCCAGATAACCAAATACAAAGAGAGAGAGGATACGCACATGGCAAATGAACTTATCTTGGCCGTTGACGATGAAGCCCATATTCTTGAACTGCTTTCGTTCAACCTTGAGGCTTCCGGCTATCGAGTCGTCACTGCCGCCACGGGCGAAGATGCGCTGGTGGTATGTGCGCATGAGCGTCCGGCGATGGTGCTGCTGGACATTATGCTCCCTGGCATCGACGGCATGGAGGTCTGTCGCCGCTTGAAGAGCGCGCCGACCACTGCGGATATTCCGATCATCATGCTTACCGCCAAGGGCGATGAAGTGGACAAGATCCTCGGCCTGGAGCTGGGCGCCGACGACTATATCACCAAGCCCTTCTCCGTGCGCGAGCTGATTGCCCGCGTGAAGGCGCTGCTGCGCCGCGCGGCCCCGCAGAACGAGGAAGAGGGCATCCTGCACGTCGGCGGCCTGACCATCGACGTGGGCAATTATGAAGCCTTCCGAAACGGCGAAAAGCTGTCGCTGACGCTCAAGGAGTTCGAGCTGCTCAAGCTGCTGGTGCTCAGCCGCGGCAAGGTGCTCACCCGCGACTTCCTGCTGGATCGCATCTGGGGCTATGAGTTCTACGGCGAGACCCGCACCGTGGACGTGCACATCCGCCACATCCGCCAGAAGCTGGGCGACGACGCGCACTACATCGAAACCATCCGCGGCGTCGGCTATAAATTCAACGACCGTCAGGAGAATCGCCTATGAAATCAAGGGTTACAATGATTGTGACCCTGATTTCCCTGGCCGTTCTCGCGCTGCTGTTCACGTATAACTGCTCCAAGCTCGCCGAAGAAACCAACGACGCGCTGCGCAGGGATCTCTCCATCGTGTGCCAGGCCACCGGCACCTTCAGCCGCATGGACACGATGGAGGATCGCGTGCACACGCTCGAGGCGCTCTCGGTGAGCGAGGTGACGCTCAAGGCCCTGTTTGACCCGGACGGCAAGGCCATCTACGCATCGCTGGATGGGTATGAGGCGCTTCCCGCCGAGGACATGGCCGCGGCCGCGGTGGACAAAGCCGTGGTCTGTCAGCATACCAACCCCGAGGGCCGTCTGTGCGCTTACGCCATCTATCAGTACGATGATGGCGAGTTTTTAGTTTACGGCAAACCGGAGATGAACCTCGGAAGCGTGCTGGCCAACCGGCCCAGCATGATCCTGCTGGCCGCGATATTCGGGCTGAGCATGGTGGTGTTCGTGGCGGTGCTGGTGAACGTGATGGAGCGCGAGCGGCGCGTCAAGCAGGTGATGGCGGCGCTGGACCGCTTCTCCGACGGCAACTTTGACGCCCGCGTGACGGGCTTCCCGGGGAACGATACGCAGGTGGCGGAGTACAACGCCATCATCGCGCGGATTCAGGATCGCGTATTCAAACAGAAAAACAGAAATCATGTGCTCAGCCAGGTGATGTCGCAGATGCAGAACGGCATCATCGCAGTGGACGAGGGCATGAACGTCATATTCATCACGTCCGTGGCGAAGAAGCTGCTGGGCATCGTCGGAAACCCCGAGTACAAGAACGTGAACGAGGTCTCCAAGGACGTGAAGCTGGACGAGGTGTTCACCGAGGCCATGCGCCAGGGCGGCGTCTACACCAACGAGGTGGCGGCGCGCACCGCCGTGGGGCGCGGCCACAGGCCGCTGCGGCTCTACGTGTCGCCGATGCGCCAGGACGACCGTGTGGTCGGCGCGCTGGCCATCGTCGAGGACATCACCGAGCTGCGCCGCCTGGAGCAGGTGCGCACGGACTTCGCCGCGAACGTGTCCCACGAGTTAAAGACGCCGCTGACCTCGATCCGCGGCTTCGTGGAGACCCTGCAGGCCGGGGCCATTGACCATCCGGAGATGGCGCACAAGTTCCTGAACATCATCATGATGGAGACGGAGCGCCTCACGCGCCTGATCAACGACATCCTCTCCATCAGCAAGCTGGAGTCCGGCAACGACGAGGTGGCCACCGAGCGCATCCGCCTGGACAAGAAGGCCTGCGACGTGTGCGAGATGCTGTCCATCCACGCCCAGGAGAAGGAAGTCACGCTGAACTTCCGCCTGAACAGCGAGCCGGTGTTCATCATCGGCAACCCGGACCGCGTGGAGCAGCTGCTGATCAACCTGACGGAGAACGCCATCAAGTACAATAGGCCCGGCGGCTCCGTGACGGTGCAGGTGTTCAAGAGCGACTGCGAGGCGAACATCACCATCTCCGACACCGGCATCGGCATCGCCGAGGAGAACCTGCCGCGGCTGTTCGAGCGCTTCTACCGCGTGGACAAGGGCCGCTCCCGCCAGATGGGCGGTACGGGCCTGGGCCTCGCCATCGTCAAGCACATCGTGCGCTCGATGAACGGCGAGATCGAGGTGCACTCGAAGCTCGGCGAGGGCACGGAGTTTTTGATCACGCTGCCGCTCGCGCCGAAGGAGAACCCGGAGAAAGATACGATTTTTGACGACGAAGTCTGACCCCCTGGAGGAAAGTGAACCATGGCGACGAGAAGAAAAAGAGCCCTGTCCTGGCCGCTTGCGCCGAAGGCGTCGGATCTGAACCGGGACACCAATCTGCTCAAGCTCGTCGCCATGATCAGCATGCTGATCGACCACACGGGCAAGATGTTCTTTGCGCAGTACAACCTGATGCGCATCGTGGGCCGCCTCGCATTTCCCATCTACGCCTACTGCATCGCCGCGGGCTGCGTGTACTCGAAAAACCGCTTCAAGTACCTGTCGCGCATCGTGCTGATCGGCCTCGTCTCCCAGCCTTTTTACGCCGTGGCTCTGGCGCATACAAACAGCGCCATGTACGCCATTCGCTTCGCCGACAACCCGCTGGGCGCGATCTTCAACTTCTACGTGAACAGCTGGTCCACGCCCAACATCATGTGGACGCTGGCACTGGGCCTTCTGATGTGCTGGGCGATCCGCGACAAGCAGATCCCCTGCGCCATCGCGCTGGCGCTGATCGTATGGAAGGTGCAGTCCAGCATCAACTACGGCTGGCAGGGCATCGCGCTGATCGTGCTGTTCTACCTGTTCATCCAGCGCTGGTGGCTGTCGCTGCCGGTGATCCTGGCGTTCATGGCGTGGTGGGGCATGAAGGGCGCGAGTTACCACGTGTTCGGCCTGTCGTTCGGCCTGCAGGGCTTCGCGATCCTGGCGCTGCCGCTGATCTACATCTCCACGAACTCGCGCCTGAAGATCAACAAGTGGGTGTTCTACCTGTTCTACCCGGCGCACCTGATCGGCATCATGCTGATCGAGTTCGCGCTGGCGATGGGGAAGTAGCGCCCCAGGTAAAACTGGCGTTAATCGCTTGACATCAACCTGATAAAGTGATAAACTCTTTTCCAGCAAAGGCAGTGACCGGAAACGAGTAGGTTGGCGGTTGCGATTCAAGAGAGCTGCCGGTGGGTGCGAGGCAGCGTCGTGCGCCAGACCGAATTACATTCCGATAGCCGCACGTCGAAAGGAAAAACCGAGTAGGCGCCGCCGGGTTCGCCCGTTACAGCGATGGGGTATAGGCCCAAAACCCGTACCCGACGAGGGCGCCTTCGCGAGGGGGCGTCGAACAGAGGTGGTACCGCGGATTGCTCCGCCCTCTGCGCAAACGAGCGCGGAGGGCGTTTTTCACGCCTTCCCGCGGCACAAACGATGAAGGGGGATACCAACCATGTTTATCAAGCTACTGATGTTGTTCGTGTTCTTCGGCGTGATGATCGGCGTCGGCTTCTACAGCCGCAAGCACGCCACCAACGTGGACGGCTTCGTGCTCGGCGGGCGCTCCGTGGGTCCGTGGCTGACGGCCTTCGCCTACGGCACCAGCTACTTCTCCGCCGTCATATTCGTCGGCTACGCAGGACAGTTTGGCTGGAAGTACGGCCTGGCCTCCACGTGGATCGGCCTTGGAAACGCCTTCATCGGCTCGCTGATGGCCTGGACGATCCTCGGCCGCCGCACCCGCATCATGACCCAGCAGCTGGGCAGCGCCACGATGCCGGAGTTCCTCGGCAAGCGCTACGACAGCCGCGCGCTGAAGATCGGCGCTTCGGCGATTATATTCATCTTCCTGATCCCCTACACCGCGTCGCTGTACAACGGCCTGTCCCGCCTGTTCGGCATGGCCTTCAACATCGACTACACCGTGTGCATCATCCTGATGGCCGTATTGACCGGCGTGTACGTGATCGCGGGCGGCTACATGGCCACCGCCATCAACGACTTCATCCAGGGCATCATCATGATCGTGGGCATCGTGGCCGTGGTTGGCGCGGTGCTCAAGACGAACGGCGGCTTCATGGAGGCCTACAAGGGCCTCGCGGCCGTCAAGAGCGAGGGCATGACCGGCGCTTACGCCTCGTTCTTCGGCCCGGACCCGATCAACCTGCTGGGCGTCGTGATCCTCACGTCCCTGGGCACCTGGGGCCTTCCCCAGATGGTGCAGAAGTTCTACGCCATCAAGTCTGAGAATGCCATCAGCAAGGGCACGATCATCTCCACCGTGTTCGCGCTGATCGTGGCGGGCGGCTGCTACTTCCTGGGCGGCTTCGGACGCCTGTTCACGAACGTCATCGACCCCACCGGCACGGGCGTGCCCGCGGGCGGCTACGATGCCGTGGTGCCCACGATGCTGGAGGGCCTCTCGCCGCTGCTGCTGGGCGTGATCGTGATATTGGTGCTCTCGGCGTCAATGTCCACGCTGTCCTCGCTGGTGCTGGCCTCCAGCTCCACGCTGACGCTGGACTTTTTGAAGGACAACATCGTCAAGGACATGGACGAGAAGAAGCAGGTGTTCACGATGCGGATGCTGATCGTCGTGTTCATACTGAT
>CADAQZ010000001.1 GCA_902790175.1 uncultured Eubacteriales bacterium | reverse complement strand
TCCCGGATGTGCAGGGCGCGTATGACCTGGTGCTGAACAACTACGGGCCGGACACGTGGAACGGCTCCATCCACATCGAGGTGCCGGATACATACTCGGCGGACCGATTGGATCAGCTGATCCGCGAGATCACGATGAAGGTCCTCGGGGAGCATCGCGTCATCCTGACGGCCATCGGCGTTTACTCGGTGAACACGACAGATGAGGCGGTCATTCAGGCCAAGCGACAGGTTGAAGCCATCGTCTTTGCCCACGAGCACGTCCGGCAGATGCACGGGTTCTATCTGCTGAAGGATCAGAAAACGATGCGCTTCGATATCGTGATCAGCTTTGAAGCAAAAGACCGCAGAGCTGTCTACATGGAAGTGGTCGCCGATGTACAGAGGGCATTTCCGGATTATGAATTGCAGGTTGCCATGGACACGGATTTCACGGAAGAATGAATCTGGTTTATAACGCTTCAGTTGTCCGACTGTGTTGCCGGATTATGAATTGCAGGTTGCCATGGACACGGATTTCACGGAAGAATGAATCTGGTTTATAACGCTTCAGTTGTCCGACTGTGTTGACCGAATGAACACAGAGTTGAACCTGTGGACGAGGTGGCAATGAACATACGAAAATGTAAAGCGGCAGACATTGTTCCCCTGGGCGCCTTCTACGACAGGGTGGTGCTCTGGCTGGACAATCACATCAATTACCCAAAGTGGGTTTACGGCATCTACCCGTCAGAGGGGTCCGTTCGGGAAGCGGCGCGGATGGGAGACCAGTACATCTGTCTGGATTCGGATCAAATTGTCGGCGCTTTCGTCCTGAATGCCGATCCGAAGGGAAACTACCGGAAGGGAAGCTGGAAGCAGGCTCTACCCGACGGCGAATATATGGTCCTGCATACGCTGGCGATAGACCCGAAGCGGCAGGGCCAGGAGCTGGGCTCGGAGATCATCCGGTATTGTGTGGAAAAAGCACAGAGCGATGGCTACAAGGCGCTTCGCGTGGATATCGTCCCGGACAATCATCCCGCCAGGAAGCTTTACGAGAAGAATGGTTTTACCTATGCGGGAGATGTGGACCTGGAGCGCGGGATTGAGGATATCCCGGTTTTCAGCCTGTTTGAGCTGAATTGGGAGGCAGATGGAGGGAATAATGAAGCGCATCATGAATATGCAGGAGTACCCACGTCGCGAGTAATTTGAGTATTTCCGCTCGTTGGCGTACCCGTATGTCGGCGTGACGGTCGAGGCTGATGTGACGGGGATGGTGCGGTTTTGCCGTTCTTCGGGCCATTCCTTATACCTCATGTTCATGCATGCCGTTGCATTGGCGGCGGATGGCGTGCCGGAATTGCGCCAGAGGATTCATAACGATGAGATCGTCGAGTACGATGAATGTCCGACGTAGCATGTGGAATTGTTGGCGGATGGATCCTATACCTATTGCACGCTTCATCACCACATGGGTATGGAGCAATATTGGGAGTTGATCACGGATGAGTACTTGCGATTGGGGCTTCACCTTTGAAGCCATGAGGACCTACCACGATACGGAGTGGGGCGTGCCCGTGCATGACGATCGGGTCATGTTTGAGCACCTGATGATGGAGGCCATGCAGTGCGGGCTCTCCTGGAGCCTGATGATCAAGAAGCGGGAGATCTTCCGGGAATGCTTCGACGGTTTTGACTACGACCGGATCGCCGCCTATACGGACGCGGACATCGAGCGCATCATGAACACGCCGGGCATGATTCGCTCCCGCCGCAAGATCGAGGCGGTCATCAACAACGCCCGGTGCTTCCAGAAGATCCGCTGGGAACACGGAAGCTTTTGCGACTGGCTGTGGGCGCACAGCGGCGGAAAAACCATCCTGTACATCGGACATGAGAATGGGAAAATCCCCGTCAGCAACGGGCTGTCGGACGCCATCGCGAAGGAATTGAAGGCATACGGCTTCAAGTATCTGGGCACGGTGACGGTGTATTCCCACTTGCAAGCCTGCGGCGTCATCAACGACCACGGGAAGGATTGCCCCTGCTACTGGGCGATCAACGAGAGCAACCCGACCGTCAGGAAGCGGCGCTACCTGGAAAAGTAAAAAGCGCGAAGTTGACAATGCTTCCGGGGTTGTGATAGAATGAAGTTGCGCCGGGCGACCGGCGCGGGACGGCATTGTGGATCGCGGTTCCTTCGTTTACGGGGGCGGAGATGCGGGTTCGAATCCCGCGCGCTCTCAAATGAGCGTTGGTCCAACGGAAGGATGTCGCTTAGAATACCGCCTTCGATTTTATCCGTCTCTTTTTATGATAGTGTTCCTTTGGACAAGGGCCCCGCCCCACGGCTGTCTTGCGACGCCGCGGGCGGGGCCCTTTGCGTGGATCGAACCGCTGCGCGAACCTGGGCTTCGCAAAAACATCCGCTGAGGCGCGACGGAGAGCAAAAACTAAAAAGAAATCGATTTCCCTTATTGATTTTTTGTTGATTTGATGTTACAATATGGGTGTGCCCGCCCGACGCGGGCCCGGCGCTCGCGTTCTTGCTGGCGACGCCCGTGGGAAAGCGCAAACGATTTCCCCGGACAGACGAAAGGGGGAGGACCGAACTTGAACAAGGGTGTGATCGTCCCGGACGGCAGGCGCGGCACGAAGTCGGCAAACTTCAAGTCCTACATGCGCCGCTACGGCACGCTGTACCTGCTGCTGATTTTGCCGCTGGTATTTTTCATCATCTTCCGCTACGCGCCGATGGCCTACATACTCAGCGCCTTCAAGCAGAACAACATCTTCAAGGCGCCCTGGGAGCTGCCCTGGGCCAAGAACAACGGCTTCGAGTGGTTCATCAAGGCGTTCAAGGACCGCACGTTCCACAACGCGCTGCGCAACACGCTGACGCTGAACCTGCTGGATTTGGCCTGCGGCTTCCCCGCGCCGATATTGCTGGCGCTATTGCTGAACGAGCTGTCGTTCAGGCGCTTCAAGAAGATCACGCAGACTGTGCTCTACATGCCCCACTTTTTGAGCTGGATCATCATCTCTGGCCTGGCGCTGCGCCTGTTCGCCGGAAACGACGGCCTGATCAACATCCTCTACAAGCGCATGACCGCCAACCCCGACGCCTCCATCCCCTTCATGAGCAAGCCCAACTGGTGGGTGGCCACCTACGTGGTGCTGGGCATCTGGAAGGAGGCTGGATGGGGCACGATCATCTACCTCGCCGCACTGACGAACATCAGCCCCGAGCTGTACGAGGCCGCCGCCGTGGACGGCGCGGGCCGCTTCAAGCGCATCTGGCACGTGACGCTGCCGGGCCTTCGCCCGACGATCATCACGCTGCTGATCATGAACCTGGGCCGCATCCTCGGCTCCGAGTTCGACCGCCCGCTGGCGTTGAGCAACAAGCTGGTGACGGACGTGTCACACGTGATATCGATCTACGTCTACCAGCGCGGCCTGCAGAACAGCCAGTTCAGCCTGTCCACCGCCGTGGGCCTGTTCCAGAGCGTGGTGGGCGTCATCTTCCTGATCGCCGCGAACAGCCTGGCCAAGCGCATGGGCGAGCGCGGCATCATGTAGGGGAGGTGGCCGAGAGTGATCAAATCGAAATCCACCCGCATCGGCGACTGGGTGATCGCCGTCGTCAGCTTCATCGTGATGTTCATCTGCCTGGTGCCGATGCTGAACGTGCTGGCGCGCTCGCTGTCCTCCGCCGAATACCTGATCCGCAACGAGGTCGTGCTCTGGCCGAAGGGCTGGAACGTGGACGCCTACACCACCGTGCTCAAGGACGCCAAGTACGTCCACTCGCTGTGGTACACGGGCCTTTTGACACTGTGCTGCACGCTGCTCTCCTTGACGATGACGGTGATGTGCGCCTACCCGCTGACCTACGACCAGCTCAAGGGCGGCAAGGTGCTCAACGCGCTGATCCTGTTCACGATGTACTTCTCCGCGGGCATGATCCCGCACTACCTGCTTTTGAAGAACCTGAACATGCTGGACACGGTGTGGGTGCTGGCGATCCCCGGCTGCCTGAGCGTGTACAACATGATCATCATGCGCTCGTTCTTCTACGGCGTGCCCGAGAGCCTGCGCGAGGCCGCGGAGATCGACGGCGCGGGCCCGATCCGCACGCTGATCATGATCTACCTGCCGCTTTCCAAGGCGGTGCTGGCCACGCTGGCGCTGTTCTACGCGGTGGGCCGCTGGAACGGCTTTTCCGACGCACTATTGTACCTGAAGAAGCGCGAGGACCTGTTCCCGATCCAGCTATTGCTGTACAACATCCTGCAGAACACCACGAATGTGGAAGTGGCCACGCAGGAGGGCTTCTCCACGCCCGGCTTGGGCGAGACGCTGAAGATGGCCACTGTCATGTTCGCCACGGTGCCGATTTTGCTGATCTATCCCTGGCTGCAGCGCTACTTCGTCACCGGCGTCACGCTCGGCGCCGTGAAGGGCTGATATCGTATCTTTGAGCCCGGAGGCTCACAATATAGAAGGAGGAAGACCACATGAAGAGACTGTTGACCCTCGTCCTGGCGCTGGCCATGCTGCTGTCCGTGAGACCAAGCACATCACCGTTGAGATCTACAACCGCAACAACGACGGCGGCACCGATCCCACCAACAACGTGTACACCGACTACATCAAGCAGGGCATGCTTGAGCAGCACAATGTGGAAGTCGAGTTCGTCTCCATCGGCCGCTGGACCGAGGTCGACGACATGAACACCGCGCTGGCGGCCGGCGACGCGCCCGACGTTTGCGTGACCTATTCCTATCCCACCATCGCCAAGTATGCGCAGATGGGCGGCATCGTGAACCTGAACGACATCGACGGCAAGCCCCTCGAGGAGTACAAGGACATCCTGCCGAACCTGTGGAACCTGCTGAGCCCCACCAACAACATCTACTGGGACCAGAACCCCGAGACCGGCGACCTGTGGGCCATCGAGGCGACGCTGGCGGAGAACGCCCGCATCAACACCTTCATCCGCAAGGACTGGCTGGACAAGCTGGGCCTGGCCCTGCCCACCACCGAAGAGGAGTTCCACGACTGCCTGGTGGCCTTCCGCGACAACGCCGAGACCCTGCTGGGCGCGGACGCCGACAAGATGGTGCCCTACAGCACCAGCTATGACATCGGCTGGCGCAACGACCTGCTGTTCATGGCCTATGTGCCGGACGACGCGAAGGACGAAGACCTGTACATCCACGGCTTCGACGATCGCCACCTGCTGTATCCCAACTACAAGGAAGGCGTCCGCGTGCTGAACAAGTGGTACAACGAGGGCCTGGTCTGGAAGGACTTTGCCGAGTATGCCCAGGATTCCTCGCACGAGGACGACATGATGAAGGCCGGCTTCGTGGGCGCGTTCCAGCACAACTGGGATTATCCCTATCGCGGCGGCGACGACTCCATCCAGGCGAACCTGCAGCGCAGTGCCGGCGACGACGCGGCCTACATCGCCGTGGACTGCTTCGTGAACGACGCGGGCGTGCACCGCAAGTTCCTGGCGCCCCCGATCGACCGCAAGGTGTTCTTCCCGGCCACCAACGACGAGCCCCTCGCCTCCCTGTTGTACCTGGACTTCATCTCCGATCCGGAGACCATCGCGTTCCTGCAGCTGGGCAAGGAGGGCGAGAGCTACAACGCGGTCGAGGGCGGCTTTGAGAAACTGGCCACCACGGGCGACTGGCTCCAGAACAGCCTGAACAACATCGACTACACCATCACCGTGAACGGCCTGTACCTGGGCGACGCGACCGCGGTCACCACCGCGCTGGGCTATGCGCCCGTGGCGTCCGACCTGATCAACGTCGCCAACGCCGCCGCGAAGGCGGACGGCCGCATCGTGAAGGTGTTCAACTGCGGCGACATCGAGGCCGAGCAGGAGTACGGCACGCAGCTGCCCACCTTCCGCGACACCCTGCTGAACAAGGCCGTCGTGGCCTCCGAGGAGGAGTTCGACGCCGTGTACGACCAGGGCATGCAGGATTACCTCGACAACGGCGGCCAGGCGATCATCGACGAGCGCACCGCCAAGATGGCTGACATCTTCGGCTACACCGCCGAATAAGTAAGGCTGCTCCGCCCGCCATGGCGGAAAGAAATGGCCCCCGGCATTGCCGGGGGCCATTTAGATTGTGATCGATTAAGATCCTTCGACTACGCTAACGCTCCGCTCAGGATGACATCCATCGAAAAAATGTCATCCTGAGCGGAGCCGCGGCAGCGGCGCAGTCGAAGGATCTCTTTTAGGACAATGATTTTTTTATCTGAGCGCGACGGTCGTCTGGCCGCGCCCCTTCTGGCGGGCCTTGTCCAGGTACAGCTTCTCGTCCGCGCGCTGCATGCACTTCTGGAAGCTGTCGTCCTTGCCCGTCCACTCGTCCCAGCCCGCGCCGATGGACAGCATGTACGGGGTCTGGTACGCGCGGCACTTGGCCTCGATCAGGCCGCGGATCTCGGCGATCAGCGGGTCTATCTCCTCGCCGACGGCCGCGTGGACGATCAATATGAACTCGTCGCCGCCGAACCAGGCGAGGAACATCGGCGTGCTGTGGTTCTTCACGACGCCCTTCAGGGCCTCGGCGACGATCAACAGCGCGCGGTCGCCCTCGGCGTGGCCGTAGGTGTCGTTGATGACCTTGAAGTCGTTGATGTCGAACATGACGACGAACGTGCGCCGGCCGTCGCGGTACATATTGACCCGCTGCGAGGTGTAGTGCAGCAGTTGGCCGCGGTTGTTCAGCGAGGTCAGCGGGTCCGTGGAGATCTGCGCCTCCATCGAGTTGATGTAGAACACCAGCATCAGTATCGCGCAGCAGAAGGATCTGGAACAGCCCGCCCGCGATCACCATCAGCGGGAAAAAGCCGATGAACAGGTGGCGCTTGCGCTCCAGCGGGCTCTCCTCCACGCGCGCGCGCCGCAGGGCGAAGGCGACGATCGCCCAGATGTAGACGCAGGGCACCGCGATCTGAAAGACGCTATAGGCCATCTGCAGGTTGAGCTCCTCGTCCAGCAGCACGGAGGGCTTGATCAGGTAGGTGGCGACGAATACGACCAGCGAGACGTAGAACGGGAGCTTGATGGCGAGCTTCGTGCGCTTGTTCTCCCGCGACGGGATCTGCTCCACGGCCATCACGTAGCGCAGCCACGTGTAGGTGATGGCGGCCATGAGAATGTAGTTCGAGAAGTTGGTCGTCAGCACGGTGAACAGCGTCCGGGGCAATATGAACAGGTCGCGGAACAGCATGATCGCGAATATGATGACGCAGACGATGCTCGCCTCGGTGTAGTAAATGAAATAACTGGACATCCCTTTGGGTCCCTTCTTTGCAACGATTGCTGATTTGCGCTATTTCCGGTCCTTTTCAAAGCGGAGCACGTTCCAGGACGCCTTCTCCAGCTTCGCGGTCACGACGCCGCCCTCGCATCGGGTGTCGGCGACGGCGCGGGGGAGGAGGACGTTCGGGTTTTCAAAGGTGTTGGCGGCCTCGGGGGAGGGCGTGTGCATCTCGATGTGCTCCCTGAACGTCCAGCCCTCGAACGCGCGCGCGTCCAGCTCCAGCAGCTGCGCGTCGTCCAGGTCGGCGTTGATGGCGAACACGGTCAGCCGGCCGTTCTCCTCGTCGAGCGCGGCGGCGGCCTGCACGGTGTCCACGCCCTCAAACCCGGCGTACTGGTTCATGTCGTCGATGGCATAGCCGGGCACGTCGTAGCGCTCGCAGTCCACCGGGCACTGGAGCGACACGCCCCTGGCCCACTTTATCATCTGCGTGAACGGGTAGTGCGCCGCGCCCTTCCAGGCGTGCTCGCGGTCCGTGCGGCACAGGCAGCCGAGGCCGCCGGTGGCGCAGCCGATCCGGATGCGGTCCGCGTGCCGCAGCATCACCAGCATCGTGCCGGCGACGCCCAGCGCCGAGAGCATCTCGTTGGGCGTATAGGGCTCCCGGCGGGTGGACCAGTCGTCCGGGTCGTGGCGCACGTAGGTCCGATCGGCGTCGAATGCACAGAACATGTCCGCCGTCTGCCGCCCGGCGAGGCCCAGCCGCGCCTCGCCGCGGGGCCGGAGCATGCTGCCGTACTCGTCCAGCGCCAGCATCATCGTCTTTTTGCTGCGCAGCTTTGTGCGCAGGTAGTCGCACAGCGCGATCTCCGTGCGGATATAGTCCTCGTAGGCCATATAGCCCGCCAGCAGCGCCTCGGGCATGTCCGTCGGCGCGCTGTGGTAGTGGTGAAGGGAGATGTAGTCCACCGAGTCGTAGCACATCTCCAGCGCCTGCATGTCCCAGTCGGGGTAGTGGTTCAGGAAGGGGGAGGAGGACACGCAGGCGACGGTCTCGATGCGCGGGTCGATCCACTTCATCGCCTTGCTGGCCTCGTGCGCCAGCACGCCGTAGCCGCGCGGGTCGCGCTCCCACGAGCCGACCTGCCAGGGGCCGTCCATCTCGTTGCCCAGGCACCAGGTCTTCACGCCGTAGGGCTTCGCGTGGCCGTTCTTGCGGCGCAGGTCGGACCACCAGGTGCCGCCCTCGAAGTTGGTGTACTCCACGCAGTCCATCGCGTCCTGCAGCGTGCCCGTGCCGAGGTTTATCGTGTAGATGGCCTCTGCGCCGACCTTCTCGGCCCATTGCAGGTACTCGTCGTGGCCCACGTCGTTGGGGACGTACTGGAACCACGCCGGGTCGAGGCGCGCCTTGCGGGCCTCGCGCGGACCGATCGAGTCCTTCCACTGCCAGGCGGACACGAAGTTGCCGCCGGGCAGGCGCACGCAGGGCAGCCCGGTCTCCCGCAGCGCCTCGTAGAAGTCGCCGCGCATGCCCTGCACGTCGGCGGAGGGATGCCTGGGATTGTACATGCTGCCGTTGACCATGGCGCCGATGGGCTCCAGGAACGCGCCGAACAGCCGCGGCGAGATGTCGCCGATGCGATAGTCCGGGTGCAGGGTCAGCCTGGCCTTCTTCATGGGTCTCATCCTTTCGGGGGTCGTCGCGCCGCCGTCAGCGCCGCTTGACCTTCGCCTTGCGCTTGTTCTCGTACATGATCTTGTCCGCGCGGCGGGCCGTGTCGTTGACGGAGTTGTCGATCCTCGGGTCGTACACCGCGACGCCCATCGAGATGTGGACCTCGTCCCAGGCGTTCTCGGCCTGGGTGGTGATCTCCTGGGCGGTGACGTTGAAGCGGTGGATCAGCTCCTCGCGGTTGTTGAAATCATCGTTCTGCAGCACCACGGCGAACTCGTCGCCGCCGATGCGGAACACCGGGCTGTGCTGGAACACGTGGCAGATCAGATTGCTGGCGGCCTTCAGATAGACGTCGCCCTTGTCGTGGCCGTTCTGATCGTTGACGGTCTTGAGGTTGTCGCAGTCGAACACGCCGATCGCGAACTCCATGCCGCCGTCCTCGTCCAGCTTGCCCTGCAATTCGTCGATGTACTTGGCGAACGCGCCCTTGTTGCGCACCGACGTCAGCGCGTCGACGAACACGCGCCGGTTCAGGTCGCTGACCAGGTGCTCCTCCTCGAGGACTTTCTTCTCGGCCCTTATGCTGCGCAGCAGCAGCGCGAGGATCACCAGCAGGATGGCCGCGATCGCCGCCATCACGATGAACAGGTGGTCGCGCACCAGGTCGCCGAAGCTCTGCTTCACGTCCTCGGTGGAGTAGTAGGTCAGCGCGGTGTGGATCGTGGCGTCGGGCACGGCCTTCGTGATCCGCGAGAGGATGGAGTACAGGTGGGTGTCGCCTTTGCGCACGGCGAAGCAGTAGTCCATGTCCACGTCGGTGTACACGGTGGTCAGGTGCAGCTTCTCACACTGCTTGGAGATGTTGCTGAAGCGGTAGTTGCTGATGATGACGCAGTCGGCGCCCCCGGCCGCGACGGCCTCCAGCCCGGTGGGCGTGTCCTTGAAGTAGGCGCGCCGCCAGGTGGGGTAGTTGTCCGACAGCCACATGTCGTAGTTGGTGTTGCCCTCGTTGACGGCCACGACCACGTCCTGCTTGCGGATAAACTCCTTCTGTTCCGCGGCGCGTACGACGGCGTCCATCTCTGTGCGCATCAGCGGCGGCGACATGACCACGTCCAGCGCCTCGGCGTCGTTGTCGGTCAGGTTCGCGGGGAATACGCAGTCCACTTCGCCGTTCTTCATCGCCTCGATGGCGGCGGAGGCGGTGGGGAAGGAGATGGCCTCGAAGTCCAGGTGCGCGTTCTCCAGGCACGAGGCGGCGTAGGTCAGGTAGTCCTTCAGCGCGCCGGTCAGCTCGCCCGTCTCCGGGTCGGTGGCGCAGAAGGCCAGGTAGTTGTCCTGGTAGCCCACGCGGATCGTGCCGTGCTCGTCGAGCCAGGCCTTTTCGAAGTCGTCCAGGTAGCGGTCGGTCTCGCTGCTGCTGAGGTATTTCTCGTGCAGCTGCTGGTTGTAGTACTTGTTCTCGTCCTGGATGCGGTTCATCGCGGCGTCCAGCTCGGCCAGCAGGTCCGGGCGATCCTTGTTGACCGCGAAATAGAAGTCCGACGAGCCGATCTTGCAGATGGGCACGGCCTTCTCGGGGTCGCCGTAGATGTCCATCGTGACGAAGGCGTCCAGGTCGCCGGTCTTGAGCAGCGCCAGCGACTCCTCCTCGGGCGTGCTCGTCTCGACGAGCTCCACCTGGATGCCGCGCATCTGCGTCCACTTTTTGAACAGGTCCAGCTGGATGCTGCCCGTCGTCACGCCGACGCGCTTGCCGTCCAGGGAGCTGAAGTCCTCCGACGTGATCTCGTCGTTGTCGGGCGCGACGAACACGTAGTAGGCCTCCATGCCCATCGGCAGCGACGCGAACAGCATGCTGTCGGCGCGCTCCTCCATGTAGGACACGTCGCTCATCAGGTCGATCTCGCCGTTTTTCAGCATTTGCAGCAGTTGGGACCAGGTGCCCTCCACGTACTCGTAGTTCCAGCCGGTGTAGGCGGCGAGCTTCCACTGGTATTCGTAGGAGTAGCCGGAGCGCCTGCCGTATTGGTCCGTGATGAAGTAGGGCGGCTCGTGCCAGCCCACGCGCACGGTCTTCGCTTCCTCCTGAGCAATCGCGGCCGGCAGCGTGAGCATCGCCGCCAGGCACAGCGCGATGAGGAGCGCCGTGATTCGCCTGTTCCTGAAAGCCATCGTATTTCTCCTTTGTACAGTTCGTGAGGGAACAGAACATAAAAACCATATTTTGACGGATACATTTTAAACCAGGCCCGTTCATCTGTCAATCATTTTATCGGTCGGCGTAAAAAGGGATAATTTTGTCCCCATTTCAGCAAGTTTTTGTGTTGTTAAGCTGGCGTCAAGAATATATGATATAGACGTGGGTAATTTTATATGGTAAATCGACAAAGGAGGGTGGGCTCTCATGCGATCAGCGGCGAATACTGGAAGCGTGAATGCGCGCCTCGACCCGAAGAAGAAACGCTCCTACCAGGAGTTTCTCTATATCCTGCCCTTCATACTGCTCGTGGGCATATTCTCGTACTTTCCGCTGTACGGCTGGATCTACGCCTTCCACGACTATCAGCCGCCCAAGCCCATCACCGCAGAGACGTTTGTCGGCCTCAAGTGGTTCTATTACATTGTTTCCAACCCCGTGCGCACGGCGGACGTGCTGCGCGTGCTGCGCAACACCTTCGCCATCAGCGGCATTTCGCTGTTCTTCTCGTGGTTCCCGATGATCTTCGCGGTGTTCCTCAACGAGATCAAGTGCCGCCCGTACCAGAAATTCGTGCAGACCGTCACGACGCTGCCGAACTTCATCAGTTGGGTGCTGGTGTTCTCCATCGCGTTCAACGTGTTCGGCTCCAACGGCGCGGTGAACTCGGTGATGATGGACGCGGGGCTGATCGACAAGCCCATCTCGTTCCTGAAATCGAAGGACCACCTCTGGTTCAAGATGTGGCTCTGGCTGACGTGGAAAAACGCCGGATGGGCGGCGATCATGTACCTGGCCGCCATCACCGGCATCGACGAGCAGATGATCGAGGCCGCGCGCGTGGACGGCGCGACGCGCATGCAGATCATCCGCCATATCATCATCCCCAGCATCCTGCCGACGTACTTCGTCATCGTCATGCTGAACATCGCCAGCTTCCTGAACAACGGCATGGAGCAGTACTACGTGTTCCAGAACGACTTTAACCGAAAATACATAGAGGTGTTGGACCTCTATGTGTACAACTATGCCCGCAGCAGCATCAAGAACTATCCGCTGTCCACGGCCATCAGCATGCTCAAGAGCATCGTCAGCGTGGCCCTGCTCGCCGCCACCAACGCGGTTTCCAAGCTGATCCGCGGCGAGAGCTTCATATAATGGACGCCTGAGGCACAGTGGCAGACGGGAGGGAGTATCCATGAGCAAACGTAAGAACGCTAACGGCGTGCAGCTCGACAAGAGCCTGGGCGATCGGATCATCAGCGTGATCACCTACGTGGTCTACGCGATCTTCGCGTTCGTGTGCGTCTATCCGTTCTACTATATCTTCATCAACTCCATCTCGGCCAACAACCTGTCCGAGCGCGGCAAGGTCATCCTCTACCCGATCGGGATCCACTTCCAGAACTACATCAACGTCGCCAAGATCCCGGGTCTTTTGAACGCGGCGAAGATCTCCGTGCTGCGCACCGTGATCGGCACGGTCCTGACGGTGATCGTGGCCGGGTTCCTGGGCTATATGTTCACGCGCCAGACGCTCTGGAAGCGCAAGTTCTGGTATCGCTTCGTGGTGGTGACGATGTACTTCAACGCCGGCATCATCCCGTGGTATCTGACGATGAACAAGCTGGGCCTGACCAACAACTTCTGGGGCTACATCTTCCCGTCGATCATCCAGCCGTTCTACATCATCCTGTGCAAGACGTTCTGCGAATCGGTGCCGCAGGAGCTGCAGGACGCGGGCGAGATCGACGGCGCGGGCACGCTGCGCATCTTCTTCAGCATCATGCTGCCCGTCATCAAGCCAATCTTGGCCACCATCGCCATATTCGCGGCGGTGAACCAGTGGAACTCGTTCCAGGACACGTTGCTTTTGATGACGAACACCGACAAGTACAACACGCTGCAATACGTGCTGTTCCAGTACATCAACCAGGCCAACAGCTTAAAGGCGCTGATCAGCAGCACGACGACCTCCACCAATCTGGCGGCTACGCTGGCGCGCGCCGCCACCGCCACCTCCGTGCGCATGACGGTCACGGTCGTGGTCGTGCTGCCCGTGATGATGATCTATCCGTTCTTCCAGCGCTTCTTCACCAAGGGCATCATGATCGGCGCTGTCAAGGGTTAATGTCGATACCAGGGCAAAGCCCTGTATCATAGAATCAAAGGAGGGTTACTATGAAACGTTTACTGTCTGTCCTGCTGGTATGCGCCATGGTGTTGTCCATGGGGCTGATCGGCGCGGTGGCCGAGGAAGCGCCCCTGGTCATCGACATCTACGACGAGGCCGCCAACTACAACGGCACCCAGTCCGGCTGGTTCGCCAAGGTCGTGAAGGATCGCTTCAACATTGAGCTGAACATCATCGCGCCCCAGGTCGTGGGCAACGAAGTGGAAGCCACCCGCCTGGCGGACGGCAACCTGGGCGACATCATCGTCTGCGACAAGGCCAAGATGCCCGGCTATGTCTCCTCCGGAGTGGTGCGCGACATCAGCGACAAGCTGCCCGAGTGCGAGAACATCATGCAGTTCCAGAAGCAGATCGAGACCTACAACAAGGGCCTGGACGTCGAGGAAGGCCAGATCTACGGCATTCCCACCGAGATGATGGACACCTCGCCGACGACCCTGACCGACGACATGATCTATTCCTCGCCGCAGCTGCGCTGGGACTACTATACCGAGATCGGCCGTCCGGAGCTGAACAACCTGGACGACCTGCTGGACGCCCTCAAGCAGATCCAGGATGCGCATCCCACCAACGACGACGGCGATCACGCCTATGCCTTCACGCTGTGGCCGGACTGGGACGGCAACGACAACATGATCGGCATCGCCAACGTCGTGCAGCTGACCACCTGGTACGGCGAGAAGCTGAAGCAGAGCGCCATCCTGAAGCCCGACAACACCTTCACCAAGGTGTATGACCGCGACGCGGCCTACTACAAGATCACCAAGTTCCTGAACAAGGCCTATCAGATGGGCCTGGTCGATCCCGAGTCCGGCGAGCAGCCCTGGGACGACGTGGCCAACAAGCTGTCCACGGGCCGCGCCTACCTGATGTGGTACAGCTGGCAGCAGGGCTTCTGGAACAGCGTGGATCGCCTGAACAACGGCACCGCCTTCACCGTCATCCCCGTGAAAGACATGTACTTCTACGCGGACGCTGACCGCTACTATGGCTCCGACCGCATGTTCGGCGTCGGCGCGAACGTGGAAGGCGAGAAGTACGACCGCATCATGGAGTTCCTCGACTGGTATGCCAGCCCCGAGGGAGCGACCTTCCAGCACGACGGCATCGAGGGCCTGAACTACACCGTCGGCGAGGACGGCAAGTTCATCCCCTACAAGGACAACGCCCTGATGGACAACCTGCCCGTGCCCGAGGAGTACGGCGGCGGCGGCTACAGCGACGGCAACAACGCCATCAACCAGTGGATCGTGTCCGCCAACTGCGTCAACCCCGTCACCGGCGAGCGCTACGCCCAGAAGTTCTGGCAGTCCTACAAGGACATGACCATGACCGACATGAAGAAGGAATGGCAGGAGACCTTCGACGCCGAGGACCCCGTGGACTACATGAAGAAGAACAACCAGCTGCTGGCCAGCCCCAGCGTGGACTTCACCGCCAAGGAGTATGACAACGACCTGTCTGCCCTGCGCGTGGACGTGAACAACCAGCTGTGCCAGTACACCTGGAACCTGATCTTCTGCGAGACCGACGACGACTTCGAGGCTCTGTGGGACGAGATGATCGAGCAGCTGAACGGCTTTGGCTACGAAGAGCTGTATGCCTTCGACTGCGAGAACTATCAGGTCGAGGTGGACGCGAAGATCGCGGCTGCCGAATAATCGACAGATAGACGCAAGGGGACGCTCCGCACGGAGCGTCCCCTTTCCGTGTAAAAAAAATCGCGGACGCCAATGATGGCGTCCCTACTGGAAAAATGGAGCGGGATGTGGTATCATCAGAATGACAACAAGCGCCGCGGTTCGCGGCGGGAGGGGAGGCGCGGCGACATGATGAAGGGCGTTGCGCGCGAGGTGGAGCGCTGGGGCGTGTTCGAGTGGTCGTGTCATGGACCGGAGGAGGGCAATCCCTTTGTCGACCAGTGGGTCCGGGCTGAGTTTGAGGGCGCGGGGGAGCGCGTCGCCGTCGAGGGCTTCTACGACGGCAGCGGCGTCTACCGCGTGCGCTTCATGCCCTCGTTCGAGGGGACGTATCGCTACAGGGTCTCGGCCAGCTTCGACGTCGATGAGCCCGAAGGCGCTTTCACCGCGCTGCCGGCGACGCGCGGCAACCACGGCCCGGTGCGCGTCCGCGACACGTGGCACTTCGCCTACGAGGACGGCGCCCCCTACATCAGCCTGGGCACGACCTGCTACGCCTGGGCCATGCAGGGCGACGCGCAGATCGACGCGACGCTGGAGGCGCTCGCTGAAAGCCCGTTCAACAAGCTGCGCTTCTGCGTGTTCCCCAAGCACTACGCCTACAACCTGGACGAGCCGCAGACCTATCCCTTCGAGGGCACGCCGATGGATTCGTCGGTGCTCAATGAGGAGAACTTCTGGGACTACGGCCCGGACAGCGCGGGCAACGCCTGGGACTTCGAGCGCTTCAACCCGGCCCACTTCAGGCGGCTGGAGCGCTGCATCGAGGGCCTGCGCGAGAGGGGCGTCGAGGCGGACCTGATCCTGTTCCACCCCTACGATCGCTGGGGCTTCTCCCGCATGACGAAGGAGGCCGACGCGCGCTATGTGCGCTACGCCGCGGCGCGGTTTTCCGCGTATCGGAACGTGTGGTGGTCGCTGGCGAACGAGTACGACATCCTGAAAAAGTCGCCGCGCGACTGGGAGGACATCGCCGCCGTGCTCGTCGAGGCCGACCCATACCGCCACCTGCGCTCGATCCACAACTGCCTGCACCTGTACGACTTCAGCCGCCCGTGGGTGACGCACTGCAGCATCCAGCGCACGCACCTGTACCTGTCGGCGGAGCTGACGGACGCATGGCGCGAGCGCTGGCGCAAGCCCGTCGTGATCGACGAGATGGCCTACGAGGGTGACATCCCCTATGGCTGGGGCAGCCTGACCGGCGAGGAGATGACCCGCCGCTTCTGGGAGACGGCGCTGCGCGGCGGCTATCCTGGCCACGGCGAGACGTACCTGCACCCGAGCGGCAAGCTGTGGTGGTCGCACGGCGGACAGCTTCGCGGCGAGAGCCCCGCGCGCATCGCGTTCCTGGCGAAGATGCTGGCCGAGGTGCCCGGCGGCATGCTCAAGCCCTATGAGGGCCGGGACTGGGACGAGGTGTGCGCCGTGCCCGCGGCGCGCGGCCACGAGGGCGATATGCGCCTGTACTACTACAGCTTCATGCGTCCCGCCTACCGCGACTTCAACGTCCCGGGCCGCTGGCACGCGACGGTGATCGACACCTGGAACATGACGACGACGGACGCGGGCGTGGTCGAGGGCCGCTTTCGCGTGGCGCTCGGCGCGCGGCCATGGATGGCCGTGCGGCTCGTGCGGGAAGAACCGTAAGTTCATTGGAATTGACGCGGGCGGGCAAATCGATTACAATAGTATGAGGGACACCTGCGGCGCTCCCCGAAAAACAACCAAAGAGAGTGAAAAACCATGCACGCTGATATTTGGATCATGAGCCCCTTCAACGGAACGTTCTGGTGCGTCGTCCTGGCGTTCCTCGCCCTGCTCGTCGTCGCGACCGTGCTCCTGCGCAAGCGCAGCGAGGAGACGCGGCGGCGCGTGCTCATCATCGCCAGCATCGTGACGATGGTCGGCTTCTTCGTGTACAAGGGCTTCCTCTCCGTCGACAAGGAATTCGACCGGGTCGCGGCGGAGATCGGCGGCTTCAACTGGTGGGGCGAGCTGCCGCTGCAGCTGTGCAACATCAACATGATTTTGATCCCGATCGCCGTGCACTGGAACAAGCGCGCGCTGATGAGCTTCTGCTTCTTCGTGGGCGTGCTGGGCGCGGCGATGGCCATCGCCATGCCGGGCCTGGGCTTCGACGGCTATTCGCTGCTGCTGCCGCGAATGATCGGCTTCTACGGCACCCACTTTGCCATCATCGTCGAGGGCCTCGCGCTGGCGACGCTCGGGCTCTACAAGCCGAAGTTCAGCGACCTGCCCCTGTCGGCGCTGGCGCTGTTCGTGATTGCGCTGGCGGCCTGCGGCATCAGCCTGCTGCTGCGCTGGACGGGTCTGAACGCGAACGCCAACTACTTCTTCTCCGTCGAGACGGAGGGCAACGCCATCCTGGAGCTGTTCCACAAATTCCTCCCCGCGCCGTTCTTGTACCTGATCCCCTGCCTGCTGATACTGGCCGCGTACATGCTGGTAGTGATGCTCGTGATCACGGGCGTTGAAAAGCTGAAGGCGCTCGTATCGGGCAGGAAGCCGGCATAAACTGGCGGAAGAGAATGGACGGAGGCGCCTGAAATGGCCAACATCATCGATTATCTGCTCTGGCGCGGCGACGTGCCGCTTTCGCTCGACCCGTTCAACGAGGTGGACGCGCTGATCCTGACCGAGCTCGCCTACGAGGACTTCTCCGGGATCGTCCCCGACAGCGGCGACGCCGTTTCGATCGACCGCGTGGCGGCGCAGTTTCGCGCGCTGCACCCGGCCCAGGAGACAGACGCGCGCAAGGACTTCACGCGGCAGATCCCGCGGCTTCTCGACCTGGCGGGCCAGGCCCCGCGCTACGCCGGCATGCGCATGGCGCACTACCACAACGACGTGGACCAGGCCTTCGACCTCCAGCTGGCCATCGTGTCGTTCCTGCTGCCCGGCGGCGCGGCGTTTGTCGCCTACCGGGGCACCGACAGCACCATCGTCGGCTGGAAGGAGGACTTCGTGCTCAGCTATTCGCCCGAGACGGAGGGCCAGCGGCGGGCCGTGGCCTACCTGAACGAGCGATGGGGGAGCTGCGACGCGCCGCTGATGATCGGCGGCCACTCGAAGGGCGGGAACCTGGCGATGTTCGCGGCGGCGAAGTGTAAACCCGAGGTCCGCGCGCGCATCCAAGCCGTCTACAACAACGACGGCCCCGGCTTCCTGGATGCCTTTATTGCCTCCGAGGACTACAAGCGCGTGGTGCCGCTGATCCAGTCCACCGTGCCCGAGGGCAGCGTCGTGGGCGTGTTGATGCGCAACGAGGCGCGCCAGCGCGTGGTGGAGAGCGACGCCTTCGGCATCATGCAGCACGACGGCTTCTCCTGGCAGGTGCTGGGCAACCATTTCGTCACGAAGCCGCAGCGCGCCGCCAGCAGCCTGCGCATGGAGGCCGCGATCCTGGAGTGGCTGAAGGTGCAGAGCGTAGAGAACCGGCGGCTGCTGGTGCAGATCGTGTTCGGGCTCCTGGAGGCCACAGGCATGCAGACGACGCACGACATCATGGCGAACAAGGCCATGCTGCTCTCGGCGATGCGCAAGCTGCAGGACAACGTGCCCAAGGAACAGCGCGCGCTGGCGCTTCGGATGATCGGCCAGTTCCTGAGCATCGGTACGGGCCTGACCATCAACGACCTCAAGCAGGAGTTGCTCGCGCGCGTGCCGATGCGGGATTCCCGCCCGGACGCGGACGACACCCAGACGCCCGCTTGAATAAGGGAGTAGGGAGTAGAAATAGTGAGTTAGGAGTTAGGAGTTAGGAGTTAGGAGTGGATGGCGGCTTCCGCACACATTTCCCGTAGGGGCGGCGTTGCGCTGTCCACCCAAGTGCCAGTAGGGGCGGCGCAACGCCGCCCCTACTATTTATGGAAAACAAATCTTTCCGCTCTTAAACCACCCTGTTCGCGCCCTCACACGCTCGCGCGGAAGATGGCCAGCATGTCCGCCTCGTTCAGAAGCCGCGCGGAGCCCTTCGCGCCGCCCACGCCCACGGCGCACTTGTGCGCCATCGTGACGAGGTCTTCGTCGGTGGCGTTCACGCCCAACTCGCGCAGGTTCGTGGGCATGTGGATGCGGCGGAAGAACGCCTCCAGCGCCTCGATGCCCTTCAGCGCGATATCCTCATCCGAGCCCGCGGGCTCGACGCCCATCACGTTCACGGCAAAGCGCTTGAAGCGCGGCAGGCAGTTTTTATAGACGTAGCGCGCCCAGCTGCCCCAGATGGCGGCGAGGCCCGCGCCGTGCGCCACGTCGTAGAGCGCGCCGAGCTCGTGCTCCAGCTTGTGCGTCATCCAGTCGCCGCCGTCGTTGCCGCAGCCGGTCAGCCCGTTGTGCGAGAGGCTGCCCGCCCACATCACCTCGGCGCGCGCGTCGTAGTCCTTCGGGTCCTTTACCAGGATCTCGGCGTTCGCCATCACGGTGCGCATCAGGCCCTCGGCGATGGCGTCGGTGATCTCCATGTTGCCGCCGTTTGTGAAATAGCGCTCCATCGTGTGCATCAGTATGTCGGTGCAGCCGCAGGCGGTCTGGTAGTCTGGCAGCGTCATCGTGAGCTCCGGATTCATGATGGCGAACTTCGGGCGGCCGAAGTCGCTGCTGTAGCCGCGCTTGATGAGCCCATCCTCCTTCGTGATCACGGAGGAATCGCTCATCTCGCTGCCCGTGGCGGCGATGGTCATGATCACGCCCAGCGGCAGGCAGCCCTCGGCTTTGCGCTTGTAGTCGTAGAAGTCCCACACGTCGCCGCCGTTGTAGACGCCGTAGCCGATGGCCTTGGCCGAGTCGACGGCGCTGCCGCCGCCCACGCCCAGCAAAAAGTCCACGCCCTCGCGCTTGCAAAGCTCGATGCCCTCGTACACGAGGCTCAGCCGCGGGTTCGGCACCGCGCCGCCCAGCGTGACGTAGGCGATCCCCGCCGCGTCGAGCGCGTCCGTCACGCGCTTCAACAGTCCCGAGCGCACGACGCTTCCGCCGCCGTAGTGGATGAGCACCTTCGTGCCGCCGAATTCGCGGATCAGGTCGGCGACCTGCTTTTCCGTGTCCCTGCCGAACACCACCTTGGTGGGGGTAAAGTACTTGAAAGCGAACATAGGGCATCCTCCTTCAATGATCTCGTATGCGTTGTGCGGCAAACGGCCTTTCATCAGCCGCGAGCCGCTTTTATATCATTATATACCTTCAAGTTCACTCTAAGTCAATGGATTTTGAATGAAAAGGCGCATTTTGTGTGCGCCGCGTCCTTTTCATACCGCCCGCGTTGTGATAGAATAAAGCCATAACCAGCGTCCGCGCCTCAGCGCGCGGGCAGAAGTATACGGAGGCGATGGCCTTGAAGCGATACCTGGCGTTCATCAGCTACCGGCACACCGACCGGGACAACGCCGTGGCGGGGGTCCTCCGCCACGGCCTGGAGGGCTTCCACGCGGGAAGGCGCTCGTCGCTGCCGCGGGTGCGCCGCGTGTTCCGGGACACCGACGAGCTGCCCACGAGCTCCGACCTCGGCGCGGACATCGAGAACGCGCTCCGGGACAGCGAATGGCTGATCGCCCTCTGTTCGGAGGACTACACGCAGTCGCGCTGGTGCATCAGCGAGATCCGCCGCTACATCGCGCTGGGGCGGAAGGACCGCATCCTGCCGGTGCTCGTCTCGGGCACGCCCGAGACCTCGATGCCCGAGGAGATCCGGGACATCTCGCCGGTGGCGGACCTCCGCGGGCGCGAGGGCGGCCTGAAGTCCGCCGCGAAGGACTGCGTGCCCACGCTGCTTTCGCGCATGACGGGCGAGGATGCGGACGCGCTGCTCGCGTGCCACAGGCGCTTTCGGCTGGGGCAGCTGGCCTGCGGCGCGGCGGCGCTGGCGCTGGGCGTGTTCGGCTTCGCGCTCTACGCGAACCGCACCGCGAACGTCATTTCGGACAACAACAGAAAGATAGAGGTCGCTACCGAGGCGGCCTGGGCGGCGCAGGAGGAGGCCGTGACCGAGCGCAACAACGCGCTGCTCAACCAGGCGGCCTACACCGCGCAGAACTGCGACAACCGGCTCTCGAACGGCGACGTGGACGGCGCAATCCGCGAGGCGCTCGACGCCCTGCCAGAGGACTTGCACGGGGAAATGCCGATATCGGACGACCTGCTGTGCGTGTTGCGCACCGCGCTGTGCATCCACGGAACGTCCTTCGGGCACGTGCGCACCACGCCGCTCGACTTCGCCGCCACCGGCTGCGACCGCCTCTCCTCGCGCTCGGAGATGTTGACGCTGACGGGCGACGGCATCGCGGCGCTCAACCTTTCGAACGGCGAGCTGTCCACGCCCGCGGCGGACCTTCCGGACGCCATCCGCGAATCGGTGGAGGTGGGCCTGGCCGAGGGCTACCGTCACGTGCTGGGCCTCAACAGCGGAAGCTCCGGGTACGCGGTGTTCCACGACCCGGACAAGCCGCTGAGCTATGTCGAAACCTGGGACACCGAGATGCGCCGATATACGCTGAACGGCGAGCTGTTTATGGCTGAGAACGTCGTGCGCAACGACCAGTCCGACAACAAGGGCAAGATGCTGGCCTGGCGCGGCGGCGAAGCGCCCGTGGCCGCGCTCTTCAGCGCGGAGAAGAACGAGGCCGTCGCTACGCTGCAAGGCGCGGGCGCGATCGTCTCCGCGTCGTTCATCAACGCCCGGCAGGTTGCCGTCGTGGACGATGCGGGCGCGCTGCGCGTCTACGCCACGAGCGACGGCTCCGAGCTCTGGACGGCGGAGGGCGGCTACCGCTTCGTGCAGTATTACTACTACAGCTCCGAACGGCTGTTTACAATTACAGACGACGGCGGCCTGCGCTGCCTGGAGGCCGGGACGGGCAAGACGCTCTGGGAAGCGCGGCTCGACTCCCCGGCCCTGTCGCTGGACTGCTGCCGCGACGCCGGGAGAATCCTCGTCGTCTGCGAGGACGGCGTGCGGCTGTGCTCGTTGTACGACGGCGCCGAGAAGGGGAGGTTGAGGGACGCCGCGGGCGCGCGGCTGGCCGCGTGGGACGGCGGGAGCGACGGCAAGCGCTTCGTACTGGTCTACGACGACCGCGCGGAGCTGTACGGCGAGGCGTGGACCGGCGACCCCGGGCTGTCGGAGAGCGCGGTGCTGACCAACCCGAAAATGCCCTGCGGCATGCCGCTGGCGTACTCCGCGGACGGCAAGTACGTGTATACGCACTTCCACGGGGACTTCGCCAAGTGGGACGCCGTCACGGGCGAGCTGGTCTGGGTCAACGAGAGCGACTGGGGCGAGTACTGGGGCGACCTCACGACGGGCCGCATGAACGCGGCGGGGGACGCCTACTGGCGGCAGACGAACAGCGGGATCGGCCTGGAGAAGATCGACGCTGACACCGGCGAGACCGTCTTCCGCGTGGAGGAGATGGCGGGCTCGTACTTCCCGATGCCGCAGGAATCGCCCGACGGCAGCTTGGGCCTGATCGTATCGAACAAGTACAGCCACGGGCTCGTGGTGTTCGAGACGGACACCGGAAGCGCGCTGTGGCGCAAGGATCTCTACGAGGACTACCGCCCGCTCGGCTATTGGGCGCGCTTCACGGAGGATTCCAGCGAAGTGTGGGTGGAGCTGTACCTGGCGAACCCGGACGGCTTTACCCGATCTGAGGTCATCTGCCGGTTTGACGCGCGAAGCGGCGCGCTGCTGGAGGAGGTGGCGGTCGGCGACGGGGATGCGATGATGCAGCGGTTCCTGGACCTGCCGACGGGCGAGCCCGCGCGGCAGACGGTCACGGCCTTTGGCGGGGAGGACGCGAAAATGAGCGGCGGCAGGGTCGTGCGCGCGTCGGACGGCGCGCCGCTATTGGACTGCGAACGGGCGCTGCTGGGCTCGGGCCTGTCCGCGTCGTACATCGACGCCGTCAGCGCCCCGGACGGCGGCAGCCTCTGCGTGGGCGGCACCGCGCAGACCCCGCCGCTGCTCGTTCGACCCTCGGACGTGGACGCCCTCGTGGCGAAGGCCAAGCGCTGGATGGGAGGTGACGCGCAATGATGAACGTCGGACAGGTTGAGATCATTTATCCCAATACAGAGGCGGCCCGCGCGTGGGCCGAGCGCCTCGGCCGAGAGATCGAGAAGTATCGCATCCCCGCCGCGGTGAGCAAGGCGTCCGGCATCCGGCGGACGACGGAGATCGCCGAGCCCTGGCTGATCGTGCTGTGCGCGCCCGAGACCAAATCGGACGCGGAGATCGCGCGGAAGATCGACGGCTTCATCCGCGCGGGGCGCTACGACCACATCCTGACGCTGCTGATCGCCGGGGCTCCCGAGGAGAGCTTCCCCGACGCGCTGGTGTACGAGACGCTCTCCGACGGGCAGGTGATCGAGCACGAGCCGCTGGCCGCGAACATTACCGCGCCGACGCCCGCCGAGAGCCGAAAGAAGCTGAAGGTGGAAATGCTGCGCATCCTCGCGCCGATGCTGGGCGTGTCGTTCGACGCGCTGCGCAACCGCCGCCACAGGCAGCGCGTGAAGCTGATCCTGGCCGTGGGCGGCGCGGCGCTGGCGGGCGCGCTGGCGTTCCTCGTCTACGCCGCGAACCGCGTGCAGGTGATCTCCGGGCAAAACAAGGCCCTGAACGGCCAGTACGCACTGGCGGAGGAGGCGCGGCAGGAAGCCGCCGACCAGAAGAACGCCGCGCGGGACCACCTGGCGGACACCGTGGCGCTGCAGATCGAGCATGAGACGCGGGACAACGAGCTGGTGCTGATGCTGTGCATGGAATTCCTGCCGGAGAACGGGCGGGAGGGCCAGCTGCCCGCGCTGATGAAGGGCGCGCTGGACAGGCTGTGCGCGTCCGGCTACGTGCCCGTCACGCGCCGCGACGCCTACGCCGAGGCGCACGGCATCGAGGAGGACGAGGACGACCTGAGGAAGGACACGGACGAGCGCCCCGCCAAGAAGGTGGTGCTGACGCTGCCGGAGGACACGGAGCGCTTCGCCACGGACGAGTTCTTTCTCGGCTGCTGGTCGGAGGAGTACCGCTACGCGGTGTACAACGGCGGCGGCGACCCGAACTACTACACGTGGATACGCTTCCTGGACGAGCCGGAGCGCAGCTACTTCATGCGGGACGAGCGCGGCGACTACTGCAACGTGTGGGCCGACGCGTGTATGGACGACGGCACCTTCATCGGCACGCACCTGGTCACTGAGGACGGCATCTACGACGACTGCTACCGCTACGATCCAATTCGCAGGGAATTTGTGCCCTTCAATTCGGAAAGCCCCGAGCCGGAGGAGGGCGCGCCGTTGCCGGAGGGCAGGCTCAGCCGCTATGGCGAGACCCTCGGCATTTCGGATTTCGTGGAGTTCGAGGGCATGCCGGCGCTGCTGGGCAAGCTGGACGGGTGGGATGCGGGCTACCGCGCGTTCGACCGCGAGACGCTTTTGCCGATCGCGGAAATCGAGGGCGTGAACGACGTGGACGAGATCCCGGGCACGGACCTTCTTCTGATGTGCAAGGAATCGACGTTCCTGATCTGCCGGAAGGACCCGTTCGAGCCGGTGTTTGAGACCGACGCGGAGTACACCGACGCGCAGTACACGACGACGTGCAAGATCGCGAACTACGACGCCGGCGCGCTGCTGGTCACCCGCCTGCCCGGGGAGCGCTCGGGCCGGGCCGTCTACGACCTCAATACGGGCGAGCGCCTTTGCGCGATCGCCGAGCCCGGCATGGCCTACGACATGGCGCTGACCGGGGACGGGCGGCTTTTGAACAGCGTCGGCTCGACCCCGACGCTCTGGGACCTGAGAACCGGCGAGAAGATCTGTGAGATCAAGGCCATCGCGAAGTCGCCCAATCCCTACGGCCTCGTGGACGAGACCTCGGGCCTTCGCGACAGCAGCGTGATCAATTGCAACGGCGACGTGTTCATTTGGCGCGACGAAGCGATCCCCGTACCGGACGACCTGGAGGGGCAGGTCGCGCTGGCGCGGCAATTGCTCAATGGCCGCGAGCTGACCGACGCGGAGCGCGCGCGCTACAACTTGACAAAGCGATAGTCAAAATAGTTTTGTTAAAAGAAAAAGAAGCTGTAACGAAACGCGAACTACCCCGTCTAACCGACGGTTTTCAGGAAAGGGGGTGATGAACTGTGAACAACGAGGCCTGCGAAAAGCTGTACGAGGCGTATTACATGCGGGTGTTCTCCTACGTCATGACGATGGCCGGCAATCGCCACGAGGCGGAGGAGATCACGCAGGAGACGTTCTTTCGGGCGTTCGGCAAGCTGAACAGCTTTCGGGGAGAGTCCGACGAAGTCACGTGGCTGTGCGCGATCGCCAAGAACCTGTTTGCCGACGAAAAGCGACGGCAGGGCCGCGCGGGCGCAATGCCCGAGGACGCCGCTTCCCATGAGAAGGGCGTCGAGCAGGCGGCCGTCGAGCGCGATTCCTCCTTCCGGGTCCACCTGGCGCTGCACGCGCTGGAGGAGCCCTACCGCGAGGTGTTCGAGCTGCGGGTGTTCGGGGAGCTCTCCTTCGCGCAGATCGGCACGATCTTCGCCAAGACGGAAAACTGGGCCCGCGTCACATTTCATCGCGCCCGTTTGAAACTGAAGGAAAGGATGGGAGAAGAATGAACGCACAATGCGAAATCATCCGGGACATGCTGCCGCTGTACGTGGACGGCGTGTGCAGCGACGCCAGCCGCGAGCTGGTGGACGCGCACTTGCAGGATTGCCCCGATTGCCAGGGCTTCCTGGCACAGCTCCAGGCCTCTGAGGCCGAGGAGGGCCTCAAGGACGAAAAGGCGCTGGTCATCCGCAACCAGGCCCGGCGCTTCAAGCGGCGCTCCGCCGCCGTCGGCAGCGTGATCGCGACGCTGTTTATGATCCCGATACTCGTCTGCCTGATCGTGAACCTGACGTCCGGCAGGACGCTGGACTGGTTCTTCGTCGTGGCCGCGGGCATGCTCGTGGCGGCCTCTGTGATCGTGGTGCCGCTGATGGCGCCCGAGGACAAGCTGTTCTGGACGTTCTGCGCCTTTTGCGCTAGCCTGGTGATACTGCTCGCCGTCTGCTGCCTGTACACGCACGGCACCTGGTTCTTCGTGGCTGCCTCGGCGGCGCTGTTCGGGCTGTCGGTGGTGTTCATGCCGTTCGTCATTAAAGCGAAGCCGCTTCAGAAGTGGGTGGCCGGGCACAACAAGGCGCTCTTGGTGCTGGCGATCGACGCGATCCTGTTCGGCAACATGATGAACATGATCAGCATACACCGCAAGAGCCTCGTCATCACCGTCGTCATGATCGCACTCGTCATCGCCGCGCTGGGTCTGCTGGTCGCGGGCGGCATCTGGAAGGAGAGGGAAGAAAAATGAGCAAGTCCATCATCTTGAAAATCGCCGCCGCCGTGTGCATCGTCGCGCTGCTGGCCTGCGCGTTCACCATCTTTGGAAAGACCTTCCGCATCGGCAATCGCTACGCCAACGCCGAGCAGTACACCGCCGGGGCCACAACGCTGGACAAGCCCGTGAAGAACCTGGACGTGAATTGGACCGATGGCAAGGTGACCATCGCCTACCACGACAAGGACACCGTAGAGATTTCCGAGACCGCCCCGAAGGCGATTTCCGAGGACGCCGTGCTGCGCTGGTGGCTGGACGGGGACACGCTGCGCATCCAGTACGCGAAGTCCGGCTACTTCCGGCTCAACGGCCTGAAGAAGGAATTGACCCTGACCCTGCCCGAGGGCATCGAGCTGGGCAGCATCGCGATCGACGCGACCTCCGCCAACGTGAACGCGCCCGACCTGCGCGCCGACGACATCGCCGTGGAGATGACCTCCGGCGACCTCGCGCTCACACAGCTGGGGAAGGCCGACCGCGTGAAGATCGACGCCACCTCCGGCGACATCAGCGCCGCGCTGGAGAACGTGAAGGACGTTTCCGCCGAGCTCACCTCCGGCAGGATCGAAATCAGCCACAAGGGCGAAGCGGAAAGCGTGGACATCTCCACCACCTCCGGCGACGTCACCCTGGCGTGCGCCACGGCGCGCAGCGCGAGTGTGAAAACCACCAGCGGCAAGATCGACGTCAGCCTCGCGGCGTTCGACGCGCTGAAGATCGAGTCGACCTCCGGCAACGTCACGGCGGCCCTGGCGACCGAGCCGGGCTTCAAGGCCGACATCGACACCACCAGCGGTTCCTTTGACAGCGCGATCCCGCTGACCAAGGAAAAGAGCGGCTACACCTGCGGCGACGCCTCCGCGAGCGTCGATATCGATACCACCTCCGGCAATGTCCGTCTGGTGGAGTACGGGAAGTAAAAGACATGACAGAAAACGGGACCGCCGGCGCAGCCGGCGGCCCCGTTTTCATTGGCTTGTACATGATTAGGAAAACGGAACGTTTTCCGGGTCGGCGGGTTCCGCAGGAACACGCCGACAATCATTTCCTAAAAAAGCCACAATCCGCGCTGGACATTTCCGGTAAAAGCATGTATAATGTTATTGTGAATATGTATAAATAGGCGTACTATAATTTGTCGGAACCAGGGATAACCATAAACATTCCGGAAAGTTATGGATGATCGGGAGCGGATTGTCATGAAAAAATGGACGCTGTACATACTGTGCGTCGCGCTGACGCTGGCGTTTGCCGCGTCGTTGACGGCGTATGGGGCCGAGACGGGGGAAAAGGTGGTGCGCGTCGGCTGGTATGAGTCGGCCTTCCACCGCACCGACCAGTTTGGCCGCCGTTCCGGCTACGGCTATGAGTATCAGCAGCGCATCGCCACCTACACCGGCTGGAAGTATGAGTACGTGGAAGGCAGCTGGTCGGAGCTGCTGGAGATGCTGATCGCCGGCGACATCGACCTGCTCAGCGACGTATCCTACACCGAGGAGCGCGCCCAGAAGATCCTCTATTCCGCCGAGGGCATGGGCTCGGAGGACTACCACGCCTTCATCGCGCCCGACAATACCGAGATCACGCCCGACGACTTCTCCACCTTCAACGGCAAGCGCGTGGGCGTGAACAAGAACAGCATCCAGGAGCAGATGTTCGTCGAGTGGGCCCAAAACCACGACGTGCACCCGGAGATCATCGAGCTGACGGAAAAGACGCCAGAGCTTTTGGAGATGCTGGCTCGCGGCGAGATCGACGTACTCGTGACGCTGGACACCTACGGCCGCAAGGCCGACGTGGTGCCGGTATGCAAGGTCGGCGCGGCCGACAGCTACTTCGGCATCAACAAGAATCGCCCGGACATCAAGCAGGAACTGGACGTGGCGATGAACCGCATCCTGGAGGAGAACCGCGACTTCAACCAGCAGCTGACCGAGAAGTTCAACGAGGCCAGCGCCGTGTCCAGCTTCCTGACGCTGGACGAGAAGCAGTGGCTGGAGGGCCACGGCACCATCCGCGTGGGTTACCGCGACAATTTCCTGCCCTACTGCGACATGGACGACAGCACCGGGGCGCTCGCGGGCTCGCTGGAGGACTACCTCCGCTTCGCCGAGACCGCCGAGAAGAACGCGCAGCTGACGTTTGAGACCCAGGCCTTCGGCACCACCGAGGCCGCCCTGCAGGCCCTGCAGAACGGCAAGATCGACTGCGTGTTCCCGGTCAACCTCAGCGCCTACGACGCCGAGCAGATGGGCCTCATCATCTCCGACCCGTATGTCTCCACCGAGATGTTCGCCGCGATGCGCACCGCCGACCACCAGGGCGTCTCGCCCGACAGCGAGACCACCGTGGCCGTGCTGAAGGGGCACCCGAACCACGTGACCTTCCTCAAGGACAACTTCCCCAACTGGCAGATCAAGTATTACGACAACAACATCGAGAGCTTCAAGGCCGTCGGCAACGCCGAGGTGGACTGCACGCTGGTGAGCAACTACCGCCTCAACCGCGTCAGCGACCTGTGCAGCGACTACGGCCTGTCCGCGCTTGCCACCGGCAAGACGATGAACCTGTCCTTCGCCGTGCGCCACGACGACGACTGCCTGTACTCGATCCTCGGCAAGATCAACCGCCTGATCCCCAACGCCACTGTGAACGCCTCGCTGACCTACCACTCCTTCCGGGAAAACAAGGTCACGTTCCTGGACTACCTGAAGGACAACCTGGCCGTCGTGGTGACGGCGTTCGCCCTCATCATATCGGCGATCCTGCTGCTGATCCTCAGGAACCTGCGCGCGGCGAACAAGGTGAAGGAGGGCCGCCAGATCATTTCCGAGGCGGAGCGCGACGGGCTGACCCACCTGTACAACCGCAACTTCTTCATCGTCTACGCCAACCGCCTGTTCCGCGACGAGCCGCAGAAACCGATGGACGCGATCGTGGTCAACATCGACCGGTTCCACTCCGTGAACTCGCTGAACGGTCGCGCCTTCGGCGACCGGGTCCTCAGCGCGCTGGGCGGCGAGATCGAGCTGTTCGCCCGGGAGGTGGGCGGCATCGCCGGGCGCGTGGCGGGTGACCACTTCGACCTCTACTGCCCGCACCGCGAGGACTATCGCGATGTGCTTCGCCGCTTCCAATCCAAGATGAACGAGAAGTTCGGCGACGCGGAGGTGCGCCTGCGCATGGGCGTCATGCCCTGGCAGGACGGCTTAAAGCCAGAGGAGATGTTCGATCGGGCGTGGTCGGCCTGCACGATGGCGCGCGGCAACTACAAGACGCACTTTATGGTCTATGACGACGCGCTGCGCAAGCACGACGAGCTGAGCCAGCGCCTGCTGAACGAGCTGAGCCGCGCGCTGGAGGAGGACGCGCTGGAGGTGTTCTACCAGCCCAAGTACAACATCCAGTGCGACCCGCCGAAGCTCTCCAGCGCCGAGGCGCTGGTGCGCTGGCGGCACCCGGAGCTGGGCATGATCCCCCCGGACGACTTCATCCCGCTGTTTGAGCAGAGCGGCCAGATCAGCGCGCTGGACAACTATGTGTGGGCCGAGGCCGCGCGGCAGATCGCCGAGTGGCGCGACAAGTACGGCGTGACGCTGCCGGTGTCCGTGAACCTGTCCCGCATCGACGTGTTCGATCCGAATCTGTGCGCCACGCTGGACGCGCTGGTGGAGAAGAACGGGCTGGAACGCTCGGCGCTGAAGCTGGAGGTCACCGAGTCCGCCTACACCGAAAACGCCGACCAGCTGATCCGCGTCATCGGCCAGCTGCGCGAGAAGGGCTACGAGATCGAGATGGACGACTTCGGCAGCGGCTACTCCTCGCTGAACATGCTCTCGTCGATGCCCATCGACGTGTTGAAGATGGACATCGCGTTCATCCAGAACATCGAGCGCAACGAAAAGGACTTCCGCCTCGTGGAGCTGATCGTGGACATCGCCCGCTACCTGAAGGTGCCGGTCGTGGCCGAGGGCGTGGAGACCGAGAACCAGATGCGGCTGCTGCGGGACGCCGGGTGCAACCTGGTGCAGGGCTACTACTTCTCGCGCCCGCTGCCGGCGAAGGAGTTTGAGGAGAAGATACTGAGCCGGGGATGATGGTTTTCTTTATCAGGAATGAAGCGTTATAAACCCGTAGGGGCGGCGCATCGCCGCCCCTACGGGTTTATCCTGCACCGGCGCGATCTCCGGCAGCGCGTTGTACAGGTAGCGGAAGATCACCTCGTACTCGTGCAGGCCGCCGGGCAGCACCGAGTATTCGAGGCGCTCGCCGAACACGTCCGCGTGCTTGCGCATCGCGCGGATCTGTGGGTCGAGGTTGGGAAAGGCGATGTCTGCGTCGCCGATCCATGCGTGGATGTTAAACGGCAGGCGGCCCTGCGCTTCCCACGCCTTGCTGAGCCGCGCCGCGGTCTCGTCCGGATGGCAGCCGCCGCCCTTCTCGCCCATGACCCAGCAGTCGCCGCTGAGGGGGATGAAGCCCGCGAACAGGTCGAGCGCCTGCAAAAAGGCGTACCAGGTGGCCACCGCGCCCATCGAGAAGCCACTGATGAAGCGCTGGCTGCGGTCGAACGCGCGGCCCGCGTGCGCCTCGGCCAGCGGGATGATCTCGTTGCGCAGCTCGGCGGGGAACTTCGCCACCGCCACGCCGGACGACGGCGGCGTCTTGTCCTGCTCAGCGGGCGCGTAGAAGCAGCCGCCGCCGTGGATCAGGTACAGTATGCGCTCAGCCGGCGCGATGGGCGTGTAGAGCAGGAAGTACTTGTCGCCGTAGTCGAGGCGCTCGATCTTGCCGGGCGTCGCGCAGGGCAGAAGATGGTTTTCCGGGATGGCTTTCATCGTTCAACGCTCCTTTGCGGTTTCTTCTGACACAATCATACCATGCCGCGTGCCCGCACACGAGTGTTCATAAAAACTTAATATAAGTGAAAGAAAAACAGGGTTGCTTTGTTGGATGTCTGATGGATGGGACTTGGTATAATTGTAAATGTATGGGTATGCGCAATGTGTACCAAACGAGCAACAAGGAGGAGGACGCCATGAAGAAACTGATCGCGTGGATCGTTCTGACCGCGCTGGCGCTGACGATGGTGCTGGTCATCCCGGCGAGCGCCGATGAGTACATGAAGTTCGTCAACAAAAAGAAGCTGGAGGCCCACCGGGAGCCGAGCGCCGATTCAAAGGTATTCAAGAAGCTGAAGGGCGGCCAGCAGGTCATGCTCAGCGGCAACCCGAACCAGGGCGAGTGGACGTCGATCCTGGTCGAGGACACCAAGCACGGCGGCCAGGTGGAGTGCTGGGTGCTGACCGAATACCTGGTGGACGACCTGCCCCAGTCCTTCTGTGACCACGATTGGGGCGAGTGGGTCGTCGAGCGCAAGGCCACCTGCACCGAGCGCGGCTACCGCTGGCGCATCTGCAACCGCTGCGGCCTGCGCGACGAGAGCGAGCCCAAGAAGAAGGACCATGACTTCTCCAAGTGGAAGGTGCTCAAGGAGGCGACCTGCTCCAAGAAGGGCGAGCGCGTGCGCACCTGCGAGAACTGCGGCTACGAGGAGAAGGAGGAGTACTACGAGGATCACACCTTCGGCGACTGGACCATCCTGAAGGCCCCGACCTGCACAGAGAAGGGCGAGCGCGTGCACACCTGCCAGGTCTGCGGCGCGGAGAAGAAGCAGGAGTTGGATATGTTGCCCCACGACTTTGACTACGTGATCACCACCGAGGCCACCGACCACTCCGCGGGCGTTCGCTCGAAGATCTGCAAGGTCTGCGGCTTCAACGGCGGCGAGGAGAGCTTCGATCCCGAGGGCACGATACGTCGCGGCGCCAAGGGCGAGGACGTGCGCTACATCCAGCAGCTGCTGGTGGAGCAGGGCTACCTGAACGCAGGCGGCGCGGACGGTATCTTCGGCGGCGGCACGGAAAAGGCCCTGATGCAATACCAGCAGGACCGCAGCCTGAACCCCGACGGCATCGCCTGGCCCCAGACCCGCGCCGACCTGGAGCACGACTACGGCCCCTGGATCACCGTCAAGGAGATGTCCCGCACCGAGTCCGGCGAGCGCGTGCGCACCTGCCGGGGCTGCGGATACGAGCAGCACGAGACGGTCGACGGCGGTACCGTGTTCGAGCGCGGCCGCCGCGGCGAGGATGTGCGCGCCCTGCAGCAGATCATCAAGGAAGTCGGCTACGACGCCGGCAGCTTTGACGGCATCTACGGCAAGAAGCTGGACGCCGCGCTGGCGGGCTTCGCCGCCGACCGCGGCATGATCGTGGAGGAGGGCAAGGTCCGTCCCGCGGATGTGGACGCGGTGGTGAACGCCTGGTTCCAGACCATCCCGGCCGAGAGCTGGATGGGCGAGGGCAGCGCCGAGTCGCCCGTGAACCTGGCCCTGACCGTGACCCCCACCGCCGAGGCGGACGACAGCGGCGTGGTCAACTACAGCTGGTCGGTGACGAACCTGGGCAGCGAGAAGGCCATGTTCAACGCGCTGCTGTTGACCTTCGGCAAGAGCGCGGACTACCGCGCCGCCAGCCTGGTGATGGCGCTGGACGGCGTCGAATTGAAGCCCGGCGCGGGCAACAGCGTCACCGGCAGCTTCAACGCCGACGGCGACTGGGGCGACGGCGACATGAACTTCGCCGCGATGGCCGTCTCCGAGGTGAACGGCGCGAAGTGGCTGAGCAACACCGTGACGTTTGAAAACGACGTGAACCCTGCCTCGCGCACGATCGCGCCCGTGGCGAGCACCGTGGACGTGAACAACCTGCCCGACGGCATCTATCCCGTGTCCTTTGACCGCGGCGACGTGTTCAGCGGCGCCTCCGGCATCTACATGAACGCGGTGCACATCTACGCGCAGGATTGGTACGACCTGGTGGACGTCGGCATGCTGAAGGAGGGAGACACCATCGTCGTTGAGGGCGAGGAGGTGCCCGTGCTGTCCATCAGCCGCGAAGACGGCGTCATGGTCAACGAGGACCAGAATGCGCGCGCGTTCGAGCTGGCGACCGAGGAGGACGGCAACGGCTACTTCGTTCGCGGCCTGGACGACCTGACCACCTACACCGAGCAGGGCGTGACCACGCTGCTGGTCGATCCCGCCGCGACGTTCACCGACGCCTGGGACATCGAGAGCGACCCGGTCGTCTCCACGGGCGAGGGCATCGTCGAGGCGATGCAGGCCTCCGGAAACGATTCCTTCACGCCCTACAACACCACCGTGCGCGTCGAGGGCGGCAGGGTCGTGGAGATCAAGCGCGACTTTGTGCCGTAAGCGCGCGCAAAAATGTGCCTGATACGACCGTTTAATGATTGACGCGGACGCGGATATGTGCGATAATGGAACAAACACACAGGGAGGTTAATGCGATGAATATAACGAAGAACCTGAACGGAACGTCTCTGGAGATCGCGCTGGAGGGCCGCCTGGACACCGTCACCGCCCCGGAGCTCGAGGACGTCGTGAAGCGCGAGCTGGACGGCGTTAACGCGCTGGTCATGGACTTCTCGAAGCTGGACTACATCTCCTCCGCCGGGCTGCGCGTGCTGCTGTCGGCCCACAAGATCATGGCCGGCAAGGGCGGCGAGATGAAGGTGACGAACGTCAACGAGATCGTCCGCGAGGTGTTCGAAGTCACGGGCTTCGAGGACATCCTGACGATCGAATAGCGCCGGGAAACGCAGGGGCACGCGCCCGCCAGGGGCGCGTTGCCCTTCATTGATTTGCCCTTGAAATGTTTGGCAAAAGGAGAAGCGGCCCATGAAGGAGCTCACGGTCAAAGCCGTCGTGGAGAACATCCCGCGGGTCACAGCCTTCCTGGAGGAGGCGCTGGAGCAGGTCGACTGCCCGATGAAGGCGATCATGCAGATCGGGCTGGCCGTCGACGAGCTTTTTGGCAACATCGCCAACTATGCCTATCCGGACGGCGCAGGCAGCGCGACGGTGCGCCTGGAGATCGACGAGGCCGCGCGCGAGGCGAGCCTTACGTTCATCGACGAAGGCGTGCCCTACGATCCGCTTGCGAAGGAGGACCCGGACGTGACGCTCTCCGCCGAGGAGCGGCAGATCGGCGGGCTGGGGATCTTCCTGGTCAAGAAGACGATGGACGGCATGCGCTATGAGCGCAGCAACGGCAAAAACTTTTTGACGATCACAAAGAAATACTGACGGAGGATGCGAGGATGGTATCGGATAAGTTCATGGTCAACAGCGACGCCGGCCGCATGGCGGCGGCCCGCTACGCCACGGCAAATTTCGCCTGGCAGATGAAGCTGGACAGGCGCGACGCGCTGCGTCTGAGCCTGCTGGTGGAGGAGACGCTGGGCATGGTCAAGGCCGTGGTGGAGGACTTCTACGGCCAGCTGTGGTTCGTGGGCGAGGGCGCGCGCTGCGAGATCCACTTCGAGGCGACCACCAACATGGACGCGGACAAGAAGCAGGACCTGCTCTCCGTGTCGCGCACCGGCAAGAACGCGCTGGCCAAGGGCTTCATGGCGATGCTGGGCGAGGTGTTCTCCAACGCGGCGCACGGCTTCGGCAACATGATGGACAACTACGGCCAGCAGACCATGGCCTACGGCATCGTGCACAGCCCGGGCGTCAACATGGCCAGCCCCGACGGCCTGATGCCGGTGTGGACGCTGCAGTCCTACCGCAGCGGCCTGGAGCGCGACCGCGACGCCAACGGCGAAGCCGGGCAGGCCTGGGACGAGCTGGAGAAGTCCATCGTCGCCAACCTCGCCGACGACGTGATCGTCGGCGTCAAGGGCGACCGGATCGAGCTGGTGATCGTCAAGGAATTCAAGGGTTGATCGACGCACGACCCCAAGAGGAGGAACGGACATGGCGAGAACAGGGGCAGTCATTCTCGCGCTGATCCTGGCGCTGGCGGCGCTCATGGGCGCGAGCGCGGAGAACCGGATGTACTACGCCGAGGGCGGTGAAGTGGACCCGGGTGGCGCGGACCTCGATGCGGCGGGCGTACTGGACGCGATCGTCGCCCGCGGCGCGCTGCGCGTGGGCGCGACCGGCGACTACAACCCGATGTCCTACCTGGACCCCGGGACGGGCGAGTACGTGGGCTTTGACGCCGCGCTGGCGGAGGACCTGGCCGCGGCGCTGGGCGTGGCGCTTGAGTACGTGCCCACGTCCTGGCCGACGCTGATGGAGGACACGCTCGCCGGAAAGTTCGACCTGGCGCTGTGCGGCATCACCGTCACAGACGCCCGCAAGGAGCAGGCGCTGATGTCCGACGGCTACCTCGGCAACGGCAAGACCATCCTCTGCCGGGCGGAGGACGCGGGGAAGTACCTGAGCCTTGGGGACATCGACCGCCCCGAGGTGCGCGTGATGGTGAACCCCGGCGGGCTGAACGAGAAGTTCGCGCATGAAAACCTGCCGAACTGTACGCTGATCGTGCACGACGTGAACAACGAGATCCCGGCGCTGATCGCCGAGGGCGAGGCGGACATCATGATCACCGAGATCATGGAGGCGGGCTTCTATGTCCGCGAAGACGCGCGCCTGGCCGCGCCGCTGATCCATGAGCCGTTCACGCACGGGCAGCTCGGCGCGCTGATGCCGAAGGGCAGCGAGGACCTGCTCGACTACGTGAACGCCTTTCTCGCGCGGGAGCGGGCGTCCGGCAGGCTGGACGAGCTGGCCGCGCAATACATCTACGGCGAATCCGACGAGGAATTGGCGGACGCCGCGTAAGGCTTGAAAAAGACGCAAAAGGAGAAAAAAGATGGGCTTTTGGGCAAAGACGCATCGCTTCCACGAGGCGGGGGACCGCCCCAACGACTACAACGTGGCCGAGTACGGCGTGCCGGCGCATTCGCTGTACACGACGACCAAGGTGTTCACGCTCCACCACCACATCGACATCCTCGACGAACAGGAGCGCGTCGTTTACGAGGCGAACACCAAGTTCCCGTCGCTGCACGACAAGACCGACGTCAAGGACGCCGAGGGCAACCAGGTGGCGCACATCGAGCGCAAGTTCTTCACGCTGCACCAGCGCCACTTCATCACGATGGCGGACGGCCTGAAGTTCGAGCTCTCCAACGAGCTGTTCCACCTCATCAAGGACATCACGAACGTCGAGGGCCTCGGCTGGCAGCTGCGCGGCAACATCATCGGCCTGAACTTCGCGCTGTTCGATGAGCAGGGCGCGCCCGTGGCGGTGATCGGCCAAAAGATGTTCTCGCTGCACGACAAGTACTGCATGGACATCTACCAGCCGGAGCACGAGAAGATCGTGGTCGCCATCGTGATCGCGCTGCAGCACATGATCAAGGACCGCGAGGCCAGCGCGGCGGCCTCGAGCAGCTCGAGCTCCTCGAACGACTGACGCAAACAAAGCCATTCCTGAAAGGAGAACAGACCATGAAAAAGATACTTGCAGTTCTGTTGGCCATGCTGATGATGCTGAGCGGCTTTGCGCTGGCCGAGGAAGCGCCTGCAGAGCCGGAAGCCGCGGTCGAGGCCGAAGCGCCCGCCGAGGAGCCCGCCGCGGAGGAAGCCGCGGTCGAGGAGGCTGCCGCCGAGGCCGAAGCGCCTGCCGAGGAAGCCGCCGCGGAGCCGGACTTTGAATACGAGGAAGTGTTCTCCGAGTGGAACGCCGACGCCCCGGCGCTGAATGCGCTGATCGACTTCGTGGAAGCCGTGACGGACGAGGAGTCGCCCGACTACATCCCGCCGGTGGACCGCATCGCCACCTTTGACATGGACGGCACGCTCTGCGCGGAGCTGAACCCCACCTACCTGGAGTACTACCTGCTCGCGCGCCGCATCCTGGCCGACCCGTCCTACCAGCCGGACGCCGAGATGCTGGAGTTCGGGCGCATGCTGCGCGACTGCGCGCTGGACAAGTCCTTCCCGGAGGGCATGGACATGATGCACGCCGTTCACGCCGCCAAGGCCTACGCGGGCATGACGCTCGACGAGTTCGCGGACTTTGTCACGCGCCAGCTCGTGCGCGAGGCGGACGGCTTCGAGGGCATGACCTACGCCGACACCTTCTACCTGCCGATGGTGGAGGTCGTCGAGTATCTGCAGGACAACGACTTCAAGTGCTACATCTGCTCCGGCAGCGACCGCTTCATCTGCCGCACGTTCATCGAGGGCATGCTGGACATCCCCTATGAGAACATCATCGGCATGGACGTGGCGCTGGAGGCCACGAACCAGGGCGACGTGGACGGCCTGAACTACGTGTTCACCGACAGCGACGCGCTGGTGCGCACGGACCGGCTGCTCATCAAGAACCTCAAGACGAACAAGGTGCTGCAGATCGCGCAGGAGATCGGCCGCCAGCCGGTGCTCTCCTTCGGCAACAGCTCCGGCGACGTGAGCATGCACAACTACGCGCTCTACAACAACCGCTATCGCAGCGCCGCGTTCCAGCTGATCGCGGACGACGGCGAGCGCGACTACGGCAATCCCGACAAGGGCCAGGAGCTGCGCGAAAAGTGGGAGGGCATGGGCTTCAACGTGATCTCCATGCGCGACGACTGGCTGACGATCTACGGCGACGACGTGGTCAAGACCGGCGAGTTCCACTGGCTGGAGGAGCTGGCCGAGGACATCACCCCCGTCGACGCGGAAGAAGCGGCGGACGACGGCGTGCAGTACGTGATCTACCTCGGCACGAACGACAAGGATACCAACAAGCCCGTGTTCACCGAGGCCGAGGCCATGGAGCGCGCCCGCGATATCCTGATGGAGCACTTCGGCGGCTACACGATCCAGGAGGCCCACGGCGGCTGGATCGACGGCAACGGCGAGGAGTGCCAGGAATACACGCTGGTGATCTACCTGTCGGATACGACCAGCGAGCAGGTGCACGAGGCGGCGGACGCGCTGATCGCCGAGTTCAACCAGAGCTCGGTGCTGATCCAGGCCAACCCGACGCAGACCGAGTTCTACGCCGGAGCGGATGCCTAAAAACGAGATCCGACCCCTGTGCGCCGCGCGCGCAGGGGTCGGTTTGCTCCAACTCATGTCAAGTATACGAAAGACGGAGTTGATAGGATGGAGAGCCTGTACCTGACCGGGCGGTTCAGCTTGCCGGAACTCATCGGCAAGCTGTACTTTGGCGTTTCGGATTGGAGCGCGACGAGCTGCATATCGATCGTCATGGGCCTGCTGACCATGGTCGGCCTGTGGAAGATGCTGGAAAAGTCCGGCCTCAAGGGCTGGTGGGCGCTGATCCCCGTCGCGCGCGATTACCAGCTCGCCCGCTGCGCCGGGCGCGAGAGCGAAGGGCGCGTCCTGGCTGTGTTCTCGTTTCTGAACACGATGCTGAACGTCTTCGGAGTTGCGCTCTTCTACGGATTGATGCGCAGGGGCATGCCGGAAGAGACGGCGGTCCTGCTGGAAAGCGTATTCGCCTTCACGCTGATGCTGCCGACCTTCATCTACACCATCCGCGTGTACTCCGGCCTGATCGAGGTCTACGGCGTGCGCAAGCGCTGGATGTGGCTGTGGATACTGCCCTATGTGGAATGTCTGCCCCCGCTCATCTGGGGCTTCAACAAGAAGTATCAGCCCGCCTGGAAGGTGGAGGACATCAAGGCGGAGCTCGCGCGGCTGGCCACGCAGGGCAGCGCTACCGTCATGGACGAGGGCCTGACCGTGAACCTGAGGGAGCGCAGCGCCACGGAGTTCTTCCAGAAGAAGGTGCTGCTGCGCGACATCCACATGTCCATTCCCCAGGGCCACATGGTGCTGCTGCTGGGCGGCTCCGGCGCGGGCAAGACCACGTATCTCAACGCCATCAACGGCTATGAGAAGGCGAAGGCCGAAGTCATGCTCAACGGCAACAACATGTACACCCAGTACAAGAAGATGCAGTACGAGGTGGGCTTCGTGCCGCAGTCGGAGATGATGCGCGGCAAGGACACCGTGCTCAACACCCTTCTGGACGCGGCGAAGCTGCGCCTGCCAAAGGACGTCTCCGCGAAGCAGCGGCGCGAGCGCGTGGACGAGGTCATGGACATCTTCGGCCTCAAGCCCGTGCAGAACAACCTCGTCGAGAAGCTCTCCGGCGGCCAGAAGAAGCGGCTGTCAATCTCGATGGAGTTCATCTCCAACCCCTCGCTGTTCATACTCGATGAGCCGGATTCCGGCCTCGATGGCGTCATGGCGCGGGAGCTGTTCGTGCAGCTGCGCAAGATCGCCGACGCGGGCAAGATCGTCATCGTCATCACCCACACGCCGGATCGCGTGATCGACCTGTTCGACGACGTGATCGTGCTGGCGAAGGACAGCGCGCGCACGGGCCGCCTGGCCTGGTACGGCAGCATCGAAGACGCGCGCAAGTTCTTCGGGCGCGAGAAGATGGAGCAGATCGTGAAGTCCGTCAACCGCAAGGAAGAGGGCGGCGACGGCCTGGCCGACGAGTTTGTGATGAAGTACGCGCAGGCGCAGAAGCTCGGAGGTGCGGCATGACTGAAAAGAGCGTGAACAGAGCCCCGCGCCGCTTCAAGGCGCGGCATCGCGGGCGCGGCTCGCAGGTTTGGATCTACCTGGGCAAGCTCCTGCGCATGTTCGTCTACCAGAGCGACTGGAAGGTGCTGCCGATGGCGGCGCTGATCGCCGGTCTGGTGGGCATGGTGATCCACAGAAAGATGTTCATCAACATGGAGGGCACGCTGATGGGCGCGTTCGCGCTGGTGTGCGTGTGCATCTGGAACGGATGCTTCAACTCCATCCAGGTCATCTGCCGCGAGCGCGACGTGATCAAGCGCGAGCACCGCTCGGGCATGCACATCTCCTCCTACATATTCTCCCACATGCTCTACCAGCTGCTGCTCTGCGTCCTGCAGACGGGCATCACGCTGTACGTGACGAGGCTCGTGGGCGTGAAATACCCGAAGGAGGGGCTGTTCACGCCGTGGATGATCGTGGACCTGGGCATCACGATGCTGCTGATCACCTACGCCTCGGACATGCTGTCGCTGTGGGTGTCCACGCTGGCGAAGACCACCACCACGGCCATGACGATCATGCCGTTCGTGCTGATCTTCCAGCTGGTGTTCTCCGGCGGCATGCTGACGCTGCCCCAGTGGACCAAGCCGCTGACGAACTTCACGATTTCCAACCCCGGCCTGAAGGCCATCGCGGCGCAGGCGGACACCAATCACCGCCCGTTCGTGACGATCTCGGACATGGTGGGCCGGATGCGCGACAACGAGATCAGCGCCGAGATCACGCTCGGACAGGCGCTGGACGCGCTCTCGGAATCGGACAACCCCGCCGTGGCGCAGCTTCGCGCCGTCCAGGTGGGCGACACCGTGACGCTGGGCCAGGTCAAAGAGATGCTGTACGGCTCCGCCACGGTTTTGGAGCACCGGCAGGACGTGATCGCCGAGGACCTGACCGTGGGTGACGCGCTGGACATGCTGGAGAACTCAGAGCTGTTTGAGGCGAACGCGGAACAGGTCATCGACGCCTCCACCACCGTCGGCGAGATCGTGGACAGGCTGGCGTCCAACCCGGACATGCAGGCGCACCGCGACGAGAGCTATACCTTTTCCACCACGGTGGGCGGGCTGATCGACATCGTGGGCGAGGATACGGTCAAGACCTTCCTCGAGGACAAGGCCGCCGAGGCCAGCTACAAGTCGGAGTATGAACTGTCCGAGGGCAATATCCTGAAGTACTGGATGCACCTTCTGACGTTCATCGCCGCGTTCGCGCTGCTGTCGACCATTACGCTGGAGTTCATCGACAAGGACAAGCGATGACCCTGCGCGCGGCGGGCGGGAAAGGGCGGGCGCTCGCCCCGTCGCCGCGGAAGTTTTATAGAGACACATCGAAAGGATGTTATCAGATGGACTACAGGCAGAAGGTGACGATGGATCCCTCCGGCTTCGTGGTGCTGGCGGACTTCGTGCCGGGCATCGTGCAGGAGATCCGCTACTACTCCACCTACAACTTCGTGGGGGACCGCGTCGACGGCTACGAGGACCCCGTCGCGCTGCTTCGCATCGAGGCCGCGCGGGCGCTGAAGGCCGTGGCGGGCGAGATGAACGCGCAGGGCTTCCGGCTGAAGATATTTGACGCCTACCGGCCCGCGCAGGCGGTCAGGCACTTCGTGCTCTGGGGCATCGAGGACCTCGACCTGCGCATGAAGCCCTACTTCTACCCGGACCTGGAGAAGCAGGAGCTGTTCAAGCAGGGCTACATCGCCAGCCAGTCGTCCCACAGCCGGGGCAGCGCCGTGGACCTGACGCTGCTGGACATGCGCACGGGCCGCGAGGTGGACATGGGCAGCCCCTTCGACCTGTTCAGTGAGCGCTCGCACCCGGACAGCCGGGACGTGACCGACGAGCAGTACGAGAACCGCATGTTTTTGCAAAGCGCGATGGTGCGCAACGGCTTCGCGCCCCTCGACTGCGAGTGGTGGCACTTCGCGCTTCGCGACGAGCCCTGCCCGGACACCTACTTTGAATTCCCGGTATCCGCGAACTACCTCAAGCGATAAGGAGTCCTGACCATGATTTCACTGATCCTCGCACTCATCGTGCTGCTCGTCGGCTTCGCCGTGTACGGCAAGCTCGTCGAGAAGGTGTTTGCACCGGACGATCGCCAGACGCCCGCCGTCGCCATCAACGACGGCGTGGACTGCGTACCCATGAAACCCTGGAAGGCGTTTCTGGTGCAGCTTCTGAACATCGCGGGCACGGGCCCGATCTTCGGCGCGCTGATGGGCGCGTGCTTCGGCCCGGTGGTTTTCCTGTGGATCGTGTTCGGCTCGATCCTCGGCGGCGCGGTGCACGACTACATGTCCGGCATGATCTCCTGCCGCCACCGCGGCGCGTCCATCGCCGAGCTCTCCGGCGTGTACCTCGGCAATGCCGCCCGGTGGATCATGCGCGTGTTCTCGATCGTGCTGCTCACGCTGACGGGCACCGTGTTCGTCACCAGCCCCGCCGCGCTGATCGCCCGCCTGACGCCCGGCTTTTTGAACGAGAAGCTCTGGATCATCGTGATCCTGCTGTACTACGTGCTGGCGACGCTTCTGCCTATCGACAAGCTGATCGGCAAGCTGTATCCAATCTTTGGCGTGATATTGATCGTGATGGCCGTCAGCGTGCTGGGCGGCACGATCTTCGGCGGCTACCACATCCCCGAGCTGACGCTCAGGGACCTGCATCCGCAGGGGCTGCCGGTGTGGCCGTTCATGTTCGTCACCGTGGCCTGCGGCGCGATCTCCGGCTTCCACGCCACGCAGTCGCCGATGATCGCCAAGTGCATCACCAGCGAAAAGCAAGGCCGGAGCATCTTCTACGGCGCGATGATCGCCGAGTCCGTGATCGCGCTGATCTGGGCGGCGGCGGGCGTGGCGTTCTACGGCGCGACCGACCTGCTCAACGACGCCATCTCCACGCTGGGCCAGTCCGGCACGGTGTATCAGATCGCGAACACGATGCTCGGCGTGGTCGGCGGCGCGCTGGCCGTGGTGGGCGTGGTGGTCTGCCCGATCACCTCCGGCGACACGGCTTTCCGCAGCGCGCGGCTGATCCTGGCGGAGATCACGCGCCTCGACCAGCGGAAGATCAAAAACCGCCTGATCATCACGCTGCCGCTGCTGGGCGTCGGCGCGGTGCTGACGCAGCTTGACTTCAACGTGCTCTGGCGCTACTTCTCCTGGAGCAACCAGACGCTGGCGATGATCGCGCTCTGGGTGGCGACGGCCTACCTGATGAAGGAGGGGAAGCGCCGCTATGGCTCGCTGATCACGGCGCTGCCCGCGTCGTTCATGTCGGCCGTCAGCGTGACTTACATCCTGATGGCGGGCGAGGGCTTCGGCCTGTCCGCGTCCATCGCGTATCCGATCGGCGCGGCGTTCGCGCTGGCGCTGCTCGTCGCTTACGCGGCGGCGCTGGCTCGCACGGCGCGAAACCGACTCTAAAACGTAGACGGCGGAAGGATGCCGCCAAATGGATGCTTTTTTGTAGACAATCTGTGCCAGGCGTGATATAATACGCTTGTGTTAAGACTGTAAACTGCAACCCTTGCGTTTGCGCAGAGGTGGACTATGAGAAGCACATTTTCGGTCGTGTTCCTGGTGATGGCGCTGTCCAATGGGATATGCGCCTTCTTGGCGTGGCGCTCTCACCGGGCGATCGGCAAGCCCCTTGCCGCGCTGCTGACCGCGCTGATCCCGCCGGTCATCGGGAACCTGATCATCATATCCACCGGAAAATACGAGCTGGCCATCGTGGGCTGCTATGTCTACTACCTGGGCATGGACCTGGTCATGCTGGCCCTGTCGCGCTTCGCGCTGATGTACTGCCACGTGGCCCACAGCGGCAGGATCTATCTGGGCGTCGTCTACCTGCTGCTGGGCGTGGATGCCGTGCAGCTGCTGCTCAACCCCTTCTTTGGACATGCCTTCCAGACGGAGCCGATCCAGGTGGACGGCTTCGCGTACTACCGCCTGATCCCGCGGCTGGGCCAGAGTTTCCACCGCATCGTGGACTATGGCATACTGTTCACGGTCATCATCATATTCATCTACAAGGTGATGCACACGCCGCGCGTCTACGCCGAGCGCTACGCGGTGATCCTGCTGGCCATGATCGCGGGCGGCGCATGGGAGACGTATTACATCTTCTCCCGCACGCCGGTGGACCGGTCGATGGTCGGCTTCTGCGTATTCGGCCTGCTCGCGTTTTACTTCTCGATCTACTATAAGCCCGTGCGGCTGCTGGACAGGATGCTCGCCAACATCGCTTCCCAGCTGCCCGAGGCCATGTTCTTTTTCGACGCGCACAACCGCTGCGTGTGGGCGAACCGGCCCGGGCGGCAGCTGGTCGAGATCCGCGAGGGCGACTACGAAACCACGGCTCAGAAGCTGCGCGACAAGTTCGGCGTCGACCTGGAGGACCGGACGGAGTGGTCGCTGCACCGCTACGCCGGCGAGGGCGAGCACCGCAAGCACTACGTGCTGGAGCACCACGTGCTCTCGGACGAGCAGGCGCGCATGGTGGGCTCGTTCCTCAGCGTGCGCGACAACACCGAGGAGCACCGCGCGCTGCAGATCGAGAAGCACAACGCCGCGCACGACCGCCTGACGGGCCTCTACAACCGCGAACACCTGTATGAGAAGGCCCGCGAGATGATCGACAACCATCCCGACGAGAAGTACAACGTCGTGTTCGTCGACGTCAAGGACTTCAAGATCGTCAACGACATCTTCGGCACGGCCTTCGGCGACTACGCCATCCGCTCCATCGGCCGCTGGCTGGCGGACACGATGCCCGAGGGCAGCGTCTACGGCCGCCTGGCCGGGGACACGTTCGGCGCCTGCATGCGCCGGACGGACTTCGATACCGCGGGCCTGGAGGAGAAGCTTGCGCACTTCGTCGTGTCCACCGGCGCGATGAAGCACAACATACTGATCCACCTCGGCGTCTACGAGGTGACGGAGCCGGAATTGGAGATGGCCGTGATGTTCGACCGCGCGCACATGGCGCTGGGCACCATCGCGGACGAGTACCAGGTGCACATCGCCTACTACGACGAGGCCATGCGCAGCAAGGTGGTCTGGAACCAGCGCATCTCCGCCGAGCTTCCCAGGGCGCTCATGCAGGGCCAGGTGCGGCCCTATCTGCAGCCCATCGTGGATAAGCAGGGCAGGGCCGTGGGCGCGGAGGCGCTCGTGCGCTGGCAGCACCCGACGGAGGGCTTCCTCTCCCCGGCGGCGTTCATCCCCGTGTTCGAGGAAAACGGCATGATCGCCCAGGTGGACCGCTACATGTGGCGGCGCTCGTGCGAGATCCTGGCCGACTGGCAGGCGCGCGGGCTGGACGCCTTCATCTCCGTCAACATCTCCCCCAAGGACTTCTTCTTCATGGACGTGGCCGCCGAGATCCGCGCCGCCGTGAAAAAGCACGGCGTCGAGCCTTCGCGCCTGCGGCTGGAGATCACCGAGAGCGTGATGATGGCGGACACGGACAACCGCATGAAGGTGCTGGACGCGCTGCGCGAGGACGGATTCATCATCGAGATGGACGACTTCGGCAGCGGCTACTCGTCGCTGAACCTGCTCAAGGACATGCCCGTGGACGTGATGAAGTTGGATATGGCCTTCCTCTCCGACGCGGCCAACGAGCCCAAGGCGCGCAAGATCCTGAACAACATCATCCGGCTGTCCGACGACATCGACATCCTCTCGCTGGTGGAGGGCGTCGAGACCGCCGAGCAGTACAAGGCGCTTGCGCAGATGGGCTGCCGGATGTTCCAGGGCTACTACTTCGCGCGGCCCATGCCCGTGGACGAGTTTGAGAGCAACTGGCTGGCGAAGGACGCTGAGAACGACCCGAACGACTGAGGAGGTTTATCCAGATGAGCAACGCGGCAAAGGTACATGAGTTTTTGAACAAGGCTCAGGTCTTTTACTTCCTGACCACCGACGGCGACCAGCCCAAGGGCCGCCCGTTCGGCTTCCAGATGCTGGTGGACGACGTGCTCTACTTCGGCTGTGGCACGTTCAAGAACGTGTTTAAGCAGCTGACGGCCAACCCCCGCGTGGAGGTGCTGGCGCTGTGCGGCGACGAGTTCATGCGCTACGACGGCAGGGCAAAGGTCGTGCATGACGCGGCGCTTCTGGACAAGGTGCGCCAGGCGATGCCCCAGATCATGGACCTCTACGACAAGAACGGCTGGGAGATGGGCCTGTTCACGCTGGAGGACGGCCACGCGGAGATCCGCGGCATCTTCGATCAGAAAGAGGCGTTCGACGTCTGATTCAATTATTGCGCCAAATTGGAGTGTGTTTCTAAAATGCCTGAAGCGCATTTTCGGAACACACTCTAATGGCGCGGGCGGGAGCACACAAACAGATGAATACATCCATTGACAACCGGGCCTTCTACGGGCGCCTGGGCAAGCTTGCGCTGCCCATCGCCTTCCAGAGCCTGATGCTGGCGGCGGTGGCCGCGGGCGACGCGCTGATGCTGGGCAGGATTGCCCAGGACGAGATGACGGCGGTGTCGCTGGCGACGCAGGTCCAGTTTGTGCAAAACATGTTCGTGATGGCCGTCACCGGCGCGGGGGCCATCCTCGGCGCGCAGTATTGGGGCAAGTCCGACCGGCGCACGCTGGAGGACCTGTTCAATTTGATGCTGCGCTGGGTCGGGGGCATCTCGCTGGCGTTCTTCGCGGCCTGCGAGCTGATCCCGGGCCTGTTGATGCGCATATTCACCCACGACGCGCCGCTGATCGCCATCGGCAGCGACTATCTGCGCATCGCCGGGTGGTCCTATTTGCTCTCGGGCGTCTCCCAGTGCTACCTGACCACGATGAAGGTGACGGACCACGTGCCGCCCAGCGCGTGGATCTCCTCCGGCGCGGTGGTGACAAACATCGTATTGAACGCCGTGTTCATATTCGGCCTGCTGGGCATGCCCAGGATGCAGGCGCGGGGCGCGGCGCTGGCGACGACGATCTCCCGCGTGGCGGAGCTTGCGCTCTGCCTGTTCATCAGCGAGCGGCCCGGCTACGTGCGCCCGGCGTGGCGGCGGTTCATGGACAGGCGCAGGGAGCTTGCGCGGGACTTCCGCAAGCAGTGCCTGCCGCTGCTGGGCGGCGGGCTGTTCTGGGGCGTGGGCTTCACGTCCTACACCGCCATCATCGGCCACATGGGCAGCGACGCCGCGGCGGCGAACTCCGTGGCGGCGGTGGTGCGCGACTTGATCTGCTGCATGTGCAACGGCGTGGGCAGCGCCGCGGGCATCATGGTGGGCAACGAGCTGGGCGCGGGCAATCTCGAGCGCGGCAAGGCCTACGGCATCAAATTGAGGAACATCTCCTACGTCATCGGCTTTGTCTCCACCGGCATCGTGCTGGCGCTGACGCCGCTGGTGGTGCGCATGGTGATCCTCACCGACGCCGCGCGCGCGTACCTGCGCGGCATGATGGTGATCATGGCGATCTACATGATCGGCCGCTGCGTGAACACCGTCACGATCAACGGCGTGATGGACGGCGGCGGCGACACGATCTTCGACATGTACAGCCTCGCCGTGTGCATGTGGGGCATCGCCATCCCGCTGGCGCTGCTGGGCGCGTTCGTGTTCCACTGGCCGGTGCTGGTGGTCTACGCCTGCACGTGCCTGGACGAGGTGGGGAAGATCCCGTGGGTGATGCTGCGCTTCGGGAAGTACAAGTGGGTGCAGAACCTGACCAGATAAAAGACGGAGGCGCGCATGAAGGCATATCGATTCTACGGAAATGGGGCAGGCGTTCGCGACGCAGCGGGAAGGACGCCCCGCGACTACTACGACCTGCTGAAAACGCTCTGGTGCGCGGACACCTGCGCGCCCCGGATGCGCGGCGACTGGAGCGCGGAGAACCCGACGCTCGGCCAGTGCTCGATCACAGCCTTTCTGATGCAGGATCTCTACGGCGGCGAGGTGCGCGGCGTGGCGCTGGGCGACGGCAACTACCACTGCTTCAACGTCGTGGAAGGTATTGCGTTCGACCTGACCAGCGAGCAGTTCGGGGAGAAGAAACTCGACTACGAAGACTGCCCCGTGCAGCGGCGCGAGGTCCACTTTGCCAAGGAGGAAAAGCGCCTGCGCTACGAAGCGCTCAAGGCGCGGCTCATGGCGCGGATCGGGTCAAAAGCGTTAGATTCCCATTAGGTTTTTTGTCAATCATGTCGGTTTGCTTGACGGAAGAAGCGTTCATCGGGTATACTGTTATCAAAGCTTAGATTTCTCAGGGAGACGCCCGATGACGATATTTGTGACGATCTGCGGCGTGATCTGCACGCTGTATACGGTCTATTTTCTGTTTGCTTCCTTCGGTGGCTTGATGCTGCGCAGGCACAGGATGACACCTTCCCATCCCGCGAAGAACCGCCTGGCGGCGATCATCCCCGCCCGCAACGAGGCGGCGGTGGTCGGCAAGCTGGTGGAATCGCTGATGGCGCAGGACTACCCCAGGGAGCTGTTTGACGTGTACGTGGTGCCCAACAACTGCCAGGACGACACCGAGGCCGTGGCTTGCGCCGCCGGCGCGAAGGCGCTGCGCGTGGAAGGGAAGATCCGCTGCAAGGGCCAGGTGCTCCGAAGCGCGATGGCCCAGCTTTCGGCCACCGGCCAGTACGACGCCTACTGCGTGTTCGACGCGGACAACCTGGCGGACAAGGGCTTTTTCAGGGCCGTGAACGACGCCTTGGAGGCGGGCTACGGCGTGGGCCAGGGCTTCCGCGACACCAAGAACCCCTACGACAGCTGGGTCTCCGGCAGCTTGACGGCGTTCTACTGGTTCCTGAGCCGCTTCTACAACGAGAGCCGCGCGCGTCTGGGCATGCCCTGCCATATGAACGGCACCGGCACGATGGTGTCCGACGCGGTGTTTCGCAAGATCGGCTGGGACACGCACACCCTCACCGAGGACCAGGAGTTCACGGCGCTCTGCGCGCTGAACGACATCAAGATCGGCTGGATGCCCGATGCCCGCGTGTACGACGAGCAGACCAACTGCTTCTGGACCAGCTGCGTGCAGCGCCGACGCTGGACGGCGGGCTCCCTGCAGTGCCTGCGGCGCTACCTGCCGCGGCTGTTGAAAAAGCACACGTTCGCCAGCCTGGACATGGCGATCCTGTTCACGGGCAACCTGCTGTGCATCCTCGGCCTCGTGCCTGCCGTCGGCACGGCGCTGGGCTGCCTGCCGTTCTTCATCTCCCACCCGTGGCGGATCCTGGCGCTGGTGCTGCTGCTGGGCGTGTACTACCTGGCCTGCTGCGGCGCGGCGGCGGTGCTCTACCACGCCGAGGGCAAGCTGAACCGGCGAAGCGTCAAGGGCGTGTTCGGCTTCCCGATCTTCATGGTCACGTGGATGCCCATCAACATCTTCGCGTGCCTGACGCCGCCGCCGCACTGGCGCGAGATCCGCCACGAGCGCGGGCTCGACCGCCCAGACAACCAGCCCGCGGGGGACGATCAACTGAATGGATAGGGGCCGATCATCATCGACCCCTTTTTGCATGGAAACACAAGGAGGTGCGAAGGGCGTGAAACGACTGCTTGCGGCGCTGCTGGCGCTGATGCTGCTTTCCCTGTCCGCGGCGGCGGAGACCCCGGCGGCGAACTGGTACGAGGTGTTCGTGCGCTCCTACCAGGATTCCGACGGCGACGGTCTGGGCGACCTGAAAGGCCTGCGGTCGCGGCTGGACTACATCGAGGAAATGGGCTGGCGCGGCCTGTGGCTGATGCCGGTGATGCCGAGCCCCTCCTACCACAAGTACGACGTGACCGACTACGCGGACATCGACCCGGAGTACGGCACGCTTGCGGACATGCGCGCGCTGATCGACGAGGCGCACGCGCGCGGCATCGCCGTGATCCTCGACCTGCCGATCAACCACACCTCCACGTTGCACCCGTGGTTCGTCGCGGCCTGCGAGGCGCTGGAGCGCGGCGACGCGGGCGATCCCTGCGTGGATTACTACCGCTTCCGCGACGCGGGCGGCGTCGGCTACGCGCCGTTGGGGGACACCGGCTGGTTCTACGATGAGCAGTTCGCCGGGGGCGGCATGCCCGATCTGAACCTCGACAACCCCGCCGTGCGCGACGAGATCGAGGCGATCATGGCCTTCTGGCTCGTCGACGTCGGCGCGGACGGCTTCCGGCTCGACGCCGTCACCAGCTACTACACCGGCGACGCGGAGGCGAACGTTGCCTTCCTCGCGTGGCTGAAGCAGACCGCCGAGGCGCTCAAGCCGGGCGCATACCTCGTGGGCGAGTGCTGGGCGAACCTGGACACGATCGCGAAGTACTACACAAGCGGCGTGGACAGCTTCTTCCTGTTCCCGGCTTCGCAGGCCGAGGGCTTCCTCGCGGCGTCGCTGCGCGGGCGCGGCGCGCACGCGGAGAAGTTCGCGTCGCACTACCAGAAGGTGCTGGACGCCATCGGCGACGGCCGCCTCGCGCCGTTCCTGTGCAACCACGACACCGGGCGCACGGTGGGCCTCGTGCAGGGCCGCAAGAACCTGCCCGCCTGCAAGTTCGTCGAGGGGCTGCTGGGGACGCTCGGCGGCAGCGCGTTCACCTACTACGGCGAGGAGATCGGCATGGTGGGCAGCGGCGACGACCCGAACAAGCGCCTGGCGATGTACTGGTCCGACGGCGACATGACCGACCAGCCCCCGGGCGTGACGAGCCTCGAATACGCCTACCCGAGCGTCGAGGCGCAAACGGCGGACCCCGATTCGCTGCTCAACTACGTAAAGGCCGTGAACCATGCGCGGCTGGACAACCCTGCCATCGCCGACGGGAAAAACAGCTTCCTGCTGGCGGACGGCGACCTGTGCCTGATGCGCCGCGAGGCGGGGGAGGACGCCTGCCTGATCGCCGTCAACTTCTCCGCGAAGGCGGCGGGCGAGATCCCGCTGGACGGAGACTTCAGCATCGCCGCGGACCTGGAGGCCATCGGGGGAGAGGCGGAGATTGAAAACGGCACGCTGTCCATACCGCCCTACGGTATCGTGGTTTTGAAGTAACGGATTCATGCAATCTCGTAGGGGCGCCGTTGCGTCGCCTGCCTTAACGGGAATTGGTCTATGTTTCGCGGCTTCTCCGTAGGGACGCCATAATTGGCGTCCGTCGGGCAAGCCATTGCGGACGCCAATTATGGCGTCCCTACGGTTGTTGCGTATACGCCTCACTCCGTTTCATTAACGTACGCCCCTCCCTTGCGAAACCGAATCTCATATAGTATAATAGCATTGTACAAACGCCATATATGGAGGCGACCACCATGGACAGACCCAGCCTTGCGGCGCTGCTGGACGACGACCGCGAGATGATATTGGCCAACCTCGCGCGGGATCGCTCGCTTCCGGCCGCCCAGGCGGCGCTGGAGAAGGCAATCGACCGCGTGATGTACCGCTATACGGAGCAGGCCGGGAGCGAGGCGCTGCGCGACGGCGCGCAATACATCCTCCAGGCGATGAAGAACGCCCTGCCAATGATCGACGCCGTGGGCGAGGCGCGCAACTGGAAGCGCGAGGCAGTTAGGCCCGAGAAGAAGGGCCTGACGATGGGCCCGCTTGCCGTGATCGCGCTGCTGGCCGGGCTCGTGCTTGTGATCGCGTCCGTCGTGGGCGTGATGCTCGCCGGGCGGCTCGGCGGCGCGCTGGCTTTCCTGAAGGCGCTGCTTCCGGCGGCGCTCGGCTGCGCGGCGCTGTTCTGGGCGGGCGTCATGGCGGCCCGTCCGCGCAGGCGCAAGGGAAAGGCGGAAGCCGAGGAGGCCGTGCGCACCGAGTACCTCGTGGACGTCGAGAAGGCGTACCACGTGCTGCGCGGCGCGATGCTGCTGGCGGACGGCCAGCTGGAGCGCATGCGCGAGGACGCGGAGGCGCGCGATCAACAGTCGCGCGAGGCAGACCCCGCGGGCGGCGTGTCCGGCGAGGCGATGGAGCTGTTTTCGCAGCTGCTGGAGGCGGCCTGCGCCTCGAAGGACGAGGGCTCGAAGGAGTCCGCCGCCGCGATCCGCTTCTACCTGCACGGCGTCGGCATCGACGTGATCGACTGGGAGCCGGGGCGCGAGCAGTGGTTTGAGTTTTTGCCCGCGGACAGGCCCGGCACGCTTCGTCCGGCGCTGATGTCCGGCGGAAAGCTGCTGAAAAAGGGCCTGGCGGCGCGTTGACGAAAAGAAGGATGAGCGATGAACAAGTACTATGGCTTTGACCTGGGCGACGCCGAGAGCGCGATCTGCCGCCTGAACAAGCGGGACGCGGGCGCGCCGCAGGTGTTGGCGGTGCGGGAGGCCAAGAGCTTCATCACCGCCTACGCCCAGCTGCCCACGGGCGAACTGTTGATCGGCGAAAGCGCGTGCTACGATACCACCGCCACGCGCCGCAGCCTGCGCTTCAAGAGCGGCTTCTTGACCGACCCGCAGAGCGAGAAGGACGTCAAGCGCTTTGCGGCGGGCGTGTTGGGCGAGCTCTACGCGGACGGCAGCCTCGTGAAGGACGACGACTGCTGCTTCTACATCGGCTGCCCTGCCGGGTGGGATCGCGCGACCCGCGAGCGCTATCGCCGCATCTTCGAGGACGTCGGCTACCCGCCCGCCCGCATCGTGTCCGAATCCCGCGCGGCGCTGATCTCAGCGTGCCAGTCCAAGCACTTCCAGGTAGGCTACGACATCATGTCCAAGCCCGTGCTGGTGGTGGACATCGGCTCCTCCACCACCGACTTCGCCTTCATCCACGGCGGCAAGGAGGTCGAACTGCAGACCGCGGGCGAGGTGCGCCTGGGCGGCGGCATCATGGACGAATTGCTGCTGGAGGAATCCGTGCGCCGCAGCGAGGACCCGGACGCCGTGCGCCGCGCGCTGGAGGAGAGCCCGCCCTGGCGCAGCTACTGCGAATTCGCCGCCCGGCGCCTGAAGGAGCAGTACTTCTCCGATGAGGACTACTGGCGCGAGAACGACTGCCGCAAGACCGTGCACATCCGCGCGGGTGCGGGTGCGAAGCTGACGCTGCGCCTGAATGAGGAGATCGCGGACAGGATACTGAACCGCGGCGCGGACCAGCTGAACGGCCGTTCCTTCCGCGAGGCGTTCACGGGCAGCCTGCGCGAGTTGAAGCAGAAGCTGTCCGGCCAGCTGCCGGAATTGCTGTTCCTCACCGGCGGCGTGTCCAAGCTCCCTGCCATCCGCGACTGGTGCAGCGAGGTCTATCCCGAGGCCGTCGTTATCACCGGCGCGGAGCCGGAGTTCTCGGTGTCGCGGGGACTGGCGTGGAGCGGCCGCATCGACGAGGAGCTGCGCGAGTTCCGCAGGGAGGTGGAGGAGCTCATCGACTCCAGCGCCGTGGAGCGCATCGTGGAGGATCGCATCGATGACCTCTACCGCCGCATCGTGGACGCGATGGTGGAGCCGATCCTGCGGCGCGTGGCGCTGCCGGTGTTCGACCGCTGGCGCAGCAACGAGATCAAGAAGCTGTCCGACATCGACCCGGTCGTGCAGAAGGAGATCGAAGCGTGGCTGCATTCCGACGAGGCCCAGCAGCTGCTGGTCAGGCCCATCGCCGAGTGGCTCAAGCCCGTGGCGTACGACGTGGAGGAGAAGACCATGCCCATCTGCGTGCGCCACAACGTGCCCTACAAGGCCATGAGCCTGAACTCCTACTTCTCATTGTCCGACATCGATATTCGCATCGACGCCAAGGAGGTCTTCGCCGTGGAGGGCCTCACGTGGCTGATCAACGCCATTATATCCATCATCGTGGGGCTGGTGTGCGGCGGCAGCGGGCTGGCGCTCATCTCCAGCGGCATTTCCGGCATACTGGCCGGGGCCATCTTCTCGCTGCTGATCCTGTTCCTGGGCAAGGAGAAGATGCAGGAGATGTTCATGAACGTGGACATCCCCGGGCCCATGCGCAAGCTGGTGCCGCGCAGCCACTTCGAGGCCCGCGTCGAGCGCCTGACCGAGGAGGTCAAGAGCAACTTCTACAACAACCTGGAGAATGAGAAGAACGCCGAGATCACCGAGCGCATGGCCTCGGAGATCTCCCAGCAGATCGAACAGTGCCTGGCCAAGATGGCCGAGGTGGTGGAGATCCCGCTGTAAAGGATTCCAAAGAAAAGGCCCTCCCGACGATCGGGAGGGCTTTTATGGTTGGCTTCTTTGGGATTGTCCTTATCCCTTCACCGCGCCGGCGATGAAGCTGTCCTGGATCTGCTTGGACAGGAACACATACACCAGCAGCGTCGGGATGGTGGCCAGCGACAGGGCCGCGCCGATGGGGCCCCAGTCGGTGGTGTACTGGCCGGACAGCGCCTGCACGCCGACAGGCAGCGTCTTGATGGCGTCCTTGCTGATGAACACGTTGGCGAACATCAGCTCGTTCCAGCACTGCAGGAACGTGTAGATGCCCACGGTCGCCACAGCCGGCAGCATCAGCGGCACGATCACGCGGTTGAACGTGCCCCACACGCCGCAGCCGTCGATGGAGGCCGCCTCGTCCAGGTCGTAGGGGATGTCGCCCATGAACCCGGTGGAGATCAGTATGCCCATCGCCAGTGAGAATGCGGAGTAGGGGATGATCACGGCCCAGTAAGTGCTGAGCAGGTGAAGCTTCGACAGCGACACGTAGATCGGCACGATGGATGCGTGGATCGGGATGGTCAGGCCGAGCATGAAGAACTTGTTCATCATCTTGCGACCCTTCCAAACCAGGCGCGTGATGGCGTAGGTGGCCATGAACGATGCGATCAGCGTGATCAGTATCGTCGCCACCGCCACGATGACGCTGTTGAGGAAGTAGCGGTACATGTGGCCGGTGTTCAGCGCCTGCGTGTAGTTGGAGAAGATCCAGTAGCGCGGCAGGCCGATCACGTTTTCGCCGAATATTTCGGAGTTGTTCTTCAGCGAGAAGGTCAGCATCCAGTAGACCGGGAACAGGCAGATCAGCGCCCACAGGATAAGCCCGGCGTAGGCGAAGGAGCCGCCCACGGTGATGTTCCTTCTCTTCTTCGCCTCGGTGGGAGGATAGAACTTCTTAACACTGTAGCTCGTCATGTCATTTATCCTCCTTGAAAGCGAGATTGATCAACAGCGCGAACGCGAAGCACAGCAGGATCAGCATGACCGCGATCGTGCTGCCCATGCCGTAGCGGTTGCGCAGGAACAGCATGCTGATCATCAGCGTGCTGGGCACCTCGGTGGCGTGGTTGGGGCCGCCGTTGGTCAGCACGTAGATCAGGTCGAAGGACTTGAGCGAGCCGGTCACCGCGAAGATGACGCTGACGCGCAATATGGGCTTGATGTAGGGGATGACGATGTAGCGGTTCACCTGGCTCTCGGTGCAGCCGTCGATCATCGCCGCCTCGCGCAGCTCCGGCGGCACGCCCTTCACGCCCGCGTACATCAGCAGCATGTGATAGCCCACGTACTGCCACAGGATCGGCACGAAGCAGGCCCACAGCGCCGTCTTCTTGTCGCCCAGCCAGATCTGCGCCCAGCTGTCCAGCCCCAGGGAGCGCAGGCCCATGTTCAACACGCCGTAGTCCGGGTTGTAGATCTTCAGCCACAGCTGGCCGATAACGACGGTAGAAATCAGCACGGGCATGAAGTAGATCGACAAAAACGCCCGCTCGCCGCGGATCTTCTGGCCGAGCTTCAGCGCCAGCAGCAGCGCCAGCGGCAGCTGGATGCCCACGGAGAACAGCGCCAGCAGCAGCGAGTTACCCAGCGCGCGCATGAACTTGATGGAGCCGCTGGTGAACAGCTCCCTGTAGTTCCCGAAGCCGATGAACTCAGCCACCTTGCCGGGCCCGCCCCAATTGAAGAAGCTGTAGTAGCCCGACATGATGATCGGGGCGATCAGCACGCCGATGAACAGCAAAAGCCCCGGCAGCAGGAATGCCAGGATGCTCAGCTTGTAGGAGAGTGGTCTTTTCATGGTCGGTGCATCCTTTCATGAAAAAGAGGGAGACGGTCCCTCTCGGGATTGGATCCCTCGCGAGACCGTCTCTCTACATTCGTAACAATTGCAGCTATGCTGGATCAGCGATTACTGCAGGTCGGCAGCGAGGCCCTCGATGAAGCCAGCGCCGTCGATGTCGCCGCCGTACACCTGGCCGACATAGTCCAGATAGGTGTTGGCAGCGTCAGCGCTCATCGCGGTGTCGCCGAAGAGCACCATGCCGTCCGCGCTCGCGACGATGTCGGCAACCGCAGCGACCAGGGGCTTCACTTCGCTGGTGTCATAGTCCGGCGTCCAAGCGGGCAGGCCGGAACCGGCCAGATAGCCGTAGTGGCAGATGCCCTTGCCCAGCTCCATGGCGGCGTTGGCAGCCAGCTCGGCGTTCGCGGAAGAAGCGGACACAGCCAGCGTGTCGGACGGGCCGCCGATGACCTGGCCGTAGGTGGCCTTCTCGGCATCCATCACGGGGAACAGAGCGACCTGGAAGTTGCCCTCGGCGTCGTTGACCTCGCCGCAGTTCCAGGAGCCGTTCTGATAGAACGCATACTTGCCGGCGATGAAGTTGGCCTTGACTTCGTCATTGCCCAGCGCCATGCCGTTGGGATCGAAGTAGCCGCCGTTGATCATATCCTGGAAGGTGGAGACGGAAGCAGCGATGCCCTCGTCATTCCAGGTCTGACGGCCCGCGAACACCTCGTTCAGAGCCTCGTAGCCGATGGTCTTCTCCATGATGGGCTCGAGGTACTCGGTCACGCACCAGGTCTCCTTGCCGGCGCAGCCGAAGGGAACGATGCCCTTCTCGACCAGCGCGTCGCAGCAAGCGGTCAGGTCTTCATAGGTCTCCGGCACATGATCCCAGCCAGCCTCGGCCAGCAGGTCCATGTTGGCGAACAGGGTGACGATGTTCATCGTCAGCGGCACGCCGTACTTCTTGCCGCCGTAGGAGGCGTTCTGGGTCATGACCTCCGGCAGGCTGTCGGCGAAGTTCGGATAGATGTCATCCAGGCAGTAGACATTGCCCATGTCCACGAAGTCGCCCAGGAAGGCGCCGGCCCAGGTGAAGAAGATGTCCGGCAGGGAGTCCGGATCGGCCATGGCGGCCTTGATCTTGGTCTTGTAGGACTGGTTCTCAAAGGCTTCCCACTCGATCTTCACGTCGGGATGAGCGGCCTCGTACTCGGCGATGGCAGCCTCGTAGGCGGGGCGGTTCGCGTCAGACTCGGTGGCGATACACCACATGGTCAGGGTGGTCTGCTCGGCGACGGCGGAAACCATCGAAAGCACGAACAGGGCGGTCAGCAGAACGGCCAACAGTTTCTTCATGGGTTCTTCCTCCTTCAAATTGATTCGGTAACCATTTTTCAACGCGGGGGAGCGCTCGCGCGCCGTCCGCGTCAAAAAGACGACGGCTTGCATGAAAACACTGGATCAATGTTATTCACACTTGCTGGATAAATCATAGCACATTATGACGCTTTTGTAAAGTGCGATGCAGGCTCATTTATGCTCGAAATTTGCGTTACAGCATAAAAAAATATACAGTGATTGCTGTTTGACCCCCAAAAACCTCATTGCTTGTCATGGAACGATCGGTCAATGAAGAAAACCGGCGCGCCCGCTTCGCCGTAAATTTGCATGACGTGCGACGAAAATTATGCATTCGCTATTGACAAACCCCGCGCGTTATTGTATAATACCTGATGTTGCTCGGGGTTATAGCTCAGTTGGTTAGAGCGTTACGTTGACATCGTAAAGGTCGATGGTTCGAGCCCATTTAACCCCACCACAAGGCCGTCCGATTGAGGGCGGTCTTTTTTTTCGCTTTGCTTGACAATCCGCGCGCGCGTACTTACAATAATATAGGTGATCGAAATGTCGTCTGGGCTGCGGGCAAAGCTGGATTTGATGAAGGCGTCGGCTCCCGCCGCGCCGCAGAGGCGCGGGGGCGGCTTGATTTGCCATGTCAGCCGCCTGCCGCTGGATGCCGCGATCTACGACCTGCCCGCCGCGGGGCTGCGGCGCATCGGCTGGACGGGCCCGCGCTTTGATCCCGCGCGCTGCCTGTTCCTCGACACCGAGACCACGGGCCTCTCCCACGGCGCGGGCACGGTGGCGTTCCTGGTGGGCGTCGGCTGGACGGAGGGCGAGGAGTTGGTGATCGAGCAGTATATGCTGCGCGAGTACGCCGACGAGCCGGAGCTGATCGACCGCCTCAGCCGCCGCATGGAGGGCTTCGACTGCGTGTGCACCTTCAACGGCCGGACGTTCGACATGCCGCTTCTGGAGGCACGCTTCACGATGAACCGCATGCGCGATCGCTGGCGTCAGCTTGAGAACCTGGACCTGCTGCCGCCCGCGCGCAGGCTCTGGAAGCTGCGCCTGGGCAGCTGCCGCCTTGCCAACCTGGAGGCGCAGATCCTGGACGCGCCGCGCGAGGACGACCTGCCCGGAAGCGAGGTGCCCGCCCGGTTCTTCGAGTTCGTCAAGACGGGGGACGAGGCGCTGCTGGACGACATCGTGGAGCACAACCGCCGCGACGTCGAGACCCTCGCCGCGCTGCTGATCCGGTTGTGCGATTTGAACGCCTGCCCGGAGAAGCTCACGGACCAGCGCGACCAGTTCAGCGCGGGCAAGGCGCTGGAGCGGCAGGGAGAGTTGGGTCCGGCGCGGGAGTTGTACCGCGTGTCGGCCATTCCCAGGCCCGCCGGAACGCTGGCGTCGCTGGGCGGCGAGCGCGTGGCGGGCATGGCGAACTGGCGGCTGTACCTGCTGTGCCGCAAGAGCCGCGACTGGGAGGGCGCGCGCGACGTGCTCGCGCAAATGCTGGGCCGCCGCCAGATGCCCGGTGCGGCGTGCACGGCGCTTTCAAAACTCTATGAGCACCGCCTGCACGACTTGCGACGCGCTCTGGAATACGCGATCAAATCAGGGGATTACCCGGACGCGGAGCCGCCGGAGGCGCTCGAGAGGCGCGCGGCGCGCATCCGCCGAAAGCTGGAGGAAGGGGAGAGGAGCCATGGGAATGTTTGACGCCGCGAGGGCCGCCGTGATCGGCAACAAGGCCTATCGCACGCACGTGGACGCCAACAAGCTGGCGTCGGAGGGCAAGCCCGCCGAGGCCGGCGCGAAGTATGCCGAGGCGCTGTGCATGTACGGGGAGGCCTACCGGCTGGGCAACGTCGCCCCGAACATCCAGCAGGGCTACACGCTGCTGCTCCTGCGCGAGGGCCGCTTCGACGAGGCGAAGGCGCTGTTGGAGCGCCAGGCGAAGAACAAGGCGCTGTCCAAGGACGACTGGTTCCAGCTGCGCCTGCAGTACGCCATCTGCCTGTGGTGCGCCGGGGACCTCGATCGCGCCCTGGAGACGATGGGCCGCGCCGCACAGTACAAGATGAACGGCAGCATCTACAGCACGATGGGCATGTTCTGGGTGGACAAGGCGAGGCAGACCGGCGAATTCGAGGAGGCGCTCAAATTCAACAAGGAGGCGCTCGACTACGACGACGAGGACGCCGCCACGCTGGACAACATGGGCCAGCTCTACGAGGTGATGGCCGCGTCGGACGCGGAAAAGGCCGCGGAGTATCGCGCCGAGGCGCTGAAATTCTACGAGAAGGCGCACGCTCAGAAGCCGCGGCAGATCACCACGCTCTACTACCTGGCGCGGATGTGCCACCAGGACGGCGACGACGCACGCGCGCGCGAGCTGCTGACGATCAAGGACACGCTCTACTTCAGCCACATCTGCCCCGTCACGAAGGAAATGATGGACGAACTGGCGCGGGAAGTGGGATGAGGACACAGCGCAACGGGGGCGCCTGCAAGGCGTCCCCGTTGCGCTATGCCCGCCGCCTCTGCGGCTTCATGTTCGCCAGCAGCGCCCCGGCGATCGCGCCGATGGCCGCGCCGATCAATATCTCGCCCAGCATCTCCCGGACCGCGAACGCGCTTCCGCCCAGCGCGACGTACAGCCCGTAGCCCAGCGCCATGTAGAGGATCGCCAGCGCCATGCCGGTGAAGAAGCCGCGTTCGCCGCCGCGCCCGACGGCGACATACGCCCCCAGTGCGATCGCCGCGACCTTCATCACCTGGTTCAGCGCCATGATCAGCCCGTCCGACATCCGCGCCAGCGCCGTCAGCGCCGCCACCGCCGCCATCCAAATGATCGTCAGCGCCACCGCGGCCAGCAGCCCCTTCACCAGCGACAGCGCCACACGCCCCCGATTGACCGCCATATCGATACCCCCTCGATGCCTTTTTTGCATCGTATGCCCGCCCGCGCGGGCCGATGCCTGCGCAACGCCCCCTCAAATCCATGCGTTTTTTGCGATTTGCAAGCAAAATTGCCCGTTTTTAACGGTTAATTTACCTTGCTAAACAGGTAAAGCGTTGATTTATTGCGCCCATCAGGTATAATATCTATATATTACATATAGAAGCGAGGCGATTGAATGAACACGACTGAACTGGTGGTGTTTATCATCTACCTGGTGTTTATGATCGGCATCGGGGTGTACTTCTTCACGCGCTCCAAGGGCGCCAACGAAAAGGACTACTTCCTCGGCGGCCGAAAGATGGGCGCGTGGGTGTCCGCGCTGTCCGCCGGCGCATCGGACATGAGCGCGTGGGTGCTGATGGGCCTGCCGGCGTCGGTGTACGCCGCGGGCATGGGCCAGTCGTGGATCGCGATCGGCCTGGCCATCGGCTATTCGCTCAGCTGGATCTTTGAAGCGCCGCGCCTGCGCCGCTTCTCCATCGAGGCGAACGATTCCATTACCATCCCGCAGTACCTGACCAACCGCTTCCTCTCCAAGAGCAAGGCGCTGCAGCTGATCTGCGCGGTGATCTTCGTGTTCGCCTACACGATCTACGCCGCCAGCAGCATCAAGGCCTGCGGCACGCTGTTCAACACCGTCGTGGGCATGAACGCCTCCACGGCCATGTACATCGCGGCAGCCATCATCATCGGCTACACGTTCCTCGGCGGCTTCTCTGCCGTGTGCTGGACGGACTTCTTCCAGGGCCTTCTGATGCTGGCGGCGCTGCTGATCGCCCCGATCTTCGCGCTGGCGCTGGTGAAGGGCGGCGGGGCCGCGACCGAGGCCGCGTTCCCCGAGAACTACTGGAGCTTCTCGAGCAGCTGGAAGGACATCGCCTCCGGCCTCGGCTGGGGCCTGGGCTACTTCGGCATGCCCCACATCATCATCCGCTTCATGTCCGTCAAGTCGCAGAAGGACCTGCGCAAGTCTAGCGTGATCGGCATCAGCTGGACGGTCGTGATCCTGGTGATGTCGGTGGTGGCCGGCGCCGTGGGCCGCGTGTTCATGGGCGAGATCGCCGATTCCTCCACCGTGTTCATCCAGATGACGCGCCGTATCTTCCCGCCGGTGATCTCCGGCATCCTGCTCTCGGCCATCCTGGCGGCCTCGATGTCTACCGCGGACTCGCAGCTGCTGGCCTCGGCCTCGGCCTTCGCCAGCGACGTGTACAAGCCGGTGTTCCGCAAGCAGGCTTCCGATAAGGAGATGCTCTGGGCGGGCCGACTGGTGGTCGTCGTGATCGCGGTGATCGCGCTGCTGATCGCCTCCAACCCAGCCAGCGGCACCATCATGGGCCTCGTGTCGAACGCCTGGGGCGTGTTCGGCGCGGCCTTCGGCCCGGTGATCCTGCTGAGCCTGTTCTGGCGCAGGCTGACCTTCTCCGGCGCGGCGGCGGGCATCGTCGTCGGCGCGGCGGTGGACATCCTCTGGCTGGCGTTCCTGAGCGGCACGGGCCTGTACGAGATCATCCCCGGCTTCGCCTGCGGCCTGATTGCGGCCTATGTGGTCTCGCTGGCCACGCCCGCGCCCGGCAAGGACGTGCAGGCGCTGTTTGACAGGGCCACGCGGCCGGAATGAGAACGGTATGACAAGGCGAGGGCCGCCCACAGGGGCGGCCCTCGCTTCTTGCCTCCCCTGTGTAAGGGGAGGTGGCCAGAAGGGCCGGAGGGGTTGTAGAGAAGCGTCAAGGATCTTTTATCCCAACAGCTTCCCCAGATCCTCGATCAGCCGGTCCACGTCCGCCGGGCGCGTGGCCCAGCTGGTGCAGAAGCGCACGGCAGTGTGGCGCGCGTCCACGCGCTCGATGGTGGCGTAGCTGTACTTCTCCGCCAGCAGCGGCAGCACCACGTTCGGCAGGATCGGGAACTGCTGGTTGGTGGGGCTGTCCACCAGCGTGGGGATGTCCAGCGCGCGGATCGCGTCGCGCAGGCGCATGGCCTGCTCGATGGCGTGCCGCGACAGTTCCATGTATAGCCCGTCCTTGAGCATCTCCTCGAACTGCACCCCCAGCAGCCGCCCCTTGGCCAGCATGCCGCCGTGCTGCTTGATGAAGTAGCGGAAGTTCTTTTTGAGCGAGTCCTTACGGATCACCACCGCCTCGCCGAACAGCAGGCCCTGCTTGGTGCCGCCGATGGTGAACACGTCGCAAAGCCGCGCGATCAGCGGCAGATCGAGCGTGTTTTCCGGCGACGCCAGGCCGTAGCCCAGCCGCGCGCCGTCCAGGTACAGCGTTAGATTCCACTGGTCACACACTGCGCGTAGCGCCTCCAGCTCGCCGCGGCTGTACAGCGTGCCCACCTCGGTGGGATTGGAAATGTACACCGCCGCGGGCATCACCATGTGCTCATGGCTCTCGTCGGAGAAGTGCGCCCGGCAGCACTCCGAGATCTGCCCGGCGTCCAGCTTGCCGTTCGTGTTCTTCAGCGCGATCACCTTGTGGCCGCCTGCCTCGATCGCGCCGGTCTCGTGCACGGCGATGTGGCCGGTGTCGGCGCTGATCGCGCCCTGATAGGGCAGGAGCGCCGCCGCCAGCACCGTGGCGTTGGCCTGCGTGCCGCCCACCAGGAAGTGCACGTCGGCGTCCGGCGCGCCGCACAGCCGGCGGATGGTGTCGCGGGCGCGCTCGCAGAACATGTCCTCGCCGTAGCCCGGCGTCTGCGCCATGTTGGTGTCCGCGAGCTTTTCCAGGATCCGGGGATGGGCCCCCTCCAGGTAGTCACTGTTGAAGCGAATCATACTGATGTCCTTTCATCGCGTCGAGGAGGCGTCCGTGCGGCTTTGTCGGCTGTCGCGAGCGCCCTTTCTGTGTATGGCAATAGTTTAGCATCGAATCGCGCAAATGTAAACCGCAAAAACGCGCGGACGCCTGAAAACTTAACTGTCCATATGCGCGCGTTCGTGCTATAATCTGCAAAAACGACGGGAGGGGACGGCATGGGCGAGGAGAACATCCGCTTTCGGGCGGCGACGGAGGCCGACATGCCGCAGATCATGCGCGTGGTTCACCAGGCGCAGGCGTTCATCGCCACGCTGGGCATCGACCAGTGGCAGGACGGCTATCCGACGCGGGAGATACTGGCGCGGGACATACGCATCGGCCAGCTGTATGTGATCGCCGAGGGCGAGGACGTGCGCGGCGTGGCGGCGCTGCAGATGGAGCGCGAGCCGATCTACGACGGCATCGAGGGCGCGTGGCCGTGCGGGCTGGACGCGAAGTGCCTGACCATCCACCGCCTGGCGACGGACGACGCCGCGCGGGGCAGGGGAGTCGCGGCGCGGATGATCGACGAGGCCGTGCGCCTCGCCAAAGGGAACGGCTGCGCGTGCGTGCGCGCGGACACGCACACGGGCAATGTCGTCATGCGCCGCTTCCTGGAGAAACACGGATTCGTGTACTGTGGCAAGGTCTACTATCCCGACCGGGGCGGCACGCTGCTGCGCGTGGCGTATGAGAAAGAACTGTAATGTTACGATAAGAATTCTTTTGTTAAAAGCTATAATTTTGAGTAAAAAACAGGTTGACAAAATTGGACTTTGACGGTATAATAGAGCCAGAAAGAGGGAGAACAAAAAACCTCTTGGGAGATAGCAGATCTCCAATAAAACAGAACGGGAGGCGATGCCATTGTACTATAGCGAAACCCAGTTCATGGCCTGCATTTCCCGAAGGATTCAGAAGTGACAAACCAACGGGACCGGATTTCCGAGTGAAACCAATGGGTCATCATGTGAAGTGATAACGGTTGTTCACGGGAAATGCAGGCGCCCCATCGATACTCCGGGGGTAGGAGTTTCAAATAGAAAAACTCAATACATGAACGCAATTCCCGCCGGCAGCAGATGTCGGCGGGTTCCTTTTGTCGTTTTGCGCCCCGATTGTGACGTGATTCGCGCGGAAATCGTCCGTTTGTGCGACGCTTATGGACTTTTCGCGCGCGGTGCCCTATAATGAACCAAAGGGATTTTTGAAACGTCCAACGGACGGAAGAAACACGAGAAGGGAGCGATCCATGTGAATATTCGCCGGTTGCTGTGCGCGCTGCTCGCGGCGCTGATGCTGACGCTGCCCGCCCTGGCGGAGCAGGACAGCGATTTTAGCTTTGACTTCGACGACGAGGGCTACACCGGCGAGTGGGTGGAGCTTCCCGTGCTGGGCATCGAGTTTTGCCAGCCCGACGGCTGGGCCTTTGTCGAAGGCCTGGAGGGCGAGGGCTATGCCGCCGCCACGGAGGACGGCAGCGCGTCGCTGATCATCCGCGTGGAGGCAAACGAGGTGGACGACATCGTGGCCTGGGGCGACGCGAACCTGCCCGCCTACGAGGTGGACGCCAGCGGCTTTTTTGACACGCTGGTCGTGGAGGACAAGCAGTCGCTGGACATCTATCGCCTGAACAACGAGGACGTGATCCACTTCGCTTTCACGCGCGCGTCCGAGGACGCCCTGAGTCGCGCCTTTGCGCTGGAGATTGTGGACAGCATGAACGAGGCGTGGATCGAGGAGGGCGAGTTCTATGACGAAGAAGCGGAGGAGGAAAACCCCCTCGCGGGCGACTGATCGCCGTCGCCCGCGGGACCGCTTGATGCCCGCCCTAACAGAGCATTAATACAAAAAAGCGCCCCGGGGTATTGACAAACGGGGCGTTTTGTTGTATTATATCTCATGTCGCCGCGATAAAGCGGCATGTGGGACAATATGGGAGCATAGCTCAGCTGGGAGAGCATTTGCCTTACAAGCAAAGGGTCACAGGTTCGAGCCCTGTTGTTCCCACCAAGTATGGCGCGGTAGTTCAGTTGGTTAGAATGCCAGCCTGTCACGCTGGAGGTCGAGGGTTCGAGCCCCTTCCGCGTCGCCATTCGCCCAGGTAGCTCAGTCGGTAGAGCAGTAGACTGAAAATCTACGTGTCGATGGTTCGATTCCGTCCCTGGGCACCATTTGCGGTAGTAGCTCAGTTGGTAGAGCGCCACCTTGCCAAGGTGGAGGTCGCGAGTCCGAGTCTCGTCTACCGCTCCATCGTTGCGGCGAACGCTGTCGCGTCCGCCGCAATTTGGTGCCATAGCCAAGTGGTAAGGCAAAGGTCTGCAAAACCTTCATTCCCCGGTCCGAATCCGGGTGGCACCTCCAGATTAAAGGAGCGTTCAGCGATCGGCCGAGCGTTCCTTTTTCATTATGAACGTATCTGTTGTCACGGGGAGGACTTCACATGATTCCGTTCTTCTACAGGCGTTATGTCAAGGCGCCGCTCGCGACCTTTATCAGCATGCTCTCCTCATGCGCGTTTCTGCTGACGGTGCTTTTTTCCGTGGGATATTTCTTCAACTGGAGAGGCATCAAGGACGAGGTGCCGCTTCAGGATTGCCTGATCGCCGCGGGATGCAGCGTAGTGGCTGGGTTCGTGTTGATGAAGTGGGCGGCGTGGCTGGCCAAGCGCAAATATCGCAAGCTCGCTGAACGGGAGGGAACGACTGAACATCAGGCCCAGCCAGCGCAGACGCAGGCGAGCCGCCCTGCCAGCGAAGCACAAACGTCGCAGGCGGGCCAAGCAGCTTATCAGGCACAGGCGGCGCAGACAAGTCGACCGGAGCCCGAGAGGCCGTCGGAAGCGCCGCGCGGTGCATCGCTGCGGTTTTGCCCCAAGTGTGGCACGAAGGCCGAGGCCGGCGACGCCTTCTGCGTGAATTGCGGCGCAAAGCTGGCGGATCGCGCGCCGACGGCGCAGGCTGATACCTTCCACACCTATGAATCGCATACCTATGTGCGGCAAACCCCGCCGCAGGAGACCCCGGCGGCGCAGCAGCCGCAGCAGAAGCAAAAGAGCGGCGCCGTGCGCCTGCTGGTGACACTGGTTATACTGGCCCTTGCCTTCTTTGGCGGCAGGTGGCTCAGCGAGCAGATGGCGAAGAATTATAAAACGAATGCCGGAGAGACGCAGGAGACGGAAGAAACCGCGTATTATACATGGCAGGCGCCTGCCGATCCGTTTGAATTCTTGCCGACGCTGCTTAGCGTCACGGGAGATTACGGCATCGGCTGGGACATCATGGGCGCTACTGATTTCGACATCAACCAGGCGACGCTGAACTGCTTTTCCGGCTCGACTGCAGATGCCTTTGGCGCGCTTTTCATGGACGCTACCGGCGATCGAGGCGGCTTCATTTACGAACATGACAAAGACCTGTTTGCTTGGTTCGGCAGCTGGCGCAGGACATCTATAGACCTGAAATACCTGACGCTGATCGATACGGCAGGCAAGGGCCACGAGCTGGAACTGGAAATCTACAGCAATGACAGCATTCGCGTCGTGAGCGCGGAGGGCAGGGCGATCCAGTTCAACATGGAGCGCAGCGACGAGCAGAGGGCCAATCTCATCAATCTGATGGCCAATGTGCGGGACGGAAAGTACAGCTGACAAACAGCCAATCCCGACAAAGCAGACCGAAGTCTATATAGACTTCGGTCTGCTTTGTCGAATAAGATTCTTCGCCGCGCTCAGAATGACAGGAAAACGCCGCTTGTCATTCCGAACGCGATTTGTCATTGCGTTCGCAATTTGTCATTCTGAACGAAGTGAAGAATCTTTCTCCTTCAATCCCGCCACTGCTCCTCGCCCCACTTGTCGGGGGAGGGGTCCGTCTCGGGGCCCTCGTCGTCGCCGTCGAAGCTGGTGAAGATGTCCTGCATCAGGATCTCGTTGTTGACGAGGTTCTTGAGGCCGTCGCGGCTGACGACGCTGTCGGTGCCCAGGCAGGCCTTGCAGCGATAGCCGCACTCGGGGCAGACGCACCCCAGCTCCAGCCCCTCGGACTGGACCATGTACGTGCCGCATTCATGGCAGCTGCAGCGCATGAGAAGCGCCTCCTTACCAGTTTTCCAGCGCCTGGCCGTCGAGGAAGGCGCTTGCGAGCGTCTCGCCGCGATAGTTCAGCGTCAGGTCGAAGAAGTCCCGCCGGGTCTCCAGCAGCCTGAGGAAGATCTTGTCGCCCTCCCACATCGTCAGGCGGAGCAGGTCGGCCTTGTCGATCCACGCGAGGTCGCCCTCGTCGCAGTCGGTGATCTCGCCGGTGAACGAGGAAGCGCTGAACAGGTGCATATCCTCGTCCTCGCACTCGTCCGAGCGAAAGCGCACGATGCCGCGGGCCGTGCAGTCGAGCAGCTGCAGGCCCGTCTCCTCCCACACCTCGCGCAGCGCGCAGTCCATGGGCGTCTCGTCGGCTTCGATGTGTCCGCCGATGCCGATCCATTTGTCGTGGTTGTAATCGTCCGCCTTCTTCGTGCGGTGCAGCATCAGGTACTGGCCGTCCCGCTCGATGTAGCAGAGCGTGGTTTGCTTCATAGATCCATCCCTCGCTTGGAAGTGTCGATCTGTAGTATACCACATCCGGCGCAAATTTGCAAACGATCTTTCAAATCCGTTACAGAACGAATACAAAACCCGCACACTATGCCACGATGGGGTGAAATTTAACGTTTTTGAGGTATAATGTATACAGATTAATATGCGTTCCGGAGGAAAAAATGGCAAAGACATATACGGCGCAGGACATACAGGTGCTGGAGGGACTGGACGCGGTGCGCATGCGCCCCGGCATGTACATCGGCTCCACCGGGTCCCGAGGCCTGCATCACATGATTTGGGAGATCGTCGACAACGCCATCGACGAGGCCGCCAACGGCTACGCCACGGAGATCGCCGTGACGCTGAAGAAGGACGGCTCCTGCGAGGTGAGCGACAACGGGCGCGGCGTGCCGGTGGACATCCACCCGAAGCTCGGCGTCTCCGCCGTCGAGGTGGTGTACACCCAGCTGCACGCGGGCGGCAAGTTCTCGGACAAGAACTACGCCTATTCCGGCGGCCTGCACGGCGTCGGCGCGAGCGTGGTGAACGCGCTTTCCGAGTGGATGACCGTGGACGTGTACAAGGACTACAGCCACTACTTCATCCGCTTTGAGTCGATCCTCGACCGCAAGACCGGCAAGATCCTCTCCGGCCACACGATGGCCCCGCTGGAGAAGGTGGGCAACACCCGAAAGCGCGGCACCGTCGTCTGCTTCAAGCCCGACGCCCGCGTGTTCGAGGACGTGCGCTTCCAGTCGGACCTGGTGCGCCGCCGCGTGCGCGAGCTGGCGTACCTCAACAAGGGCGTGCACTTCGTGTTCACCGACGAGCGCATCAAGGAGCCGGAGAAGCGCGTGCACGAGTACTGCTACGAGGGCGGCATCTCCGACTTCGTCAAGTACCTCAATACCGATAAGAACACCATCACCGACCCGATCGTGTTCGAGGCCGTGCGCGACGGCACGCTGGTGCGCGTGGCTATCCAGTACACCGACAGCTACACCGAGAACATCTACTCGTTCGTCAACAACGTGCCCACGGCGGAGGGCGGCAGCCACGAGACCGGCTTCAAGGCCGCCGTGACCAAGGCGTTCAACGACTACGCCCGCCGCGCCGGCATCCTGAAGGAGAAGGACAACAACCTCGCCGGCGACGACTTCCGCGAGGGCATGACCGCCGTGGTGTACGCGGGCGTGAAGAACCCGCAGTTCGAGGGCCAGACGAAGGGCCGCCTCGGAAACACCGAGGTTCGCCCGATCTTCGAGGCCGTCTGCCAGGAGCAGCTGTCCATCTACCTGGACGATTTGAAGAACCAGGATTTCGCCAACGCCATAGTCGCCAAGGCCGTGAAGGCCGCGAAGGTGCGCGAGGCCGCCCGCAAGGCGCGCGACATCGCCCGCCAGGCTAACCAGCTGGAGGCCGCGCCGCTGGTGGGCAAGCTGTCCAGCTGCACGGGCAAGAAGCCGGAGCTGAACGAATTGTTCATCGTCGAGGGCGATTCCGCAGGCGGCAGCGCCAAGCAGGGCCGCGACCGCCGCTTCCAGGCGATATTGCCGCTGCGCGGCAAGCCGCTGAACGTCGAAAAGAAGCGCCTCGATCAGGTGCTGGCGAACGAGGAGTTCAGGAGCATCATCACCGCGCTGGGCACCGGCATCGGCGAGGACTTCGACCTGTCGCGGCTCAAGTACAACAAGGTGATCATCCTCTCGGACGCGGACCAGGACGGCGCGCACATCCGCGCGATCCTGTTGACGTTCTTCTTCCGCTACATGCGCCAGCTGATCACCGAGGGCCACGTCTACATCGGCATGCCGCCGCTGTACAAGGTCGCCAAGGGCGACAAGGTCGTCTACTGCTACGACGACAGCGCGCTGCCCGGGGCGATCCAGTCCGTCGGCAAGGGCTACACGCTGCAGCGCTACAAGGGCCTGGGCGAGATGAACCCGGAGCAGCTGTGGGAGACCACGATGAACCCCGATGGACGCAAGCTGATGCAGGTGGGCATCGAGGACTTCGTCGAGGTCGAGCGCCGCGTGACCATACTGATGGGCGACAAGGTGGAGCCCCGCCGCGAGTACATCAGCCTGTACGCGAACTTCAACAAGGAAGACAACTTCGAGCCGGTAACGGAGCAGGGAGCATAACATGGCCAGAAAGAAGAAGGAAGAGCCGGTCGTCCGCAAGCCGGAGGAGATCATCCAGCGCAACATGGAGGACGTGATGCACGAGTCCATGATGCCGTATTCGGAGCACGTCATACTCGAGCGCGCGCTGCCGAGGGTGGAGGACGGCCTCAAGCCCGTGCAGCGGCGCATCCTCTACACGATGCACGAGCTGGGCAACACGCCCGACAAGCCCCACCGCAAGTGCGCCCGCATCGTGGGCGACTGCCTGGGCAAATACCATCCCCACGGCGACAGCTCCGTCTACGACGCGCTGGCCCGCATGGCGCAGCCGTTCGTGATGCGCGCGATGCTGGTGGACGGCCACGGCAACTTCGGCTCCATCGACGGCGACAGCCCCGCCGCGATGCGCTACACCGAGGCCCGCATGACCGATGCTGCCATGGCGATGCTGGAGGGCATCGAGAAGGACACGGTGGGCTTCCACCTGAACTTTGACGACACCCAGCGCGAGCCGGACCTGCTGCCCGCGCGCTTCCCGAACCTGCTCGTGAACGGCGCCAGCGGCATCGCCGTCGGCCTGGCCACCAGCATTCCGCCGCACAACCTGGGCGAGGCCATCGACGCCACGATCGCCCAGATCGACAATCCCAAGATCACCACGCAGGAGATCATGCAGATCATGCCCGCGCCGGACTTCCCGACCGGCGGCGTGCTGGCGATGGACGACGAGCTGACCCAGGCCTACGAGACGGGCCGCGGCAAGCTGAAGGTGCGCGCGAAGGTGCACATCGAGGACGGCAGCGCGGGCCGCAAGCTGATCGTGGTGGACGAGGTGCCCTACCAGGTGAACAAGGCCGCGATGCTGGAAAAGGTGCTGCGCGTCAGCGAGGAGAAGAAGGGCGTGTTCTCCGGCATCTACGACATCCGCGACGAGTCCGACCGCATGGGCATGCGCGCCGTGGTGGAGGTCCGCAAGGACGCCGATCCCGAGAAGATCCTGAACGCGCTGTACAAGTACACCGACTTTCAGGTGACGTTTGGCGTGAACATGGTGGCCATCGCCGAGGGCAAGCCCCGGCAGATGGGCATCCGCGAGATCATCGGCCACTACATCCAGCACCAGAAGAACGTCGTCACGCGGCGCACGCAGTATGAGCTGCAGCAGGCCGAGGCCCGCGCGCACATCCTGGAGGGCCTGATCATCGCCGTGGACAACCTCGACGAGGTGATCAGGCTGATCCGCGGCAGCAAGACCCCGAAGGAGGCGCGGGACAAGCTGATGGAGCGCTTCGCGCTCACGCAGGTCCAGGCCCAGGCCATCCTCGACATGCGCCTGCAGAGGCTCACAAACCTCGAGGTGCTCTCGCTGCGCAAGGAGTACGAGGACCTGACGAAGCTGATCGCGAATTTGAAGGCAATCCTCTCCAGCGAACGCAAGCTGATGGGCGTGATCAAGAAGGAGCTTGGGCAGGTCCGCGAGCGCTTCGCGGACGCGCGCCGCACCCAATTGGTGGAATCGTTCGAGGAGATCGTGATCGAGGACGAGAAGCCCGTCGCCGACGAGACGGTGGTGATCCTCACGCAGGCGGGCTTCGTCAAGCGCATGGCCCCCAAGGCGTTCGACAAGGCGCTGGCGGGCGGCGAGTTCACCGACCTGCCGCGCCAGGCCATCCGCACGATGACGGACGCGCGGCTGCTGTTCTTCACGGACGTGGGCAGCTGTTACATCCTGCCGGCGGAGAAGGTGGCCGAGGCGACCCGCGCCAAGGAGCGCGGCCTGCCACTGGGCGGCGTACTGGCGGGGTTGGAGAACGACGAGAGCCTCGTGGCGCTGATCGATGCGGGCGACTGGGCGGGCGAATTGCTGTTCGTCACGCGCAAGGGCCTGATCAAGCGCACGGCGCTTTCCGAGTACAATGTGCGCAAGTCGAAGTTCGCGGCGCTGAACCTGAAAAACGGCGATCGGCTGCTGGACGTGAAGCGCCCCGAGGGCTTTGAGAGCGCGCTGCTGTTGACCCGCGGGGGCATGGCCATCCACTTCGCCATCTCCGAGGTCTCGCTGATCGGGCGCACGGCGGCGGGCGTGAAGGCCATGACGCTGGCCGCGGACGACGAGATCGCGTTCCTGTTCACGCACAACAGCGAGGGCGAGGTCATGCTCATCTCCGACATGGGCTACATGAAGCGCTGCTTCCTGTTCGACTTCGAGCGCCAGGCGCGCGGCGGAAAGGGCGTCAAGGCGTTCAACTTCCTGAAGAACGGCGCCAACGGCAACTACCTGGCCGGGGCGCTGGACGTGCGCGAGGCCTACAACTTCTCGATCGTGCAGAAGAACGGCGAGCGTACCGCCTTCAACACCGAGGACGTGGCCATCGAGCCGCGCACCGGCCGCGGCCAGCCCTACGTCGTGGTCGTGATGGACGACGTGGTGACGGAGCTGGTGAGGGAATAGGGAGTAGGCAGTAGGGAGTAGGGAGTAGGGGAGAATGTTGGGGCGGCGTTGCGCTGGAAGGTCCACCCGCGCGCACGCCCTTTTGAGATACCTGTGAAAAGGAGCGTACCCATGCTGCGGCAATACGTCACGAAAAACGGCAGGACCCTGCGCTGTGGCTACACCACCGGGGCGTGTGCTGCCGCGGCGGCGGGCGCGGCGGCGGAACTGCTGCTGGGCGGGACAGCGCCCGAGACGTGGACGCTCGGAACGCCGAAGGGAGTCACCCTTACACTGGACACACTCGAACCGGAGCGGGGGAGCGACTTTGCCCGCTGCGCCGTGCGCAAGGATAGCGGCGACGATCCGGACATAACCGACGGGGTTTTGGTCTTTGCGACCGTCAAAAAAACCGACGTCGGTTTTGCTATCGACGGCGGTGAGGGCGTCGGGCGCGTCACCCGCGCGGGGCTGGACCAGCCCGTCGGTGCGGCGGCGATCAACTCCATGCCGCGGCAGATGATTCGCGATCAGCTGGAGGCCGTCTGCGCGGCGCACGGCTACGAAAGCGGGCTGTCCGTCACGATCTCGATCCCCGACGGGGAGGCGCTCGCGAAAAAGACGTTCAACCCGCGGCTGGGCATCGTGGGCGGGCTTTCCATCATCGGCACGACCGGCATCGTGGAGCCCATGTCCAGCGCCGCGCTGGTGGACACGATCAAGCTCGAGCTGAACGTGCTGCGAAAGTCCGGGGCGACGGGCGTCGCGCTCTGCCCCGGCAACTTCGGCGAGACCTTTGCGCGCCGGAAGCTGGGCATCGACGCCGCGCGCATCGTGAGCATGGGCAACTTCGCCGGCGACGCCGTGGACGAAGCCGTGGAGGCGGGCTTTGACAACATCCTGCTGGTGGGGCACGTCGGCAAGCTGGTGAAGCTGGGCATCGGCGCGCGCAACACCCACTCCTCCAACGGCGACGGCCGCATGGAGACGCTCTCCGCCTGCGCGCTGGCCGCCGGGGCGGATGCGGACCTCGCCCGCAGCATCCTCGACTGCGCCACCACAGACGCCGCGCTGGAGCTGCTCGGCGAAGCGAAGCTGCTCAGAGAGGCCATGATCGAATTGGGAAGGCGCATCCAGGACACGCTGGAGCGCTGGACGCCAGAGGGCACGCAGATCGGCTTCGTGTGCTTTTCCGACCGCGAGCCCTGCAACCGGGCCCTCGCCAAGAGCAGGAACGCGGAGGAGCTGGTCAAGCGGCTGAAATAGCGAAAAAAGATCCTTCCCTTCGTTCAGGATGACAATGGCGCGATTTCCGCGAACCTGTCATCCTGAGCGAAGCGAAGGATCTTTCACATCCCCAATAGTCTTATTTCTTCTTGTACACCTTTTTCAGGTACTTGGCCGAGACCCAGCCGGAGCCGCCCTTGTACGTGACAAACACCCAGCTCTTGTGCTGCTTGAGCACGGTGACCTTCGTGCCGGCCTTCAGCTTCGTCTTGACATAACCCGTCTCCATGGAGGCCTCGGAGCGCACGCGCAGGTTGACGGTCGTCTTGTACGTATTGGAGACGGAGACGACGGTCTTGCTGTTCTTGCTGCTCTTCGTGGGGGAGACGGCGCTCAGGTACTTGCGGTACACGTAGCCTTCGATGACATCGTTGAGATGCTTGTCGTAGTACTTGACCATGTACCAACCGTTGTCCTGGCGCATGTAGGTCACCACGTCGCCCTTGTTCAGCTTGGCCAGGCTCGTCCAGCTGCTGCTGGGGCCCTCGCGCAGGTTGACGTGATTCGCCGTGCAGTAGTAGTTGTCGCCCCTCTTCGCCGCCGCCTGAGCCACGATGCCGAAGCCCGCCAGCAGGGCCACAATCAGCGCCAGCGCGAATATCCGCTTCACCGTCTTTGCCATGCTCATTGCAAATCCCCCTAAACAACGGACCCAATTCGCCCGCTTCTATCATGTAAAACGATTATAACACGCCGCCACAATATTGTCAATATTTTGGCGCGATTCGTGTCACAATTTTTTGCTTTGTGTCGAGGCGCGAAAAGGCTGAAAACACGGCGCGAAGCGAACATTTCGCCCCGCGCCGCCGTCTGTTATTTTTTCGGAGAGTTACGCCTTTTTAACCTTGGGACCCTTCGGCGTGTCCTCGATCACGTAACCCATGTCGAGCACCTGCGCGCGGATGCGGTCCGCCTCGGCGAAGTCCTTTGCCTTCTTGGCATCCACGCGCGCCTGCACCAGCGCCTTGACGTCCTCGGGCACGGTGTCGGCCTCCTTCATCAGAAGCCCCAGCACCTCGTGCGCCATCGTGTTCAGCATCTGAAGCCCCGCCTCGACGGCGGCCTTGCCGGGCTGCTTCGCGTCGGCCAGCGCGGTGTTCATGTCGCGCACGTACTCAAACAGCACGCCCATGGCCTCGCTGGTGTTCAGATCGTCGCACATGGCGTCGTCGAACTGGTCCACAAAGCCCTTGCCGCGCTCGATAAAGGCCTGCTCCTCGGCGTTCAATTCGCGGTCGGGCGCGTGATCCAGCGCGAAGAGCGCATTGTTGCGGGCGGTGTAGAGGCGCTCCAGCCCGGCCTTGGCCTGCTCCATCAGGTCGCGCGAGAAGTTGATGGGGCTCCTGTAGTGCGCCGACAGCATGAACATGCGCACGACCTCGGGGTCGAACTCCTTGGAGATGTCGCGCACGGTGAAGAAGTTGCCGGCGGATTTCGACATCTTCTTGTTGTCCACGTTGATGTGGCCGTTGTGCATCCAGTACTTCGCGAACGGCTTGCCCGTCGCGCCCTCGGACTGCGCGATCTCGTTCTCGTGGTGGGGGAAGATCAGGTCCACGCCACCGCAGTGGATGTCGAACGTCTCGCCCAGGTACTTCATGCTCATCGCAGAGCACTCGATGTGCCAGCCGGGGCGGCCCTCGCCCCACGGGCTCTTCCAGAAGGGCTCGCCGGGCTTCTTGGCCTTCCAGAGCGCGAAGTCCATCGGGTGGCGCTTCAAATCGCCCACCTCCACGCGCGCGCCGGACTCCAGGTCGTCCAGGTTCTGGCCGATCAGCCGCCCGTAGTTGCTGCGCCAGGCCTGCGTGTCGAAGTACACGTCGCCGTTTTCGACGCGATACGCCAGGCCTTTCGCCTCCAGCTTCTTGATCAGGCCGATGATCTCGCCGATGTGCTTCGTCGCGCGGGGATGCACGTCGGCCTTCTCCACGCCGATGGCCTCGGCGTCCTTGAAGTATTCCGCGATGTACTTCTCGGCGATGGCTTCGACGGTGGTGCCTTCTTCGTTCGCGCGCTTGATCATTTTGTCGTCGATGTCGGTGAAGTTCTGCACGAAGGTCACGTCGTAGCCCAGGTGCCCCATGAAGCGGCGCAGCGTATCGAATATGATGAAGGGGCGGGCGTTGCCGATGTGGAAGTAGTTGTATACGGTCGGTCCGCAGGCGTAGATGCCGCACTTGCCCTCGTGTACGGGCACAAACGGCTCCTTCTTTCGGGAAAGCGTGTTGTAGATCATCATCTGCTTCATGACCATTACCTCCTTTGCGGCTCGCGCCGACCGCGTCCGCGGGAATTGATTTTGTATCATTATAGTGACGCGGGGCCGGGGTGTCAAGGCGCGCCCGGTAAATTCTGCCGCGCGGGTTGCGCGGGGGAAAAATATGCGGTATAATGAACATGACATACCGATGTCCGGTTTGTTGGCGTAGGATGGGGATGTGATCGGATATGAAGCTGGACAGAATGATCGGCATACTCGCGCTGCTCCTGCAGCGCGGCAGCGTCACCGCGCCCCAGCTGGCCGAACGCTTTGAGGTCTCGCGCCGCACCATCCAGCGCGACGTGGACGCGCTCTGCCGGGCGGGCATCCCTATCGCCTCGCGCCAGGGCTCGGGCGGCGGCTTTTCGCTGATGGAGGGTTACCGGCTGGATGGCGCGCTGCTGACCGGGCCGGAGCTTCAGGCGATACTGGCCGGGCTGCGCTCGCTGGACAGCGTCAGCGGCACGCGGCGCTACGCCCAGCTGATGGAGAAGCTCTCCGGGGGCACGGGCACCGTGCTGCCCGGGGACGGCCACATCCTCATCGACCTCGCCAGTTGGTACAGGGGCCCGCTGTCGGAGAAGATCGAGGCGATCCACGCCGCCATCGAAGTTGGCTGCCGCGTGTCCTTCCGCTACTTCGCGCCGTCCGGCGAAAGCGTGCGAGAGATCGAGCCCTATTACCTCGTGTTCCAGTGGTCGAGTTGGTACGTGTACGGGTGGTGCCTCGCGCGCAAAGACTGGCGGCTGTTCAAGCTGAACCGGCTGACGGAACTCAGGACGGAGGAGCCATTCGAAAAGCGGCCTGCGCCCTGGCCGGACCTGAGCAACGCGCGCGTGTTTCCGGAGCGCTGGCGCGTGAAGGCGCTGGTGGAGCCGCGATACCGCTGGCGGCTGATCGAGGAGTATGGCCCCGACTGCTATGCCCGGCAGCCGGACGGGCGGTTGCTGTTCGAGGCGGGCTTTACGGACCGCGACAACGCGCTGGCTTGGCTACTCTCCTTCGGCGACGGCGCGGAGGTGCTCGAACCGGCGGAGTTTCGCGTGGAAATGAGGAGGATCGCGAAAAAACTGACGATGATGTATGAAAAAGAGAACGGATGACTGACCACGAAAGGAGCATCGATCATGCGCTACGACTGGATGGACGAATACCTGATGAAAAAGCGGGCTGTGACGAAGGATTTGCAGGCCGAGTGGAACTGGATTCGCTACAAGATCGGCGATAGGATGTTCGCCGCGATCCTGCTGGACGACAATGACAACAAGCCCGTCTACATCAACCTGAAGCTGGAACCGGCCGAGGGCGAGTTCCTGCGCGGCCAGTACAGCGACATCATCCCCGGCTATTACTCCGACAAGCGCTGCTGGAACTCCGTCATGCCGGACGGAGAAGTGCCGGACGAGCTGCTCCGAGGCCTTCTCGACAAGTCGTATCGGCTGGTGTTGCGAGGCTTCAGCAAGAAGAAGCAACGGGAGATCCTGGGCCTTTCCGTGTGCGGCACGGACTGCTCGGCGTGCTACTGCCGCGACATGTGCGCGGGCTGCAACGAAGCGTGCGGCAAGGTGTTCCACATGCCCGAGGGACAGGCCTGCCCGATCTACGCCTGCTGCGTGGGCAAGCATCGCTACGCCACCTGCGCGGAGTGCGCCGACATGCCCTGCGACCTCTGGCGGGCCGCCCGCGACCCGAGCTATTCCGACGAGGCCTTCGAGGCGTCGATCGCCGAGCGCATGGGGAATTTGCAGGGTGTGTGAGGCGCGGCGTGTAACGAAATTAATGTTTAAGAATAATAAAGCTCCTTCGCTCCGCTCAGGATGACAGCGTTTCGCGAAATTGTCATCCTGAGCGAAGCGAAGAATCTGTTCATTGTGTGTTTGAATAACCTATGCTTAAGCCGTGGTTGTTACGCCGTCCGGCTCATCTTGTAGATTTTGTACGCCTCGTCCAGCACGGGGCGGTCGCCGTCGTAGGTCAGCATCTCCCGCGCCTTTTTCACGGGGTAGTAGCTGCCGTTCAAAAAGCCCTGGTCGTAGGAGACGTGGAAGCTCTTGTCCAGCGCGCGCATGGCAAACCACTGGATGCGGTTGCTGATGTCCTTGCCGCGGCTCTCGGAGAAGAAGTCGTAGCGGGTGTTGCCCGCGATGCCGATGATCTCGGCATGGATGCCGGCCTCGTCCTCCACGCGCCAGAGCGCCACGTCGTTGGAGCGGTTGCAGTTGCGAATGACGCCCTTGGGCATCACCCATTCGCCGCGGTCGCTCATCAACAGGAAAACTTCGTCATCACAGAAAACAATGCCGCCCGCACAGTTGCGAATCGCGCCTGCCATAGTGAATCACCTTCCTTTTTGACGACGATATGATAGCACAAACCGGCCAAAAATGCAAATGCCAATATGCGACAGGCGAAAATGCCGCTGAAACCGCGATTTTGGGTGGACAAAGGGAGATAATGATGGTAGAATTAACATGGAGTAGGGAGTAGGGAGTAGGGAGTAGGGAGTAGGGAGTAGGAATTCGGAATTCGGAATTCGGGAACAGGAGGTATGTCCCATGAACGAAACGCTGGCAAGGTGGATCGGCGAGAGCGAGCGCATCGTGTTCTTCGGCGGCGCGGGCGTGTCCACCGAGAGCGGCATCCCCGATTTCAGGAGCGTGGACGGCCTTTACAACCAGGAGTACGACTACCCGCCCGAGACGATCCTGAGCCACACCTTCTTTATGCGCAGGCCGGAGGAGTTCTTCCGCTTCTACCGCAACAAGATGCTCTTCCCGGACGCGCAGCCCAACGCCGCGCACAGGAAGCTTGCGCAGTGGGAGGCGGAGGGGAAGCTCTCGGCCGTGGTGACGCAGAACATCGACGGGCTGCACCAGAAGGCGGGCTCGAAGAAGGTGTACGAGCTGCACGGCTCGGTGCTGCGCAACTACTGCATGCGCTGCGGCAAGTTCTACGACATGGACTATGTCATGCACACGACGGGCGTGCCGCTGTGCGAATGCGGCGGCACCATCAAGCCGGACGTCGTGCTCTACGAGGAGCCGCTGGACGACGCCGTGGTGGCCGACGCCTGCAAGGCCATCGAGCAGGCCGACATGCTCATCATCGGTGGAACGTCGCTGAGCGTCTACCCGGCGGCGGGGCTGATCGACCTGTACCGCGGGCACCGGCTGGTGCTGGTGAACAAGTCCGCCACGCCGCGCGACAGCCGCGCGGACCTGATCGTGCGCGATCCCATCGGCCAGGCGTTCGCCGAGCTGCCCTGATCGTGGCCGGGCGCATCGACGCCTTCCCGCCGGTGGCCCCGCCCGGGGCGCGCATACTGATCCTGGGCAGCATGCCGAGCGTGGAATCGCTGAACCAGGGCTTTTACTACGCGCACCCGAGAAACGCCTTCTGGCGGATCCTGGCCGAGGTGTACGGGGAAGCCGTGCCGCTGGACATCCCCGGGAAGGTCGCGTTGCTCACGGCGCACGACCTGGCGCTGTGGGACGTGCTCAGAAGCTGCGAGCGCGAGGGCTCGCTGGACAGCGCGATCCGGCATCCCGAGCCCAACGACTTCTCGGGCCTGTTCGAGCGCTGCCCGCAGATCGAAAAGGTGCTGTTCAACGGCGGTACGGCCTGCAGACTCTTTATGAAGCACGCATCCGGGATCCTTTCGGGGCGCAGGTGGGCGCGCATGCCCTCCACCAGCCCCGCGTATACACTATCCTATGAAAGGAAGCTGGCGCTCTGGCGCGACGGTCTAGAGTGTGTTTCTAAATACCAGAAGCGCATTTTCGGCGTCTAGAGCTGCATTTCTGTGTTGCTTTCCCTTGACTTAGCCTCACTAAGCCTGCGGAAAAGCGCCTTGAAATGCAGCCCAATACGCTCGAAACTGCATCTCCCGGTATTTAGAAACACACTCTCGTGGGCCGCGGCGCGGAGACCGAGGTACAACACCATGAGCATCAATCCCTGTGACATCCTTCGCAAAAAGCGCTTCGGCGGCGAGCTGACCGAGCCGGAGATCCGCGCCTTCGTGGAGGGCATCGTGGACGGCAGCTTTGCCGACTACCAGGCCTCGGCCCTGCTGATGGCCATCTGCATCAACGGCATGACGGACCGCGAGACCCTCGCGCTGACGATGGCGATGGCGAAGTCCGGCGACATGCTGGACCTGTCGGACGTGCCCGGCGTGAAGGCCGACAAGCACTCCACCGGCGGCGTGGGGGACACCACGTCGCTGATCCTCGTGCCCCTGGTGGCGGCCTGCGGCGTGAAGATGGCCAAGATGTCCGGCCGCGGGCTGGGCTTCACCGGCGGCACGCTGGACAAGCTGGAATCCATCCCCGGCATGAGCATCGGCCAGGACATCGACCATTTCAAGAAGCAGGTGCGCGACGTGGGCTGCGCCATCATCGGCCAGACCGCCGAGCTCGCCCCGGCGGACAAGGTGCTCTACGCCCTGCGCGACGTGACCGCCACGGTGGACTGCCTGCCGCTGGTGGTGTCGTCGATCCTCTCCAAGAAGCTGGCCGCGGGCTGCGACGTCGTCGTGCTGGACGTCAAGACCGGCAGCGGCGCGATCATGGACACGCCCGAGAAGTCCCGCCAGCTGGCCGAGACGATGGTGCGCATCGGCAACATGAGCGGCAAGCGCTTCTCCGCGCTGATCACCGACATGGACCAGCCTCTGGGCAACTACATCGGCAACGCCCTGGAGGTGGAGGAGGCCATCGACGTGCTGGCCGGGCGCACGCAGGGCGAACTGAAGGACGTGGCGCTCACGCTGGGCGCGCACATCCTCAGGAACGCGGGGGCGGCCCCGACCGTCGAGGCGGGCATCGCCATGCTCGAGGAGAAGATCGCAAACGGCGAGGGCCTCAGGAAGCTGGGCGACATGATCGAGGCGCAGGGCGGCGACCGCCGCGTCGTGGAGGACACGGCGCTGCTGCCGAAGGCCCCCGTGCGGCTGGACCTGACGGCCGAGCGCGCGGGATACATCACCCGCATGATCACCAGCGACATCGGCAACGCCGCGAAGCTGCTCGGTGCGGGCCGCGAGCGCAAGACGGACGAGCTCGACCTGTCCGTGGGCATCGTGATGCGCAAGCGCCTGGGCGAACAGGTGAAGCGCGGCGACGTGCTGGCGACGCTGCACGTGGGCGAGAAGTCCGACCGGATCGGGGCGTTCAACCTGCTGAAGAAGTCCATCGTCATCGGGGACGAGCCCATCAAGGTGCCGCCGCTGATCCAGGCGGTCGTGGAGTAAGAGCGACAAGATATGAGCAGGAGCAAGGGCGCGGCGCGGAGGCCTGAAAACCCCGCGCCGCGAAAAAGGAGCCTATTCAGGTCGCCGACGGGCGGCCTGCGCGGAGGCTGGCTGCTGGCGGCCAGCCTTTTGTGCTATGCGCTCGTCGCCGTCGGGCTGCGCTGGGCGCTGCTGGCGGGCTTTGCGGCGCTGTTTCGCGCCTGGGGCGTGAACGCCGAGACCGCCCATCTTGCGCCGGGATGGGCGCGCTTGCTGTTTCGCTGGCACGGCGCCATCGCCTCCGCGCTCGTCGCGCTGGGGCTGATCGCGTTGTCCGCCGGGCTGAGGAAGCTGTGGGCTGTTGATCAAGACGCAAAAAAACCCTTCCCCGTGAAGGAAGGAAGATATAAGGCAGTCAAGGTATTTTCCAGCTTTGGCCTCCTCGGCCTTTCCGTGCCGGTCGTCGCCACGCTTGTGGCGCTGGTTTTCGACAGTATCCGACCTGAGTGGCCGCTGAGCACGCCGCGCTTCACACTGGCGCTCGTTCCGCTGCTCGCCGTCAGCCTGCTGTCGGCGCTCGCGTCGGAGACGTTCGTCCGGCGCGTGCTCTACGACGGCGTGAAGCCGCGCTGGGGCGCGAAATGGGCCGCCGCCATCGCCGTCGCGGCGTACTTTGTCGCGGGCAGCGGCTGGGCCGGGAACGCCATCGGGGCGGTGAACGTCGCGCTGATGGGCCTCGTGGGCTGCGTCGTCTATGCCCGCTGCGGCTTGTGGGCGTCCGTCGGCCTGCGCTTCGGTTGGAGCGCCGCCGCGACGCTGCTGCTGGGTTTCGGCGGGGGAGACGCCGCCGTCTACCGCTTCTACGGCGTGTCGGAGGCGCTGCTCACCGGCGGCGACGCCGGACCCGCCTGCGGGGTGATTGCGACGCTGCTGATGATCGCTGCGCTCGCGTGGCTGGGCTGGCGCTACGGCCTGTACACCTTTAGGATCCCCGGCACCACGCGCACGTCGAACGGCAGGTCCTCGTAGATTTCGCCGTCGATCTGGATCGGCATCCCTCCGTCGGATTCGATGCGAAGCCTCGAATCCCGCCGGAAGACCGTGGTGCGCATCGTCAGTATCTTGCGCTTCATCAGCTTGATGAAGGCGCGGGGGATGCCCGGGCGCGTGACGTCGTCGACGATCACGATGTCCATCAGCCCATCGTCGATCTTCGCCTCCGGGCAGATCGGGATGCCGCCGCCGATGCGCTGGCCGTTCCCGGCGCAGGCGATGAACGCGCGGTGCTCGCGCGGGCCGTCGCCGGTGATCTCGGTGAAGCGCCGCTTCTTGTATACGAACAGCGTGATGATCAGCGAGGCCAGGTAGGCCGCGGAGCCCTTCAGGCGCTTCATGCGATTGTAGCGGCGCAGGATGTCCACGTCGATGCCGGTGCCGATGGCGTTGATGCCGCGCACGCCGCCGCACTCCAGGAAGTCGGTGGGCTTCGCCTCGCCGTTGAGGAGCACGTCCAGCGCCCCCTCCGGCGTCTGGGGGATATTCGCCACGGCGGCGAAGTCGTTGCCGCTGCCGCAGGGGATGATGCCCAGGCGCACGTTTTTCGGGTCCGCGATGCCGTTGAGCACCTCGTTCAGCGTGCCGTCGCCGCCCATCGCCACGATGTCCACCGGCCCCTGCGCGCCTTCGGTCAGCTTGCGCGCCAGCTCGATGGCCTCGCGCCGCCGGTGCGTCTCGTGAAACGCATAGTCGACGGCCAAAGCGTCCAGCCGCGGCTGCAGCGCCGCGCGAAACTGCGCGGACTTGCCCTTCCCGGCGACGGGGTTGTAGATGAAGTGGAGCATCGCGATCGCCATCCTTCGTATGCTGCGCCGGACAAAGAGAGGCAGGCCGCGCTTCCCGGCGTCGCGCGGCTTGGGGGGTGCGCGTCGCCGAATCCGACGATGAGGGGGAGAAATCAGAGGGGAGATCGGTGGTGTCGGAAGCGCGGTCTGCCCTGTATCTGTATCATACCCGGCGTTTATCAACTGAATATAAACAATTTGACATCCACCGAACAGTATACCACCTGTGCCTGGCAATAATCAACAGGGAATTTCCACGCGCCCCCTTGAATATTGCGCGCGGGGGCGGTATAATAGCCATAATATGCGTCTATATACGCGGAGGTGTACGGCATGAACGAGACCATGCGCTCCTACCTGGATGCGCCGATGGACCGGCACGGCACCCACTGTGAGAAGTGGGACCATCTGAAGCACTACTTTGGCCGGGACGACCTGATCGCCATGTGGGTGGCGGACATGGACTTTCCCACCGTGCCCCAGGTGCGCGACGCCATCATCGAGCGCGCAAAGCACGCCGTGTACGGCTACACCGACGACGGCGAGAACGATCGCCGCGCGGAGGCCGACTGGCTGCTGCGCCGCCATGGCCTCGCCGTGGACCCGGACTGGATCCTCTACAGCCCCGGCGTGGTGGACAGCATCTTCTTCTGCGTCAGCGCCTTCACCGGGCCGGACGACGCGATCCTGATCCAGCCGCCGGTCTACGGCCCCTTCTACCGGGCCGCGGAGCTCTACGGTCGAAAATTGGCGCTCAATCCGCTGCTGAACACGCCGGAGGGCTGGCGCATCGACTTTGACGACCTGGAGCAGAAGTTCCGGGATGGCGCGCGCATGATGATCCTGTGCAGCCCCCACAACCCGGTGGGCCGCGTCTGGACGCGCGAGGAGCTGGAGAAGGTCGTGGCGCTGGCGAACGCATACGGCGTGATGATCGTCTCCGACGAGATCCACGCGGACTTCGCCTTCGACGGCCACGGGCAGGTGCGCCTGCTGGCGCTGGAGGGGGCAAAAAAGCACGTGATGCTCACGTCGGCCACCAAGTCGTTTAACCTCGCGGGGCTGAGGCAGTCCAGCATCGTCGTCGCGGACCCGGAAGTCCGCGAAAAGCTCAAGAAGACGCTCGCGATGTGCCACGCCGACGCGCCCAACATCTTCGGCGCCATCGCGCAGACCGCCGCCTACACCCACGGCGACGAGTGGATGGACGCCGTGGTGGAGTACGTGCGCGAGAACCGCGATTATGCCGTGGAATTCTTCCACGAAAAGCTGCCCCAGATCGGCTGCCGCCCCCAGGAGGGCACCTACCTGATGTGGCTGGACTTCAACGGCCTGGGCATGGGCCACGACGAGGTCAAGCGCATGCTGGTGGACGAGGCGCGCGTGGCGCTGAACGAGGGCACGTTCTTCGGCCCGGCGGGGAGGGGCTGGTTCCGCATGAACCTGGCCACCCAGCGCCGCAACGTGGTCCGGACGCTGGAGCACATACATACTGCGATACGGAGTCGGTAAACTTGAAAAACCTCTTTAAGAACCTCTTTCGCAAGCCGGAAAAGCAGATCGCGCTGGACGTGGAGCTGGACGGCATGCACCCCAGCCACATCATACAGCTGTCGTACCTGGTGATCGAGGGGCGGCGCATCCGCGGCAAGAACTTTTACTTCGCCGCCAAGGCCATCAACCGCTATGCGCGCCAGGTGCACGGGCTGAGCGTCTACCAGCTGCGCAAGCTGTCCGGCGGAAAGACCTTCATCGACCACGCCGACGAGATCTACCGCGATTTTGCGGACTGCAAGCTGATCATCGGGCACGACGTGGCCGGGGACGTCCGCTACCTGCGCCGGGAGTTTGACAAGATCGGCGTGAAGCTGCCGAACTACCCGATCTTCTGCACGCTGAAGCACTACACGCAGGAGGCGCACATCCCGCTGAAGCAGAACCCGAAGGTGATGAAGCCGCCCAAGCTGACGGAGCTGACGGAGCACTTCGGGCTCTCCGAGGCGTTCATCGCGAAGAAGTGCCGCAAGTGGTACGGCGGCGGCGACCATCCCCACGACGCGCGCTACGACGCCGCTGCGGCCTACCTGTGCATGCTGGTGGGCGAGGAGATGGCGTAGGAGAGACAGGATACAGTATGGCGAATGGGAGGCGTTCCGGCCGGGAACGCCTCCCATTCGTTTATATTACAAATGATTGACAAATTCGTCATAGAATGGTAAGATATAATCAGAATAATGTGAGGGAGAATGCGACCATGAAGAAACTGGCGATTCTGCTTGCGCTGTGCCTGGCGCTGTCCGCGCTGCCCGCGGGGATGCTCGCGGAGGAAGGCGAGGAGGCCGTCATACAGGAGTTCGGGGAGGTCATCATCGGGGACCCCGGGGAGGTACCCGCCGAGGAGCCCGCACCCGCCGAGGTGCCCGCGCCCGCCGAGGACCCTGCGCCCGCCGAGGAGCCCGCGCCGGTGGAGGAACCAGCGCCTGTTGAAGAGCCCGCGCCTGTTGAAGGGCCTGCGCCTGTTGAAGAGCCTGCGCCTGTTGAAGAACCCGCGCCGGTCGAGGAGCCCGCGCCGGTCGAGGAGCCCGCGCCGGTCGAGGAGCCCGCGCCAGTCGAAGGATCCGAGCAGCCCGCGGCGGATGGGGCGCAGGCCCCCGCCGAAGGGGATGCGCCCCAGGAGGCTGTGGGCGAGACGGACGCCGAGGGCCTGACCGCCGGACCCGAGGGCGACGCGCCGGAGGACCCCTACGACCTGATGCAGTACGAGCAGGGCGAAGAGATCGATGCCGACGTCGCGCTGGCCGAGCAGCAGGGCGAGGCCGCCGTGGACGCGCCCGTCGCGGGTGAAGCGGTTGCCCCCGCCCCGCACACGGACCCCAACGGCCCGCAGCTCTCCGCCAACTGGTCGCTGCTGGGCGTGGGCGAGACATTCGCCCTCGCGGGGACGCTGCCCGCCGGCATCGGCGGCGGCATCACCTACCAGTCCTCGAACGCCTCCGTGGCGTCCGTGGGCGCGGACGGTGTCGTGAGCGCGGTGGCCCCCGGCCAGGCGACCATCACCGCCACCGCCGAGAACGCGGCCTACGCCGAGTGCTTCGTCACCGTGAAGAACGCACCGGACACCGTCGCCTTTGCCGTGCCCACGTTCACGCTGGGCAAAGGCGAGAGCACCGCGGCGATCCAGGTCGTGCTGGGCAGCGATCCCAGCCAGTGCGCCGGCAGTTATACGATCACGAGCTCGAAGAAGAAGGTCGTCACCGTCGATGAAAACGGCGTGCTGCACGGTTTAAAGAGCGGCAAGGCCGTGCTGACCGTGACCACCTACAACGGCCTGACCGCCCAGTGCAACGTCAACGTGCTGAAGGCCCCCAAGAAGGTCGTCTGCCAGGTGGACAAGCAGATGATGGGCATCGGCGAGACGGGCCAGGCCAGCTATGTGCTGCCCAAAAAGAGCGCCAGCCAGGTGGTCTACGCCAGCGAGAACCCCGCCGTGGTCGCCATTGACGCCGCCACCGGCCAGATGACCGCCGTGGGCGTCGGCGTCGCGCGCATCCGCGTCACCACCTATAACGGCAAGACCGACGCCGTGGACGTGGTCGTCGGCAATGCGCCCGTGATGCTCACGTTCCCGTCGGACCAGTTCGTGATGGGCGTGGGCATGTCCACGAGCTCCGCCGCCATGGTGAACGAGGGCGCGGCCGCGGCCATACAGTACGCCTTCAGCGTGCCCGGCATCGCCAGCTTCGAAAAGGGCGTCATCAAGGCGCTGAACGTGGGCCAGACGACGCTGACGGCCTCCACCTACAACGGCCTGACGGCCAGCTGCACGCTGGTGGTGAAGCCGAAGCCGGCGTATGTGCGCCTGCCCTACAAGACGCTGACGATCGGCGTCGGCCAGTCGGTGCAATTGACGCCGGACGTGGGCGACAGCGCCAGTACATTTACCTATTCCACCAGCTCCAAGAAGCGCGTCGCCGTCTCGCCGGACGGCGTGGTGACGGGCCTGGCGAAGGGCAAGGGGAGCGTCACGATCAAGACCTACAACAAGAAGAAGTGCAAGGTGAAGGTGATCGTGGTCAACGAGCCCGTGGCCCCGGCCACGCCCAGCACCCCTGTGAGCGAGCTGCCCGTCGACCTGTCCGCCGTGACGCTGGAGATCCCGGCCCGCACGACCGACATCGCCGGAATCCCCGGCAACCTGGCGAAGATCGAAGCGCTGCGCGCCAGCGCCATGCAGCAGATCGAAGCCATGCGCGCCGCGGGCGTCATCACAGACGCCGACGCCGGAAAGCGCCGGTCGATGGTCAACAACGCCTTCGCGGACTATGCCTTCCCGTGGATGACCCCGGCCACCCAGGTCTACTGGAAGGCGGCCAACTCCGAGGGCGGCGTCAAGGACTTCCAGCCCGACCGCGTGTACTACGGCCTGCCCTATATCTCCGGCTCCGGCAGCAACCGCCTCTACAACGCTGCGCGCGCGGTGAGCGAGGGCCGCTATACCGACAGCGGCAGCGGCTACTATCTGCTCAACCAGGGGAATTTGCTGAAAAAGAAGTACTGCGGCAGCGACTGCTCGGCCTTCCTGAGCACGGCCATCTGGGGCGTCGGCAACAAGCACAGCTCCGACCGCACGACCGAAATCGCCCAGTCGAGCGCGTACAAGACCATCGAAAACTACGGCGCGCTGCGCACCGGCGACCTGATCTGCAAATCCAACGCGCACGTGGTCATGTTCCTGTACTGGGCCAGCACCGACAAATCGAAGATGATGGTGATCGAAAACGGCGGCATCGAGCCCGGCACCAACACTGTCCACTGCATCGTCATGGACACCGCCTACTACCAGGAGAAGGCCTACGCCGTCCGGCGGCTGGCGTCGCTGGGATAAGCGAAGCAAGTGGCCTGAGGGATCACCATTCGGGAGGATAACATCATGGACGCGATCCGGAGAATGATGGAGTTTATCGACGCCGCGCCGACGGCGTTTCACGCGGTCGAACAGGTCGCAAAGCGCCTCGAAGCCGCGGGCTACGAACGCCTGGAGGAGCGCGCCGCGTGGACGATCGCCCCCGGCGAACGCTACTTCCTCACGCGCAACCGCTCGTCGCTGATCGCGTTTCGGATCCCCGGGCGCGGCTTTGCGCCGTTTCAGATCGTCGCCAGCCACGGCGATTCCCCGTGCTTCAAGCTGAAGCCGAACGCCGACAGGTCCGCGCAGGGCCTCGCGCTTCTGAACGTGGAGAAGTACGGCGGCATGCTGATGTCCACGTGGCTGGACCGCCCGCTGTCGGTGGCTGGGCGGCTGGTGGTCGAGGGCGCGCACGGGCTCGAGACGCGGCTGGTGGACGTGGAGCGCGACATCGCGATCATCCCCAACGTGCCCATCCACTTCAACCGAACCGCCAACGACGGCGTGGCCTGGAACGCGCAGGTGGACATGCTGCCGGTGATCGGCGAGGAGGGCGCGGACATCCTCGCCATCGTCGCCGAGCGCGCGGGCGTGGAAAAGGACAGCATCGCGGGCGGCGACCTGTTCCTTTACAACCGCGATAAGGCTTCCCTCGTCGGCACAAGCGACGAATTCGTCTCCGCACCGCGCCTGGACGACCTGGCCTGCGCTTACGCCTCGCTGCAGGCGCTGCTGAGCGCCAAGCCCTCGAATCACATCGACATGCTCTGCCTGTTCGACAATGAGGAGGTGGGCAGCGGCAGCAAGCAGGGCGCGGGTTCCACGCTGCTGATCGAGGCGCTGCGCAGGATCGCGCTGGCGCTGGGCGCGGCCCCGCAGGCGCTGGAGGCCGCCGTGGCGGGCAGCTTCCTGGTCTCCGCCGACAACGCCCACGCCGTGCACCCGAACCACCCGGAGAAGTACGACGAGCAGAACCGCGTGCGCATGAACGGCGGCGTGGTCGTCAAGAGCAACGCCAATCAGAAGTACACCAGCGACGGCCTCTCCGCCGCGGTGTTCGAGGGGATCTGCAAGAGGGCGGGCGTGCCGACCCAGCGCTTTGCCAATCGCTCCGACGTCGCCGGGGGCTCCACGCTCGGCAACATCCTCAGCGGCCACGCCTCGATGAACGCCGTGGACATCGGCTTGGCGCAGCTCGCGATGCACTCCGCCCGCGAGACGATGGGCGCACGGGACGAGGCGTACATGATCGACGCGCTCAAGGCGTTCTATGAATGCGAGATCGAGGTAATGGGGGATGGGAAAATCGATCTGAACTAAAAGTAGGGGCGCCGTTGCGGCGCCCGCCCTTTCCTGATTGCCACATGTCGCGATACCGCGCGGCAGCAATTGGGACCCGGCACTGCCGGGGGCGGGCGGCGCAACGCCGCCCCTACGATAAAGATCCTTCACTTTGTTCAGGATGACAACGATACGGCAGCCGCCGACCTGTCATCCTGAGCGTAGAGAAGGATCTTTTTCATTCCTCGGCGGCAGCAATTCAAAGTTCACCTCGCCCAGCGGCACGTTCACGCGCTCCACGCGCACGCGCACGCGGTCGCCCAGCTGGAACACCGTGCCGGTGGCGCTGCCGACGAGCCGCGAGCGCTCCTTGTCGAACTCGTAGTAGTCGTCCAGCCCGGAGATGTGCACCAGGCCCTCCGCCTGGTTGTCCAGCGCTACGTAGAAGCCCCAGCCGGTGACGGAGGCGATCACGCCGTCGAACTTCCGGCCGATCTGCTTCGACATCCAGGCCGCCATCATGATGTTGTCGGCCTGGCGCTCGCAGGTCACGGCGGCGGTCTCGCGCTCGGAGGTGTCCCGCGCGATCTCTGCCATGCGGCTGGACAATCTCGCCGCCTTCTCGAGCTCCCCGTCCAGCAGTATTTTGAGCATCCGGTGGACCGTCAGATCCGGGTAGCGGCGGATGGGGGAGGTGAAATGGCAGTAGTCCTTCAGCGCCAGCGCGTAGTGGCCCAGCGGCCGCTCGCAGTAGCGCGCCTTTTTGAGTGCCCGCAGCAGCTGCCGGCGGATCACGTCGCGCGCGGGATGGTCCTTCACCTGCTCCAGTATCCCCTGCAGCACGCCCGGGTGGGGCTGCTGGCCGATGCGGCTGTACAGGTCCAGCCCAGACAGGAAGCGCTCCAGCGCATAGAGCCGGTCGGCGTCCGGGTCCTCGTGGACGCGGTAGACGAACGGCAGCTCCACGCTCCGCGCCAGCGCCGCCACGGTCTCGTTCGCGGCGAGCATGAAGTCCTCGATGATGCGCTCGCCCTCGCCCCGCGGCTGGCAGAGGATCTCCCGGGGCTCGCCCTTCTCGTCGAGCACGAACTCCGGCTCGTCGATCTCAAAGTCGATCGCGCCGCGCGCCTGCCGCTTCGAGCGCAGCACGTGCGAGAGCTCCCGCATCTGATAAAGCGCCTCCCGGACCTCAGGCGCGATGTCGCACTCGCCGCCCTCGAACAGCCGGTTCACGGCCTCGTAGGTCAGGCGCGCGTGCGAGTGGATCACCGACTTCACAAGCCTGTGATCGGTCACCCTGCCGCCCGAGATATCCATGAACAGGCTCATGGCGAGGCGGTCCACGTCCGGCATCAGCGAACACAGGTCGTTGGACAGGCACTCCGGCAGCATCGGCACGGTCAGCCCCGGCAGGTAGAGCGACGTGCCCTTTGCATAGGCGTCGTCGTCGATGGCGTTGCCCGGGCGCACGTAGTGGCTCACGTCCGCGATGTGCACGCCCAGCCGCCAGCCCCGGTCGGTCCTTTCGATGGACACGGCGTCGTCAAAGTCCTTGGCCGTCGATCCGTCGATGGTGAAGGTCAATAGGTCGCGCAGATCCTCGCGGCCCTTCAGATCCTCCGGGCGCACGTCGTCCGGCATGGAGAGCGCCTCGGCCTCCACGGCCACGGGCGCCTCGGTCGCAAAGCCGTGGTCCTCGGCGGCGGCCTTCATCAGCGCCGGCAGGCTGCCCTCGTTGCCCAGCACGCGCAGCACGCTGGCGTAAATGGGGCGGTTCACCTCCGGGTACTTTTCGATCTTCAAAAGCGCGATCTGGTCGTTCTTCACGTAGTCCAAATCGCCGGTCAGCACCACGTCGTAGGGGATGCGCACGTCGCAAGGCACGGCGCTGGCGATCGTCTTAACCTCCGCGCGGCGCTTCGGCGCGCCCTTGGGCGCGCGTCTCTCTACGCGCACGTAGGCGGCGAAGCTGTCCCGGCCGCGAGAGAGGATCGCGTGCAGCTGGCACTTCTCGCCCAGCGGACGGACCATCACCAGGTCCCCGGGCATGCAGCGCTGTGCCCCGGCGTAGGCGAGCGTCAAATCTGCCTCCCCGGACAGCGGACGCGCCACGGGCGTGCCGTTGCGTTGGAAGGCGACCTTTGCCGCCGCGAGGCCGATGGTCTCGGGAACGGCCCAGCCGCCCTTGCGCGTGGACGCGATCGCGCCTTCCGCCGCCAAGGCGTCCAGCGCCGCCTGCACCGCTTCCAAAGGAGCCCCAAGCTGTTCGGACAGCTGCCGCGCCGTCAGTGGCGCGCGCGCCTCCTCGATCAGGCCCATGATCTGCTCGTTCATTCAGACACCTGCTTTTCCACCGTGATCCACTCCACCCTGCGGTGGGCGACCTTCTCGACGGTCACCTTCAAGCCCTCGTAGTCAAAGCTGTCGCCGGGATTCGGGAAGCGCCCGAGCACCTCCAGCACCCAGCCGTTCACGGTCACGGAGTCGAAGTCCTCCGCGATGGGGAACAGCTCGCGCACGTCGTCGAGGCTGGCCGCGCCCGAGATGCGCCAGCGGTTCTCGCCCGCCTCGACGATCTGCTCCACGACCTCGTCGTGCTCGTCCCAGATCTCGCCGACCAGCTCCTCCAGTATGTCCTCCATCGTGACGATGCCCATCACGCCGCCGTACTCGTCCACGACGACGGCCAAGTGGTTCTTCGTCTTTTGCAAAAGCTTTAATAGCGTGCCCAGCGGCGTGGACGGCATCACGCAAAGCGGCGCGGCCATCATCTCGCGCAGGGGCTTGGTGTCGCGCAGGCGGTAGAAGTCCTTTTCGTGAAGGATGCCGACGATGTGGTCGATGCTCTCCTCATACACCGGCACGCGCGAGCGCCCGCTGGCCTCGAAGGCGCGGGCGATCTGATCCGGGCTGTCCTCCACGTCCACGGCGGTGACGTCCACGCGCGGCGTGAGGATGTCCTCGGCGGTCAGGTCGCCGAACTCGATGGCCGATCGGATCAGTTCACTCTCGTGTTCGTCGATTTCGCCGTCGCTCTCGGCCTCCTCCACGATCGTGATCAGTTCTTCTTCCGTGATGCCGCGCTCCTCCGGCCGCTTGAACACGCGGTATACCAGCTTCTGCCATCGTGTCACGAGGAATATGACGGGCGTCAGGATGAAGAGGATCAGGTTCAGCGCGGGGTAAAAGGCCAGCGCCAGCTGCTCCGGGCGGTCCTTGGCGATGCTCTTGGGCGCGATCTCGCCGAACATCAGCACCACCACGGTCATCACCGCCGTGGACAGCGAAACGCCCGCGCCGCCCACGAGGCGCACGAACAGCACCGTCGCCAGCGACGCGGAGAGTATGTTCACGATGTTGTTGCCCACCAGTATGCCCGCGAGCAGCCGGTCGTAGTCCTCCGACAGCTTCAGCGCCTTCTCCGCGCGACGGTCGCCGCCGCTCGCCATGCTCTTCAGCCGCGCGCGGTTCAGGCCGGTGTAGGCCGTCTCCGAGGCAGAGAAAAAGGCCGAAAGCGCCACCAGCGCGATCAGCGAGATAATGAATAAACCGTTGTTTTCCATCATTTAATCGACCAGTCCCGCGACGTTCTCCGCGCGGTATCCGAGCTCCTCGCGCAGCGCCTCGCGATCGGGCAGGCTGCTCATCAGTACCTTCGTCTCGCCCTCGAGGGACACGCCCTCCAATCCCGCCGGGACGACTGCGGTGTCAAACGCCTTGAGCGTCATCTCCTCCTCGCCCCAGCGCAGGACGCAGGGCGTCAGCGGCGTGAGGAACAACATGCGCCCGCCCGGAAGCGGCATTTTCCCGGACAGGTTCAGGCGGCACAGCTCAAAGTGCGTGTCGGAGATGTAGTAGGTGCGGCTGCCGCCCTTGCAAAGCACCGTGGCGCCCTCGATCTTCTCCAGGCTCAGCGACGTGTCGCAGACGGCCAGCGCCTTCTCGACGTGCAGCTCGCGGCTCTTGCCCTGCGCGTCGACGCGGCCCCAGTCCCAGAAGCGATAGGTCAGGTCGCTGGACTCCTGGATCTCATACACCATCACGCCCTCGCCGAGCGCGTGGAGCATGCCGCTGGGGATGTAGAACACGTCGCCGGGGCGCACGCTCTGGAAGCGAAGATGATCCTTGATCCGGCCTTCGGCGACGATCGTCGCCAGGTCCTCGCCCCGCGTGTCCACGCCGTAGATGATGTGCGAGCCGGGCTCCGCGTTCAGCACGATCCAGGCCTCGGTCTTGCCATGCTTGCCGCCCTCGTGCGCTTTGGCGTAGTCGTCGCCGGGATGGACCTGCACCGACAGGGGCGTCACCGGGTCCAGCAGCTTCAGCAGCAGCGGGAAATCATCGCACTTCGCGCCCGTCAGCGCCTCGCCCCAGAGCTCGACCATGCGATTGAGCGCCTTGCCCGCGTGCTCCCCGTTGGCCACCATGCTCTCCTCGCCCGGCAGGGCGGAGACCTCCAGGCTCGCGCCCACGGCGTCCTCCGGCGCGTCCTTCATCAGCGCGTCGCGCAGCATGTGGCCACCCCAGGGCGTCTCTTCGCCGTGGCGGAAGTTCGGCGCCATCAACAGCGGATACAGATTCATCATTCGCAGCCTCCTTCGTTATGAGAACGCCTCCGGCGAAATGCCGGAAACGCCCTTGCAAAAGCCGCCCGCCCGCGCTATACTGGAAAGGCAGACGGGGACATTGATAATGTAACATGATGTCGCCGCGCTGTCAAGAGAGGGGGGCTTCGCCGGTGCAAAAAATCCATTCGGTCAGCGTGCGCGCGCTGGCGGAGTTCGCGTTCGAGCGCGGCGACCTGATCCCTGCGGCGCGCGCGGCCTCGCGGATGCGCGACGGCGTGCGCGGCCACCAGGCCCTGCAGGCGCTGCTGCCCGCCAGCTGGCGGCCGGAAGCGCCCGTCAGCCGGGATATCCTCATCGGCGATAGGGTCCTGCGCGTGCACGGACGCATTGACGCGCTGTACGTGGACCGGGACATCGCCCGCGTGCTGGAGATCAAGACCACGGTCAAGGACCCGTCGATGATCCTGAAGTACGACTACCCCGCCCACTGGGCGCAGGGCGAGATCTACGCCGCGCTCGTCTGCCTGAACGAGGGCCTGGCGCGCGCCGAGGTGCGCCTGACCTACGCCCGGCTGGACGGCAAGAAGCGCGAGTATTCCGACGAATACGAAGCGCAGGAGCTCATCGAGCGCCTGATGGCCTACGCGGGGCCATACCTCGACTGGATATCCCGCGTGGACGACTGGAAGGACCTGTCCCGCCCGACGCTGGACAGCTTTCCCTTTCCCTACGACGACTACCGCGAGGGCCAGCGCGAGATGGCGCGCGCCGTCTACCTCGCGATGAAGAACCACTCAAGCGCGCTGATCGAAGCCCCGACCGGCATCGGCAAGACCGCCGCGGCGCTGTTCGGCGCGCTGAAGGCGCTGGGCAAGGGCCACGTGACGGCACTGTTTTACCTGACAGCGCGCACCACGGGCCGCAGGGCCGCCGAGGACGCGCTGGACCTGATGCGCGCCGGGGGCCTCGCCGTGCGCAGCGTCACGATCACGGCCAAGGAGAAGATCTGCCCGCTGGAGAAGGCCGACTGCATGGGCTGCCAGTACGCCACGGGCTATTACGACCGCCGCCGCGAGGCGCTGAAGGAGGCCATGTCCGTCCAGAAGCTGGACGCCGCCGCGATCATGGAGCTGGCGATGAAACACGAGCTTTGCCCGTTTGAACTGACGCTGGACGCCTCCGAGACCGCGGACGTCGTGATCTGCGACTACAACTACGCCTTTGACCCGAAGGTGCGCCTCAGGCGCTACTTTGACACGAAGAGCCAGGCGGGCTTGCTGGTGGACGAGGCGCACAACCTCGCCGACCGCGCGCGGGACATGCTGTCGGCGGAGCTCTCCGGCGCGCATCTTGCGCAGCTGCGCCGCCAGGCGACCCGCTTCGAGGGCAAGGACAGCCCGATGGTGAAGCTGATGGGGGAGCTGCTCGAAGCGCTGGACGCCCGCGAGGCGGAGCAGGAGAGCCTCTCCGAGCTTCCCGAGGCGATCGTCTCGGCCATAAGGCGCTTTGCCGAGGTCGCGGACGAATTGGAGCCGGTGGAGCCGGAGATCGTCGAATTCGTGTACGACGCCCAGTGGTTCGCGCGCGTGGCGAAGCAGTTTGACCCTGAGGCGTATCGCGCGCTGATCGTGCCGGGGGAGAAGTACATCGACGTCAGGCTGTGGTGCTGCGACCCGTCGAAGTACCTGAAGAAGGCGCTCTCGCGCGTGGGCGGCGCGGCGCTGTTCTCGGCGACGCTTGCGCCGATGGAGCACTACGCCGGGATCCTCGGCGCAAACGGCGAGGCCGACGAACAGCTGCGGCTGGAATCGCCGTTCCCGCGGGAAAACCTGCTGGCGCTGCGCATGCCGGTGGCGGTGGGAATGAAGGATCGGGAGCGCACGCTGAACGCCGTTTCGAAGATCATCCACGCGATGGCCGAGGCCAAACCCGGCAACTACCTGGCCTGCTTTCCCTCCTATGCCTACATGACTCAGGCGTTCCGCCACTACCGGCTGCTCTGGCCGTACGACGACGTGATCTGCCAGGAGGCGCAGATGCCCGAGCGCGCGCGGCAGGCGTTCATCGAGCGCTTCGCGCCCGCGCCGCAAAGGAGCCTCGTGGCGTTCATCGTGCTGGGCGGCGTGTTCGCCGAGGGCGTGGACCTGCCGGACGACCGGCTGTCGGGCGCGGCGATCGTCTCCACCGGCATTCCGCAGCCGAGCTTCGAGCGCGAGTTGCTGCGCGAGCAGCTGGACGACGCCGACGACGGCGGCTACGACGCGGCCTACACCTATCCCGGCCTCAGGCGGGTGTTGCAGGCGGCGGGGCGCGTGATCCGCACGGAGACGGACCGCGGCGTGGTGCTGCTGATCGACATGCGCTACAGGCAGGAGAAGTATCGCGCGCTGATGCCCCCGCACTGGGACGTGCAGGACGTGGGCAAAATGAGCGAACTCAATGAAAAACTCAAGCGATTCTGGACGGAAGGAAGGGGAATGGAGCCATGAAAAAGCTGTTTGCGACGCTGCTGGCGCTGATCGTCGCGGCGCTGCCGCTGACCGCGCTGGCGGAAGGGAACTGGTATATTGAGGAGAGCACGGACCTCGTGCGCAGGATCCACGAGCTGACGCTGGACGAAAACTACTGCTCGATCTACACGGTCGGCAACGAAGCCGTCAACACTTGGTTGGAGAAGATCCGCGCCGCCGACTACGACGCGCCGGTGTCGGCAAAAGCGGTGTACGTCGGCGAGAAGGACGCGCTTTTGGACCTGCTCTCCCGCGCCTTGCCGATGACCGGGGACGACAGCTTTGACACCCTCCTTTCGCTGTCGGACACCGCGAAGGACGAGTTCGTGAAGAAGCTGCCCGCGGCGCTGGCGAACCTCGTCAACAGCAGGCTGGGCGGCACGGAATGGCTCATGATGGGCTCAATGATCAACACGGGGCGCGGCTATGTGGAGCCGGACGGCTTCAGGCCGTGCGTGCTGATGCTCGAATACCCGGGCCAGTGCGAGGCGTTCGTCACATTCCAGCGCACCGGCGAGGGCGTGGTCGGCGCCTCGGCGACGCTCGTGCCCACCGGCGCTGCTGCGTTCGTCGACGAGTACATCGGCCAGTTGGCCGCGCGCGGCATTGAGGTCGAGACAGAGGAATTGCTATAAACACAGAGGGCGGGCGCCGTTGCGGCGCCCGCCCTGTTCATTTCCCTGGCAAACAGTTCTATAGGTCTTTTGCCAGATAGATCATATCATCCAATACTATGCCGTTTTCAATGATTGGCTCGGGGTAATTGTCGGTAAAGAACCCCTTTTCTGTGTAGGCCCTTTCAAACCCCAACCCCTCATAGAACGGCACGTTCGCGGGGCTGGTGCCCACGTACAGCCGGTCGGCGCGCGTGGAGCAGAGCTTTACCATGTGCTCCACAAGCTTTTTTCCGTAGCCGCGCCCGCGGTAGGCCTCGGCCACGGCCAGGTTCTTCAGTTCCATCGAGCCGTCTTCGCGGGGGATGATCACGGCCTCGCCCGCGGTCTGGCCGTTCGCCAGCAGCGCGTAGAGCTCGCCCGCGTCGAGGTACTTCGATATCATCGCCTCGCTGGGGTCGGCCTCCAGCAGCAGCGGCATGTAGGCCTCCTTGCCCGCGGCGATGCGCCGGATCTCCAGCGGCGCGAGTTCGCCCAGCGCCCAGTGCTTGCGGCACAGCGCCACATAGCTCTCGTTGCCGCCCAGCACGATCTGCTCGCCGGACTTGACCACCTTGCCTCCGGCGACGCGCGCGTTCATCGTGGCCTTGCGCCCGCACCAGCACACGGTCTTGATCTCCTCGATCGTGTCCGCCCAGGCCATCAGCCAGTGGCTGCCCTCGAACAGGTTGCCCTGGAAGTCCGCGCGCAGGCCGTAGCAGATCACGGGGATGCCCATGCCGTCCACGATCTCAACCAGCTTTTCCACCTGCGCCTTGGTCAAAAACTGCGCCTCGTCCACGATCACGCAGTCGTAGGCCGTAAGGTCGATCCCGTCCAGCTCCTCCACGAAGCGGCAGGGCGCGCTCAGCCCCGAGCGCGAGCCCACGATGCGCGCGCCGTCCCGGTCGTCCAGCCGGGGCTTGAGCATCAGCGCGTTCTGGCCGCGCTCCTGGTAGTTGTATTGCACCATGATGGCGTTGGCGGTCTTGGAGGACCCCATCGCCCCGTAACGGAAGTACAGCTTTGACATGATTTATTATCCTCTCCGGTTGTTGTTCCTATTATAGCCCCAAACGCGGCAAACTTCCAGCGGGCGCATATTAAATCTTGTCAAACGCCCGGCTTTGGGCTAAAATGAAGGGGAGGAGGGGTGCGCATGAAGATCGCGGGCATCGTCGCCGAGTACAATCCGTTTCATCGCGGCCACGCCTGGCACGTCAGTGAGACGCGCCGCCTGACCGGCTGCGACTTCGTGATCGCTTGCATGGCGGGCCACTTCACACAGCGCGGGGAGCCGGCGCTCTGGAGCAAGTGGGCGCGGACGCGCATGGCGCTGGCCTCGGGCGTGGACGCCGTGTTCGAGCTTCCGACGCTGTTTGCCGTGCGCACGGCGGACGTCTTCGCCCGCGGCGGCGTGGCGATCCTCGGCGGCCTGGGCGTCGACGTGCTCTCCTTCGGCAGCGAGACGGACGACATGGCGCTGCTGACTTCATTGGCGGACCTGCGTCGCAGCGAGCCGGAGGCGCTCACAGGCGCGATCCGAGCAAAGCTGGATGCGGGGCTCTCCCACGCCCGGGCGCGGGGCGTGGCCGTGGCAGAGGCGCTGGGCGTGCCCGCGGAGGCGATCAACCGGCCCAACGCTGTGCTCGCCACGGAGTACCTGCGCGCCATCGCAGAGCAGGGGCTGGACATCGAGGCCGTGGCCGTGCGCCGGGCGGGGGACTACCACGATGAATCGCTGGGCGGCATGGCCTCCGCCACCGCCATACGCGCGGCGATCATGCGCGGAGAAGCGGACGCGGCGCTGGCCGCCCTGCCCGAGACGGCCCGACCCTTCGCCGCGCCCGACGCCCTCCACCCGATGGACGACGTGCTGCTCCATGCGCTCAGGGGCATGCGCCTCGACCAGCTGGCGGCCCTGCCGGACGTCGCCGAGGGGCTCGAGAACCGGCTCTACGCCGCCTGCCGGGACGTCGGAAGCCGCGAGGATCTGTTGGGCGCGCTCAAGTGCAAGCGCTATACGCGCGCCCGCCTGAGCCGCACCCTCGCGCACGCGCTGCTGGGCTTCGACAAGGCCCTGGTCGCGGCGCACCCGATGCCGACCTACGCCCGCCTGCTGGGCGTGCGTGAAGGCGCGGAGGACCTTCTGACGGAGCTGTCGCACCGATCGAAGCTGCCCGTCGTGACGCGCGCGTCCCTGCTGCAAAGCGACCCCGTATTCGCCGTCGAGTGCCGCGCCACCGACGCCTGGGCGCTTATGCACGACGCCCCGGGCCTGCGCCGCGCGGGCCGCGAGTTCAGGGAGAGGTTTGTGAGGGGTTGGGGAGTAGGGAATAGGGAGTAGGGAATAAGGAGCAGGATGAGCGAAGGGGCGCCGTTCGGCGCCCCTTCGGGTTTGACCGTATAGGGTTGTGGTTACTCCTGCTCGCGCAGCTCGTCGTACAGTGCCAGGTACTGCTTGGCGGAGTTCTCCCACGACACGTCCTTGGCCATGTCGCGCAGCACCATTTCGTCCCAGTGCGCGCGGTCCGTCAGGTACAGCTCCTTCGCGCGGTTCACGGCGTCCAGCAGCAGGTCGGCCTCGTAGCGGTCAAAGGTGAAGCCGTTGCCCTCATCGGTGTACTGGTTGTAGGGCTCCACGGTGTCCTTCAGGCCGCCGGTCTCGCGCACGATCGGCACGGTGCCGTAGCGCATCGCGATCAGCTGCGTCAGGCCGCAGGGCTCGAACAGGCTGGGCACCATCAGCGCGTCGCAGCCGGCGTAGATCTGGTGCGCCAGCGATTCGTTGTACTGGATGTAGGCGCACACCTGACCGGGGTTCTGGCTCTCGTAATAGCGGAACGCGCCCTCGTAGCGCGGGTCGCCGGTGCCAAGGATCACCACCTGCGTGTTCTCGTCCAGCAGCTCCTCGAACACGACGTTCACCAGGTCCAGGCCCTTCTGGTCCGTCAGGCGCGACACCAGGCCCAGCACGAACTTCTTGTCGTCCTCCTCCAGGCCGAGGCGGTCCTGCAGCGCCCGCTTGTTCTCGGGCTTCTTTTGAAGTACGTTCGCCGCGTCGTAGGGCGCGGGCAGCAGCTCGTCATCGGCGCTGTTCCAGATGTCCACGTCGATGCCGTTGACGATGCCGTGCAGCTTCTCGCGGTGGTAGCGCAGATGCCCGTCCAGGCCCTCGCCATAGAAGCCGGTCTGGATCTCCTGCGCGTAGGTGTCGGAGACGGTGGTCACGCGGTCGGCGTAGGCCAGGCCGCCCTTGAACATGTTGGCCTCCTCCTCGCTCTGCTTGAACACCGGATAGTCGAACAGGTAGTCCGGCAGGCCCGTCCAGTACTTGAGATGCCCGATGCTGCAAATGCCCTGGAAGCGCAGGTTGTGGATCGTCAGGATGCTGCGGGCGCGGCCCACGGGCGTGGGCGCGAAGCGCGTGCGCAGGTACACCGGCACCAGCGCGGCCTGCCAGTCGTGGCAGTGGATGATGTCCGGCGACCACTCCAGGTAGTTCAGCGCCGACAGCGCCGCCTTGGAGAAGAAGCAGAACTTGGGGATGTCCTCCCACAGGCCGGTGTAGGGGTTGCCCCAGTCGAAGAACTCGCGGTTTTCGATGAAGTCATACACCACGCCGTCCAGCTCCGTCTCCATGATGCCCACGAAGAAGGCGCGGCCGTCCTGGCACAGGTCCATCATGAACGAGCCCAGGAAGCGCATCTTGTCCTTGAACTTCTGGGGGATGCAGTTGTAGTAGGGCATGATGACGCGGACCTCGCAGCCCTGGCGGGTCAGCGAGCGGGGCAGGGCGTACATCACGTCGCCCAGGCCGCCGGTCTTTACGAAGGGATAGCTCTCCGAGCCGATGAAGGCGATTTTGCGCGTGGCTTTTTCAGACATAAGCTCTCTCTCCTTAATGAAAAATTGGATTGATAATGCTGTCGCTTGCGGGGCATCGCCCCTGTTAAGTATATTTTAACATATGGATCGGGTTTTGTCCATAGAAAAAAGGGCGCCGTTACGCGAATAACAGCGCCGCTTTCCACAGGGCAAAGAACGGCTCGAGCCTTTTGGCGATGAAGGACGCGAGGCTCGGCCCGGCGTAGGTGAACGGCACGGACACTTTCTCCCCGCCGTCGCGGTAGATCTTGAACGTCAACTCGCCCTCGCGCACCGCCGGGGGGATCGGCACGTCCAGGCGGATCGGCGTCGTGCCGCCGTAGCCGCAGGCGCAGGGCCCCCAGGTCTCGGGGTCGTAGACGCCGGGCGACGTGGCCTTCGCCCACAGTGGGCAGGCGGTCAGCCGCCAGTAGTAGTTGCTCGTCACGTCCAATTCGCCGCTTGTAAAGAGGATGAAGCCCTCCAGCGCGTTCGCGCCGTCCTCGGCCTTCGCTTCGAAGGACAGCGGCGGCTCCTCGTAGGGCTTGCCGGTGTGCGCCTCGAAGATCTGCAGCGCGATGCCGTAGCGGGAGCCGGGCCAGGAATTCTTGTAGGCCTGGTTCGGGCGCTCATAGCGCAGCACCGTCCATTCCGTCGCCTCGTACAGCGTCTGAGTGGCCTTCAGCGCGTCGAAGTCCAGTTCGCTCTCCATGTAGCCCATCTGGATGTCAAAGTCCCACACCAGGTTCGCGTCGCCGTGCGCCTCGGCGTAGCGCCTGAGCGCGTCCTTGCGCCCCGAGCTGGTCCACTGGCACAGCCCAAAGCCCACGCCGTCTCCGGCGCGGTAGCTGTAGTCGCTGCGGTTGTCCACGCCGTCCTTGCCCTGCGCGTTGTAGGGGCAGAAGCTGCTCTCGGCGTAGAGGCTGCTCATCAGCCCCGCGGCCTGGTAGTCCGCGAGTTTCCAGCGCCGGGTGAGGATCGACCAGATCTCCGCCTCGAAGTTTATCTTTTCAGCGGGGTAGTTCAGCGAACCGGGCTCCAGCGTGGGAAGCGGCGTCGCCTCCGCCGCGGGCTCCGGGGTCGCCTCCGGCCCGGGCTCCTGCTCGGGTTCACCCAGCTCAAACTCGCCCAGCTCCTGCGGCGCGATTTCCGCGGTGGGCTCCGGCTCCTCCCCGAGGGAGGGGAGCGCCGCCAGCAGCAGCGCCAGCAGCAGGGTCAGCAATCGCCTCATCATCTTGTGTACTCCAGACGTCGTTGATGACACTATCATACCGCAACCTGCGCACTTTTTCAACATCAATCGCGCCAAATCTTCCTTTACAACCGCGGCCCGGCGGGTGTATACTGCATACATCCCACCCGGGCCGACTGCGAAAAAGAGGCGATGAAGCATGATGATACGCGAAGCCGTCCCCGCGGACGCCGCGCGGATGCTGGACATCTACGCCTGGTACGTGGCGCACACCGCGATCACGTTCGAATACGACGTGCCGAGCCTCGACGAGTTCGCCGCGCGCATCGAGACGACGACGCGGCGCTATCCGTGGCTGGCGCTGGAGGAGGGCAGCCGCCTGCTGGGCTACGCCTATGCGGGCCCGCTGTACAGGCGCGCGGCCTACAGCTGGTCCTGCGAGGCCTCGATCTACCTCGACAGGAGCGCGCACGGCCGGGGCCTGGGCCGCAAACTCTACGCGGCGCTGGAGGAAGAACTTAAGCGGCGCGGCATGCGCAACCTCTACGCCTGCGTGGCCGTGCCCTCGGATGGCGAGGACGAGTTTTTGACGTTCGCCAGCGCCCGCTTCCACGAGAAGCTGGGCTTTGTCGAGGCGGGCCGCTTCCACCGGTGCGGCTGCAAGTTTGGCCGGTGGTACGACGTGGCCTGGTTCGAGAAGACGATCGGCGCGCACGACGCGCCGGAAAAGACGCCCTTTGAACGGGGGAATGATGAACGATGAGTCAGACGCAGGCGAAGGCTGCGCGGCGGCGGATGCTGGGCAACGCGCTGCTGGCACTGACGGCGATGATCTGGGGCACGGCGTTCGTGGCCCAGCGCGTGGGCATGGAGCACATCGAGCCGCTGACGTTCTCCGCCGCGCGGATGGCGCTGGCGGCGGTGGCGGTCGGCGCGCTGGCGCTGATCCTGTCCCGGCGCGAAAAGCCCAGAGCGGACGCGGCGGCGGTGAACCGCAACTCCGTCGTCGGCGGCGTCCTCTGCGGCGCGTTCCTGGCGGCGGCCAGCATCTTCCAGCAGATGGGCATCGTCACCACCACCGCCGGGAAGGCCGGGTTCATCACAGCCATGTACATGCTGCTGGTGCCGATCCTCGCCGCGATCCTGTTCAAACAGCGCAACGGCCTGCTGGTGTGGCTGGCGGTGGCGCTGGGCGTAATTGGCATGTACCTGCTGTGCGTCACGGAGACGTTCAGCCTCACGCGGGGCGACGCGCTCGTGTGCGTCTGCGCGGTGCTGTTCAGCGGCCACATTCTCTGCTGCGACCGTTTCGCGCCGCGCGCGGACCCCATCCGCATGTCCGCGATCCAGTTCGCCAGCGCCACGGTGATCTGCACTGTCGCGGCGTTTATCGCCGAGCAACCCAGCTGGGCGAAGGTGGCGTCGGCGGCGGTGCCGATCTGCTACTGCGGGCTGATCTCCGGCGGCGTGGGCTACACGCTGCAGATCGTCGCCCAGCGCTGGACCGACCCCACCGTCGCGTCGCTGCTGATGAGCCTCGAATCCGTGTTCGCGGTGCTCGCCGGGGCGCTGCTGATCGGCGAGCGCATGAGCATGCGCGAGGCGATCGGCTGCGCGGTGATGTTCGTCGCGATCGTCCTCGTCCAGCTGCCGACGGGCAAAAAGGCTTCAAACGACGCAAGATAGTCCGTGATGGGAGGAATCGCCATGTCACTGTTCAAACGCAAACCCAAGGCCCTGGCCATACCCTATGACCCCGCGACGCAGCAGCCCGCCGTGCGTAAGAGCATCTGCACCGGGGAGATGACCGCGGGCTTCATCGACCTGCGCACCGGCAAGTTCACCGACCTGATGCGCCTCGACGGCCAGAAGGGCCTGGAGCAGTTCAAGAGGGACACCGGCGCGGAGGAGATCCGGGAGATCTACTAACTGGTACTGATTACTTATATTAAAGATCCTTCGCTGCGCTCAGGATGACAACGACAGGGCACCAGCGAACCTGTCATCCTGAGCGAAGCGAAGGATCTGTACGTTTCGCGACCAAACAACGATTGTTAAATCTTACATATCATTCAATATCCCCTTCATCCCCATCGTCTGTTATGTGTAATCCCATCACCGGCGCGCGCCGGACCCCGGCGGCGCAACGGAGCGTGTTTCCATGAACGACAACGAGTACATGCGGCGGGTCCGCGCCATCGAGGGGCGGCTCTACCGCGTCGCGCAGGGCATCCTCTGGCGCGAGGCCGACAGCGTGGACGCCGTGCAGGAGGCCGTCTTTCGCGGCTGGCTGAAGAAGGAGAGGCTCAACGACGCGGACAAGCTGGAGCCTTGGCTCACGCGCATACTGATCAACCAGTGCCGGGACATGCTCCGCAGGCGCAGGCGGGAACCGGCGGCGCTGAGCGCGGACGTCCCCCGCGAGGACACGACCTGCGAGGATTTGCAGCTGCGCATCGCGCTGATGCGGCTGCCGGAGAAGTACCGCCTGCCGCTGCTGCTGCACCACATGCAGGGCTACTCCGTCGCGGAGACGGCGGCGATCCTGCGCCTGACGAAGTCGCTGACCGTCTCCCGGCTGCATCAGGCGCGGAAAGCCCTGCGCGGGCTGCTCGAGGGAGGTGAGGACGAATGAAGCCGGATGGGAAGCGCCTCGAAAGGGCGTTCACGGAAGCACCCTCCGAACTGCGCGACGCCGTAGAACTGGCGTTTCAGAGAGGAGAGAAAGCTATGAAAAAGAGACATAAGACTATGGTTTCGCTGTCGGCTGCGGCAGTGTTTGCGGTGCTGGTGCTGGGAATCGCGCTGGCGGCGGGCCGACTGACCGCGCCGCGCCCCGACCCCGTCGTGGCGGCGCAGGGCGGCGGGGCGAAGGCTTCCGTTGAACCCACGCAGGACATTATAGATCAGATCACGCCGGAGCCGACGTCCGTGCCCGAGGTCACACCGTTACCAGACATGATGCCGGAGCCGACGCTGACGGCCTACAATCAAGCGGACATCTATTACTCTGGCGACGAAACGTGCGAAGAAAGCATGGAGGCGGAGAATGCGGCGACGCAATCCACGGTCGAGGCGCAACTGGCGGCTATGACTGCACAAGACGCATGGGAGAAACTGCTCGAGGCTGACGAGCAGGCGGGGAAGTCGGGGGAGGCCTGGGTTTACCTGTCCTCCGAGGCGGACGGCGCGTGGGTGTTTTACGCCACGGAACACGACGGGGACGAGGCGCTCCGGACGGGCGCGGCGTGGTTTATCAGCGAAAAGGAATGCGTGTGCCTCGGGCGCTCGGACGGCGTCGAGGGCTGGTTCTTCTTTACGCAGCAGCTCCAGCCCAATCCCGTGCCGCCGGATGGCGACGAGGATTTTGTGAGCGTTGGCTCTTATGCCGCCTGCGGGCGGGAGCTGTTCTCCAGCCGCATCCGCAAGGGCAAGACGACCGTCGCCCACCTGTGGATGGTGGGCGAGGACGGCCTGCCCATCGAGCTGGACACGGGGAACGGGCTGACTTCGGTGGAGGCCTACGGTGGCATCCTCACCGGGAAGCGGGATATAAACGACGACGATTGGGTGTTCCTGCACGCGCATGACAGACTCTACCAGGTCACGGCGCAGTCGGTCGGCATCGAAGAGGTCAAGGCGCTCCCCGGCGCGGCGGCGATACTCGACGAGCTTCAAGGGGCAGGCTACGCCGTCACCGACTGCCTGTACCGCGACATGGATCAGTCAGGAAGCGGCGCGGCGGCGATCACCGTCAATCTGAAGCAGGACGGCCAGCCCTTCCACGCCTACCTGACGCGCAAGAGCTGGGACGATGACTTCATTGTCATGCGCGGCTGGGAGGACGACATCAACGTATACCCCGGCGCGGGCACGCTCAACCCCGACGCGGGCCTGCCGGCGCTGGCGAGCGGGACGCTGGAGACGGATGAGAGGGTTTTTGGAGAGAGTGGAGCATAAAGAGTAGGGAGTTGATGGCATCGGCCATCAACTCCCTACTCTTTACACTCTCCCTCGCAGCGCCTTCCTCAAGTACTGCCCGGTGAAGCTTTGCTCGCACCCGGCGACTTCCTCCGGTGTGCCCTCGGCGACGATCGTGCCGCCGCCGTCGCCGCCCTCGGGGCCGAGGTCGATGATCCAGTCGGCGGTCTTGATCACGTCGAGGTTGTGTTCGATCACAACCACCGTGTTTCCCGCCTCCGCCAGCCGGTCCAGCACCTGGATCAGCCGCTCCACGTCGGCAACGTGCAGGCCCGTGGTGGGCTCGTCCAGCACGTAGATCGTGCGGCCCGTGGCCTGGCGGGAGAGCTCCGTGGCCAGCTTCACGCGCTGCGCCTCGCCGCCGGAGAGCGTGGTGGCGGGCTGGCCCAGCTTCACGTAGCCCAGGCCCACGTCGCGCATCGTCTCCAGCTTGCGCGCGATCTTCGTGATGGGGCGGAAGAAGTCCAGCGCCTCGTCCACCGTCATCTCCAACACCTCGTAGATGTTCTTGCCCTTGTAGCGCACCTCCAGCGTTTCGCGGTTGTAGCGGTGGCCCTTGCACACCTCGCAGGGCACGTACACGTCGGAGAGGAAGTGCATCTCGATCTTGATGATGCCGTCGCCGGAGCATGCCTCGCAGCGCCCGCCCTTCACGTTGAAGCTGAAGCGGTTGGGCTTATAGCCGCGCGCCTTGGCGTCCGGCGTCTGGGCGAACACGTCGCGGATCATGTCGAAAAGGCCCGTGTAGGTGGCCGGGTTCGAGCGCGGCGTCCGTCCGATGGGGCTCTGGTCGATGGCAATGATCTTGTTCAGCTGGTCCGTTCCGTCGATCGCATCGTGCGGGCCGGGGCGCTGGCGGCTGCGGTTCAGCGCGCGCGAGAGCGCCTTGAACAGGATCTCGTTGACCAGCGACGACTTGCCGCTGCCCGATACGCCCGTCACGCAGGTGATCACGCCCAGCGGGAACTTCGCGTCGATGGATTTCAGGTTGTTTGCCCGCGCGCCGCGCACCGTCAGCCAGCCGGCGGGCGCGCGCCGCGCCGCGGGGACGGGCACGAACTTCGCGCCGGACAGGTACTGCCCGGTCAGCGAGGCGGGGTTTTCCATGATTTGCTGGGGCGTGCCCTCGGCCACGATCTCGCCGCCGTGGATGCCCGCGCCGGGGCCCACGTCCACGATCCAGTCCGCGTCGAGCATCGTCTCCTCGTCGTGCTCCACCACGATCAGCGTGTTGCCCAGGTCCCGCAGGCCCTTCAGGCTGTTCAGGAGCCGCCGGTTGTCGCGCTGGTGCAGGCCGATGGACGGCTCGTCCAGGATGTACAGCACGCCCACCAGGCCGCTGCCGATCTGCGTGGCCAGCCGGATGCGCTGCGCCTCGCCGCCGGAGAGCGTGCCCGCCGCGCGGGAGAGCGTCAGATACCCCAGGCCGACGTCCGACAGGAAGCCCAGCCGCGCGCGGATCTCCTTCAGGATCTGGTGCGCGATGACGCGCTCGCGCTCGGTCAGGTCGAGGCCATCGAAGAACGCGCGGCAGTCGCGCACGGACAGGTCCGAGACCTCGGCGATGGACCGGTCCTGGATCGTCACGGAGAGCGACTCCTTCTTCAGGCGCTTGCCCTTGCAGTCCGGGCAGGGGGCCTGCGACATGTAGCCCTCGTACACGGTCTTCATCGTGTCGCTGTTCGTCTCGCGGTAGCGGCGCTCCAGGTTGGTCACGATGCCCTCGAACGGCGCGGAGAACGTGCCGCCGCCGTCGCCGCGGACGTAGCTGATCTTCACCTTTTCGCCCTTCGTGCCGTAGAGCAGCATGTCCACCACGTCCTCCGGCAGGTCGGCAAAGGGCGTGTCCAGCGAAAAGCCGTACTTCTGCGCCAGTGCTTCCAGGTACATGTGCGCCATCGAATCCGACTCGGCGCTGTTCCAGCCCATCACCGAGATCGCGCCCTCGTTCAGCGACTTCGAGGCGTCGGGGATCACGATGGCCGGGTCGATCTTCATCAGTACGCCTAGTCCCGAGCAGGTGGGGCACGCGCCGTAGGGGTTGTTGAACGAGAACATGCGCGGCGTCAATTCGCCGATGGATATGCCGCAATCCGGGCAGGCGTAGTTTTGCGAGAACAGCATGTCCTCGGACCGGTCCGCGTCGATCACCGACGCGATCACGAGCCCCTCCGCCAGTTTCATCGCCGTCTCCAGCGAGTCCGTCAGGCGCTGCTGGATGTCCTCGCGCACGATCAGGCGGTCGATCACGACCTCCACCGTGTGCTTCTTGTTCTTCTCCAGCTTCGGCGCCTCTGCCAGCTCATAGAGCTCGCCGTCGATGCGCGCGCGCACGTAGCCCTGCTTGCCCATGTCCTCCAGCATCTTCGCGAACTCGCCCTTGCGGCCCCGCACCACCGGCGCGAGGATCATCAGCCGCGTGCGCTCGGGCAGGGCCATGATCTGGTCCACGATCTGGTCCACCGTCTGCTGGCGGATGGGCTTTCCGCATTTTGGGCAATGGGGCACGCCGATGCGCGCGTACATCAGGCGCAAATAGTCGTGGATCTCCGTCACCGTGCCCACCGTGCTTCGCGGGTTGCGGCTGGTGGTCTTCTGGTCGATGGAGATGGCGGGGGAGAGGCCCTCGATGTAGTCCACGTCCGGCTTTTCCATCTGGCCCAGGAACTGCCGCGCGTAGGAGGACAGCGATTCCACGTAGCGCCGCTGGCCCTCGGCGTAGATCGTGTCGAAGGCCAGGCTGCTCTTGCCGCTGCCGGACAGGCCGGTCATCACGATCAGCTTGTTCCGCGGCAGGACCAGGTTCACGTTTTTCAGGTTGTGCTCCCGCGCGCCCTTGATGATGATTTCGTTGATGTTCAATGTGCTACCTCGTTATTCTTCCGAGTACGCGATCCCGTCCAGCTGGAACTGCAGCCCGTCCGGGCCGCCGACGTGCGCAAAATTCGTCTGGATGGACTTGCGCACCGGATACTTGCCGTTAAAGCGCTCCCGGATGACCTTTTCCATCACCGGGATGTTCCATACGTCGCGGAACAGGCAGTCCATCTGCACGACGTTCTCAAGCCCCAGGCCGACCGTCGCCAGCCGCTTTTCCATGTGGTCGATCGCGCCGTTGACCTGTGCCTCGATGTCCTGGCCGATGTTGCCGACGCAGTAGCCGATGAAGTAAAGGTTCCCGGCCTTGATGATGCCGGAGTGCGCCCACTCCTCGCTGATGTCATAGCGCTCAATCTTGCCCATGCTGTCCTCTCCTATTATCGCTTTTCCGGTTCCTTCCAGAAGCCGCCCGTGTGGAAGTTCTCGTTGCCCAGCGGCCTGGCGGTCAGCTTGAAGATCACGCAGCCGTCGGGGCAGACGACGGTCTTTTCATACTGGCCTTCGCCGCCGAGTTTGCGCAAATCCCCGCCGCTGCGCACGGCCTCCATCAGAGGATAGAGCATCATCATCGTCTTGGAGCAGATGCCTTCGCCCTGCGCGTTCACCGGGCAGCCGTAGCCGCACGCGTACACGTCGCCGATCTCCTCGCCGTTGCGGCAGTAGTGCTCGGTGTGGTCGCCGCGCAAAAAGCCCACGACCTCCACCTTGAACTCGTATTCTTCATCGTACCACTTCTTCATGGCTTTTCCTCCTCATTGTCGTCCAGCGCCTCCACGAGGAAGCTGACGGGCCGAAAGCCGTCGTTGCAGGAGAGCATTGCGGATTTGGGGTCCTTCATCCAGCCGTCGTAGAAGTTCTGAGCGCCGTGCGCCAGCGCCATCACGAACGGGGACAGCGTCTCCCACGCGCTGTCGCACATGCCCTCGGGCTTCTGCCAGTCCTTGCAGACGAACACCTGGCCGACCCGCATCGAGCAGGCGTGTTCGATCGGGTTCTCGTATCGCTCGATCAGGTCGTCGTACCGGGCGACCTTCATCACGGTGATTCTGACGTTCTTCATTCTTCCCTCCTACAGCATGATCCGATAGTATAAATAATCGCCGCTGAAGGCGTCCGCGCCGGTGTTCGTCCTTCGGTCGTACAGCTCAAACCCGACGCTCTCGTAGTTCTTCGGAGCGATCAGGCCGCTGCTCGTGAGAACGCGGATCTCCTTCAAACCCTCATAGGCCTTGATTCGCCGCACGGCTTCGTTCAGCTGCGCCTTTCCGAAGCCCCTGCCCTTGAACGCCGTCCGGATGCCGTTGTGTCCGATCTCCACATATTCCGGCCGGTTGCGCGGGTCCCAGCAGATGAAGCCGATCGGCTCGCCCTCCAAGCATGTGACGAAGCCGTACTTCTCCGCGATCGACGGGTGGTCGAAGAAGAAGTCGTCCGTCTCCCGCCAGTTTGCGCTCCAGCATTCGGCGCACCGCTCGTCGAAGGCATAGGCGTCCCGGAGGATGTCGCACAGCAGACCCCTCTTGTAGTCTGTGATGCGCGTGAACTCAAGTGCCATATAGAGATCCTTTCCTTTGGGGGGCGACCTCTTCAGTCAAGCTTGCGCTTGACAGCTTCCCCTGAAGGGGAAGCCTTTTGGAAGGGCTGCAGGAATCGCCATTGTCATCCCGGATTGCGATGCGTCATTTTCTCCCGTCGCCTGCGACGCTGCCGCGACTGCTCGCCGCTGGCCATGACCTTCTCGCCCTTCAGCGCGAGCATCTCGTCGCGATACTTCGCGGCCTTCTCGAAGTCGAGGTTGTTCGCGGCCTGGAGCATCAGCTCCTCCAGGCGCTCGATGGCCATGCGCTTCTCCTCCTCGTCCAGGCCCTGCGCGGCGCTCTCGTCGGGCTTGCGCGTCACCTCCATCAGCTCGCGGATGGCGCTGCGGATGGTCTGCGGCTCGATGCCGTGTTCCTCGTTGTACTGCTGCTGGATCTCGCGTCGGCGGTTCGTCTCGTCGATGGCGCGCTGCATGGAATCGGTGATTTCGTCGGCGTACATGATCACGCGCCCGTCCACGTTGCGCGCGGCGCGGCCGATGGTCTGTATGAGGCTCGTCTCGCTGCGCAAAAAGCCCTCCTTGTCCGCGTCGAGGATGCACACGAGGCTGACCTCCGGCATGTCCAGGCCCTCTCTGAGCAGGTTGATGCCCACCAGCACGTCGAACTCGCCCGCGCGCAGCCCGCGGATCAGCTTGATGCGCTCGAGCGTCTCAATGTCGCTGTGCAGGTACTCCACCCGCACGTCCAATTCCTTCAGGTACTGCGTCAGGCTCTCGGCCATGCGCTTGGTCAGCGTCGTCACCAGCACCCTTCCGCCCGCGCCGGTCACCTTGTTGATCTCGCCCACCAGGTCGTCCACCTGGCCGGTGGCGGGGCGCACGACGATCTCCGGGTCGATCAGGCCTGTGGGCCGGATGATCTGCTCCACCACTTGCTCCGCGCGCTCCAGCTCGTAGGGGCCGGGCGTGGCGGACACGTAGATGGTCTGGCCCGCGCGCTGCTCAAACTCGTGGAACTTCAGCGGCCGGTTGTCGTAGGCGGCGGGCAGGCGGAAGCCGTAGTCCACCAGCGTGCGCTTGCGGGCAAAGTCGCCGTTGTACATCGCGCGGATCTGCGGCACGGTCACGTGCGCCTCGTCGATGAAGATCAGAAAGTCCTTGGGGAAGTAGTCCAGCAGCGTGAACGGCGCCTGGCCGGGCTCGCGGCCGTCGAAGTAGCGCGAATAGTTCTCGATGCCGCTGCAATAGCCGATCTCCCGCATCATCTCGATGTCATAGTGCACGCGCTGCTCCAGCCGCTGGGCCTCCAGCAGGCGGCCGTTGTCGCGGAAGTCTGTAAGCCGCGCCTCCAGATCCTTCTCGATCTGCTCGATGCAGCGCTCCAGCTTGTCCTTGCTGGTGGCGTAGTGGCTGGCGGGGAAGATGAGCACGTGGTTCATCAGCCGAAGCACCTTCCCGGTGACCAGGTCGATCTCGCTGATGCGCTCGATCTCGTCGCCAAAGAACTCCACGCGCACGCCGCGCTTCTCCGCCGCCGCCGGGATGATCTCAATCACCTCGCCGCGCACGCGGAACGTGCCGCGCTCGGGCTCGAAGTCGTTGCGGGTGAACTGGATGTCCACCAGCTGCCGGAGCAGGTCGTCGCGGTCGATGGTCTGCCCCTCGCGCAGCGACACGGACAGCCCCTCGTACTCTTCCGGGTCGCCCAGGCCGTAGATGCAGCTGACGGACGCGACGATCACCACGTCGCGGCGCTCGCTCAGCCAGCTGGTGGCGCTGTGACGCATGCGGTCGATCTCGTCGTTGATCGACGAGTCCTTCTCGATGAACGTGTCCGTGGAGGGGATGTAGGCCTCCGGCTGGTAGTAGTCGTAGTAGGACACGAAGTAGCCCACGGCATTTTCCGGGAAGAACTCGCGGAACTCCGCCGCCAGCTGGGCCGCCAGCGTCTTGTTGTGGGCGATCACCAGCGCGGGGCGGTTCGCGTTCTTGATGATGTTCGCCATCGTGAACGTCTTGCCCGAGCCGGTCACGCCCAGCAGCACCTGGTGGCGCATGCCCTTCTCGATGCCCTCGGTCAGCTTCTGGATGGCCTGGGGCTGGTCGCCGGTGGGCTGGTAGTCAGAATGCAGCTGGAACATGGAAGAACTCCTCAAACGTCTTGATGTCTCGATACCTGCTATTATACCAGAAGTATTTTTAATTGAAAACAGCCTTTTAAACATTTAAACATATGTTCGATTATAAGCAATTCGGGCTCTCCCGCACCAATCGTCGCGCCCGCGAATAACAGTAATGGAAACCATCGAAGGAGGCGTTCTCATGGCGATCAAAAGGATGCCCGCGGCGCTGTTCGCGAAGGAACTGGGCGCGGCGTATGAGAGGAAGGACGGCTATATCATGGGGGCAACGGGCCAGGACCCGCGCAAGTGGCCCGCGGACAGCCACTGGTTCACGCAGTACAGCGGCGCGCAGCGGGAGAAGGCGCTCTACTGGCGCGAGCACGCCCAGCGCGTCTGGGACTGCAACGGCCTGGCCGAGGGCCTCTACAAAGACTATACCGGCAAGAGCATCAACAGCCGGGCCCGCTACAACTTCGCCGACTGGTGCGATCCGAAGGGGGAGGGGATGATCCCGCCGAAGTATCGCGTGGCAGGTGCGGCGGTGTTCTGGGGCGAGCGCGCCTCGGACATCACCCACGTGGCCTTCCTCTACAAACCCGTGGACGCAGCCAAGCCCCGCGGCGACTGGTATCTGATCGAGGCGCGCGGCGTGATGAGCGGCGTCTGCAGGACGAAGCTGCTGTCGCGCAAGCCGGACTTCTGGGGCCTGATGACGAAGTACTTTGACTACGGCGCGATCCAGGCCGAGGCGCCGAAGCTGGGCGACCGCCTGCTGAAGAACGGCTGCGAGGGCGCGGACGTGAAGGAGCTCCAAACCGACCTGATCCGCCTGGGCTACGACTGCGGCCGGTGGGGCGCGGACGGCGACTTCGGCGACGCCACGGAGCTGGCGGTCAGGGCGTTCCAGCGCGATCACAAGCTGGACGCGGACGGCGTGTGTGGTCCCAAGACCTGCGCGGCGCTGGAGAAGGCGCTGGCGAAGCTGGAGACGCGGCCCAACGCGCCCCGGTTGGTGAAAATCGTCGGCGGCAAATGCTACGTCCGCGACGCGCCGAACACCTCCGGCAAAAAGCTGGGCGTCGCGCATGCGGGCGACCGCCTCGCCTGGCTCGGCGAGATCGACGAGGCCACCCGTTGGCTGAAGGTGGACTACCTGGGCCGCGCCGGATGGGTGTCGGGGAAGTACGGGAAACTGCTTTAAGAGTGGAGAGTGAAGAGCGGAGAGTGGAGAGTGAAGAGTGGAGAGTTAAAAGTGGAGTTGCGGCCATTGTTCCCTGCAGGGGCGGCGATGCGGCGGAAAGTCCGCCCCTGCGCCGACCCATTCTCCTTGTCCGCCCGCCCCCCCTTGCCACGCCCCGCAAAAACTGATATAATATCGATAATCGCACAAAGGAGGGGTGGCCATGGCGCTGGAGCGGATACAGGTGACGGCGGAGCGGCACGCGGCCAACGGGGCGTCCAAGGGCCTGTTTTGCCTCGGCGACGCCGCCGAGCGCATGGAAGCGCTGCTGGGCGAGTACGAGGGCCGGATCAAGCTGATCTACATGGACCCGCCCTTCATGACCGGCGACCGCTTTTACATGCGCGTGCGCGTGGGCGAGAAGGAGTGGCGCGGGGCCAAGGGCAGCTACGTCGTGGAGAGCTTCTCCGACCGCTGCACCCGCGACGAGTACCTCGCCATGATGCGCCGCGCGCTGGAGCTGTCCCGGCGGCTGCTGTCGGATCAGGGCATGATCTTCGTCCACCTGGACTATCGCGCCCATCCCCACGTGCGCCTGCTGATGGACGAGATCTTCGGCGAGGAGAACTTCCTTAACGAGATCGTCTGGGTCTACCAGAGCGGCGGGCGCAGCATCCACCACTTCTCCCGCAAGCACGACGTGATCCTGTTCTACCGCAAGGGCGAAGATTACGACTTCAACATCGAGGCCGTGAAGGCCCCGCGCACCGCGCCGCGCACCAGCCACATGCGCCGCCACGTGGACCCGGACGGCCGCGTCTATCGCTCGATCCGCTCGAACGGCCGCGTCTACACCTACTACGACGACGATCCCGTCGCGCCCACCGACGTGTGGCAGGATCTGCCGCACCTGCAGCAGAAGGACCCGGAGCGCACCGGCTTCGACGTGCAAAAGCCGCTGGCGCTGCTGGACAGGATCGTCAAGTGCGCCTCGCGCCCCGGCGACTGGGTGCTCGACCCGTTCGCGGGCAGCGCCACAACGCTGGAGGCCGCCAGGCGCAACGGCCGCAACTTCATCGGCATCGACCGCAGTCCGCTGACGCTGAACATCGCGCGGCGCAGGCTGGCGGGCTCCGACTACAGTCTGTTGCTGCCGGAGGACGAGAACAAACCGACGTCGGTATGTAATGCGAGCGTTCGCGCGGGCATCGGCTTCTACCACGTCTCTTTGGAGGACTTCTCCGTTGACATGCCCGGCCTGCCGGAGCTCGCCGACCCGCTGGACGTCGTGGACAACTGGTCCGTGGGGTATTTAAGGCCCGAGGGCTACGCCGTGATGGCGGAATTTGCCCGCAACCGGCGGGATGGCGCGCTCCAGCGGGAGCTGGCGGTGCCCGCCTACGCCGGGGAGTTGGCGCTGTGCGTCTCGGACATCACCGGCAGCAGCCACTACTTCGCGCTGCCGCGGTAGCCCGTCCCCAATCGTTATTGTAAAGTTCACACTGAGGCAATATTCATCTTTTATAATACGACAGGGAGGCGAGAGCATGCTTCTGCACGTGGGCGATCTCGTGAAGATGCGCAAGGCGCACCCCTGCGGGAACGATCTTTGGCGCGTCACCTACGTGGGCGCGGACATCAAGATGCGCTGCGAAAAGTGCCAGCGGATCGTGATGCTGGAGCGCCCGGTGTTTGAGAAGCGCGTGAAAAAGCTGGTCGAGAGCGCGGGGGAGGCCGAGGCGTGAAGCCCCTGCGCCGCGCGCTGGCGATCCTGCTGGTTGTCCTGCTGGCGGCGGGCGCGGGGCTGGCGCTCAAGAGGTTCGCGTTCGGCACGATCCGCGTGGCGGGCGCGTCGATGGAGGACACGCTGCGCGGCGGCGACGTGGCGCTGGTGACGCGGTGGGACTACGCCTCGCGCGATCCCGAGCCCGGCGACGTGGTCGAGTGTCGCTTCCCCGGTCGCAGCGACACCTACGTCAAGCGGATCGTCGCCCTGCCGGGGGACGAGGTCGTATTCAGCGGCGGCGCGCTCACGATCAATGGCGAGCATGTGGACGAACCCTACCTGTCCACGCCCACCGAAGACTACGCCGTCACCCTGGGCGCGGATGAATTCCTGGCCCTGGGCGACAACCGGGCCGAGAGCTATGACAGCCGCATGGCGGACATGGGCCCCATCTCAAAATCGGACATACTGGGCCGGGCGCGGTGGATACTGCTGCCGCTGGGCCGATTCGGCCCGATTCGATAGCCTATCAATGTGAGGAGAACGAAAATGGACGAAAACAACGGCAAGCCGCTGGAGAACGGCGAAAAACAGACCGAAGTCGAAAAACAGATCACGGAGATCGAGGACAAGGTGACCGCGCGCAAGAAGAAGGTCAAGAAGGAGGCGCGCGAGTGGCTGGTGGCGCTGGTGTCGGCGGTGCTGATCGTGGTGGTGATCCAGTCCTTCCTGTTCCGCATCATCCGCGTGGACGGCTCCTCGATGAACGACACGCTGGCCAACGGCGAGCGCCTGTTCGTCACGGTGGCCGACGTGCGCTTCGGCGACGTGCACCGCGACGACGTGGTCATCTGCCACTACCCGAACCGCTGGCACGACTGGTTCAACCTCGGCATCCTCAAGACCCGCGAGTACTTCGTCAAGCGCGTCGTAGCCGTGCCGGGCGACACGATCAAGTGCGAGCGCGGCGTGACGCACGTGCTCTACGAGCAGGACGGCGAGACGGTAGACGAGGTGCTGGACGAGCGCTTCGCCGAGTTCTTCGTCAGCGCCAGCCCCTTCGACTACGAGGCTTACACGCTGGGCGAGGACGAGTACTTTGTCGTGGGCGATAACCGCTACAACAGCCACGACTCCCGCGACTGGAACGGCCCGGACGTCGAGGGCGGCGACGGCAACGACGGCAACGACGCCAACAACGTCGGCCCCATCTCCAAGAAGGACATCGTGGGCCACGTGCGTGAGGTCATCTGGCCGCTGGGCAAGATCCGCGGCGTGAAGTGAGGGCGCGTCTATGAGGAACAAGAAGCTCGTTCGCATCCTGGCCATCGCCCTGGCGGTGCTGTTGGCGGGCGGCGTGGTGTTCAGCGCGCTGATCAGCGCGCTGGCCGAGGAACAGACCGAAGTCGCTTCCGCGCGCAACCGCTGCGAACTCACGATGGAATACCTGGCCGATCAACAGGCGCTGCGCATCACGCAGCGCCTCATCTATACCAACCCATCGGCGGGGCGCTTGCAGAGCGTGTCGTTCTACTGCGCGGGCAACATGTTTCGCCGCGAGAGCGCGCTGATGTACGAGTCGGACGACCTGGAGAAGGTGTTTTTCGCGGGCTACGCCCCCGCGGGGGTGGACCTGCTCGACGTGCGCTGCGACAGAAAACCGACCGGGTTCGGCTTTCAGGGCGAACAGGAGATGGTCCTGCGCGTGGACTGCGACCTCGCCCCCGGCGCACAATGCGCCTTTGAGTTCGACTACTACCTGCTGCTGATGCGCTGTGGCGCGTTTCAGGGCGTCGGCGACACGGATGTTCGGCTGAGCGCGTTCTGCTTCATCCCCGGCGTGTACGACGCGAACCACGGGGATTTCATCCTCAAAAAGCCGCTGCCGCACACGCGCTGGCTCTACGCGGATCCGATGGACTTCGACGCGATTCTGACGCTGCCTGCGGGCTACGACCTCGCCGGAACGGGCGAAATCGAGCGCGGCGAGGCGTCGGGCGAGGCGGTCACGTGGCGCGTTGCCGCCAAAAACGTGCGCGAGATGGCGCTCTCGTTCGGCAGGCGCTGGCGGGTGATCGAACGCAAGACGACCTCCGGCGTCACGGTGCGCGTGCTATCGAACGCCCGCGGCACGGCCTCCCGCGCCGCCGATCTGGCCGCAAACGCCGTGGAGCGCTGCGAGGAATGGTTCGGTCCGTTCCCGTACAGCAAGCTGGACATCGCACAGAGCGACTACCCGCTGGGCGCGCTGGAGTACCCCGGCGCGGTGTGGGTCTCTAGCGACCTGTTTCGCGCGAAAAACGCCGACGCGCTCGCCATGCGCCTGCGCGCCGCCGTGGCGCGGCAGTACTTCGGCCAGGCCTCCACGGCGGAGCCGGTGGCCGACGCCTGGCTCAGCGACGCGATCGGGGAGTATATCGCATATCTACTGCTGGAGGAAGCGGAGGGCCGCGAGGCGTTCCTGAAGGCCGTCAACCGCGAGTGGGTGCCCGCGCTACAGCAGACCGTGCCCGGCGGCCTGCGCCTGACCAGCGACGCTTCGCTGTTCAACGCGCGCGAGTACGACATCGTGGTGCTCCAGCGCGGCGCGGTGGTGCTGCACGAGCTGCGCCAGGCCATGGGCCTGGAAAACCTGCTGGCGGGGCTCAGGAGCTTCTACGAAATGGGGATCGAAGAGCATGTGCTGACGGAGATAGACCTCGTCGCCGCGCTGGACGCCGCCACCGGCCAATCCTGGGAGGCCTTCCTCACCGACTGGGCCTTCAACGTGGGCGACTACGCGAACCAGCCCATCGACTGGTTTGAATAAAATGAGCAAGATTCTTCGACTTCGGCTGCGCCTTCGCTCAGAATGACAGCCCGCCGAAAAGTCATCCTGAGCGGAGCGCCAGTGAAGTCGAAGGATCTTTTGACATCACTGAATATATATAACAGGGGACGGCGTTTGCCGTCCCCCGTTTATATACCGACGTCGGTTTGTTTATCAGTGTCCGCCGCCCGCGCGGAGCTCGCTCTGGTTACCCAGCAGGCCGTCGCTGGCCATCATGGTCTCCAGCACGCTGATGTCGGTCTCCACGTCCAGCGCCTCAGTCTTGAACAGGCGGTCCTGCTGCTGCTCAAAGGCGTGGGTCAGCGTGTCCAGCACGGACTCGATCTTCTTGCGGGAGGCCTGGATGTTCTCGCCCTGGTAGCTCTGCTTCTCCATCAGGCTGTAGGATTTGAGCAGCTTGAGGGTGGTGGGCAGGTAGTAGTTCATGAACTTGCGCACTTCCTCGGCGTGCTCGGGCTTTTCGCGCACCACGCGGAAGATGCTGGCCGTCAGCTCGCCGATGCGGTCGATGCGGTCGGAAACCGCGCGATCCTCGATCTCGTCGTTCAGCTGGCGGATCTCGCGCAGCTTCTCTTCGAGGTTTTCGCTGTCCAGGTCGTTCTTCACGGGCTCGGGCCTGGCGTGCTTGGGCTCGGCCGCCTTCTCCTCGGCGTCCTTGCGGGCCTGCGAGGCCTTCGAGGCCTGCGAGGCCTTCGCCTCGGCTACGGTCTGGGCGCGGCTGTCCGCGTTCACAAACACGTTCACGACCGGGTTGACGAACTCCGTCTCCACGGTGTCGCGCTCGCTGGCGTCCATGTACAGCGTCATGTGGCTGCGGTCGATGTAGGCGTTGCCGCCGATCATGCCCTCGTCGATCATGGTCTGCAGATCGCTGAGCACGTCGCCGGTGGAGCGCCCCATCTCCGCCGCCAGGCCGCGGATGCTCACGGTGGCGCGATCCGCGATGGCGCTGGCGTAGCGGCGATACGTCTGGTAGCGCCGGCGCGTCGTTTCATTGTGGATGCGCTTGTAGAGCAGATAGCCGCCGATCAGCTTGGTGAACAGCTCCGGGATCGCGAAGAGTATGATGATCCCCACGAAGCCGGGGCTGCTGGGCGGATCGTCCGGGATGCGTATATTGTTGCCGTATCTTCTCTTGGACATCGTTTAACACCTCATGGCACGCATTATATCATAGTTACGGCCCGCGTTCAAGGGCGCGTCGGTCAAAAACCGCCCATGAAATGCTCAAAAACCGTAATAACGCGCCCGAAAACCGCCGTGGCGGGTTGACGAAGGCGGCGGTTTCGGTTAAAATATGGTTATAGCGCGCGACGCTTCCGGGCAGACTGTCCGCGGGAGGTGATCGCGTGAAGCCTGAGGAACAGGACCGGGACGATGCCCTTCGGGAGATCCCGGACGTGGCGTCCTGCACGGAGTGCACCGGGCTGATGCCCGCGCTGCCGATGGACGACGCCGCGAACGCGAGCAGCGCTTCGCTCTATGGCATCCATGCCGCGAAGGGCGCGCGCAAGCGGCAATACCGAAGGAAATGAGCGCTTTTGGCGGCGAAAAAGGCTGCCAAAGCAGGGGAGTGATACGATGCACGGACATGCCAGGCGGCTGCTGGGGCTGTTGTTGGCGGCGCTGCTGGCGCTTTCGGCGCTGACGGTCGCCGCCGCGGAGGACTGGCGAGACCTGCTGCGCGGCCTCTATGGCCTGGAGGACGTCGAGACGGAAGAACAGACTGAAGTCTACAATGGCGACGAGGACAAACAGACCGAAGTCGAGTTTGAGCTCCCCGTCACGGACCCGCAGCAGATCGTCAACTACCTGTCTATATACGGCGAACTGCCGGAGAACTTCATCACCAAGGCCGAGGCCAAAGACTTGGGCTGGGACAGCCGCTACAACTACGTGGGCGAGGTGGCCCCGGGCAAGAGCATCGGCGGCGACCGCTTCGGGAACTACGAGGGCCAGCTGCCCGACAGGAAGGGCCGCAAGTGGTTTGAGTGCGACGCCAACTACAAGGGCAAGAAGCGCGGCGCGCAGCGCGTGCTGTTCTCAAACGACGGCCTCTACTACTACACCGACGACCACTACCAGACCTTTACCGAGATGTTTCCGGAGGACATGAAATGATCATCTTGAACGGAAAGCAGATGGAAAGCCGCGCCGCGCTGCACGCGGAGTTGAAGGAAAAGCTGTCGCTGCCGGATTACTACGGCGGCAACCTGGACGCCCTGGCCGACTGCCTGGGCGAGCGAAGGGAGCGCGAGCTGGTGGTGATCGAGAGCGCCGGCGACTTCCTGGAGGCGAACGAGGCCTACGCGGCGAAGCTGCTGCGCGTGTTCGGCGACAGCGGCATGCAGGTTTTACTGGATTGAACGAAACACATACAGGGAGGTTTGAGCATGAGCAAGATTCCTACGCCCCACATCAACGCCCCGGAGGGCGCGTTCGCCCGCACCGTGCTGATGCCCGGCGACCCGCTGCGCTCGAAGTTCATCGCCGAGACGTACCTTGAAAACGCTCGGCTCGTGAACAACGTGCGCGGCGTGCAGGGCTACACCGGCGAATACAAGGGCAAGAAGGTGTCCGTGATGGCCTCGGGCATGGGCATGCCCTCCATCGGCATCTATTCCTATGAGCTGTTCAACTTCTACGACGTGGAAAACATCATCCGCATCGGCTCCGCCGGCGCGCTGACCGACAAGCTGCAGCTGCGCGACGTGGTGGCGGGCATGACCGCCTACACCGACTCCAACTACGGCCACCAGTTCGGCTTCCACGGCACGCTGTCGCCTTGCGGCTCCTACGAGATGCTCAACGCCGCGATGGACGCCGCGAAGCGGCAGGGCGTACACCTGGTGCCCGGGCCGATCTACTCCAGCGACGTGTTCTACGGCCAGGGCGGCTACAGCGCCGCGCCGATCCTGCAAAAGCTGGGCGCGCTGTGCGTGGAGATGGAGGCCTACGCGCTCTATCTGAACGCCGCCGCGGCGGGGAAGAACGCGCTGGCGCTGCTGACCATCTCCGACAGCCTCGTGACCGGCGAGGCCCTCCCTGCCGAGGACCGGCAGACTACGTTCACCAGGATGATGGAGATCGCGCTGGAGATTGCGTAAAATGTGCACAAAAGCGCCGCCGCGTTTCGCGACGGCGCTTTTTCATATCCTCACGACCTCGACGACCGTCAACGTATCCCCGTCCACCGTGAAGCGCACGTCGAAGCCGGCGAACTGCACGCCGTAGCGCTTCTCGTCGCCGTCGCCGCGATACCCGGGACGCGGGTCCTGCTCCAGCACCTGCAAAAGCGCCGCGCGCTTGCCCTCGGGGATGCCCGAAAGCAGGGGCGGGGGAAAGTCCACGGCCAGCGGACGGTAGTCGATGGCGTCGGTAAAGCCGCCGCTCGCCTCGGGATGGCAGTCCGCGTAGGGCACGTAGGGCTTGATGTCGTAGATCGGCGTGCCGTCCATCAGGTCCGCGCCCCGCACGCGCAGCACGGGCCCCTGGGGCGTGCTCCAATCGACGCCCTCCAGCCGCACGCACGAAAGCCCCAGCGGATTGGGCCGAAAGGGCGAGCGCGTGGCAAACACGCCCACGCGCCGATTCCCGCCCAGGCGCGGCGGCTTCACGGTGGGGCTGAAGCGCTCCGTCACCGATTCGGAGAACTGCCAAATCAGCCACAGGTGGCTGTAGCCCTCGATGCCCCGCAGCGCGCTCGGGTCGCGATACTTCTCGGTGAACACGATCGCGCCCTCCAGCGCGTCGGCCAGTCCGCTCTGCCGGGGGATGCCGAACTTGGCGGGGAAGTCCGTGCGGATGTGGGCGATGATATCCAGTGTCTGCATATTGACCTCTGAAAAGCGGCAGGATATGCCCCCTGGCATATCCTGCCGCCGATTGTTTCTTTAGCGCTCTCTTCCCAGGAAGAACAGCGCGATGGTGCCGGGGCCGGAGTGCGCGCCGATCACCGGGCCGACGTAGTTGATCAACACGTCGCGCACGTTAAAGCGGTTGCGCATGATGTCCGCCAGGTAGTTGGCATCGTCGATGCAGTCGCCGTGCGAGATGAAGATCGTCTGGTTCTGCAGGTCCACGCCCAGCTTTTCCGCGCGGTCCGCCAGCGCCTTGATGGAGGCCTTGCGCCCGCGCGCGACGTCCACCTTGATCAGGTGCCCCTCGTTGTCCACGTGCATCACGGGCTTGATGCTCAGCATGCTGCCGACCACCGCCGTCGCGCCGGACACGCGCCCGCCGCGCTTGAGGAACATCAGATCGTCGATCGTGAACCAGTGACACAGGTGCAGCTTGTTGTCCTCGACGAAATCGCGCACTTCCTCGATCGTCCTGCCCTTTTTCTTTTCCTGCCAGGCGTGGTACACCAGCAGGCCCTGGCCCAGCGAGGCGCACAGCGAATCGCAGGTGTAGATCTTGCGCTCGGGATACTTTTCCGACAGCTCCCGCGCGGCCATTGCGCCGGCGTTGTAGGTGCCGCTGAGGCCGGAGGAGAAGCCGATGTAGAGGACGTCCTTTCCGGCCTTCAGCAGGTTCTCCATCGGCTCCATGAAGTCGTTGGTGTTGACCGCCGAGGTCTTGGCCGGGCACTTGGTGCGCAGCTTGGCGTAGATCTCCGAAAAGGAGATCTCGCGCTCGTCCAGGTAATTGGTGTATTTCTGGCCGTCCACGTCCACGTAAAGCGGCAGCACGGTCAGCTCCATTTCATTGGCCAGCGAAGCCGGCAGATCGCACGAGGAATCCGTCATGATGACAAAATCGCTCATATTTCGTCCCTCCCTCGGTTGCGCGGACGATTACAGCGCCGCTTTCGACGCACGTCCCTTATATAACCCATTATAACACGAAACGGACCTGCTGTCGCTAGGATTCGCCGGATTTTAAACCTTTTTTAATCTGATCAGCGCGCGCTGCGGCGCCCGATCGCCGCGCCTGTTTACCGAAAGTCCATTTCACATAAATTTTCCCTGTCGGGGTATTGCAATCGCGCCCGCGCTGTGCTATAATATCATCTGTTGATGATTCGGGACTGACCCTCCCGGACCGCACAATTGAATACGTGGAGAAGTCGCCTAGCTTGGTCGAGGGCGCACGACTGGAAATCGTGTAGGCGTCAAAAGCGTCTCGAGGGTTCGAATCCCTCCTTCTCCGCCA